>JBFMFR010000039.1:0-71558 GCA_040752025.1 Chloroflexota bacterium | reverse complement strand
CCCTGACGCAGCGTTCCCGGGGTACGCGTCCCCGTTCTGTAACAAACGAAGCTTACCCCGAAACGTGCCCGGCCGCAACCCCTTGCAGGCGTCCCTGCGGGTCGCTCGTTAACATACTAACACGATGACGCGGGCTGGTACAGAGCCGCCCCCTCTAAGGTAGGGGACATCCCTTACTTTGATGCCAGCTTCTACCTGGTGCGCGTGTCTGCGCCGGCAAATTTGACGCTGGTGGCTTCGGGTGTGGAGATTGCTCGAAAGGAAGATCAAGGGCATCAGACCGTGACCTACGCTGCTGGCCCGGCGCGTGATTTCTACCTGGCTGGCAGCCAACGCTTCACTCGGGTCAGTAAAACCATCGGTGAAGTTACCCTCAATAGTTATGGCGTGGAAGAGTTCCCCGAATCAATGCAGGCCGCCCTGTCTGACGCCGAAAGGGCGCTGCAGATCTATGACCAGCGCCTTGGCGATTACCCATATTCCGAGCTGGATGTTGTCAGCACGCCTATGCAGGCCCTGGGAGTGGAATACCCTGGCGTAGCGGCGATTGCCCTGGCGGTTTACGATCCCGAGGCAGTCATCAGCGGCACACCAGCGCAAGCGCTGCGAGAGTCGGTCATCGCCCACGAAATCGCTCACCAATGGTTCTACAATGTGGTTGGCAACGATCAAACCAACGAGCCCTGGTTGGACGAAGCCCTGGTGCAGTATCTGGTGTGGGATTATTATGTGGATGCTTATGGCCAAAATGCAGCTGCGTCATATCGCCAGAGCTGGTTCGCCCGCTGGGACCGGGTCGAGCGCGCCAAGACCCCGGTCGGCATGGTGGCAGACGCCTACGAACCCAAGGCGTACAGCGCCATTGTCTACGGGCGCGGCCCAATGTTCATCGAAGCCTTAGCTAAGGAGATGGGAAGGGAGGCATTCGATGCCTTTTTGCGGGATTACTACACCACAAACATGTGGGGTATTGCTACCGGGAAAATTTTCCGCCAGCTTGCTGAGAAGCACTGCGCCTGCGATCTGACGGCAGTCTTTGAAGAATGGGTCTACCCCTGATACTTTGGAGTATGGAGGTTTGCTATGAGGGCCCCTCAACTATTCACTTTCCTCGAGCATTGTGAAGATAGCTCGCTGGAAAAAGAAATTCTGGAATGCGGTGCGGGTATCTGGCCATCGTTGGAACCGTTGTTTGTACGCTTCCAGGAGCGCGGCTATGTAGTGCATGGCATTGATATTTCGCCTGAACGACTGGCTGCGGCGCAGCAATATTGCACTGATAACCATCTGGATGTTGACTTGCGCCAGGGGGATATGCGCCAACTGCCGTTTGATGACAGGTCGATCAGCTTTGTATATGCATACAACACGATTTTCCACATGCGTAAAAGTGATGTAGCAGTTGCCATGCAGGAAATCGAACGCGTGCTCAAGCCAGGTGGGCTTTGTTTCGTGAATTTTCTATCTCATGCTGATTGTGGCTTTGGAACTGGAGAACGGGTTGGCGATGGCGAGTATGCGCAGATCGAGGCGGGTGAAGCGGTGATCCATTCCTACTATGACGCCCAGGAAGCTGAACTGTATTTCGCCGCGTTTGATCTCTTGCACAAAGAAAACAGGCTGCTGGAACGCTGGTTTGAGGATGGCGAGCGCCTGGTGCAGGGCTACATCGATTATATCGGGCGCAAGCGTGCGGTTCACGATTGAAATACCAGATGAGGGCGCCGATTAAATGCGAATGCCCGAGTGAGGGGGGCACCCGAGCATTCGCGTCTATATTGTACAAAATTTCGGCAGCTTTGTCAAGCAAGGGCTCAAAGCCAATTTTAGCGCTTCTCGGCGATGTAAGCGAAAAAGCCAGCCTTGCGCAGGGCGATCAGGGTCAGCCCGCCGAGCAGGCCGCCCAGGGCGCCGAAGACGATGTAGCTGACCAGCGAACGCGCCAGGCCCAGGGCGACAAAGCCCAACGGCGCCCCGCTGATCATGCCCATCAGCCACTTGACCAGGAATTTGGCCAGGTGACCGATAGCGCCCACCAGGGAGGCGACCACCAGGTTTTCGGGGTTGCGCAGCAGCAGCAAGGCCAGGTCGACGCCGACCCCCGCCAGCGTGTAAGAGAGCAGCGTATCCAGGGCGCCGAAATCACCCAGGCCCAGGAAGGCTGCCAGCAAGCCAGAGGTCAGGCCGACCAGGCTGGTGGAGCCGGGCTTGGGCACTACCTGCGAAGCAACCACCAGGATTGCCATCCAGAACAGGCCGGAATGGCCGGGAAGCTGTAGCGGCAGGCGCAGGGCGATCTTGGCGACAACTATCAGGGCAGCGAACAACGCCATCAGGATTAATTGGAAGGTGGAGAAGTAGCGCGCTTTCATGGCTGAGTCACTTCGATGCGGTCAACGTCCTGGACCCATTCGTCGCGCCTGTCCAGTTGCGGCAGCAAGGACACCAGTTTGAGTGTGCCGCGGTTCGACAGGTCGAACATAACCATGTTGGCTTGCTCGTTGACTTCAGCCCAGGTGAGCTGGATGGATTTATTCCGGCTGGAGCTGGAGATGACAATCTGCGCTTCGGGCTTCAGCTTGTTGGCAGGGACGTAGAGCAGCATCACCTCACGCAGCAGCCAGCCGTCTTGCAGTTTGCCCTCCTCGGCGTCGGTGAAGCTGACTTGTTCCAGGTTCTCCAGGTCGGCAGGGGCGAAGCCGCCGGTCAGCTCGCCGTTCAAATAGATCGGCACGCTGCCTGGAGACAGGGGGATAGCCGTGCCGGGCAGCCGCTTGGGGGTTGCGCGCTGAAGTAAATCTACGCCGATCACCACGCCGGCCAAGACCAGGATGAGGATCACGGCGATCAGGATGCGTCGGTTAGTTGACATTGATTACCTCCATAGAAACAAAGATGCAATAGAGATCACCGCCGCGGCCAGGATCAGCCAGTCGCGGGCGGTCAGGTGCAGCCTGTGATAGGGACGCCGGTGGGGCGCGTCGAAGCCGCGCGCATAAGCAGCTTCGGTGATCATCCAGGCGCGCTTGGTTGTCAGCACGATAGCCGGCACCGTTAGCGATACCAGGTCTCCCAGGCGGCGCAGCGCCTGCCGCCAGCCGGTTTTCCAGGACCAGGCGCGGCGCGATAACTGCGCTTCCTGGATCATCCACCATTCCTCTTCGAGCAGGCTCAGGCTTTGGAAGGCCAGCCCCAGGCTGAAAGCGTAGCGGTAGGGCAGGTGCAGGCTTTCCAGGGCCAGGCCCAGCTCGCGCGGCGTGGTGGTTGCCACCAGCAGCGAGAACACGCCTGCCAGCAGGATCAAGCGCAAGGTGATGATCACGGCCAGATCCAGGCCAACCAGCCACCAATCCAGGATGAAGAGCAGCACCAAAAGCCAGCGCAGGCGCCATGCCTGGCGGGCGGCGCTGGGCAGGAGCTGGCCCCAGGCCAGGAAAGCCAGGTAGCCAGCCAGAAAGACCAGCAAGCGTTCCAGCGGCAGCATCACTACCAGCGAGGCGCACAGCGCAATAATCATTTTTACGCGCGGGTCCACCCGGCGCAAAGGAGAGGTTTGCACCAGATTGGGGCGCAGGGCGCGGCCGAGGAAATCTTTTCTCAGCATCGCTGCATTGCCCAGTCCGGCAGGCGCAGCCCAGCCTGTTCCCAGGCGCCTGCCTGGCAGAATACTTCGCGGGGTGATCCGGCAGCCAGAATGCCTGTGCTGCCGAGCAAAAAAAGCTGGTGCGCCTGCGCCGCCAGTTCGATATCGTGAGTGGAGTAAACAACCATCTGCCCGGTACCTGCCAGGCTGCGCAGCAGGCCGATCAGCATACGTTTATGGTCTTGATCCTGCCCCAGGGCAGGCTCGTCCAGCAGGATGCCGTGCCGGGGTTTGTGCATCAGCGCCGTTGCCAGGGCCACGCGCCGCTTTTCACCTTCGCTGAGCAGCAGCGGCGGTGTTTGGGCGTAGCGTTCCAGGTCCAGGGCCCTCAACAGGCGTTCGTAGAGCCTCGTATCTGGATTGGGTACGGCATACAGGATTTCATCGTGCACACTGGCGTTGAATAATTGTAGATCGGGGTTCTGGAAGACGATGCCGAAGTTCGGGGTTGCGTTGAGTCCATTCTCTAGCAGGCGCAGCTCTCCGGAGTACGGCTGTAGGCCGGCGATGGCGCGCAGCAGGGTGGTCTTGCCTACGCCGTTGCGCCCCACAAAGGCCACCACTTTGCCGCCTGGCAGGCAGAAATCCCATCCATCCAGGATCAGCCTGCCGCCGCGCTCGACGCGCAGCCCACGCGCCTGTAAGCGTTGCTCAGCAAGGCGCTCGCCGGGCCATTCCAGCGAGCTTTCGCTGGCTATAGTGGCGCCTGCGCCAGATAGTTCCAGGGTTTTCAGGCCAGCCAGCGCGCTCAGGTATTCGTGGCGGTGTTCGCAGATGGCCACGGCTGTGCCTTGAGTCGATTGCCGGGCGATGAGATCGATCAGATCAAAGGCTGCCGTGGTGTCCAGCATCGAGAGCGGTTCGTCCAGCACCAGCACAGGTGGGCGGCGCGCGGTGATGGCTGCCAGGGCGAGCTTTTGCTGCTCACCACCAGAAAGCGTCTGCGGGGTGCGCCGGCGCATGGATTGCAAACCGAATTCCGCCAGCGCCTGGTCGACGCGGCGGTCGATTTCCGCTGTGGGCAAACCGAGGTTCTCCAGGCCGAAGATGATCTCCTCCTCGACGCTCGGCGCCAGCATTTGCGCGGTGGGGTTTTGCATCACCAGCCCGGCCATTTCGCTGAGCGCCCACAATGGCTGCTGGTCGGTGCGCTGCCCGCACAGCCACACCTCTCCCTGCATCTGCCCGTGGTACAGATGCGGGATCAGGCCGGTCAGGCTGCGCGCCAGGGTGCTCTTCCCGCCGCCTGAAGGGCTGCTGATGTGCAGGATCTCGCCGGGCGAGAGTTGCAGGGAGACTGGCGCCAGCCCACGGCCATCTTGCGGATAGCCGAAGGCGACTGCCTCGGCGCGTAGAATCTCGTTCATGCTAGTTGAGTTTGAGCGGCTCCCAATGGTCCTGTTGCCACTCAACGTACAGGATAGGTTGGTTGCCGCGCCGGGCCGGGCGCAGCTTATCCGCCAGGATCAACCCCTGCTCGACCGGCTGCCCGTCTGGGGTGCGCACAGCCGTGATGCCAGCCGCCAGGATGGCAGCCGGGTCGAGCAAACCACTTAGCTGCCGCGAGCGCCCGACCAGCAGGTAGCGGCCATCTTCCCCGCTGGCTGCCAATCCTACGGCGGCCAGCGCCCCGATCACGCCGGTGTTTTCGCCGCCCAGCCCGGCCAGCAAGACCCGGTGCTCCTGCGCTAACGCCAGGGCCTCGGCTTGTGTCACCACTTCTTGCTGCGCTCGCTTTCCAAAAGCGGACAGCGCTTGTGCGGCCTGGGCGATAGCCAGGCACAGACCGGGGTCGCTGCCTGGGATGAAATCGGCCAGCATGCTGGCGCGCACCCGCTCGAACAGGTTTTGCAGGTCAGCGGCCCCGTTGATTTCCAGGGTGATGACCGCGCTGCTGTTGTGAGAGGTGTAAGGGATGCGCGGGTCGACCAGCAACTGGTGGCGCGTCACTCCTAACAAGGGAAAATCGATGGCTAATTCTTCAGCAACAGCGCGTGCCAGGCGGCCGGTGCCGCGCGATTCGTGATTATCGGTGTCATCCATACCGATGTGAACGATCATAGGTTTGACTCCTGGTAGGATTAGGATTATAATCATTATGGGTATATGCCCATAAAAAGATAGTTCTCTTCACAATCGAACGCACATCTCAAGATTATGGAGGTTGAAATGAGCAAAATTTTCGTACGCGAGCGCACGCGTGTCGGCCGGGGAGAGGGCCGCCCTCGCTTCGTCATCGTAGCTGTAGAAGGCATCGATTTGAAGGTTTACACCCAGCATATTCGTAAGACCGAACTGGATGCGTTGGCCCAGGCCGTAGGCGCCGAAGTGGTCCATCTGCCGCGCGGCGAGCAGGCCGAAGGAGATGGAGAGCACCGGGGTGACCAGGGAGGCAGGCGCCGCCGCAAACAACGCAAGGAATAGCTCTCGTGGCCCGGCCTCGCAAACGTCGCCGCCTGGGGCGAGCGCCTCGCCCGGCGATCTACAAACCGGCCGGCGTACCGCTGGATGAACTGCGCCAGGTTCTGCTGCTGCCAGATGAACTGGAAGCCCTGCGCCTGGCGCACCTGGAAGGGCTCTCGCAAGCCGGTGCGGCCGAGCGCATGGGTATTTCGCGCTCGACATTCCAGCGCACCCTGGAACACGCTCATCGCCAGGTGACCCTGGCCCTGGCGGAAGGCCAGGCGCTCAACCTGGAAAGCAGCCTGATCGAGAGCACCCCGGGCGCTGCCCGGCGTCGAGACCGCCAGGCGCCCGGCTAAAGGCGAATACAGGCGAGCCGGCATTTCAACCGGCGCGGTAGATGCGCGTGCCGGGATTCTCGCCTTGTAAGGCGCGGGTCAGGTGCCCTGGCTGTCTCCCATTGACCAGCAACACCTGGCGCACGCTGCGCGCTCGCGCCAGGCAGTCGAGCATGGCGCGTTCGACTGGCAGGTCTTCGAGGTCCATGCGCTGCAGCTCGCCGACCTCGATTTCGGGGATGAAGCTGGCGCTGGGGTCCTTCTTGGGGTCTGCGCTCATCAGGCCAGGTTCGTCCTTCACCAGGATGCAGCTACTGGCCCCAATGACTTCGGCGGTCAGGATGGCGCCTACATCGGTGCGGTGCGGTGGGATGCGCCCTTGCTGGGGTGGGATTTCCCACAACCCGTAGGGGGGCATGGCGTGCATCACCGGGATTACTCCCAGAGCCAGGTACGAAGGCAGCTTGACCAGGTCATCGTGGCCGATCTTGACGCCGCCATAAGGGGCTAACAGCAGGGAGACCATCAGGGCATTTTGCTCGCTGATGCTGTCGCCCAATTTCGCCAGCACGCCGGTAGGCATGCCCAGGTCCAGGGCGATTGCATACGCATGGCGGCTGCGCGTGCCGCCGCCAGTGACGACCAGAATCTGGTGATCTTTGCGGGCCTGGACGATTTCATCCAATAAGGGCAACAGGGGCTGGCGGCCGCGGTCGATGATGCTTTGACCGCCCAGTTTGATCACAACCAAATTCGGCAGGGGCCGGAAGACCTGTTCGGTTTCGGTGCTGGCCAGCAGGGACTTATCCATCAGCGACTCGGCCATCAGCGGCGTTTCGATGTGCAGCCTTCCGGTTTCATCTCTCTTTAGACTCATGTGCTTCTTTACCTCCAAGAATAGCCAGGCCCCGGCGAGCTAAACTAGGATTCACGCATCCCCCGGGGCCTGGTAAAGATCCAAGAGTCTATTTTACTCGACGCGCAGCTCAACAACACCCTTGACTTGCAGATTGCCCGCGAAACCCGGCATGACGATGCTGAAACCACCCTGGTTGCGGAAGGAAACGATGCAATTGGTGCAGGCCATCACGTCTGCCAGGGCGACTTCTGATGTGTAGCCATCATCGGCCACGAAAACCACCTTGGTGGCCTCTGGCAGCGGCGCGGCCAGGTTGAGCAGGTCGGCGATGAGCACGCCGGTATAAGTTTGCATTTCGCCCTGTTTGTTGGGAGACTGGGCTTCGATAGTATTCATGGCCTTGACCTCTTCTTCCGACCAGGCCATTTCCTGGGTAACCTTGCCAGTCACCTTGAGCGCGGCTGCGGCTGCCACAGGTTCGGTGGTTGGCTCGGGCTCAGCAGTGGGTTCAGGCGGGTGAGCCTCGCGCCAGGCGTTCGAGTCAGGGATGAACAGCGACTGGCCGAAATCAGCTTTGCCAAATTCGGCGATCTTATCCTGGACGGGCAGCGAGACCAGCCAATCGATGAACTGGTTCGCCAGGTTGGCCTGGATGTTGGCGTTTTTGTCTGGGTTGACGGCGATCACGCCGTAGGGGTTGAACAGGATCGGATCGCCTTCCACCAGCACAACCAGCTTCAGGCCTTCCTTGGTGCGCGCCAGGTAGGTGGCCCGGTCGCTGAGCGTGTAGGCCTGTTGCTCATCCGACATGGTCAGCACCTCACCCATACCTTGCCCGGATGAGATGTACCAATCTCCCGCGGGTTCGATGCTGGCTGCCGCCCAGATGCTTTTCTCTTTGGTGTGGGTGCCGGAGTCATCGCCGCGCGAGACGAACTTGGCCTGTGCGCTGGCGATCTTGGCGAAAGCCTCGGCTGCATCGGTCATGCCTTTGATGCCGGCCGGGTCGCTCTCTGGGCCGACGATAACGAAGTCGTTGTACATCACATCTTCACGACGGGTGCCATGACCGGCCTCCATAAAGGCGTCTTCTTTGGAACGGGCGTGTACCAGCAGTACGTCGGCGTTGCCATCCTCACCCAGCGTGATCGCCTGTCCGGTGCCCACCGCGATTACGTCAATCTTGACGCCTGCCAGGGCTTCGAAATCTGGCAGCAGGTAATCCAGCAGGCCCGAGTCCTGAGTGGAAGTGGTGGTCGCCAGGATCAGTTTTTTGCCAGCCGCCTCAGCCGTGGTGGCAGTTGGTTCTGGCTTTGGGGCTTCTTGTGTGGGTGGTGGGGCTTGTGTGGGTTCTGGCGTGGCTGCCGGGCCGGTGCAGGCCGTGGCAAAGACCGCCAGAATAACGAGTAAACTGACGATTTGGAATAGTTTTCTAGACATGCTTTTCTCCTCGCTCTCACTTAGATTCCTGCACTGCCGATTTCGGCGCCGATTTCGGCCACTTTGCAGGTTATTTTGATCAACCCGAATACACGGGCTATCTCAATACACCATTTCGCCCTGCGTGAAGGCGCGTGTGCGTTCATCCTGGGGCGATTGAAAGAATGGCTCCACCTCGGCGACTTCTACCAGTTTCCCTGAAAGTAGAAAAGCTACCCGGTGGGCCAGGCGGCGGGCTTGGAAAACATTGTGGGTCACCAGCACAACCGTGACTTCCTGGCGTCGGTTGGCCTGGCGAACGATGTCTTCGATCAGTCCAACGTTGTAGGGATCCAGGTTTGCGGTAGGCTCGTCCAGCAGCAAGACTGCTGGTTTCAGCACGATGGCCCTGGCGAGCGCCACGCGCTGTGCTTCGCCTCCAGAGAGCGAACGGGCGCGCTGGCCCTGCATACCCTCTAGTCCAACCTGGGTCAATGCCTGGCGGGCCAGATCGAGCGCCTTGCGCTCGCCGCGCAGGCGCAGCCCGTAGGTCACGTTGTCGATTACGCTCTGGTTGAGCAGCATCGGGCGCTGGAAAACCGTGGTAACCCGGCGGCGCTGGGCCAGGGGCATTTCCTGCCCGGGTTCGAAGCGCGCCCCCTGAAATTCAATGAATCCCTGGCTGGGGGCTTCCAGAAAGTTGAGCAGGCGCAGCAGGGTGCTCTTGCCAGCTCCGCTGGGCCCCACCAGCGCCAGGATCTCGCCGGGATATACATCCAGAGACTCGAGCGCTAAAACCGTGCGCTCGTTGTAGTTCTTCTGCAAATCGCGTACCTGGTAGACGGGCTGGTTTTCACTCATCCAGGGCCCTCCCTTGCAGGCGCAGCATCGCCAGGTTGATCAGGAATGAGAGCAGCAGCAAGAAGCCTCCCAGGGCCAGCGCCAGGTCGAAGTTGCCCTTGCGGGTTTCCAATACGATGGCAGTGGTCATGACGCGTGTGCTGTGAGCGATGTTGCCTCCTACCAGCATCACTGCGCCAACCTCGGAAATGATGCTGCCCAGCCCGGCGACGATCGAAACGACCACACCCAGGCGCGCCTCCCACAGTACTGTCCAGGCTGCCTGGCGTTTGGTGGCACCCAGCGATAACACTTGCTGGTGCAGTTGTGGGTCTACGCTCATCACCGCCGCCATGGTGAAGCCGGCGACCAGGGGGAAAGCGATGATGGTTTGCGCTACGATCATCGCACCGGGCGTGAATAATTCAGGGATAAAGGCCAGGTTCAGGCGGCCCAATGGCCCGCTGCGTGAAAGCAGCAGGTAAACCAACAGGCCGATTACCACCGGTGGAAAGCCCATGCCGGTATATAGCAGCGCCACGATGAAGCGGCGCCCGAAGAAGCGCGCCAGGCCCATCACCACTCCCAGGGGTACGCCGATCAGGGTGCTGAATACCAGCGCGGTCCCGGAGATTTGCAGGGATAGCAGGACGATCTCGGTTAGATTTGAAAGCATTCTGACTCATCGAAGAAAGTTGTGTATTTGTACCGGCACAAGTATAGTATGGATTTGGGGTGATGTCCAGATGGGCACTATGCTAGAATCTGGCAGGCGCTGAACCTGCGTGTGCACAGGAAAGTATCTTAAGCGAACTGCGTACGATGGAAATAGGCTAAAATAGATAGCCAGGGCAGTGCATAACAAAGCATTGGAAAACTGAAATGGAGGCAGTGTGAAAGGTATCGTTATACAAGCTTATTCAGCCGCGTTCCTCGACCCGTTGACCATTGTCAAAGGTGAAGCGCTGAAACTGGGCAGGAGGGACGACGAATGGCCGGGTTGGATCTGGTGCACCAACGTTGCAGGGGAGAGCCGCTGGGCGCCGGAGAATTTCCTCAGGATCGCCGGCGAGCAGGGGATTGCTTTGCGGGACTATGCCACTACCGAGCTGACCGTCCAGGCAGGCGAAGAGCTCAACCTGCACGAGCACGAAAGCGGCTGGTATTGGGCCACTGACCGCCAGGGGCAGGAGGGCTGGGTGCCGGCCAGCCATGTCGAAGTGCAAGGCATAACCATCCGTGAGGCGCGTCCGGCGGATGCGGCCAGCATTGCGAGTCTGATCCAGGAACTCGCCAGCAGTATCGATGAGCAAAGCCCGATCAGCGAAGCTTATGTCCTCGAATACCTGGGTCTGCCCGAGGATTTTGTGCTGCTGGCGGAGGATTCCGGCCAGGTGATCGGACTGCTGAGTTACTCGCTGCGCCCCAACCTGTATCACGCCGGCTACGGTTGCCTGATCGAAGAATTGGTGGTGCAGGCAAGCCATCGCAGCCGTGGTATAGGCGGTGTTCTGTTGGAATACCTGATGGAGAAGATGGAGGCCTGGGGTGTTGAGGAAGTGTCTGTCAGCGTCATGCCGGATAATTCCGAAGCGCTGGAGTTCTACCGCCGCCACGGCATGCTGGACGAGGCCGTCTTTTTAGAAAAACACCTCGCAGACGATTAGAGAAGCGGCGTTCTCGATCTTCCTCACTAGGAGACACAAACATGGCACTGCGCTTGCTAGAATTGCCGTAAGCTGCTCGAGGCGACCCTCGAATTGGTCGACCAGCGCGGGGGTAAGCGCCTCACCCTGGATGTGATCGATGGGAACCTGCCAGCCTTCACGCTTTACCAGCAGCTTGGCTTCGAGCACTATAGCAGCAGCGTCGATCTGGAGTTCAAGCCAGAAAATTTAACCGCCGAATCCCTCCCGGAGCCTGTTCTGCCAGCCGGCTATGCCTGCGCTCCCTTGGAGCCTTTTGACTGGCGGTCGCGCATGGAATTGGAGCAGCGCATTTCTCCGCCTGGTTTGCTCAAATACGAACCCATTGAAGAGAGGCGCTTCCGCCGCCCAGGGGTGATGCGCTTGCTGAGGCCGGTGCTCCTGGCAGCCGAAGGCACCTACGATGAAGATTACATCCTGCGCACCGTGGAGGATGGCCAGATCGTGGGGCGCTATGGCTATTCGGCTTCCCGGCGCGGTAAAGGCTTGAACCAGGTGCGCCTCGCACTCGACCCGGCGCACGCTGCCCTGGCGGCGTACATGGTCGCCTCCGCGCTGCGCGGTGTTCTGCATTACGGTCCGGGATTGCGCGTGGAGTGCACAGTTCCACAGTGGAATGAGGCGCTGCTGGAAGCCTGCGAAGCAGCGGGTTTCCAGCAGCGCGTGGCTTACTGCCGCATGGGGATGGTACTGTAGACCCGGGCTAAACTGGTTTTCCAGGCGATCAGGAGGGGGGAAGGTTATCAAATCAGATAGTTGACGGGAAGGGCAGATTTTGCTATAGTGAATTTGCTTTCAAGTACCGCTCGGCTTTCGGCGCCGGTTTTCGAGGGAGAGGTGACGTGGCTGCAAAATCTGCTTTCTGGCGTGTTTACCTGGTGGTTTTCTTATGTCTGGCAGGTGCGATCAGGTTGGCACAGGATGGGGCGCGCCGCCTGGTCTCGGCGCAGCCGTTGCGGGATGCCAGCCCTGGCCCAATGGAGAATTCTGCCCTCCCCAATGGTGTGGCGCGCATCCGGGGTGTGGCAGCTACCTACATTCACCAGAACGGGCGAGCTTATCCGCTCAGGGGCATCGAGGTGGCGTTGTGGGAAGATGTGCCCCTGGGACCAGATGTACAATTGGGAGGCGCGTTGCACACCGTGGAGGCCACCAGCGCCGCCCATTGCGGCCTGGACCGGGAGGCGAATTACATCCAGGACGGCGCCTGGCATCACAGCGATGACTCCGGCTATTTCGATTTCGGCAATGTCGAGGTTGGCGCAGGCAAGAATGTGTATTTCAAGCTGCGTTATGTGTTTTATGATGGTGGCGATGGTGTTAGCTTAGTTGGCAGCACCCGGCTGACGGTCATGGAACGCACGCACATGGGGGATGCGCTGGCCGAAACAGAAAGCCAGCGCTTGCTGGTGCTGCCCGGCACGGATACGCTGACATTGGTCACTGCACCCAGTCTGGGTACACCGGACACCTCGGCGGATGAAGCCGCGCACATCTATGACGATCTGAGCCGCACTTATGCTTACCTGCGCGATTGCGCCGCTTTCACTCCCGACCCTGTAGTCGCCCTGATCGATCTGGGATCTACGGGTGAGCCCAGTTTTTGGGGCAGCACGATCGATTACCCTGCCTGGGATAATGATTACCTGGCTTTTGAGCCCACCAGCGAGATTATCTATCAGTACGCCCATGCGCTGCTCTATTTCATGCGCGGTGGCAGCCTTCCGCCCTTGGACGATGGCGATGGTCCGCATGGCGGCTGCAGCAACCTGGCTTCTGCCGATGGGTTGGCTGAAGGTTGGGCGCGCTTCTTGCCGGCCCGCATCCTGGATGATCCCCATTTCTATTGGGGCGCAGGTGCTGAACCGCGCGATCTCTCGCGGGATGACGGTGAATTTGCCGCCTGCGATCGCTCTGAGTGGACCTTTGGCGCTATCTTGTGGGATTTATGGAGCGAGCGCGAAGGCTCCACGGATTCGGGCTTTTCGCACATTGTCCAGACGCTTGCCAACCACGATCCGGACTTGGTCGCGACCTATTACAACCAGTACCTCAGTGATTGGGGGGATTGTTACAGCGCCTGGCTGGTCTTTCACCAGCACAATGTAGATTATGCCCAGTGCGCCTCCCCGGCCGCGCCAGACAGCCTGTTGGCCGCACCCATCTCGCAGACGCAGATCGACCTCACCTGGCAGGATCATGCCGTCACCGAATCGGGCTTTATCCTCGAGCGCTCTCTGGCTGGTCAAGGCGATTGGGTGGGTGTGGTCACACTGGCAGCCGGTGCGACCGGTTACTCGGATGTGGACCGGGATTGCGGGACGGGCTATGACTACCGCATACGCGCCTATCGCAGCGGCGACGGTCAATTCTCGGAGTACAGCAACCTGGCTTCGGCAGCGACTCATGCCTGCCAGCCAGCTAACTTTGCCAAGAATGGACCGGCGAACGGCGCAGTCGACTTGCCTGCCAACCTGTCGCTGTCCTGGCAGCCCAGCACGGGTGCGGTCTCTTACGAATATTGCTACGACGCCTTCAACGATGGCATTTGCAACACCACCTGGCACAGTACGGGCGACACCAGCGCGGCTTTGAGCGGCTTGAGTTCCGGCGCTACAGTTTATTGGCAGGTGCGTGCTGTCAATCCCGTAGGGGCAGCGCTTGCAGATGGCGGCAGTTGGTGGCGTTTCACGGTCCAGTCCAGCCCGCCGGATGGCTTTACCAAGGTTGGTCCAGTAGATGGGGCGACCGGTGTGACCACCAACCCGGCGCTCTCCTGGAACGGCAGCAGCGCAGCGGATTCGTACGAATATTGTCTTGACACCTTGGATAACGAAGCTTGCGACGCCGGTTGGATCAACGTCGGCGCCAGCACCAATGTGCTTTTGAGTGGTTTGAGCGGCGTCACGGACTACTACTGGCAGGTGCGCGCTCGCAATGTGCATGGCCTCACCCTGGCGGATGGCGGCGTCTGGTGGCGTTTCAGCACCCAGGCGGCCCTGCCGGGCGCGTTTGCCAAGAGCGGGCCCGAGCACCTATCGGCGAACCAGCCCACCAGCCTGAATCTTTATTGGCAGCCCAGCAGCGGGGCGACCAGCTACGAGTATTGTTACGATCTTACCAACGATAGCATGTGCGCTGGCAGTTGGATCGTTACCGACAATACCAGCGCCAGCCTCAACGGCCTGCTCTCGGGCAGCACGTATTATTGGCAGGTGCGCGCCCGCAATGCCCTCGGGGCCACCGATGCCAATGCTGGCGTCTGGTGGCAGTTCTCCATCGGACCAACGGCCAGCGATAAGTATGAGTCCGACAATACCTCCGCTCAGGCCAGTTTGATTTCTCCGGGTTCGTCGCAAACGCACAGTATTGTGCCTGCCAACGATGTGGATTGGGCGATGTTTAACCTGGCTGCTAATTCACAGGTGATTCTGGTAACCTCTGGCCCTGCTGGCTACAACACGCGCCTGTGGTTGTACGATGGCAGCCTGAACCAGGTAGAATACAATGACGATGGCGGCGTGGGCAACTACTCATTCATTGACAGGCTGTGCGGCAGCCAGTCCCTGGCGCCTGGCACTTACTACGTCAAGGTAGATGAGTGGGGCAACAACAACCAGGTGCCCAGCTACCAGCTCAGCCTGGCGGTCAGTTCTTGCGAGCCTGGTGTTTTTGGCAAGCTCGCCCCCTCCGATCAGGCCGGCGGTACAGCCACTGCCCTGACCCTTAGCTGGCAAGCTAGCGTCGGCGCAGCCAGTTACACCTATTGTTACGATACCACTCCCGGCGCGACCTGCGAAACGATCTGGCACGACAATGGCAGCTATACCAGCGTAGATTTGAGCGGTTTGGCTCCCAACGCTGCTTATTTTTGGCAGGTGTATGCCTCCAACGACAGCGGTGACCTGGAAGCAGATGGCGGCGCCTGGTGGCGCTTTACCACTGGCGATGCCTATGAGCCCAATAATGCCTCAGGCCAGGCTGCCTGGCTGGTGCCTGGATCGCCGCAGGCGCACAGCATCCTGCCGGCTTCAGACGTGGACTGGGCCATGTTCAGCCTGGACGAGAACTCGCAGGTAACCATTGAGACCTCCGGTTCCGCCGGGTACGATACGCGCCTTTGGTTGTACGCCAGCGGGCCGGGCGGCCTGTCTGAGATCGAATGGGATGACGACTCGGGTGAGGGGAACTACGCCCGCATCGACCGGTTATGCGCGGTCGATGCGCTCCCACCGGGCACCTATTACATCAAGGTGGATGAAAAGGGCAACGATCACGTTGTCCCTGAATATCAACTTGGATTGGCGGTGAGTTCCTGCTTACCGGCTGCTTTCAATAAGCTGCTTCCTTCCGACTTATCCTCGAACATCTCCACCAGCCTGGCGCTTAGCTGGCAGGGCAGCGTTGGCGCCAGCAGTTATCGCTATTGCATCGACACGACCCGCAACGATCTTTGCGATGGCGGCTGGATCAGTGCTGGCGGGAGCACCAGCGCGCTGGTCAGCGGATTGAGCTACGGCGTGACTTACTACTGGCAGGTGCAGGCCGAGAACGGCAGCGGATTTCGGGATGCAGACGGCCGCGTCTGGTGGCGTTTCATCACTCAGGTCAGCCCGCCTGACCCGTTCGAAAAGATCGGTCCGGTGGATGGCGCCAGCAACCTGGCGCTGTCTCCTACACTGCATTGGGGCAGCAGCCGCGCCGCCAGCAGTTATGAGGTCTGCTGGGATACCGATGATAACGATCTTTGTGATAGCGATTGGCACAGCAGCGCGAGCAGCACCAGCATTGGATTGAGCGGTTTGGATTACGCTACCACCTATTTCTGGCAGGTGAGCGCTCGCAACAGCACAGGCCTGGTCGAGGCCGATGGCGGCGCCTGGCGGCATTTCACCACCCGGCTTGCTCCGCCCGAGGGCTTTAGCAAGATTGGCCCACTAAACGCCACCGGCAATTTGTGCGGCCCGCTGCCCCTGGTGTGGCAGGCCAGCAGTGGTGCGGCCAGCTACGAATATTGTTATGACACTACCAACAACGCTGTCTGCAATGGTCTCTGGCGGCCCAATGGCGCCAATACCAGCGCAACGCTGATCGATCTGGCGGATAACACGACTTATTTCTGGCAGGTGCGGTCTCGCAACGCCTCCAGTTCGGTATCCGCTGATGGCGGGAGCTGGTGGCAGTTTACCAGCGGCGCATCCTGTGGCTCGACTCTCTACTTGCCCTTCGTCGTCAGGCCAGGCGGTTCTTGAAGTTGCTTGGGCCAAAGGGCGAAGTGCGGCTATAATTACTTTTTCGATTGAAAGGAGAGTGTCATCGTGCCTGGTTCCCCTGTCATTCAAACTCAAAACCTGGGTAAGCAGTACAAGGAGGTGACGGCTCTGAAGGGATTGGACCTGTCCGTGCCGAGCAACTCGATCTTCGGTTTCCTGGGCCCGAATGGAGCCGGGAAAACCACCACGATGAAACTGCTGCTCGGTTTGATCCAGCCCACTTCGGGAGGCGGGTCGGTATTCGGCCTGGATATCCGGCGCGACAGCGTCGAGATCCGCTCGCGCATCGGTTACCTGCCGCAGGAGCCGCGCTTCTATGAGCATATGACCGCCCGGGAGATGCTGCACTTCGTGGCGCGTTTCTACTTCAAAGGTCCGCAGAAGCTGATCGCTGAGCGGGTCAGCGAAATGCTCGAACTGGTGGGCATGATCGACAAAGCCGATCGCCCCGTGAAGAACCTTTCTGGCGGTGAGCGGCAGCGCCTGGGGATCGCTCAGGCCGAGGTCAATTACCCGGACCTGTTGATCCTGGATGAGCCAGCCGCCTCACTCGACCCGTTAGGCCGTCATGATGTGCTCGAAGTGCTCGAACGGCTGCGCAAGCACACCACCGTGTTTTATTCCACCCATATCCTGGACGATGTTCAGCAGATCAGCGACACAGTTGCCATCCTGAACCGGGGCGAGTTGGTCAGCCAGGGTCCGATTGAGGCCTTGCTGGCAGGGAGTGGTGGGATTGTCTATGAAGTGGCTCTGAAAGGCGACCTGGCCGCGGCCGAGAGCCGGCTGACGGCCCAGGACTGGGTTACCGGTGTGCAGGCGTTGTCCGCCAGCGAGGCCGCCCGCTGGGTGGTCAGCGTAAGCGACGAGGCCGCCGCCGAGACGCGCTTGCTGCGTTTGCTTCTGGAGGACCCGGACCTGGTGGTCAATCGGTTTGGGCGCAAGAAGTACGAGTTGGAAGAGATCTTTATGCAGATCGTGCAAGGAGGCCAGCATGGCGGGTAACGATGCTTTCGAGTTGGTGCGGGCGCGTGGCTGGCGCGGCGGCCTGGAGAATTTGCTCAGCATGGAACTGGGCAAGTGGTTCAAGACGAACATGTGGTGGGTGCAAGGCCTGATCTGGCTGCTGGTGGTCAACGGGGTCCTGGCGGGGTTATTGTTTGGTGAGGAAGATTTCCCGGCCAGCGATGCTGTCGCCATGGTGGGTATCTTTGCCGGTATGTTCCCAGCCATCGCCGTGGTGATCATCATGCAGGATGCCCTCGTGGGCGAGAAAGAGGCGGGCACGGCTGCCTGGGTGCTCTCCAAGCCGGCCTCGCGCAAGGCTTTCTTGCTGTCGAAGTGGGTTGCCAACGTTCTGGGGGTGCTGGTGACGATGGTCGTGATCCCCTGCCTGGCGGCTTTTGTGTTGATCAGCTATACGCGCCCGGGTGAAATTGCGCTGCTGCCTTACCTGGGTGGCATGGGCCTGTTGTGGGTCAATGCCACATATTATTTGTCCCTGACACTGATGTTGGGTTCGTTCTTCAACCACCGCGGGCCGGTGATCGGCATCCCGCTGGCGCTGGCTTTCGGGCAGCAGATGCTTTTCGGCTTGCTCCCGGCTTTGATCAACGTGCTGCCCTGGACGATCGTAGTCCCTGCGGGCGACTTGGATAGCGCCATCTTTCCCAGCCTGGTATCGGGCCAGCCCTTGCCCAACCTGATGCCTCTGTACGTCACCTCCGCTTGCATCCCGTTGTTCCTGCTCCTGGCGCTGTGGCGCTTCGAGAAGGAGGAGCTATAAGCTCAGAAGGCCGGTTGTGTGATAAAATAGTGTTTGGATGATTTGAGCTGTTGCTTCGAATTTCTTCGATTGAAGGCAGGTTTGTTACCTGTATAGAGTCGGAGCACTACTTGCCAGGTCTTCCTGAAGTCCGTGCTGATGCTGCGGGTTCCTTCGTATGGTAAACGATTTTGGCTCGCTGCGCTCCTTGCCGGACTTCTTTTTTTTCTGGGGAGGTAGGATGGCCGAATCAGATCGCAGTTTATTCAAGCGCCTCGTTTCGCTCGTACAGCGCGGCCCGGATGCCGTCAACCGCGCCGGTGGCCCGGCATTTCAAGATTCGCCGCGCATGGCCCTCTATCGCCAGGTGGCTACATCGCTGTGGTCTGGGGATGGCTACTACGAGCGGCAGGTCGAATGGCTGGCGCGCTTCCGGCAAAATGTGGCCGATGTGCTGGCAGAGGATGTGCGCTTTCCTTTTGCCCTGGCGGCCTACGCCCGCGACCGGCGTGATGGCCTGGCCCTACGCACCTCGCCGGTAATATTGTACGTTGAGGCGGTGGCAAATGTGCGCAGCAAAGGCACTGGCCTGGCTCGCCAATACGCTCCGCGTGTTTTCCAGCGCGCCGATGAACCCGCCGAGGCGATCGCTTTCTTTCGCAAACACCATCAGGGGGTAGTCCCACATGGCATGCTGCGCGGCATCGCCGATGCTTTGAAGAATTTCGATGAATACCAGCTTGCCAAATACAAAAAGTCGGGTTCGGTCTCGATGCGCGACGTACTGCGCCTGGCGCGCCCTAAGCCTGGCGCCCCAGAAGAGCAGGCTTTGTGGGGGCGGGTGGTTGCGGATGCGCTCGAAACGCCTTACACCTGGGAAGTGGAGCTGTCCAAGAGCCCAACCGACGAGGAGAAGCGCCAGAAGTGGAATGAATTGATCGCTTCCGGCAAGCTGGGCTTGTTTGCCCTGGTACGCAATATTCGCAACATCGTCAAATATGGCGCAGATGTCGAAGAAGCCCTCAGCCAGATCACGCGCCAGCGCGTGGTCGGCTCGGGGATTCTGCCTTTCCAATGGTACAAAGCTTATAAGGCCGTGGCAACTGCCGCTGGCCCCGTGATCGCTGAGCCGATGCAACAGGCGCTGCAATGGTCGCTGGACGATTTGCCGAAACTGCCTGGCATCACCCTGGTAGCCTGTGACAATTCCGGCTCGATGAGCCGTACCTGGCGCACGCGCGATATGGCCAATAACGAGATCGCCAATCTGATGGGCGCAATGGCGCTATATTGCTGCCAGGAGGGCATCGCCGGAACGTTTGGGAACCATTTCCAAATCGCCAACGCCCTCTCACAGTTCGGTTTGTTGGAGAATAAGGCCAACATCGATTTGTGTGGCACAGGCACCGGGCATGCGACCAACGCCTGGACGATTTTCGAATACCTGATTCGCAATCGCATCTGGGTCGACCGGGTGTTTCTGTTCTCGGACATGCAGTGCTACGACAGCCAGGCGCGCCGCGCCTCAGGCGTGTATTCCGGGCACTCGCTGTCAGCCGAATTCGAGTCCTATCGCCAGATCAACCCGAATGTGATCTTGTATTCGGTCAACCTGGACAGCTACGATAACACCTGCCAGTTTGAAGCAGGCCAGCCAGTCATCGAGCTGGCAGGCTGGTCAGAGAACGTATTTCAGTTTATCAGCAGGATGGAGGTCGGCGAAAGCATCCTGGACACGATTGCAAAGAACTATTAGCCGGAAGCCTCAACGCTTGCGGTTGGAACGCCGGCGGGCGCTGCGTGAGGCACTCGCTTCACCTTCGGAGCGGTAATAGGGGTTGTTGCCCTGGGCATGGTCGGTGCAGTCGACCACACGGCGGATTTCGGGCATCTCTCTCTTGATGATAGCTTCGATGCTTTCGTTCAAAGTTTGTTTTGAGCGCGCACAGCCCTGGCAGCCGCCGCCCATCGTAATTTCCGCGATGCCATTGCGCACGCCCAACAGACCTACGTATCCGCCGTGGCTGAGCAGCGCCGGGTTGATGCTTTGATCGATCAGCTTCTGCAGCCGGTCGGCGATGGGATCATTCCAGACAGGCGAGGGGAACTCGAACTTGAGGCGCGGCCCGGCGCTGGTGTTCAACAGGTCCACGGATAATCCTTCGGCTTTGCGAGCGGTGCGCGCATCCATGCAAATGGCGATCTTGTCGTACTGCATCTGCACGTCTTCGGGTGATGGCTCGTCCAGTCCCATCGGCAGGAAGCTGGGATGGTAAGTAGCCAGGTTTTCACCGGCGATCACCAGCCGCAGGTTCGGTGGCATATTGGTCTTGTCCAGGAATTGGCGCAGGCTGAGTTGGGCTTCAGGGGAAATCTTGATCATGGCGTAATTATACGATCAGCGTTACCGGGCAGTGGTCAGAGCCGGGCACTTCATCGTGGATAATGGCGTCCTGCACCTGACCTACCAGGCTCGTAGAGATCAGGAAATAATCCAAACGCCAGCCGACGTTGTTCTGGCGGGCGTTGAGGCGGTAAGTCCACCAGGAATATTGCACGCGCTCTGGGTACAGATGCCGGTAGATATCGACGAAGTTATGTGCCAGGTAGTGGTCGATCCATTTGCGCTCTTCGGGCAGGAAGCCCGTGTTATTCTGGTTGGCTTTCGGATGACGCAGATCGATTTCCTGGTGACAGGTGTTGAAGTCGCCGCACAGGATGATCTGCTCTCCTTGAACGTGAAGCTCATCGCAGATTTCCAGCAGGCGCGCGTAGAAATCCAGTTTGAAGGGCACGCGCTCGTGGTCGTGCTGCCCGTTGGGGAAGTAGATGTTGAAGAGCAGGAAGCCAGGATAGCGTGTGCAGATCAACCGGCCTTCGTTGTCGAATTCGGGCGCGCCCAGCCCCAGGCGCACTTCTTGAGGGGGCGCTTGCGCCAGGGTGGCGACGCCGCTGTATCCGGGGCGCTGGGCGGGATTCCACACCTGGTGCGGGAAGGCCGCCTGCACCTGTTCCCTGTGAGCCGCTTCGAGTTTTTCGGGGCGGGCTTTGATCTCTTGCAGGCAGAGCACATCAGGGTTATGAGAGCTGATCCAATTCAGGATGTTCTTGCCCAGGGCAGCCCGCAGGCCGTTGACATTCCATGTAGTGATTTTCATGATTTATCTCTCTTTTACCAGCGTCCGAAGAAAGTCGCCTCGCGGCCGCTCAAGTATTCCTCGATGCGGCGCGCGTGCCCTGGCGCCAGGTTGTCTGGCAGAGCCTCCAGGGGGAAGAACTGGCAGTTTTCGATCTCGTTGTTTCGCTTTGGAGTAAGTTGCACATCTTCGCAAACGAAGACCGCCGTATGGTCGCTCTTGGATTCCCAGAAGTTAGTGTACACGCCCAGCAGGCGCAACTCACCCAGCTTGGCGCCGGCTTCTTCGCGCGCTTCGCGCCGCGCCGCGGCTTCGAGCGTTTCTTTGCGCTTGACCCCGCCGCCGATCAGGAACCAGTAGGGCGGCTGGTAGGTGTGTTTGACCAACAGGACTTGTTGATCTTTTACCAGCAGTATTCTAACGCCTACCGTGATCGGATGAGCAACGCGCCAGTATACTCGGGCAACCAGGTATAGCGGGCGCAGCAGGAGTTTGCCGATGATCATGCGTCTAGCGGATCATTCCGCCAGCGTAGCGCAGGCTGTAGACGCGTTGCCCCCGGAAAAGGATGCTTTCTTCGCCCCAGAAGCGTGCAGTATCGCCCTGGCTGGCATCCTGGTAGACGAAATCGCCTTCCCGATACGAATTAGGGCCGCGAAAGGGCCGTTCGACCTGCACTAATCTGAGGGCAGCTTGTAGGAATTCATAGGTGCCAGGGGGTGGGGTAGCCAGGTCCCGCTCCAGCCCGCCCGCATAACCCATCGACCAAAACGGACGCTCCTGGAAATAGATGGTTTCCTGCCCAACGAAATAATCTCCGCCGAAGTAGATGTCCCGGTAGAACCAGTCGCCCTCCCGGTATTCTAGCTGTTTGGCCCCGGGCAACAATGGCGTTACACTGGCTGCATCGCCCTGGGCAGCGTAAGTGTGCAGCTTGGCCTGGATCAAAAATGTGATGAAGGGCTCCATTGGGTATCAATCTCCTACTGCGGTTGGTTTGAAATCAGTACTTTTGTCTTATTTGTGGCGCTGGTTATTATAAGGCAAAAGCGGGGGGATTGACAAAACAGAATTGTTATGTGATAATATGGGTGACCGGTCACCCATATTATCACGGAGATATTTATGCCACGTTATAAGCAATCGGATCGAGAAATGGTTCTGAGCGAGACGCGCCAGCGTTTGTTGGAGGCTGCGACCGTCGAGTTTGCCCGCGAAGGTTATGAAAAAGCCAATGTCGACCTCATTTCCCGGTCGGCAGGCTATGCTAAGGGTACGATTTACAACTACTTTGAGAGCAAGCGTGCTTTGCTGCTGGCTCTGATTGATGAAATCGCCCAGGAGCATTACCAGTACATCATCGGGCAGGTGCGTTCACAAGTTGGCGCAGAGCAGCGCTTGGAGCGCTTCTATGAGGCAGGTTTTGCCTGGGTGGCGGACAACGCCCAGTCAGGCCGCCTGATGTTCAACACGCTGAATGGCTCGGATATCTCCCTCAAACAGCGCATGTTCGAAATCTACCAGCCCATGTTCCAACTGGTTGTGCAAGAAATCATTTTCGTGGGTATCGAGCAGGGCGTTTTTCGGCAGGTGGAACCGGCGTCGACGGCGGGAATCTTGATGACGATCTACCTGGGTTTTGGATCGCAGGTCGATGAACACGGTCGCCCCTGGCTGCCTGCAAGCCAGGTTGCTGAGTTCGTCTTGCGATCACTGTGTATTGACAAGTAAGTCTGTTTTACACTTGAGGTATCTCATGAAAAAACTTGTAAGTATCTTACACATAGCTTTCGTTGCAGCTCTTGCGATCTTTGCGGGCACAGTTTTGTACGCCTTGCCGGCTATGCTGACCCTGCCGCGCGGCGTGCGCCCGGGGTTGCGCAAGCTGACCCTTCAACAGGCCGCCCAGCAGTTGCGTGCCACTGGCAAATACGGCTGGGATCTGGTGGAAGCTGCTCGTGCTCTGGTCGCAGGGCGCATGCAGTACTGCCGGCGCAACAGCTTCGACGTTGCCGGAAAAGCTTTCGAGCGCGGTTATGGCTACTGCCAGCAGCAGGCTTTTGCCCTGGCAGGATTGCTGGCCTCTCTGGGGTTCGAAGTTCAAGTTGTTCAGGCTGTTCGCAACTCCTTTCCGGATGGCAGGGTTGGCGGGCATGCCTGGGTGCGCGTGACGATCGATGGGGAGAGTCGTGAGGTCGATTCGATCCTCTACGATGCCCAGGCGCGTGCAGTGACCTTCGTGCCGTTGACGAAAGTCACGGGGTACACACCGCTTTTCCGCATCTTCGCCGGTTGGGGTAGCGCCGCAGTGAATGCTCATCGTTATTACATCACTGGAAAGGATCTTTAGAGCTTATGGAAGCACTGGTGGTTTATTATTCCATGTTCGGTAACACTCACAAGGTCGCCGAGGCGATAGCCGCCGGCCTCCAAACAGCCGAAGGTTCGAATGGAACCATCGCTGTGCTCAACCTGGAGCAGCTTACCGCCGCAGATCTGGGGGGCGCTGACCTGGTTGTGATGGGCAGCCCAACGCATCGCGCCAACCTGCCGGAGGCCGTGCGCCAGGCTCTGGCGGGCTTGCCCAGGCGCAGCTTGCGCGGTAAGGCCGTGGCAGCCTTTGATACCTCCTATAAGATGGGTGCTTTCCTGTCGAATTTCACTGCCAGCAAAAAGCTGTTGCAAAAGTTGCACAGCCTGGGAGGCAGACGGGTGGTTTCACCAGAAACGTTCTATGTTATGCAGGCGCATGAAGGCCCGTTGTATGAAGGCGAAACCGAGCGCGCCAAAGCCTGGGCAGGTACGATTCTGGAGAAATCCGGCTTACGCTAGCACTGCTCGTATGCGCCGGACACTTTGCGATACGGCTTCTTCCTTGACGATCTTGAAGTGGCCTAACTGTCCGGTGTGTTCGACGTGCGGCCCGCCGCAGACTTCCTTCGAGAACGCGCCGATCGTATAGACCTTCACCAGCTCGCTGTAATGGCTGCTGAAAAATGCCAGCGCGCCAGCTTGCATGGCCTCTTCCAGCGGCATGATCTCTAAGCTCACCGGCAGGTCCAACTGGATCTGCTGGTTGACAATCTCTTCCACTTCAGCCAGTTGCTCCGGGTTGAGCCGCCCGGGTGCGCTGAAATCGAAGCGCAGCCTCTCTTCAGTGATATTCGACCCCATTTGGCGCACCTCGGGGCCAATCACCTGGCGCAGTGCCTGGTGGAGCAAGTGCGTGGCAGTGTGCAGGCGCGTTGTTCGTTCGGCGTGGTCTGCCAGCCCGCCTTTGAAGCGCTGCCCCAGTGCCAGGCGCGACGCTTCTCGGTGTTCCTGATAGTGCGATTCGAAGGCTGCTTCGTCAACGGAGAGCCCCTGTTCTTTGGCCAGTTCGACCGTCAGGGGCAGCGGGAAGCCGTAGGTCTCGAATAGATCAAAGGCTTCTGCTCCTGAAATCCTGGTTTCGCTCCTCTCTTGCAGGCTTTGCGCCAATTTTTGGTATTGTCGCAGGCCGCGCGCCAGCGTCTTCTTGAACTTGATCTCTTCGGCTTCGATCGCGTTGGCAATCGCCGCTCTGTGGTGCTCCAGTTCGGGGTAAACGCTGGCGAACATATCAATGGTAACGCCAGATAGCGTGGCGCAGAAATTGTCTTGAAGCCCAAGCTGGCGGCCCAGTCGCACCGCGCGGCGCAGCATGCGCCGCACCACGTAGCCTGCTTCAACGTTGGAAGGCAGCGCCCCATCTCCAATTGCAAACGTGGCCGAGCGCAGGTGGTCTGCGATGATACGGAAAGAGCGAGGCTCGTCGCTGTAACGCTTCCCCGAAAGTTGCTCGATCTGTTCGATCAACGGGTGGATGGTTTCGATCTGGAAGATATCGTCCATCTGGCCAAGCACTGCCAGTGTGCGCTCGACGCCCATGCCGGTGTCGACGTTGCGCTGTTCGAGCCGCACATACTGCCCGGTCTCGGTCTTGTTATACTCCATGAAAACGTTATTCCATACCTCCAGCCACTTGCCGCACGGGCAGCCGGGCCGGCAGCCAGGATGGTCCGCTCTCCCGGTGTCGAAGAACATTTCCGAGTCGGGGCCGCAGGGTCCGGTGCGTCCGGCAGGTCCCCACCAGTTGTCCGCTTTGGGCAGGAAGTAGATGCGTTCCGATGGCACTCCCAGTTTGCGCCAGATGGCGGCTGATTCTTCGTCGCGTGGCGCGTCCGCGTCGCCAGCAAAGACGGTTACTGCTAGGCGGGAGGCGGGCAGACCCAACACCTGCGTGAGGAATTCGAAGCTCCATGTCAGGGACTCCTGCTTGAAATAATCTCCCAGGGACCAGTTCCCGAGCATTTCGAAAAAGGTCAGGTGTGTAGGGTCGCCGACTTCGTCAATATCGTTGGTGCGGATGCACTTCTGGAAATTGACCAGGCGCCAGCCCTGGGGATGCGCTTCGCCCAGCAGGTATGGCACCAGGGGATGCATCCCCGCGGTGGTGAAGAGCACGGTGGGATCGTTCTCGGGCAGCAGCGAAGCGGAAGCGATCCGCTGGTGGCCGCGTGCCTCGAAGAATTGCAAGTAGGTTTGCCGGAGTTGATCTGCGTTCATCGTTACCTCTTCTTTACTGGCCAGATATCCAGAATAAAAAAACCCGTCCTCAGCCTGTGCTGAGGACGAGTGGGAGCCCGTGGTACCACCTCATTGCGCCCGGCCCTTGCGGGGCGAGCCTCTTCCGCCAACCAACATTGGCGCTACTCTGTAACGGGAGTTCCCGGCGAGGCTTACTCGTGCGGCAGGCATACCTGCCGATTTTCCGCTCGCGTCTCGAGAGGGGCGAACATCGCCGGTTCTGGCGCCAGGCTTTCACCCGTACACCTGGCTCTCTGCGCCGCCTTGCGATGCTTGTTCTCTGTCTGCAACTTTGTAGGTTGGATTATACCATGACTAATTTATGCTGGCTGTACTCCGATTTCCAGAGCGTTGGTGTTACAAAGAGGTGGGCTGTGCTAAGGTGCTGGATTTTCCAGCATTACCAGGCTGGAGGTGAACGCCACATCGTCGATGTACAGGGTGCTGAGCAGGCTGCTATCTGTTGAGACTCGGAATTCCAGGGTGACATTTTGCCCTGCATAGGCGCTCAAATCGAGCGTAACTTGCGTCCACCCACCGGTGTTGGTCGTTGTACACAGGTTCCAGGTTTGCAGGGTTGTGCTGTTAACCATCGCATAGAAATAATCATAGCCACAAACATCAGCCGAGTCGCTCCAATACCAGAAGCTCAGGTTGTGGCTGGATGATGGCACGGTAACTTGTTGGTACAGCCTGGAAAGCTCACTGTTCAACACACCCAGCCTGCCCAGCCAGCTTCCGCTGTGGGGGATGATGGGCAGCCCACTGTTCAAGATCAGCGCCTGGCTGTTCGATGAAGATTCCTGCCAGCCCGCGCCTGCCCCTTGCTCGAAGTTCCCGTTGACGGGGCCGCTGGTATTGGTAATTTGCGTCACGTAGGGGATATAAACGTATGAGAGATTTTGCGCTCCGGTTACCGAAACGTCATCGATGGTGTAGCCATCCGAGTTGATCGGGTAGTTGTCGTAATACTGGAATTTGATCTGGAAGTCGGATGAGAAGGCGATGCCGCAGTTACTGGCGGCAGTTGCCAGATTGATCGTGGCCTGCGTGTAGCTGGAAACACTGCTGGTGAACGTCATCACCTGGCACCAATTGCCTGAGGAACTGTTGCGGATGAAAACGCCGTCGCTTGCATCGTCTTCATCAGAGAAGTCATGCCACCAGAAATCCAGTGTCGCGCTGGAGTAACCGGCCAGGTTCACGTGCAGGACTGCGCTGGCGTAGGAATATATGGAGTCGCCAGCGGTGTCATCCAACAGCAGGCTGTAAGTGCCTGTGCGAGGGTACGCGCTGCCAACCTCGACGCGTCCCTGGTCGGTAACGACCGGTTCCCAGGCAGTTCCCAGGCTGCCTGCCTCGAAGCCATCTGTGAAGGGGATGGCTGCCGGCGCGTAGATCTTGAAGCTGGCCACGTTCGAAGTGCCCCCGCCCGGGCTGCTGTTGTAAACAGTCACGCTGGCGCTGCCGGGGGAAGCGATATCGCTGGCGGGGATCGAGGCGTGCAGCTCTGTAGCGGAAACAAAAGTGGTAGTGCGGTTCGCGCCGTTCCAGCGCACCGTCGACGCGCCGCTGACGAAGCCGGTACCATAAACGGTCAGCGTGAAAGACGAACCACCCGCGGCAGCAGCTATTGGGCTGAGGCTGGTGACGGTGGGAACCGGGTTCCCTGGGGAAGCCGCGCTGGCCCAGTAGGGATAGATCTGGATGGCGCAGGTGTTGTAGCCCACATTGAAATACCCGGCTGTGCCCCAACTGGTGCCCCAACTGTTCTTGATGATCCAGTATCCACCGTTAGCATCGTTCCAGCCAACTGCCACAACGGCGTGGTTGGTGGTCGAATTGGAGGGGCAGTGGTAAACGTTGTTCGAGTCGAAGCTGCCGCCCATCAGCAGTGAAACTGCCAGTGGGCCATGGTCAAGTATGGCTTGCTTCATTACGTCAGTGGTCGAGCTGCCCAGGTAAGTCACGGTGGAGATTTTACGCAGGCGGCTGGCGTAATCGCTGCAGCGGTCTGTACAGCGATAGTCGCTGCACTCACTGCCGGAATAATAGGTGCACTTGCTGGAGTCGCAGGCTCCGGTCGAAGAAACGTACGTGCACCCATTCGATCCACCATCGAGATAGGGCAGGCAGCCCTCATCTGGAATACCATAGTCGCGGATATAAGACAGGGCAGAGCCTTTGGCGCCTCCGGCGCAGTTGCCCGCCGAGGAGCAGTCGGTCACCAGGTACTGCTCGGAAAGGTCCAGGTCCAGGTTGGGGTTGCTGGCGGCGATGTTGAAGGCTGCTTCGGATACACCGACCGCCGAAAAAGACCAGCAACTGCCACACATGCCCTGGTTCTTCACCGGGCTCAGCCAGTCGCCGCCGTTATTGCGCCAATCGAAGGATGTGGGCAGCGCCGTGGTCCCCTGGTCCAGGGGTTCCTGGGCTGGGAGAGCCGTGGTGTATTCCTGGTAAGTGAGATCCGGGGCGCTATCCGAGATTTTGTCTATCAGGTTCGTCATTTCGAAGGCGGATTTTTCTGTGCCCTGTGTATCGACGCACACGGCATATTCGGCCATCAGGGGGTTGTTGCCATCCTCGCGGATTTCGGTTAGCATCCCATTGCGAGCGCAGACAGAGAATTCCTGCCCGCATTTGCCGCCCAGGAAATCCCAGGCCGGGCAGGTGGTTTCGCCTGGCAGCAGGCATACCCCGTCCTGGCTGCCATCTGGGCTCTGGACGGTTTTGAAATCATAGCCCAGGTCGCGGCAGTAGACGGCCGCGGGATTTTTCATCGTCAGATATTGATCGTTGCCCAATACGAAGGAAGATAGGTCGTCGACCGTGGCCTGTTGGCTGGTCAGGAGTTGCGCCGGACCCGTATCCGATGTGCCCGGTCGGCCTGATGAAATTGAAGCGCTGGTGATGAAGAGGATCACAAAGCCAACGAAGAATGCATAGCGAAAAAAAGTTTTCAAGTGAGTTTCGGTTTTCATTTCTCTTCCTTTTACCTTTCATAAATCCAGGTTGAAGAAATTTTTGTATTTGTCTGTGGATGAAGAATTAGGCAAGTGTGCAAGCAGATAGATACTTGCTCCTCTTATTGTATATGAAATTTCTTCCCTTGGCTTGTCAACTTAGTAAGGCGGTGAGCTGGTCGACAGGCGCGGTGATACCTGGCAGGCTGGTTTGCCGGATCAGGGTACTCTGTATGTCCAGAGCCTGATCTCACTGGAGATCGCAGCAATAGGCGATATACCGGCTGTCCAGGATGAAACCTGCTTGCTGGTAGAGTCCAACAGCTTCTTCGCTATCTCCGAAGGCTTCCAGCCGGATTTCGCCGGCCGCGCAGCTGCGTAGTCTGTGCATGGCGGCGAGCAGCAGCGGCAGGTGTAATCCACGCTGGCGCTGCGCCGGGACGATCGTAGGCGCGTCGATGAGTTGGGCGCGGCTGCGGTTGTTGGGCTGCTCCGCAGGTTGCACGGCGCAGATACCGACCGCCTGCCCTTGTGGATCGAAGGCCAGGAAGATGTTCTCGGGCAGCCAGTAGGTCAGCAGCGAGGGCATATCCTGCTCGGTGACAGCCCCCGGGGTGTTTTCGGCGTGTCCCCACATGTCTCTGCGGCTGAGGTTGCAGACCTCTGCCAGGATGCGAGGGTTGTTCACTTCGGTATAGGGTAGGATCGTGTATCCATCCGGCAGGGCTGCCTCGCCGGCCGCAGTCTCAGCCGGAGCGTGCAGTGCCCATGCCGAGCCAGCGACCCGGAATCCGCTCACCAGCAAGAAGGCGTTTGCTCCCTGGTTCGTGGCATTGGCGGAGCTGCTGATCTGTTGGGCGTTGTTTTCGCGGGCGAAAGCCAGCGCGTCTTCCAGGAACTGGCTGCCCAGGCCTCGCCGCCGCCATGCCGGATGCACTGCGGCTGTGAAAAAGGCGCGCTCGGGAGTCTGCATGTGTACGGAGGCGTAGCCAGCCAGGGAGCCAGGCTCTCCAGCCTGGTGTGCGATCCAGCGCTGGCGGCCTTTGCGCGCCAGGATCAGGCGCAGAATTTCTTCAGTGATCTCATCTCCTTCCTGGTCGACCGCTTCGATTTCGAGGAATAGGCGCAGCAGGCTTTGAATTTCGGTCGCGCTGTCCGGGTTGATCGGCCGGAAAGTAAAATTGTCGGGTGTTTTCATTTTTATTTTCTTTCTGGTTGTATAGGTTTACCAATCACCTGCGTAGTACACCTGGAAAGGCTGTGCTGACTGCACGGTGTAAGCGTAGTGCAGTTCGACAAGCTGGCGTATGTGCAGCAGGTCGTGGGCCACCCAGGCGGCGAAAACATCCCCGGCGGTGATGGGGCCGAAGGGCGTGTTGAAGAGTGTCTGCCAGTCTGGGGTGATCAGCCCTTGCAGCCAGGCCAGGGATTTTTGGCGTTCGTCCAGGAAATTCTGCAAAGACTGGGCCAGGTCGCGCTGGTTGTACTCGCGCTGTGTCACCCAACCCTGTGGGTCGATGCGCGCCCAGGGCTGGGAAGGTTGGAGCAGGATGTTTTCCAAGTGGGCGCGGAAGTCTTCGCGTTCTTCATCGTATAGATGGTTAGTCACCTCCAGGATCGACCAGGATTGCGCCTCTGGCTTCCAGCGCGCCTGCTCCGGTGAGACGCCTTGCACCAGGCTGCGGATGGTTTGGGCCTGTTGGGCTAATTGGGTTGTGAAAAGTTCCGGGTTCATGAGATAATTCTCCAATCTGTCAGGTAGCCGAAATAGTCAGAGAAGATTATAACTTTTTGCGGGAAGTTATGTGAGAATCCATGCAACAGTTGCGCTTGAGCCCCCACTTGTGCTAAACTTTGTGCTGGAGGGCCACTGACCTGAAATCCTCTCGATAAGAAACAAGGAGTGCATGATGACCGAACAACTACCTTTCGATTTGGCGGCCGCGCATCGCTATTTTTCCTCGCAGTGCTTCAATCAGGCCTGGGATTTGATGGATAAATCTTCCAGGACGGTGGACGAAGACGAGGAAATGCTGCGTTTGAGCCTCACCTCCACCTGGCATTGGACGCAGCGCGAGGATTGCAGGCCGGCGAACCTGTCGGTAGGTTACTGGCAGACCTCACGCATCTATACCATCCTGGGACAGGCGGAAAACGCCCGGCGTTATGGGCTGTTGTGTTTGCAGGCCAGCCAGGCGCGCGGTGTTTTGCCCTTTTACCTGGCTTATGCTTATGAAGCACTGGCGCGCGCCGAGGCCGTGGCGGGGCATGCCGCAGAAATGAAGGCTTATCTTGTGAAGGCGCACCAGGTAGCAGAGCAGTTGAAGGATCCCGAATCCAAACAACAGCTTCTGGCAGATCTGGAAACGGTCAGGATCTGAGCTTGATTCGATCAAAATATTTGGAGTAAATTTCGATGGAAGAATATAGAGAATTCATCAAAGCCCACTTGTGGCGAGAGTTCGCTAATTTCGATACCGATCAGAAAAAGAACCTGCCCCCGCCGCCCATGCAGAAGCCTGTTCCAGAGGGTGCCCCCCTGGTCGATCTGGTCGCGCCTGAGGCTTTGACCGTTGGACAGATGCCGCTGATCGAGGCCATCCGCCGCCGGCGCAGTTGCCGGCACTATTCGCAAGAGCCTTTGACTCTGGAAGAATTGTCGTTCTTGCTCTGGGCTACCCAGGGCATTTGTAAAACGGAGAGCGGGGAGCCCCTCTACCGGGGTGTGGCCGCGCTGCGCACGGTGCCTTCTGGCGGTGCCCGGCATCCCTTCGAGACCTACCTGCTGGTGCAGCGCGTGGTTGGTGTGCAGCCTGGCCTGTACCGCTATTTGCCATTGGATCACAAGTTATGCCTCTTGCAGCCCTACGACCAACTGGCCCAAATGCTCGCCGCCCGTTGGGGCACGCAGGGGTTCATCCTGCAGGGCGCTGTGCTTTTCATCTGGACGGTGCTGCCGTATCGCACCGAGTGGCGCTATGCGGATGTATCCGCCAAGCTGATCGCCCAGGATTCGGGCCACCTGTGCCAGAACCTCTACCTGGCCAGCGAAGCGATTGGCGCCGGCGCCTGCGCAGTCGGCGCTTACGATCAGCAGATTGCAGATGAACTCCTGGGCGTAGATGGCGAAGATGAGTTTGTTGTTTACATGGCGCCGGTCGGGAAGCGCCCCTGACTCTTAAGGAGTGAAACAAAAATGGATAGCTACGATGAAACCACCTATGGCGAGCGCATCGCCGGGACTTACGATGACTGGTATGCGGGCTACAGCGAAGTCCAGATCGACACGTTGAGCGAGCTGGCCCGCGGTGGGCGGGCGCTGGAGTTGGGCATCGGCACCGGACGCATCGCCCTGCCGCTGCAGCAGCGTGGCGTCAAATTGACTGGCATCGATGCTTCACAATCCATGGCTGCGAAGCTGCACACCAAGCCGGGCGGGGAGGCCATCCCGGTCACCATCGGTGATTTTGCCGATGTGGCCGTGATTGGGCGCTTCGATCTGATCTATGTGGTCTTCAACACCTTCTACGCGCTGCTCACCCAGGATGAACAGGCGCGTTGTTTCGCCAACGTGGCCCAGCACCTCCAGGCCCAGGGCGCCTTCGTGATCGAGGCCTTCGTGCCGGATATGACCCGTTTCACCGGGCGGCAGAGCATGCGTGTAGTCAAGATGGGCAATGATGAAGTGCGCATCGATGCTACCCAGCACGATCCGCTGGGACAGGTGCTCACCAGCCAGCACGTGGTGCTCGGCTCGCAGGGTGTGCGCATGTACCCGGTGCGCATCCGCTACGCCTGGCCCACCGAGTTGGACCTGATGGCCAGGCTGGCAGGTCTTTACTTGGACCAGCGTTGGAGCAGTTGGGAGAAAGCGCCCTTCACCACCGATAGCACCATGCACATTTCGGTGTATCGTCTGAATGGGTGAAAATCGGCCATTGGTTTTGGGATCATGCCGCGATGGCAAGGGGTGGCTTATGAAAACATCTATGAAATTTAGCCGGCTGGCAGTTTTGATAGCCTTTTTGTTGGTTGGTGGTTGCAATCCGGGCAAATCGACTTCACAATCTGGACTGCCAGTTTCGTACTCATCACAGACTCCTGTGACCAGTTCTCGCCTCACCCCAATTGCTGTCGAGACGCGCGCGGCTTCTACAGCAACTCCCATTGCCATTCAGCCTTCGCCCTCCCCTTCGATTTTGTCTGCTTTTTTGATCGGAATAGATGGAATCAGGGTAGCCGAACCTTTTACGCTCACGGCTTATCTGCAAGATTACGCCGGCCTGTGGTCGCCCGCTTACGATGAGATGGTTGGCTTTCTGAAGAGCTCGCCGGAGCAAGCTGGGATTTACCTGGCGACTTCCCCAGGTTTTGACCTGCATCCGGTCGATTTGAGCCAGCCTGGTCTGGATTTGTTCGATCCGGCTTTCTCCTGGAGCACAGACGGGCGTCATATCCTCTTCGCCGCGCCCGGTTTGTTGATGGATGGTAGCCTTTGGCGCGTCGATCGCAAGGGGCAGAACCCTCGCCCGCTTCTGCCGGGCGAGGCGGATCGCCAATGGATGCGCTTTGCTGGCTGGCTGGATGAGCGCAGCGTGGCGGCGCTTTCCTACAGCGGCGGCGGGCACGTGGGGATTTCCATCATCGATTTCCTGGGCGGCAAGATCCAGGCCTGGGTGCATGCTGTGCATGATCCCCTGGTATTTACGCCCAACCGTGAGTATGTGCCTGTTGCTGAAGAATACGGCCGCTTTCGCTTGCTGGTGATGGCTCGCCAGCCCCAGTCCGACCCTTATGACAATCTCGACAGCCCTTACGTTCGGGCGATCCCGCGCGAGGCGGTGGATGTGTTTTTGCCGGATGCCAGCACGGTCTTCCTGGACTGGCTGCCTGGTACGAATCGCATGCTGGTTCTGGCCTTTACAGAGTTGACCGGCGATCTCGTCCCTGAAACAGCCCGCCTGCTTTCGTGGAACGTGGACACAGACGAGATCCTCGACCTGGCCCCGGATGGCATCGATGGGCAGTATTCCCCTGATGGGCGCTGGCTGGCGGTCGTCGCTTTGGGCGAACAACTGGTTGAGGCTGGCTCGCTGGCTTTGCCCGCGCCAGAACCGATCTTGCCAGGCAGGCGGCCTTACCTGTACCTCCTGGATGCGGCTTCCGGACAGGTGGCATTGAGCCTGCCGGTGGTCTCCCTGCCGCAGTCGCCTGAAGAGGTCGCTCCTTACCCCAACTACGTTTCTCGCCTGGCCTTCTCGCCCGATGGGCGCTACCTGGCTTTCCTGACCCCGGGTGTATTGCAGCAGGATGAGCAGGGCTGGCCCACAGGATTGGCCCAGGATTCCGACTCTCCTTTCTATCTGAACATTCTCGATCTGCAAACCAGGCAGCTTGTCCAATCGTTTCCCAGCGCTAAACAGGTCCCGCTCTGGTCGCCAGACAACAACCGCCTGCTCTTCCGCGATCCAGACCCGCGTTGGACTCTGTACGACCTGCGCACTGGTTCGCGCCTGCCTTTGTTGCAGGCGGGCGACCAGCAGGTTGCCCGTGCTGAATGGTCGCACAGCGGGCGCTTTCTGGCTTTTTACATCGATGTCGATGAACAGAGAACACATACAGCCATCATAATGCTGCCTGAATGAGCAACGTTTTATCGGCCCTTAGCGCCTTTTTGTAACGTTTAGGTCAGTTTTGCATCTGAAGAATAGTAGCAGCGTGCTATTCCTATTGGATTAGGTAGCGATTTGATCGTAGATAGCTTGGATGAGAAGCAGATGATGAAGACCGAGTCAATCAAGGCCTTGGAAGAAAAAATCGCAGATCTCAAGAAGCGCTGGCCGGCACACTCCGTGCCAGGTGCGCTGATCCAGGAGTTGGACGATCTGGAAGAGGCTTTGGAACAAGAATACGCAAAGCTCCGACAGGAAAACGTGGATGCCTAAAAAGTGCATTGCTGTGGATTACCAAAGATGCGCGCCCGAGCGATGCGAAGCAGGGATTTGCCGGGCTGTGCTTCTCTGTGAAAAGAAAATCCTCTACCAGGAAGCGCCCTATGAGATGCCCGACACCCGGGCCTCGATGTGTCTGGGCTGTGCATTATGCCTGAAGGCCTGTCCAATGGATGCACTGCGCATGCTGTGAAGCTACACGGGTGAGGGGGAGAGTCGAGCTGTAATTTCAACGGATTATGAACTTCGTGCCCTGTCAATCGTATAATATAGCAGCATTGTTATACGATCTTATTACAAGGAGCACACATCATGTTGAATTTATCTAGCCGCCTTTATGCCGGAGAACACGATTTGCAGACCCTCATCAACCTGCTCCTGGCAGTCCGCCCGCCGCAGTGGGTCGCCGATCCGCCCGGGGTGGTCGACTTGCGCGAGATTCTTAGCCTGTCGGAGACGCAGGCGGACACCAGGTTGTGGCATACCCAGGATGGGAAGCTGGTTGCCTTTGCCATCGTGGATGCTTACAACAACTTAATCTTTGAGCTCGATCCCCGTGCTGCTGGCCCCGAGATGGAAGCTGAAATCGTCGGTTGGGGCGAGACTTGCATCCGCCGCCGCATGCAAGCCTCGGGTGAGCAAATCACCCTGGATGCTTCTTGCCGGGAAGACAACCCCGAGCGGCTGAGTTTTCTGGAACGGCACGGCTTCGAGCGCCTGTCGCAGTGCTCGCTGCACTATGCCCGCCCGTTGGGTGATGTCATCCCCGAGCCAACTCTGCCGCCGGGTTTCACGATTCGCCCTTCGGGCGGCGTGGACGAGGTCGAAGCCTGGGTGGCTTTGCACCGGGCAGCCTTTGGCACGGACCATATGACTGTCGAAGAACGCCTGGCCATGCTGCAGGCTGTAGAATACGAACTGCAGACCGATCTGGTGGTGGTCGCCCCGGACGGCCGTCTGGCCGCCTATTGTATGGTGCAGATCAGCCAGGAGGAGAACCAGCGCACCGGACGCAATGAGGGCTTCACCGACCCGGTAGCCTGCCATCCCGACTACCAGAAGCGTGGCCTGGGCCGGGCGCTGCTGCTGCGCGGCATGCACTTGCTCAGGGAGCGTGGCATCGATACCGCCGTGCTGGCTACCAGCAGTGAAAACGCCGCCATGCAGGCCCTGGCGGCGTCGGTAGGCTTTGAAGTGACTGAGGCGCGTTTGTGGTTTGCTAAACCGGTTGCCTAAGCGCTCGAGTCGCCTCCGGGGGTTGGCCATTCCAGGATGAAAGTCGTACCCACCTCGGGTGTGCTCTTCACAGACACCTGCCCGTGGTGCGCTTCGACGATGCTTTTCACGATGGCCAGTCCCAGCCCGCTGCCTTGCTCGCTGTGCTGCCTTCCGCGGTAGAAGCGCTTAAAGATGTGCGGCAGGTCTTCGGGTTGGATGCCCGCCCCGTTGTCGCGCACCCTCACGGTAATGTGCTCCGCATCGCACTCTGCCATAACCTCCACAGTTCCACTGGAGGGTGTGAACTTGATCGCATTGTCCAGCAGGTTGCGCAAAGCCACCTCCAGGCGGGCCCGGTCGCAGTGCAAAGTAACGGGCTCATCCGGTAGATTGGCGCTCAGAGTGATGTTTTTCTCGCCGGCCTGAGGTCTGAAGGCCGCCAGTACCCCTTCGATAATCTCGCGCAGGTCGTGGTCCATCAGCTCGAACTGTAGCAGGCCGGCGTCCAGGCGCGAGAGGTCCAGCAGGCTTTGCGTAATCCATTCCAGCCGCTCGATCTGTGCCTGGCTTTCGGCGGCGAACTCGGCCTGGGGCTCGCCAGGAGCGGAGCCGATCAGCAAAGTGTTGAAGTTCTTCAGGGCCGTGATCGGCGTGCGCAGCTCGTGCGAAGCATCCGCAATGAAGCGCCGCAGCGCGTCGCGCTCGCTTTCCAGTTGTTGGAAACTGGTTTGCAGTTGTTCAGCCATTTGGTTGAACTGGCTCGCCAGTCCGCCGATTTCTCCACCGGGTTTGACCTCCGCCCTGGCGGCCAGGTCTCCCGCGCCCATGCGCCCGGCGGTGTCCGCCAGGCGGCGCAGCGGTGATGCCAATCGTTGGCTGATCCACAATCCCAGCAGGGCTGCCAGCAGGATCGCCCCCAGGCCGGCGTAGATCAGCGCTTGTGCCAACGTGTCCAAAAGCCCCGCGCTGGTATCCAGCGCCTCGCTCAGTTCCACATAACCCAGCCTAAGGTCGCGGGTTGTGATCGGCGCGCTGACCGTGGTCCCCAGGCGTTGCCCCTGGCCTGCCGCGCGCACTCTGGATGCATCCGTTCGGGGCACATCGTTGGTAATGCCTTCCAGATCTGCATCGATTTCTTCGATTTCGAGCGGCGTAATGATTCCAGGCTCTAGCCAGAGTTTCTCGTTACTCAGCGTATAAGTAAAGATCGTTGTAGAGGGCAAATCTTCCAGGAAGGTTTCTACAGTGCCTGAAATTACAATCGAGTAAATCAATGGGGCCGCGTTGCGCGACTCCTCGCGCAGGATGGTCATCGACCCTGCTGGCAGGATCGTCAACCACACGCGTTGCTTCGGATTGGGCAGGCCAGAATCGACCACCGTCTTATCCTCGGCGTTCAGGATGCGCACACGTGCGTTGCTTACCAGCGAGGCGGTCTCGGCCAGTTGCTTCAGGCCATCCATGTCCATACTCGGGTGGATCAGCGTCGCCGCCTGTTGGGCGATGGAACGGGCGCTGGCTCGCAAGTTGGCGATTTGCTGCTGCCGGGTCTGGTAAGCCACGATTTTGAGCGACAACAGCCCCACCGCGCCGACTGCCAGCAGGGCGATCAGCATGAAACTGAAGATCAAACGCCAGCGGATCGAACGAAACATAGGAACACCTCCAAAGGATGATTCTGAACTCGCTTGCTAGAATTTTAGCAAATGGAGGTTGCGTTGGGTTTGAGGTTTGGTTAAGAAATCGCAACAATGCAGGCTTGGACCCAGCCGGCTCAGGCCAAGATCCAGTTAGCGCTCGAATTTGTACCCTATCCCGCGCACGGTCACGATCCAGCTTGGCTGCGCCGGGTCGTCTTCCAGCTTCTCCCGCAGGTGGCGGATGTACACGTCGATGGTGCGGTCGCTGCCGATCTCGGAAGAATAACCCCACACAGCTTCGATCAGAGCTGCACGCCCGATTGGGCGGTCCGGGTTTTGCGCCAGGTAGCGCAGCACCCGGAACTCGGTGGGCGTCAGGTAGACCGTTTCCCCGCCGCGCGTCACGCGTAACTGTTGCAAGTCGATCTCGATTTCCCCAAAGCGCAGCCGCTCCGGCGCGCTTTCCGCCAGTTCGCCGTAAGCTCTGCGTAGCAAAGCCCGGATGCGGGCGATCAATTCGCGCAAGTCATAAGGTTTCACCACGTAATCGTCGGCGCCCAGCTCCAGCCCCAATACCTTGTCGATGGCTTCGTCGCGAGCGGTCAGCATCACCACCGGCTGGCGCGCCCCTTGCCGGCGCAGTTGGCGGCACACATCGAAGCCGCTGATGTCCGGCAGACGGATATCGAGCAGGATCAGGTGCGGCTGGCGCGCCTGGATCATTTCCAGGGCCCTTTGGCCGTTGTCGGCCCACAGCACGTTGAAGCCTTCCCTCTCCAGGCTGTATTGCAGGCTGCGGGCCACGGCGCGTTCATCTTCGACAATCAGGATGCATTCTGCTGGCATATTTCCCTACGCAAGTGACCTCAATTTTGAGTGCATGTATTATACCCTTGAGAAAACCAGGGATTGAAATTGGTTATTGTCGGGCCCGACCGGCTTTCGGGCTCGGGAATTGTGGTAAACTATACGGTTGGTGTTCGCCGAGTGAAATCATATCAAATCTTAGGAGAAAAATGATGTCTAAAAAATGGGTATATCTTTTCAATGAAGTCGAGCTTGCACAGCAGGATGCCGGTGGTACCTGGGATCAGGTCCGGTCGCTGCTGGGTGGTAAGGGCGCTGGTCTGGCCGACATGACCCGCGCGGGTGTGCCGGTGCCGCCTGGTTTTACCGTGACGACCGAAGCCTGCAACGCTTACCTGGCCGAAGGCGGCAAGTTCCCCGCTGGTATGTGGGAACAGGAACTGGCAGCCATGCAGCAGGTAGAAGTGCAGACCGGCAAGAAGTTTGGTGATCCGCAGCAGCCTTTGCTGGTTTCCTGCCGCTCGGGCGCTAAGTTCTCCATGCCCGGTATGATGGACACCGTCCTCAACATCGGCCTGACCGATAAGACCGCCGAAGGCATGATCGCCAAGACCGGCGACGCCCGCTTTGTCTACGACTCTTACCGCCGCCTGGTCGAGATGTTCGGCTCGGTCGTGTTGGACATCCCCGACGAGGCCTTCGAAGAGCCGCTGGCTGCATACAAGGCCAAGAAGGGCTACAAGCTGGACACCGAAATGAGCGCCGAGGATTGGAAGGCCATCACGGATGCCTTCAAAGCGGTGGTCAAGCAGCACAAGGGCTTCGATTTCCCGCAGGAGCCCACCGAGCAGTTGCGCCTGGCGACCGAGGCCGTCTTCAAATCCTGGAACGGCAAGCGCGCCATCGATTATCGCAACGCCGCTGGCATCGCCCACGACCTGGGCACTGCTGTCAACATCGTCACCATGGTCTTCGGCAACATGGGCTGGAAGTCGGGCACCGGCGTGGCCTTTACCCGCGACCCAGCTACCGGCGAGAACAAAATGTACGGCGACTACCTGCTCAACGCCCAGGGCGAAGACGTGGTCGCTGGTATCCGCAACACCGCCAAGATCGAGAACCTGGTGGACGATTTGCCCCAGGCCTATCACGAGTTTATGGATATCACCGCCAGGCTGGAAAAACATTACCAGGAGATGCAGGATGTCGAATTCACCATCGAAGATGGCAAGTTGTGGATGCTGCAAACCCGCACGGGCAAGCGCACCGCCAAGGCTGCTGTCAAGATCGCTGTGGACATGGCCAACGAAGGCCTGATCACCAAAGAAGAAGCTGTGCTGCGTGTCACTCCCGAAAACGTCGATACATTGCTGCATCCGCAGTTCGATGATAAAGCTAAGAATGAAGCCCAGCAGTCAGGCAAGCTGTACGCCAAGGGTGTCAACGCATCGCCGGGCGCGGCTGTCGGCCGGATTTATTTCGACGCCAACACCGCCGAAAAGATGGCCAAAGAGGAAAAGCAGCAGGTCATCATGGTGCGCCCCTTCACCAAGCCGGATGACGTGCACGGCATGCTGGCCGCCAAGGGCATCCTCACGAGCGAGGGCGGCGCCACCTCCCACGCCGCTGTTGTCGCTCGCCAGTTCGGCGTGCCCTGCGTGGTCGGCGCGGCCGAGATCCGCATCGACCTGGAACGGCGACAGATGGAAGCCAACGAAGTCGTCGTCAAAGAAGGCGATTGGATTTCAGTAGACGGCACCACCGGCCAGGTCTTCCTGGGCCAGATCCCCACCATTGCGCCCAAGCTGGAAGAGCAGACCGACCTGCTCACCCTGTTGAATTGGGCAGACGAGATTTGCGCCACGCCTGGCATCCGCCAGTCGCCCGCCGGCTGGCCGACGCGTGGCTTGCAGGTCTGGGCCAACGCCGATTACCCGGCTGACGCCCGCCGGGCGCGCTCCTACGGCGCTGTGGGCATCGGCCTGTGCCGCACCGAGCACATGTTCTTCGAGACCCAGCGCCTGCCCATCGTGCAGCGCATGATCCTGGCCGAGACCTCGGAGGAGCGCACGGCAGCCCTGAACGAACTGCTGCCTTACCAGCGCTCCGACTTCGCCGGCCTGTTTGCCGCCATGGACGGTCACCCGGTGATTATCCGCCTGATCGACCCGCCGCTGCACGAGTTCATGCCCGACGAAGAGAAGCTGTTGGAAGAAGTCATCACCCTGCGCGTCAAGGGTGAAACTGCCGGTCTGGCCGAGAAGGAAAACCTGCTCGCCAGCATCCGCGCCATGCACGAAAGCAACCCCATGATGGGTCTGCGCGGTGTGCGCCTGAGCATCTATATGCCCGAGATTGTCGAGATGCAGGTGCGGGCGATCTTCGAGGCGGCTGCCGACCAGGCCAACCTGGGTGTGGTGGTCAAGCCTGAGGTCATGATCCCGCTGACCGGCACGGTCAAAGAACTGGAATGGATCCAGCCGCGCCTGGTGCGCATCGCTGCCGCCGTCATGGATGAGAAGAAAGTCACCTTCGATTACAAATTCGGTACCATGATCGAGATCCCCCGCGCCGCAGTCACTGCCGCCGAGGTCGCCAAAGTTGCCGAGTTCTTCTCCTTCGGCACCAACGATCTGACCCAAATGACCTTCGGTTACAGCCGCGACGATGCCGAGCGCAACTTCCTCATCAAGTACGTCGAGGAAGGCATCCTGCCCAAGAACCCCTTCCAGACCCTCGACCGTGAAGGCGTGGGTCGCCTGATGGACATGGCTGTCAAAGATGGCCGCAGCACCCGCACCAACCTGGAAGTTGGCATCTGCGGTGAGCACGGCGGCGACCCGGCCTCCATCGAGTTCTGCCACCTGGTCGGCAACAACTACGTGAGCTGCTCGCCCTTCCGCGTGCCCATCGCTCGCCTGGCAGCCGCCCACTCAGCCCTCAAGCACCGCCCCGGCGGCGTCAATGTGATCGAGGACAAATAAACACCGCCATAAGGCGATAGTTCTTTCTTGAACCAGGACCTGACAGGTTTTCAGAAACCTGTCAGGTCTTTTTTATTCCGGATTGGTTGAAAGTAGGGTGCTCATTCTGCTATAATGGTATTCGATGATCCGTGTCGTGATTGTCGACGACCACCCTATTGTCCGGGCGGGGATGCGCATGATCCTGGAAGCTGCCCCGGACGTCGCCATCCTGGCCGAGGGGGCCTGTGGGGCAGATGCTCTGCGCCTGGTGGCCGAACATACCCCGGACGTGCTCGTTCTGGATGTCAACTTACCGGACATCAACGGTGTGCAGGTCACCCAGCAGCTCCACCAGCAGGGCGACTCCACCGCCATCCTGATCCTGACCGTGCAGGCCGACAGCCAGACCGTCTTCGGCTTGCTGGAGAGCGGCGCCGTGGGCTACGTGCTCAAGGATGAAGCCCTGGAAGCCCTCCTTTCCGCGGTGCGGGCGGCTGCCTGCGGTGAAAGCTGGCTCAGCCCGGCGGTCGCCAGCCAGGTGGTCCGTCGCGCCGTGCAATCCCCGCCGGCCCAGGCTGCTCTGCGGGAGAAGCCAATCGAACCCCTGACCGGACGCGAGCTGGAGGTCCTGCGCTTGATCGCCCAGGGCCTGGACAACAACGCCATCGCCGAGCGCCTGGTAGTTGCCACTCGCACCGTCCAGAACCACGTCAGCACCATCTACGGCAAGCTGGGCGTCGCCTCACGCACCGAGGCCGTCCTGTATGCCATCCGCACTGGGTTGGCTAAGGTGGAAGATTAGGGGACGGAAAACAGAGCCGAAGGAAAGTCCATATTACAGTTTGTAGGCCCCCGCAAGGGGGCTTTTTTTTGTTTGTCGGGTAACTTATCGGTTTGAAAGGGTACTGGTGTACCAGGTTTTTGCCTGAAAGGGGTGAGTGTAGTACTGGATTCACAGCCTGAAAAAGGGTACTCCGCCTCGATGTCAACATCGCCGCAGTCTGCTATCCTGTGGGCATGAATATAACCCCAAACGTTCCCCTGCGTGTCTTGATCCTCGATGACCAGGCCGGCTTCCGGCGGACCCTGAGTCAGTTGTTGGCGGCCGCCGGGCTGCAAGTGGTTGGCGAAGCTGGCGATATTCCCACCGCCCAGGCCCTGGCCGAGTCCCTGCAGCCCGACCTGGCGGTGATCGACCTGTTCCTGGAAGGTGTCACTGGTATCCAGGCTGCCCACCGCATCCGGCAGGTCTCTCCGTTGACCCGCCTGATCCTGGTCAGCGCCTATGATGGCCAGGTGGATTTATTTCAATCCGCCGCGGCCGCCATCGGCGCAGAAAGCTTCATCCCTAAAGATGCCCTGGACCTGGCCCTGGTTCGCACCTGGGTCTGCGGTCCGCAATCGTAACCAAATCCCAATATCAATAGCCCATACCAACATAGGAGAATGCGATGAATGCAAAAACAGTTTGGATTAAAAAAGTCCTCAGTGGCCTGGCCCTGTGCGCCCTGGCCTTCGGTTTGATCTTGCACCCGGCTTATGCTGAGCCGGATGCCCCCTCCGCCACATCCGGCAGTTATCTGGGAGGGGATCCTTACGCAGACCTGGCCATTGGTGTTCCTCATGAGAGCTATGGCACCACGTTCGACGCCTCTGGACAGATCAGTGTGCTCTATAGCCAATGGTGGGGCCCGAGTGATACCGGCAACCAGGTGTGGATGCAGGGTGTGGATGGCATCTTGGATGGCATGGAAGATTACGATAACTTTGGCCGTGTCTTGGCGTCCGGCGATTTCAACGGCGATAATCTGCCCGATTTGGCTATTGGAGTGCCTTATGAAGATGTGGGAGGTGTGTCGGATGCCGGTGTGGTACACATTATGTACGGCATGGTAGATGGCCTGGGCTCGACTGGTGATCAAATATGGAGCGACAATGACATTGGAGTCACTTTGGCTGAAGTGAGTGATTATTTCGGTTATGCTCTGGCAGTTGGCGATTTCGATGGAGATGGTTTTGATGATCTGGCTATCGGTGCGCCCCAGGAGGATGTAGATGGTTTTATCAACTGCGGCGTGGTAACGACCCTGTATGGCACCAGCAGTGGCTTATCAAGGTCGGGCTTTCGAATATGGCACCAGGATATTCCTGACATCGTGGGCGTCCGTAATGATAACGACCGGTTTGGCGATGCCCTTGCCAGTGGTGATTTTAATGGAGATGGCTTCGAAGATCTGGCCGTGGGTGTCCCAACGGATGATGTGGGCGCCATCAACAACGCTGGCGTAGTCAACATCATTTATGGTTCTGAATATGGCTTGAGTTCTGTTGGTAACCAGATCTGGTATCAGGACAGCCCAAACATCTTGGATGTTTCTGAAACCGATGATCAATTTGGCTCTACCCTGGCGGCTGGCGATTTCAACGGCGATGGCAAAGATGATCTGGCCATCGGCGTGCCCTACGAAGATCTCGATGGCATAGTGGATGCTGGCATGGTCAACGTGCTCTACGGCAGCGAGACGGGCATCTCGGATACCGACCAGGTCTGGCATCAGGGTATCGGCCTTGTCCCCGACGACCCCGAGTTGAATGACCGCTTCGGCTATTCCCTGGCTACCGGTGACTTCGACGCCGATACCTACGATGATCTGGCGATCGGCGTGCCCTACGAGAGCCTGGACTCCGTTTTCAACGCCGGGGCCATCCACATTATTTACGGTACAGGCGGGCGGCTGAGCGTCAATGGCAACCAGATGTTCTCGCAGGCCGTTCTGGGTGACTGGGATACCTTCGGCTGGTCGCTGGCTGCCGGGCACTTCAACGGTGACGGCTACGAAGACCTGGCCATCGGTGCGCCCCGCGCCACCGTTGGCGGACAGGTGGACGCTGGTGAAGTCAGCATTCTCTACGGCTTCACACCTGGCCTGGTAACCGCCGGTGCCGATACCTTCGATCAGAATACTCCCGGCATCCTCGGTACAGCCGAAGCGGGTGATTACTTCGGTTGGTCTCTGGCCGCCCTCGAGATCGACACCTACCGCACCTGGATCCCCCTCGTTATGGATCATCCCTAGATCCTCGTTCGCGCCTTACCGGGAGCGACAGGGGCAGCGCATCGTGCGCTGCCCCTGCCTGGTTCGCCGGGGTCTGGAATCTGCATTAGGCGTTTTGCAGCCCTGAAAGGGTACTGGTGTACCAGGTTTTCACCAGGAAGGAGTGAGTGTAGTACTGGATTCGCATTCTGAAAGAGGGTACTCCGCCTCGATGACAATTGCGCCGCGTTTTGCTATTCTGTAAGCATGAAGATGCAAGAAAGGAGAATGCGATGAACGCAAAAACAGTTTGGATCAAAAAATTCCTCAGTGGCCTGGCCCTGTGCGCCCTGGCCTTCAGCCTGATCTTGAACCCGGCTTATGCGGAGCCGGATGCCCCCGCTGCCACTTCTGGCAGCTATTTGGGAGGAGATTCCTACGATGACCTGGCCATAGGCGTTCCCGGCGAGAACCGCGGCAATATGTTCACTGATTCAGGCCAGATCAACGTGTTCTACGCCCAGTGGTTGGGTCTGGACGACCCCGGAAACCAGCTCTGGATGCAGGGCGTGGATGGCATGCAAGGTATCACCGAAGATGGCGATAACTTCGGCGATTCCCTGGCCTCCGGGGATTTCAATGGCGATAACCTGCCCGATCTGGCCATCGGTGTTCCCTACGAAGACATCGATACGATCATAGAAGCCGGTGTGGTGCACATCATGTACGGTGCGCCGGACGGCTTGAGTTCGGTCGGTAACCAGATGTGGTCTAACGATGACTTTGGCGAAGGAGGAGCGGAATCTTACGATCGTTTTGGCGACGTACTGGCGGTTGGTGATTTCGACGGGAATGGCTTCGATGACCTGGCCATCGGTATGCCTTTCGAAGATTTAGGTGCCACCAATGCAGCCGGTGCGGTTGTGGTCCTGTATGGCAGCAGCAGTGGGCTGGACGATCCCGTTTGGCAGTTGTGGCACCAGGATACACCCGGCATCCCCGGCGTCGCCGAGGCTGGCGACCAGTTCGGCGTCTCCCTGGCTACTGGCGACTTCGACAAGGACGGCTACGATGACCTGGCCGTGGGTGTTCCCGCCGAAGATGTGGGCTCGCTCGCCGAGGCTGGCGCGGTCAACATCATCTATGGCACCAGCGCTGGTCTGGACGATGCTGGCAGCCAGATCTGGGACCAGGACAGCACCGGCATCCTGGACGACGCCGAGGACCACGACCTTTTCGGCTTTGCCCTAGCGGCTGGCGATTTCGATGGCGACGGCAGTGACGACCTGGCCATCGGTGCGCCCTTCGAAGACCTGGGCACCATCGGCGATGCCGGCCTGGTCAATGTGCTCTACGGCAGTGATACGGGCATCTCGGACTCCAACCAGGTCTGGCGGCAGGATGTTGGCTTCATTCCTGACGATCCCGAGTTGACCGATCGTTTCGGCTACTCCCTGACCACTGGCAACTTCAACGGCGATACCTACGATGATCTGGTGATCGGTGTGCCTTTCGAGTGCCTGGACGCCACCATCAACGCCGGGGCCATCCATGTCATCTATGGCTCGGCCAGCCGGCTGCGCACCAACGGCAACCAGATGTTCTCGCAGGTTGTTCTGGGCGAGTGGGACACCTTCGGCTGGACCATGGCCACCGGCCACTTCAACGGCGATGGCTACGAAGACCTGGCCATCTCGGCTCCGCGTGCCACCCTGGGCGGGCAGCAAGATGCCGGCGAAGTCAGCATCCTGTATGGCTTCATGACCGGGCTGGTCTACGCCGCCGCCGAGACCTTCGACCAGGACAGCCCTGGCATCCTCGGCGCTGCCGAAGCGGGTGATTACTTCGGTTGGTCCCTGGCCGCCCTCGAGATCGACACCTACCGCACCTGGATCCCCCTCGTTATGGATAATCCCTAGATCCTCGTTCGCGCCTTACCGGTAGTGGCAGGGGCAGTGCCTAAGGCGCTGCCCCTTATGATTTCCTTGAACTTTTATTCCGGTTTCACCGAAGGATAGATTGCCCCGCCGATCGCGCCCAGCAGAGCCGAGAAGAAGACCCATCCCAGGCAGCAGAACCCGTAGAAGATCACCACGCCGCCCACGCCGACGAACAGCTCCAGCGGAAGGCCCGTTGCCTGCAACTGCTGCATGATCTCAGGCGGCAGGTCCATGATCACCGCCTCTTGCGGTGTGATCAGCACCCGGATCATATTGACGATCATCCCCACCACGCTGCTGATCACCGCCGCCAGCATCGCCCCCAGCGCTCCCTGCCCGGCGCCGCGCCCGGCTACCCGCGGCGGCGCCATCCACGCTGCCGCCAGCGCCCCCACTGCAAGGTACGTGATCAACATCCCCGGGATGGTCAGGCAGCAGATGAAGTTGAATGGGACCAGCCCAATCAACTGAAAAACTGCCAGCACCGCCCCGCCAATCAATCCTGCCTTCAGCCAGCCAGCCATAATCGCCTCCTTTTGCTTCACGCGTGAACCTTGAACGGCCTGCCTGGCGCTACTTTCCCAGTGCAATTAGAACCACGCCCGCGCCCAGGCCGGGTTAACAGACATATTCATTTTAGGGAGAATTGGGACAAAAGTCAAGCGCTGTTGCCCAGCGCCCGCTGTTGCTGCGCCGCGCCGTTTACCCGTCCGTTTGCGCTCTGGCCGAGAGCTTTCCCCCGGTCTCCACCGGGAGGTACTTCACCAGCGTCAGGCGGTTGCCGCCCCGCCGGTCGCTGCGATAGCGCACCTCGTCCATCAGTTGCTTCATGAAATAGATCCCCAGCCCGCCGATTGGGCGGTGCTCGCAGTCCGATTCCAGGTCCGGCGGCGGGCAACCGGTCGGATCGAAGGACCAGCCGCGGTCGGTCACCGTCACCACTACCCGGCGCGGCTCCACCCGCATCTTCACCCGGATCGAACCTGGCTCCATGCCGGCGTAGCCGTGCTCGATGATGTTGGCGCAGGCCTCCTCGATGGCCAGCATCAGGTGGTGGCAGGTATTCCCGGGAAGCGCATGTTCCCGGCATACCGCCTCCACGAAGGCGTGCATCTCCGGGATGCTCTGGCGCTGGGCCGCGATGGATAGGGTGGGCGGAGGGCTCATCTTCAGCGCAATTATAATCGCTTTTTGCCCTCCAGTTGGTTTCCTTCTCGGTTTACAGGTTTGCAAGCCTTTCCTTACTGAACCATCATCCCCGCTGTGCGGTATACTCAATGTACTGCAGAAACTTTTCCTGCTGCTTACGGAGGTCGTCCCCATGCTGTCCCGCAAAACCTCTTCCCCGGCTTTGCTTCTGGTCGCTGTCTTCGCCGCCGGCTGTGCCGCTCCCACGCCGGTGTTCACGCCCACGCCGGTGGCGGTTGCCTCACCTACAACCATTCCCACGCCTGCACCTGCCCCCACCTCGATCTTCGATGCCTATGCCTTCCCATCCCCCGAAGCCATCGACCCCTCCCAGCGCTACCTGTTCTCTCTGCACGGCAGGATCATCGAAGACCAGGGCCTGCCCGCCATCAGCCCCGAGTTCGGCGAGTACGAATACGCAGCCATCCTGCAGACCCTGTCCGGCTACGGCTTGCGTGTGATCAGCGAGCAGCGCCCCAAGAACGCCGACAGCTACCCATACGCCCAGCGGGTCGTCTCGCAAATCCGGCGCCTGCTGGCGGCCGGCGTGCCCCCCGGGCAGATCACCGTCCTGGGCGCTTCCAAAGGCGCCACCATCGCCGTAATGGCCTCCTACTTATTGCAGAACGAACAGGTCAACTTCGTCCTGCTCGCCACCTGCCACCCCGATATCGTTCAAGAGTGGCAGAAAGGCCATGTCAGCTTCTACGGGAACGTCCTGTCCATCTACGACTTCGCCGATACACAGTATTCGGGTTCGTGCCAGCCCATGTTCGAACTGTCCAAGGGTAAAGGCCTCGGTCGTCACGAGGAGATCGTCCTGCAGGTCGGCAGCGGTCACGGCGTGTGCTACAAGCCCCTGGACGAGTGGATCCTGCCAACGGTGAATTGGGCCAAGGGTGAATAACGCCGGGGCGCACGGCTGGCCGAATGGGGAAGGTTGACCCGTAGGGGCGCACGGCGTGCACCTTGTATGGCGTGCGCCTCCCCCGCAGGTCACAATTCCACCAGCCTCACCTGCACCCCGGCGCGCTGGCGTTGGTCGGCGTCCAGGCTGGCCAGCGGCAGCCCTAACTGGCTGGCAACCGCCACGTAGGTGGCGTCCGCCCCGCGCAGGCCCAGGTCGGCTGCGAGCCGGGCGGCTTCACTCAGCAGGGCCTCGTCCATCGCTACCAGGCGCAGCCCGGGCAGGTTTTCCAGCAGGCTGGCAGCCTGGCGCGCCAGGTCGCCCTCGCCCGTCCGCCGGGCAATCGCCCCGCCCACTTCGGCCAATAATAGAGCGGGGGCCAGCAACTGCGCCTCTTCGGCGCGGCGCGCTTCCAGCCAGGCGCGCACCTGCCCGTGGAAGGCATCCTGCGGCGCCAGCCGCGCCACCCACAGGCTGGCGTCGGTCACCACGTAGCTCACTCGCGCCCCTCGCTGACCGCTTCGGCTGCCGAGACGCCTGCCGGCCAGCGCTGGCCGATCTCCAGCGCCAGGCGCTCCAGGTCGTCCCACTGGCGCAGGTCCTGCTTGGGCGCTGGCGCAACGGGGAGGATGCGCGCCACCAGCTTGCCGCGGTGGGTGACGTACACTTCCTCATTATACCGCAGTGGAATTCGTTTTGCGCGGCTCGCGCACGGTGAAATGCAGCAGCGCCCAACTGCCCAGCGCAAAGACCGCCGCCAGGACGAACATGCTGCGGTAGCCGGCGACCCTCGCCAGCCAGCCGCCGAGGATGGGCGCCGTGGCGAGGGCCACACCGGGGATGCTGTTGGCCAGGCCGATGTAGGTCGGGCGGTTCTCCGGGTCGGTGAATTCCAACACGATCGAAATGCTGGAAATGAAAGCCCCGGCGTTGACCGCCCCGCCGATGAAAAAGACCAGGTAGAACCACCCCGGGGCAGGGGCGGCGATCGCCAGGCCCAGCATCAGGGCGCTCAGCAGGCAGGTCGTCTCCAGGTTCAGCTTGTGCCCGGTGCGGTCGGCGAGGAAGCCGAAGAACAGGTTCGCCAGGGCTAACCCGATCTGCCAGGCGACCATGAAGCCGCTGGCCTGTGCATCCGGCAGGCGCCAGGTCTGGGCGCTGTAGACCGCCAGGAAGCCGGTCGCCATCCCGCCCAGCCCAAAAGTGATCTGCGCCAGCAGGTACATGCGGAAGTTGCCGTCCTTGCGCAGCACCTCCGGCAACGAGCGCAGGTAATCCAACTGCGAGACGGCTGGCTTGCTGCTGTAGACGGCCGGCTCGCGCGTCAGCGAGAGGAACACCCAGGAGAGCAAGATCAGCGCGCCGGCCACGGCGAAGGAGAAGACGTAGCCCAGCGGGAAGGCGAACTTCTCGAGCACGAAGGGCACCGCCAGCGCCCCCAGGATGCCGGCGCTGTTGCCGATGAAATTGGTGATGCCGAAGAAGCGCCCGCGCCGGTGCACCGGGATCACCTTGGCGATCATGTCCTGCCAGCCCACCACGATGACCCCCGCTCCCAGGTTTTGCCAGGCGTACAGCGCGAAGAACAGCGCCAGGGTCAGCATCGGATAGCTGCTGGTCAGAAAATAGACCACCAGCGGCAGGATCAGCAGGGGCAGGCGCTCGGAGAAGAAGCCGATGTTCACCGGGAAGAACTTCTTGCGCGGGGCGCGCTCGATGGCGTTGGCGGTGAACAACTGCGGAATGAGCACGCCGGCCATGTATAGGAATGGGATCAGGCCGATGATCACGGGGTTTTCGGTGAAATGCCGCACGAACAGGGGCAGGATGATGGTGTACGAGAAAAAGCTCATCCCAAACCAGAAGCTGGCCCCATCCAGCGTGTTGACTAAAAAGTTCCAGCGGTAATCCCGCTCGATCTGCTGCTGGGCAGTGAGCGTCGTAGTGTCGGCGATTTGCGTCATTCGGCCAGTTCCTTATTGATCGGGAAGATGAACACCGGGCTGTCGGCCAACTGCACCACCTGCTGCGCCACGCTGCCCATGAAGAGCAGGTCCAGCCCGCCGCGCCCCTGTGAGGAGATCATGATCAGGTCCACGGCCTCGCGCTTGCTGATGTTCACAATGGCGCGCGCCGGGTAAGAGCCGGTCACCACGGTGTGCACCGTCAGGCCTTCAGCCCGCAGCACCTCGGCCACCGAAGCCAGGTACTCGCGCATGCTGGCCTCGGCCTGCTTGCGGATGGCCTGGATCACGCTGGCCGGGGCGCGGTACTTGCCGCTCTCCGGCACGGCCGGCACGCAGATCAGCATCAGCTCGCAATCGAACTGCCGGGCCATCAGCCGGGCGTAGGGCAGGAGCTGCTCGGCGAAGGCCGAGCCGTCCAGCGCCACCAGGATGCGCCCCAGGTGCGGCGCTTCTGCCGGCCCGCTCTCGAAGACCTGCACCAGCAGGATGGGGACGTCCAGCAGGTGCACCAGCTTGCTCGACAGGCCCTCGCGCAGCCAGTTCTTCTCGCCCGAAGCGCCGCGCGTGGTCACGATCACCAGGTCGACGTCTTTCTCGAGCACCAGCTCCTGCGTGGCCTCCGCCGGCGAATCGGCGCGCACCTCGCAGTTGACCTGGATGCCGGCGGCGTGCAGCTTTTCGGCCACGCCGCACAGGTAGGCGCCCGCTTCGAACTCCTGCGGGCCCTGCGCCTGGTAGCGGAGCGAGGCCGAGAGCAGGGTGAGCTGCGCCCCGGTCGTCTCGCACACGAACTGCGCCAGGGGCAGCGCCTGGGCGGCGTACTCCGAGCCATCCAGCAGCGTCAGCACGTGGCGGATCTTGCACGAGCCGTTCGTGCGGTGGCGTTCCAGCACCGGCTCGGGCTGCCAGCCCAGCTTGACCGGCGCCTGTTCATCATTGGCTCCCACAGTTTCCTTGGGCATGGCCTGCCCGAAGCCGAAGCCCGCCAGCAGGCTGGCGTCGATGCGCCCCAGGTAGTCCATCTCCGGCGAGGGGGCCCCGATGCGCCCGCGGAAATATGTGAAGGCGGCGTACAGCACGGGGATGAAGAGCAGATAGGCCCAGGCGCCTTCCAAGAAGCGCTCCTCGAAGATCACCAGCGTGGCCCCGCTGGTCAGCAGCGCGGCCGTGGCCGTGCCGGCCATCAGCGCCGCCTGGTGCGGCGAGAACTGCTCGCGCAGCTCGCGCCCCAGGCGCTGCGTCACCGCCCAGCCGGTCATGCTCAGCAGGATGAACACACCCGCGGCGTACAGCGCCAGGTAGGTCTCCTCGCTCGTCCCGAAGACCAAAAAGCACAGGCAGACGATGCCCACCTGCAGCCACACCGGCCGGTCGGCCACCTCGTAGGGATTGAGCTTGCCGAAAGCGGGCGGGATGTAATGGCGCTCTTTCAGCCCCAGGGCCAGGTTCTGCAGGCCCTGGGCGCTGGCCGCCGAGGCCGACATCAACACGATCACTCCCACCAGCGAGCCCAGGTAGGGCAGCGGCGCCGGCAGCAGGCGATCCATGGTCTGCGTGAAGACCGAGACCCCCTCGAGGCGCACGTCCGAGAGCGAGAAGATCGCCGGGCCCACGATCAGCATGGTGGCGGCCGTGGTGCTCATGATGATCAGCAGGCTCTGGAAGGCCTTGCGCCCCTTCTGCGCCGGAGAGCCCTCGAAGGCCGCCACCAGGTTGGCGAAGACCTCGATGCCGGTCATCACCGCCAGGATGCGCACGTAGCCGCCCACGGTCAGGTGCAGGTTGGGCGGCTTGAAGGCCTCCAGCGAGAGCGCCGGCAGGTGCAGCCCGGTGCGCCACAGCGTGGCCAGGATCATCAGCCACAGCAGCACCAGCACGCCGCCGGTCGCCGGCCCGAACGTGCGCGCCGCCATCTTCGGGCCGCGGTTCACCAGCCAGCCGGTGAAGACGCTCAGCCCGATGGCCGCCAGCGCCCGGTAGGGCACGCCCAGCAGCGCGCCGTTCAGCGCCGGGAAGCGGTCGGCGATGAAGGTCACCATGGCGGCCATGCTCACCAGGAAGGTCAACGTGTATTCCACGAACGTGATGGCGGCGTTGACTTTGACCGCCCAGCCGCCGAACTCCTCCTCGCACAGCCCGCTGCCCCCCGAGCCGTCCGTCACCCACTGCATCACCAGCCGGTACATGGCCGAGACCACGGCGATGGTCAGCACCGCCAGCCAGACCGAGCCGCCGAAGACCAGCCGCGCCGCCCCCGAGACCATGATCAGGCTCAGGAACGGCCCGAAGACGTACAGCGGCGAGGTTGCCGGGTCGCCCCCGCCGGCCAGGGCCCCCTCGAGGGCGTTCTTCAGTTTGTGGGAAATGTGCGCCATGCTATGTTTACCTCGGGGAAGATTTTATCATCTTTCTTCCCTCTGCCAGGTGCGATGCACATGCACTTTGTGCGTTGCACCTAGAAGATGCTGAGGTAGCCTGAGCGCCTATGCCCTGGCGGTGTGGAGCGCAGGATGGTAGGGGGGAGGCCTGTAATGGACTCGAGGATTATTCGCCTATCACCAGGCGTCTGAACATGCCAACCGAAAGAATCGTGACTCCGCCCAGCTTGCGCGCCTCTTCAAAATCCGCATCCCCCGTAACCAAAAAATCGGCGCCGCTGGCGAGCGCGCAGGCCAGATGTATGGCGAAACGATCCACTCCCAATCCGCCTCGCCTAGCACCCATAAAATTACTGCCTCTGGCCCTCGATCGCGCCAGATGGCTGAAATGAGCACATTGGTGTCAATCAGCACTTTCATTTCTTGGAAGCGCGGTAAGCAGCCACTTCGGCCGCGATCTCTTCTTCTGTGATCGTTTGCGCCTGGGGCAGCGCCTGCGTCTCTGCAAGCAGCGCCTGCCATTCCTGCACGCGTTCCTGGCGCTCGCTGTCATCCTCCGGGCTGCTTTCAACCAAAACAATCACCTCCGCCTTTGTCCCCGGCTTGAAGGTAGAATCCTTGATTTCAATTTTTCCATCCTGCCGCACAGTCACCTTTTTACGATAAGCCGTGATCATCTCATTTCTCCTTCACTCACCTCCATTGTAACGGTTTTTACCAGTTTATTCAATAGACATCGGATGAACGCTAAAATAGCTGGGGCTGAGTCGCCCAGGGCTTACCAGGCAGGTTATGCTCATCAAGCCAGGTTTTGAGTTGCGAGGGCTGAACTGGAAGGGGATAAGGTAATGGATTGGCGCCCTTTTCTAACAAGCCGCGGTTCCCTTGCGGCATATTGGCGTGTTCTAATACAAATACAGGTACCCATTGCGCTTTGAGTGCTTCAGTCGCTCCTGCCCAGGTGCCGCCTCGTTCGGCATCGCTGGCAACCACAATAGCATGATCTGCCAGGGTGTAGATCAAGCGATTGCGTCCCATCGCCGCGCCAACGCTGAATCCTGCAGAAGGATGATAGGGAGTTGCTAGGCAGGCATCTCCTTCACCTAGTGCTGAGCGATATTCGGGAATGCGGATAGCTTTTTCCAGTCTGTCGGCTAAAATCCCAACGGCAAAGCCGCGGTTTTCTAGAGATGCTTTCATACTGATCGTATCCACGCCGCGCGCTCCGCCCGAATATAAAACCAGGCCTGATAAACCACAGGCATTGCCCACAAATTCTGCGCATGCCTGCCCGGCTTCATCGAGATGCCGAGAGCCAACTACCGCCAGCCCAGGTTGTCCCAGCAGGTCCTTATTCCCTGCATAGAACATTACTGCAGGAGCCGATTCTTTGAGACGTTCGCGATAGCGTCTGGGATAGTCAGAGTCTGCCCGGGTTAAAGGATGGATGCCCAGGTTGGCCAGGCGCTCGAGTTCGATTGCCAGGCCGCCGCCCCGCACCAGTAAGCGCGCCAGGCGCTGTGCTTCAGCCTCGTTTAGATCCAGCGCCTTTTGTAGGTCACCCGCTGCCAAACCCAATAATCCTGCCGGTCGCGCTAATTTTGATGCAGCGAGTTTACGGGCTAACGGATTCCACTCGCGCAGTGTGAGTGGGGCAAGATCTGTTTCATTCGATAAGCCCAGGTGCGAACATAGCAGCAGCATGGCCTGCGAGTCGGGTGAAATCGTCATGTGTTCCTTCCAGTGGCTTGCGCCAGTGTAAATGGATAAACTAGCCCACTGCCATGCTTCCGCAGCAGGTAACCGGCCATCGTTAGAGTCCAGCCTGAATCCAGGATATCATCTACTAACAATACAGGCTCGTTGAGAATTTCGCCTCTTACGTCCAAAGTACCTATGACATTGCGTGCCTGCATGCTGCTGTTCTGCATCGTTTTCTGCTCAGGAGCATCGCTTACTCGTTCCAACGCTGCGTAGAAGGGGATTTTCAGTTGTTGGGCTAAACGTTGCGCCAGGTCGGGAACCAGGTGCGGATGCCGGCGAGATGGAATAGCTGTCACCCAGGCTATCTCTGGCTTCCACAGATCCCGGATCACATGTGCTGCGGCCGTCACCAGATCATCGGAGAACTGCCCATCTCGATATTTCCCATTCCGTACCAACTTTCCCCAACCCGCATCGCCGTAGTAACACAATGAGCGACCCTCGGCGTTTTGCACTTCAGATGGGATGGTTGGTTTTTGCTCCGGGAATAACCCAACCGGCCAGCGTTTGCGCGGTTGAATCAGGATGGTCGCGCCTTTCAGAAAAGTCTCGGCCTCGATCACAAGCTCTCGGGAAACCTCGCTGGAAAAGCCTTTGCCCTGGCAGTTGGCGCAGCGCCCACAGGGCTGAGGGTTTGGATCATCCAGGGCGCGCTGCAGAAATTCCATCAGGCAGCCAGGGTGAGAAACATAGGCCTGTATTTGAGCCAGTTCAGCCCGGCGAAGGTTCAAGATGCGTTCCACGCGCTCGGCATCGGGCTGCCAGGGATTTGGTGTGCGAAAGTAAACAGTTTTATGAGCATAAGACATCCCCACGGCGCCATCGACTTCAAGCAGCTTGAGCGCTTTTTCAGCCATAGAAGCAGTGACGTTCACGCGCGACAGAAGCTCATACAGCCCCAGACCTTCGTTTTGCTCCAGAGCTGCCAGGATATCAAGCATGGTGCGCGTGCTTGGAAAGGCCGAGTCGATGAAATAATTCTGGATCTCATCATCCTCCACCCCGCTCAGCAGGATACCGTATGCCTTATCTAAAGAACGACCAGCGCGGCCAACTTGTTGATAGTAAGCTACTACAGACCCCGGGCGCTGAAAGTGGATGACAAAACCGATATCCGGCTTATCAAAACCCATCCCCAGGGCAACTGTCGCTACCAGAATGCGAATATCATTGCGCAGGAAGGCCTCTTCCAACTCAGGACGATTTAAACCCGCATCATCCCCGGCATGATAAGCTTTGGCAGGGAAGCCTTTCAGGCGCAGCCAGGCTGCCACACGTTCGGTATCAGGAACGGTCAGGCAGTAGATCGCTCCGCTCCCTTGCAATTTGGGCAGGTTCTCCACCAGCCAGGCCAGGCGCTCACTTTGGTTTGCCAGGCGGATGGCTTGAAGGTGCAGTGAGGCGCGCGCCAACGGGCCGCGCTGTATCATTAGATTGGGGCCAAGCTGCGCCGCCACATCTGCCACCACGCGGTCATTGGCTGTGGCGGTTGTTCCCAAAACAGGTACGCCAGCCGGCAGCATTTGGATAATGCGCGTGATGCGGCGATAGTCCGGGCGAAAATCATGCCCCCAATCTGAAATGCAGTGGGCTTCATCTACAACAAACAACCCGATCTTTCCGGCAATATCGGGTAATACTTGTTGGATAAAGCGGGGATTGTTGAGCCGTTCTGGTGAAATCAATAGAATATCGCATTCATTGCAGCGCAAGGCTTCTTCGACTTGCGCCCAATCTTTCTGGTTTGTGCTGTGAATTGTGCTGGCCCGGATGCCAATTCGCTCGGCCATGGCGATCTGGTTGCGCATCAGCGAGAGCAGTGGGCTGATCAGCAGCGTTGGCCCGGCGCCCTGTTCGCGCAGCAGCTTGGTGGCCAGGAAATACACAATGCTCTTGCCCCAGCCGGTGCGCTGCACCACCAGCGCTCGCTGGCGGTGAACTGCCACGGCTTCGATCGCTTCCCACTGCCCATCTCGGAACTGGCTGCCGGGGCCGAGCATGGTTTCTAAATAGAGTTGAGCCTGTTTTTTCATTTTGCCACCATGGATATATTGCCATTCCTCAGGTGCGATGCACGTGTACTTCGTGCGTTGCACCTGTCCCCCCTCGCCAGCCCCAGGTGCATCGCACTTTGCAAGTGCAACGCACCTCTCATCCCTCCAGCCGCTCCAAATACATCCTGACCTCCTCCGGCAAAGTGCGATGCTTCAAAAAATCGCCAACGAAATCAGCATAACTGCACGGTTCCGGGAAATGCGCCTGGACAAACTCTCGATCTACCAGCACCCCAGGGCGAGCCCCAATCCATTCGAGATAATTCGAGTACGGCCAATCCTCCAACCCACTGACCAGGCCATCTTTGACCGGGTTAGCATGGATGTAACGGCACAGGTGCAGTAAATGGCTCTCCTGCGTGATATGAATCGCCTGATATGGCCCCTGGAACAATGTGCCGCTGTGCTGGTAGCGCAGGTTATAAGCCTTGCTGTAGCTGTTGAAAACGCGCTGCGGCAGCAAACCCGCGCCATGATCCGCCTCCTGCCGTACCAGGAAATGGTAATGGTTGGGCATCAGGCAATAAGCAATCACGCTCAACGAAAAATCGACCGCATAGCGCTTGACTTTGCGCAGCACGTATAGATAATTATCCTGCTCGCGGAAAATCGAAACACCATGCGCCCCGCGATTATAGATATGGTAGAACTGTCCTGGGTCGTAATCGGGCCTTCTCGAAGACATACTACCTCCTACCTGCACCCAGTGCGGCGCACATGCTTTTCGTGCGTTGTTTTCCTCGCTGGAGCCAGGTGCCGCACCCTCCACCCCTCCCCGGTGCGATGCACGTGTACTTCGTGCGTTGCACCTGTTCCCCCTCGCCAACCCAGGTGCATCGCACTCTGCAAGTGCAACGCACCCTTCCTCAGTGCGACGCACGTGCTTTTCGTGCGTTGCACTTGTTTCCCTCGCTGGAGCCAGGTGCCGCACCCTCCACCCCTCCCCGGTGCGATGCACGTGTACTTCGTGCGTTGCACCTGTTTCCCCTCGCCAACCCAGGTGCATCGCACTCTGCAAGTGCAACGCACCCTCCCCCGGTGCGGCGCACGTGCTTTTCGTGCGTTGCACTTGTTTCCCTCACGCCTCCTCTAAAACTCAAACCCATTCAACCCCTCCCGCCTCCCCTCCCAATCCGGCATCATCCTTCTCATCAGCGCGTAGAACCCCTCCCCGTGATTGTTCTCCACCAGGTGGCACAGCTCATGCACCACCACGTAATCGATCAACCGCTTCGGCACCTGGATCAGCTTCAAATTCAGCGTAATCTTCCCTTGCGCCGTGCAGCTCCCCCAGCGGGAGTTCATCCGCCGCACGACCACCTGCGGGCCCTGGACCCCGTAGCGCTCGAAGCGCGGCTGCCACAGCTCCACACGCCCGGCGAACACCAGCCGGGCCTGCTGGCGGTGCCAGTCGTCCACCAGCTTGCGGATGCGCTCCCGGTCGCCCGGGGTGCGGGCGTAGACCAGGATGCGCTCGCGGTCCATCGTCACGCTTTCCTTGCGCCCCTCGCATTGCAGCACCTTCAAGCGGTACTGTCGCCCCAGGTAGCGGTGCGATTCTCCGCTCACATACTGGCGCGGCGGGATTTCGTAGGAATAGCGCCGGAAATTGCGCTGCTGCCGCACGATCCAGGCGGCGCGCTTGCGCACCCGCGCCTCCACCTGGGCGAACTCGCTGTCCAGCGGAGCCTCCACCGTCACGCGCGTGTCCGGGTGCACGTGGATCGCCACGTCCTGGCGCGTTGTGAAACTGAGCTGGTAGGCGATCGTGGTCGCCCCGTAGGCCAGGGCGTGCTGGCTGGACTGCTCGCTCATGCGCGCTTCCGGGCGATGTCGATGATCCGTTCGATGATCTCGTCCAGTTCCAGGTCGCTGAAGCGCACGCCCTGCGCCGCCTCCACCTCGTACAGGTAATCCTCGATGGCGTCGCGCATGCGGTTGAGCACGTCGGCGTTGTCCACCCAGTCACGGATCTTGTGCCGTTCGAGCTGCGCCTCGATCTGGATCACCATCTCGGCCAGTGTCTCCTCCGATAGCCTGTCGCCCGGCAGGGCCTCGCGCACCACCCCGTAGTAGGCCGGCGCGTCGCGCAGCTTGCGCAGGCGTTGGGGCACGTCCTGGCGGTAGCCGCTCGTCTCCTGCCGCTGCAATTCTTTGGCGAAGTCCAGCGCTTCCAGTTCGCTCATGCGCTCTTGCTCGATCGCCCGCAGCGTCTCCTCGATCATCTGCGAGAAGTTGCGGTAGTAGGCCGGGTCGGTCTCCAGCTTCTCCAGGGCGGTGCGCTTCAGGTGGTTCAGGATCGCTTCGGCCCGGGCGCGCGGCGTCGACAGCCCCGCCACCAGTTCGTCGAACTGCTCGGCGTTGAAAATGCTCACCTCGGGGGTAAGCTGCCGCACGCCCTCGGCGTCGATGTGCTCGTCCAGCAGCTTGCGGATCTTCTGCTCGTAGTCGCGGAAGTCCACCACCTCCGCGTAGCGCAGCCGCACCGACACGCGCAGGTTGTGGAAGGCTTTCAGGTCGCGCTTGTAGGTCTGGATGCGCTTCTCGGGGGTCTTTTCGTAGAAGCTCACCGTGCTCAGCGCCACCTTGAGCGTCCCGGCGAAGCCCGTCAGCGCGTCGTAGAACGTCTGCCGCCGGTCCTCGGGTTCCAGGAAGCGCTCCATCGCCTCGCTGTCCTGCGTGTTCACCCCGCGGAACACCGCCCACAGGTCCGAGTGCCGCTGCGGCAGCTTTTCCACCTCTGCGGCCACGTCGGCGATCGTCCCGGCCACGTCCTCGGCGTCGAAGTCGGCCAGTGCGTCGTAGGTCTGGATCGCCTGGTTGAGTTCGCCCAGGATGCCGCGGTAATCCACTACATAGCCGAACTCCTTGCCCTCGAACAGCCGGTTGACGCGGGCAATCGCCTGCAAGATGGCGTGGTCTTTGAGCGGCTTTTCGATGTACAGCACCGTGTTGCGCGGCTCGTCGAAGCCCACCAGCAGCTTGTCTACCACGATCAGCAGGTCCACGCCCTCCGCGTGGGAGAAGTCCTCGATCACCTCGCGGTTGTAGGCTTCCTCGCTGCCGAAGCGCTCCATCATGCGCGCCCAGAACTTCTGCACCTCGGGCTGCTTCTCGGGGTCCGTGTCCTCGTGCCCCTCGCGCGTGTCCGGGGCCGAGATCACCACCTCGCAGCTCAGCAGCCCGCATTCCTGGATGTATTTCTGGTAGCGCAGCGCCGTCGCCTTGCTGGCGGTCGCCAGTTGCGCCTTGAAGCCCAGCGCTTTGTCCTTGAAATGCCGGGTGAAGTGCTCCGACAGGTTGTAGGCGATCTCCTGGATGCGCCGGTCGGCCTCGCTCACCACGTCCTCGCGGCTCATCTTGCGCTTCAGGTCGGCCTTCTGCGCCTCGCTCAGCCCCTGGGTATGCCGCTCGAACCACCGGTCGAGCTGCGCCTGGTTGGGCTCCAGCTCCACCAGCCGCCCCTCGTACAGCAGCGGCACCACCGCCTGGTCGGCCACCGCCTGGCGCATGGGGTACTTGTGGATGAAGCTGCCGAACTTCAGCGCCGTGGCCTTCTCGCCCCGGGTCAGCGGCGTGCCGGTGAAGCCGATGTAGCACGCCCGCCGGAACACCTGGCGCATCTTGCTGTGGATCAGCCCGTACTGGCTGCGGTGGCTTTCGTCCACCAGCACGAACACGTTGGGGTTATCGTCGCGCAGCTTTTCGTCCGCCACCGTCTCGAACTTGTTGATCACCGTGGCGATGATGTCCACCCCCTCGGAGCGCGCCAGTTCGAGCAGGTCTTTCCCCGATTTGGCCCGCTCCACCGCTTTGCCGCAGCTCTTGAACGTTTTGTAAATCTGCGCGTCCAAATTGACCCGGTCGGTCACCAGGATCACGCGCGGGTTTATGATCCCCGGGTGCAGCGCCAGCGCCTTGGCCAGCATCACCATCGTCAGCGACTTGCCCGTGCCGGTCGTGTGCCAGATCACCCCGCCGGTGCGCTCGCCCTGCGCGTTCAGCCCCGCCACCCGTTCGAGGGTCGCCTTGACCGCGAAATACTGCTGGTGGCGGGCGATCTTTTTCTTCCCGCCGTCGAAAAGCACGAACTGGTAGGTCAGTTCCAGCAGGCGCGCCGGCTCGAGCAGGCTGGCGATCGCCCGGTCCTGCTCAGTCGCCAGGCGCGGTCCCTGCCGGGCGAACGTGGCCCGCGCCCAATCCGCCTGCTCGCGCCACGCGTAGAAGGCCTCTCCCAGCCCTTCCGGCATCGGCTGGTTGATCAGCGCCTGCACGCGCGCCTCGTGCGCCCCCGGGTCTTCTTCCTTCCACGCCGACCAGAACTTCTTCGGCGTGCCCGTCGTGGCGTAGGCCGCGTGGTTGGTGCTCACCGCCAGCAGCGCCTGCGCGTAGGCGAACAAATGCCGGATTTCGCCTTCCTTCTGGTTGCGCAGGTGCTGGCTGATCGCTTCCTCGTAGGGCAGCCCGCCCGCCTCCACCTGCAAATCCGGGCGCTTGCACTCGATCACTGCTAACGGGATGCCGTTCACAAAACATATGATATCCGGGCGGCGCGTCTGGTGCGAGCCTTCGCGCTCGACGCTGAATTCTTCCGTAACGTGATAGACGTTGTTCTGCGGGTGTTCCCAGTCGATGTAGCGCAGCGAATAGCTGCGCGTATCGCCCGCCACGCTTTGCGGCAGCGAGATGCCCAGCGTGAGCAGGTCGAAGACCCGCTCGTTGCTGCGCACCAGGCCCTCATTGAGCGTGATGTCGCTCAGGCGGCGGGTCGCTTCCTGGATGGCGGCCGGCGTAAAGGCGTATTCCCGGTCTTTGTAGGTGTAGCGGTTGTGGGCGCTCAGCCAGTCCTCCAGCGCCCCCGTGAGCAGCACGTTGCGCTCCCGCCCGCCGCGCAGTTCCAGCGCCTGCGCCGGGCTCAGGTACTGGTAGCCCAGGGCGATCAGCAGCCGGGCGGCCGGGATTTGAGAGATCAGTTCTTCGCGGTAGGAGATCACCATGGTGTTTGTTTTACTTGCCTGGAACGCCGAAGACTCGCACGGTTCCATCGTATGAGGCGAATGCTAAAAAACGCCCATCGGCGCTGAATGGGTAGTAAAGATGATAGATGAACAGGTCGAGCTCTTTCAGCATTTCTCCGGTCATTGCGCTCCACACTTGGACTCCTTGCCCATACCTCGCGCTGGACACTACCATCCCTTTAGGGTTAATTTGGATTTGATTATACCCAGGAGAAATACTCCTGTACCTTTGCCATAAGTTTGTGTTCCAGGTTTCTACTACTCCTTTCCTGTCAAACCCGCTGCCTGGCCAGGAAACAGAAAACAGATAGGGGCTGCCTTCGGAGAAGGAAAGGCGCAGTGCTTGGGTTTTGATCGATCTCACCGGCTCGAAGGTTCTCGCATCCCAGATTTCGATCGAGGCTTTAGAGCCAGTGGCGATGTAATTCCCATCTGGGCTGATCGCCACAGCATCGATCTCGCCTGCTTGAAATAACTCCTTGAGGGCTTCGCCGGTCGATAGGTCCCAGATTTTGAGTTGTGTCGATCCAACCGTTGCTAGCATCTGGCCGTCTGAGCTGAAAGCCAGTTGGTTGAAGCCTTTGTGATTGAACTCTCGGTAGAGTTCTCCGGTTTGAGTATCCCAGACTCTAATGTAGTTCATGCTTTCTGGGCTGTTTTTCGGCATATGTCTGCCCCCATATGCAAACAACGCGCCATCCGGGCTGAATTCTGGGGAGATTACGCCAGAGGTCATTCCTTTCCACTTTAGAGTGTGTACCAGCTTTCCGCTTCCCACATCATACAAATACACCACGTTTTCCCCGGAGTAATATGGATCAGCCGGCCCCCGAATTGTGTCGAGAGCTGCCAGCAGACTTCCGTCTGGCGAAAACCCAAGCGAGCTTCCAGCAATTTGAAGTTCTTCGAACCGGCTCGTTTCGAAATCCCACAGCCGTTCGATCGTTTTCCCTTCGAAGACGGTTTGAAGCAATAATTTCTGACCGGTCGGCAGCCAGGAGCCTGGAGCGTAATAAAAATCCCATAGCGAATCCAGCACAGCATTCTTCTCGATATCGATCTTTTTGACGCCCGAATACATGCTGATGAGTTGCGTAGAATCCGGGCTGAACAGCAGGGCGTAGGCGCGTTCCGGCTGGAGTCTCTTTAATTTCTTCCCGGTTTCCAAATCCCATAAGAGCATGCTCTCTCCAATTTCCGGCGCTTCTCGATCATAACCGATCGCCGATGCCATCGTCCGGCTGTCTGGGCTAAAAGCGATTCCGCCGACGCGGGCATTGTGCCCGGATAGTTTTTTGTACGTCATGGTTGACACATCCCAAAGGGTAATGTCCCTGTAGCCATTGACTGCCAGGTAGCGCCCATCTGGGCTAAAAAACAGATCGTCATAGAATCCGGGGAACGAGATGGTTTTCAATAATTCACCCGATTCGAGATCCCATAGTCTCGAATTCGCTTTCTCGCCGGATCCTCCACATCCCAATGTAGCCAGAGATTTTCCATCTGGGCTGATTTTTACATCACAGGCTGCGCCATCGAACGTCCTGACTAATTTGCCTGTTTCAAGGGACCATAGGTACGTACGATCCTGGTTGCCCGATGCCAGTAGTTTTCCATCAGAGCTGAAATCAATCGCCTCTCCACCGTTGTATTGACGTAACACTTCACCCGTATTGGCGTCCCACAGCATGACTTTCTGATCTTGTTGATTTGCAGAAGCGACAGTATGCCCATCAGGATGCAATGCAGCGGAGAACAGCATATTCCCCGCAGGGGCCAGTACGTGTCTCTTTTCTTCCAACGTTTCGTACTCGTAAAAATAAATCCCGGCTTGAGTGACCACTGCCAAAGTATCTTGATCAGGCCAAAAGGCAATCTCTTCTAACTTGCCCTTTCCAAATCGAAACATCTCTTTCAGGCCAGACAAGTTATCGAGTGAAATCACCTGTGGAACAGGGGTTGGTGTGATGGTAGGCGTTAGGGTGATCGTGGGTGTATTCGTTTGCGTTGGAGTTAGCGTTTCCGTTGGTTCAGGTGTTAAGGTTGAAGTAGCAGTCGCTGAAATTTCTAAGGTTGATGTCACCCCCGGCGTTGCCTCAGGTGTCTGTGCCGCCGTGCATCCAGCCAGCGGAAGCTGGAAAAGGATAATAAGTATCGGGATAGAATATCGGATGAGTCTCTTCATTTTTCCCTCTGTGATAACCTTCTTCGGCATATTTTGCTCGCTTTTCAAATCTTCGCGGTAAGAGATCATCTTCGCCTGTGGTTTCTTATCCTGACTACCTGATCAAATACCCCTTTTTATCGGAATCCCATTGCTCTTGCGGGTCCCAATTCGGGTAGGAAGGATTGTCAAGATCGTTTAAATGGGCTCCGCTCAGATCGGCTCCGTTGGCCCCGGTCAGATCGGCCTTGAACAATTGTGCGTTGCTCAAGTTGGCTCCTTTCAAGTTGGTCTCGCTCAGGTTTGCGCGCCGCAATTTGGCCGAACTCAGGTTGGCCCCGCATAGATTTGCTCCTCCCAGATCAGCCTCGTCCAGATTGGCAGCGCTGAGTACGGCCTCGGTCAGGTCGGCAAACCTCAGGTTAGCACTACTAAGTTTTACCTGGATCAGGTTGGCTTTGCTCAGGTTAGCCCCACTCAGGTTGGCCCTGCTCAAATCGGCTTTTTCCAATTTAGCTCCGGTCAGGTTGGCCCCACTAAGTTTGACTCCATGTAGGTTCACCTCGCTCAAATCGGCCCCGCTCAGGTTCCGCTCCAATCCGTCTCGATTGACTATTTCCCAGGCCAGCCTCCATTTATCATCAAGTTGGGTTTTGTCGTTTATAACAACTCCGCTCAGGTATGCCCTGCTCAGTTTGGCTCTGCTCAATTTAGCCCCGCTCAAGTTGGCGTCTATCATAGATGTCTCACGAAGATCGGCCTCGGTCAAATCTGCCTCGCTCAGGTTAACCTCTTCCAAGGTGGCCCAGCTCAGGTTGACGCCTCTCAGGTTAGCCCCACTCAAGTTGGCCTTGCTCAGGTCCCGCCTACTCCATCCTTGATTAATGATATCCCAGGCCAGCCTCCATCTATCATCGAGTTGGGTTTTGTCATTTATAACCACTTTGCTCAGGTTGGCCCCGCTCAGGTTGGCCCCGATCAGGTATGCCCCGCTCAGGTCGGCCCCACTCAGGTCGGCTCCACTCAGGTCGGCCAGCCTCAGGTTGGCCCCGCTCAGGTTGAGCCCACTCAGATTGAGACCGCTCAAATTGAGTCCTCCCAGATTGGCCTTGGTCAGGCTGATGCCTTCCTGGATGCCTCGAAGTACATCCTCTTTTGTCAGACTTATCCACAACAGTCGCTTGATTTTTAGAATGATGGACATGGATTGATCCTCCTCAGATAAATTCATTTTCCTGCACGTACCGGCGCTCCAGCGCCACCAGCAGCCGGGCAGCCGGGATTTGGGAGATCGGTTCTTCGCGGTAGGATGCTAAGCTCATTGGCTTTTCCCACTGGTAGATCTAAGAGTTTTCCAACCTGTTAGATGGGTTTGAATTTTTGCGTTAAGTAATTCTCGAACCTTATCGTTCGAGAAGCCAATAATTTCCAAGATGTACGCTTCAAATAGAATAGTAAGAGTATTTATGGCTGTGAATAACTCAACCCCATTTTGGAAAGACCACTTTCGTTTGTTGTGATGAACGAACTCATTTCGCGTGTGCATCACTCTTTTGGCGAACAGATCAAAGTCATCGACAAAAACTGTGATGATTTCTTGTTTGTTAGTTAGCAATTCCAGTATTTTCTCTCTAAATGGTTTGTAATTTGCATCATTTAGCGCATTCTCCACCCACTCGCGTAAATCTTCGGATACTTCTTCCAATACTTGATCTTTACGAGATGTGAATTCATCATGCGGAAGGCATTGATTATTGAAAAGAATGCTATGCAACGATTCGAGTGCTTGAGCAATATTCAAGAACTTTGTATCTGCAAATAAGCGATCGCTATAAAATAGTGACCGATAAAGGTGGATTACTGTCCGGTACTTTTCGAATGAATGAAACCATACAGTGATTTGTGTTTCATTCATATCACTATAAGTAAACAACATTTCTTGGGGGATCTTGGCTGTTTGGCTTTTTATTGCCTCGATAGGTTGATAATAAATGCTAATCTTTGGAAAGTATTGTTCCCCATTATCGAGGGCCCTCGCATTTGCTTGCGACAAACCAAAAATAGAGATTGGATATGGTATTCTCTGCGCAGAAATTTGCAGCAAATAAGTAAATGTGTTCAGTTTTGCAAATAAATCGTTGAAAGAAATGTCATCTTGCTTACTTTTTACCGAAAGAAAGGCTCGTTGAGAAATATGGACTTCTGTCTGAACAATCGACAATTTCGGTCCAAAGCTGGCGAAACTAATTCCAACTTCGAGGTCGCCACCAATATCAAAAAATTGCGGCAATGGTTTTTCATATCTGACCTTCCAACTGGATCGACCATCATCACGCTCCTGTTCGATTGTGAAACCGTAGATATTTACCCAGGCGTCCAGGTCAGTATAACTTCCGTATAATTGATGGAATTTTATATCCGCTTCATTTTCGAAATGAACCCCTTCAAAAACAAACTTTACTTTATATTTCGCATCACCCAAGTTCATTATTGGATAGGTTCCTTGTGTTTTTATACATCCATAAAGTGTGATCGGTTTCCCCTGTTGAGTGTATCCTAGAATAATCTCTGGTCGGTCAAACCGGGCTATTTGTTCTGTTCCAAAAAACCCCACGATATGAAGATATGCTCCATCATCCTGGGAAAAGGATAATGTACCAGGGAGCCTTTCATCTGCCGCGTCTGGGAGCCACCAATATCCAATAATCTCAATCGGGTCTTGCATGATTCTCTCCAGAATTTAGGAAAATATAATGCATCAATCCACGCGAACCCGCACCTCGCCGGTCAGCAGGCGCTGCATCAGGCCTTTTTTTTGCTGTTGGAGTGCCGCAAGATTTTGTTGGTATAGTTTGATTTCTGTGTCACACAAATCAAAAATTTGGGCAATTCTCCTTTGCTCTTCATTCGCTTGTGGGATTGACAAGGAAAACTTCCGAATGTCTGTACTGTTAATCGCGGTAAATGTACTGCCTTGCGCGTATTGTTGCCACCTCGGCTCATGAAAAACGAGCAGGTGATAAAGAAAATGCGAATCGCACATTTCCGCTCGAATAGCGCAAACGCCACGTCCAATACAAGCTTTATGAACTGACATCGCGGTTTCGCCAACAGGAGCTCTTACGCTAAGAATTATGTCTCCGATATCGCACTGCTTTGTTATTTCACTTGTGAAAACTTTGGGGGTTGTCAATCTATTTGAGATATCGGCGTTCCCTTGTATCAAAGGAACACCGATTCTCGATTCGTTATATGCAGATGAACCGGGCGATTGCCCCATAATTACTTTGGCAATGTCTTGAATTTCAACTTCTCGCCATTCCCCCTCGAACCCCGGAAAGCGCACCTCTCCCGTCAGCAGGCGCTGCATCAGCCCCTGCTTGCGCGCTTGCAGGGCGGCGATGAGCTGCCCGGTTTTGGCGATGGCCTCGTCCCAGGTGCTCAGGATTTCGGCGATTTTGCGCTGTTCGGGGAGGGGAGGTAGTACTAAATAAAAAGTTCTTTGTGTGGTTATGGGGATTTGATTCCGAGTCGATTGTGCCATTATTGGCGCGTATTGTTTTCTAAACAAGTCAGATTCGATAAACGCCTTTAGATACAGATTATTTAACTCATTTGTGTTACAGCGATAGTAAGTAAGGGAAGTGCCAAGAATGACTCTAGGTTCTTGAGTCTCGAGAATTGCAACAGGGCCAACAGTTGCATTATGAGCAAATAAAACATCTCCGTTTTTAGCAATTCCTTTTCTAATTTGGTCAGAGCGTTTGGATGTTAGGAATTTTGCTTTCGTGAAATCGACTTTCCCCGAAATAATTGCGTTTGCAGAAATATATGGTACTCCGCTATTCACAAATTCATCAGACCGCGGATATTCAGCTCCATGATTTCCATCGAGGTGGCTAACAATGACTCCTTGATCTAAAAGTGTACTTATTTTTGCAACTTTCCAGTTATTTGGCAAGTTGCCGAATTTGGCTATCCCGAATATTTTTCTACTCATTCAGCCCCAACGCTTTCAGATCATTCTCTATTCGTACTTCTACTTCGGCCAATTCTGCCTTCAATCTACGGATTTCGGCATTCAAGGCAGTTATGTCCACTGGCGGCTCTGCCTCGAAGGTGTCCACGTAGCGTGGGATGTTCAGGTTGAACTCGTTCTCTTCGATTTCGTCGAAGTCGGCCAGGTAAGCGTATTTGTCCACTGTCTCCCGGGCGCGGTAGGTCGCCAGGATTTTCTCGAGGTCCGCCTCGCGCAGTTTGTTCTGGTTGGTGCCCGCCTCGAACTCGCCGCTGGCGTCGATGAACACCACCCGCCGGTCGGGGCGCTGGCGCTTGAACACCAGGATCGCCGCCGGGATGCCGGTGCCGAAGAACAGGTTGGGCGGCAGGCCGATCACCGCATCCAGCAGGTTCTCCTCGATCAATTTCTGGCGGATCTTGCCCTCCGCCCCGCCCCGGAACAGCACCCCGTGCGGTACCACCACCCCCACCCGCCCGTTCTGGCTTGGTTCCAAATAGGTCGATTCGATCATGTGCGAGATGAAAGCGTAATCGCCCACGCTCCTGGGCGGCACGCCGCGCCAGAAGCGCCCGAAGGCGTCGTTGGCCGCGTTCTCGTACCCCCACTTATCCAGCGAGAAAGGCGGGTTGGCCGTCACCACGTTGAAGCGCATCAGGTTATCGCCTTCGCGGTGCATCGGGTTATCGATCGTATCGCCCCACGCGATCCTGGGCTGGTTGACGTTGTGCAGGAACATGTTCATCATGGCCAGCGCCCAGGTGCTGCCGTTGCTCTCCTGCCCGTACAGGGCGTAGTCGCCGCTGCCCACTTGCGCGGCGCACTTGATCAGCAGCGAGCCCGAGCCGCAGGCCGGGTCGCAGATTCTTTCGCCCGGGCGGGGGGCCAGCAGCCTGGCCAGCAGGCGCGACACCTCCGGCGGGGTGTAGAACTCGCCGGCCTTCTTGCCCGCCCCGGCGGCGAATTTGCCGATCAGGTATTCGTAGGCGTTGCCGATCACGTCCAGGCCGCCGATGCGGCTGGGGCGCATGTCCAGGCGCGGGTCGTGGAAGTCGCTCAGCAGGTTCTTCAGGCGTGCGTTGCGCTGTTTGGTCTGTCCCAGCGCCGCCTCCGAGTTGAAACTGATGTTGCGGAATACCCCTTGCAGCTTCTCCACGTTGGCTTCTTCGATCGCCGCCAGGGCCATGTCGATGATCTCGCCCAGGTTCGTCTCGTTGCGCTGCTCGTACAGGCTGTAGTAATCCGCCCGCTCGGGCAGCACGAAGCGCTCGCGCCCCATCCGCCGCCGCAGCCGCGCCTCATCCTCGCCGTAGCGCTCCTGGTATTGCTCGTAATGGTCCCGCCACACGTCCGAGATGTACTTGACGAACAGCATCACCAGGATGTAATTCTTATATTCGGACGGGTCCACCGTCCCGCGGAAAGTATCGCACGCCTTCCACAGGATCGCATTGATTTCGTCTTGAGAGATGGGTGAAGTCATGGTTGTTGGGTAGGTTGCTCGAGATTCTGGTTAGCTTGGGTTGGCGCAATTTCCGCGAAATAACGTTGATAATCTTTGGCAAGCCACAGGATTCTATCGAAATTGCTCAATGCTTTCAAGATATCCTCAGGTTTGGAAGATATATGGTGCTCGCCGGGTTGATCGTCGCCGACCAGCGTAGCAGATACAACAAGGTTTTCATCTGCCACAACGAAATCCCTGCACAGATCCGGGGGCACGTCTTCTCGATTCGCGATGAATACTCTGACCCCCTTTTGGTGCATTTGCTCCATGAACTCCTTGAATTCAGGAATACTGATCTCAGCTTTATCGTAAATGAAAACTCGAGTGATTGCTACCCCTCGCTCGAGAGCTTCGATATTTTTCTGCCAATAGTTCTGGCCAGCAGGTGAGACCCAGAAATCTTTTGAAACCATAGAAGTTGCCCTGAGAGTGGTTTTGGCATTTTCCAACAACACAGAGAGTACTCGAAAGTCAGAAGCGACCACAGTCATCTCGCCGGATGATATCTGCCTGAGCTGGTCATGTATCGATTGCATGTGTAGTTTGGCATATTGATGAAACAGCGGGTGATAATTTGAATTTGACAGGCGCTCCCAGGATTGGACGATTTCCATAAAGTGCTCCTGGAACCATTTGTCTTTGGCCAGGGTGCGATTAACCCAGATTGTGCTCAATACGGAATCGTGAAGCTGAGTATTCCTCGAAATGAGATCGATGAGCAATGAGATCGCAATGCCCAGCATTGCGAAAATCAGGCTGTCGACGGAATCGACTCCTGTAATGAACAAAACCAGTGATACACAGATCGAAACAATCGTGCCGACTAAAATGATAGGATCCAGATATTTCAATATTTTCATTTGATCACCCAATCCTTGGCCTCTTATCGTCTCCTGATGTACGGGATTTCGAGGCATAAATTAGATAACGCCTTATACCTCGATTGGTTCCTCTTCCCCCTCCCATGCTGTGCCATTTTCCCAAAGTGTATCCATCTGGGATTTATAGAATTCGTACCATTGTTCATCTTTGCTCTGGAGCAAAATTTTGGGAAGGTCGATATCGCGCATTTTATATGTGTAATTCTCCAGGAATAGTTTCCCGTGAGTAGTGTTGGGGTCGGTCAGGATGCCGCCAATCGTGACGGGGTAATCCGTCACGCGTATTTCCAGTTTACCACCGGTTCTGAGTTTTAAGTGATGCATGGACCGTAAGGAATCTTTGATCGAGCCTCTGGACCTTTCGATGCTGACATCTTTATAGACTCGTTTTGCGATCGCTTCTACCGCCGCGCTGTTTGGGTCCAGTACCAATATCCTGACAGTATCCCCTCGCTGCAGCTTATCTTCCAATAAAGCGTAATAATCGCCGAAAGTACGCCGGAGGCTGACCCCGATGAGAAACGCGTTCTTAGCTTCTCTGAGTGCCAGGTCTAGATCGTCTTCGGGCCATTTCTTCCGAAAAATGCTTTGCGCCTCTTCCCGTAATCCCTGGAACAACTCATCCATGCGGTGCCGGCTGCCCAGCATGGAGTAAGCCAGCAAGGCCAGCACTGCGATGTTGAGCGGTGCGATCCATGATTGGACTGCCAGGCCGCTGATGGCCAGGATTGCCAGCAGGATTGAGGCGAAAACCGCAATGTACAGATCGATATTTTCGCCTTTGCGAATATCTTCCCAAAATCGGCGTAAGGCTTTCATCTCCGCTTTCCTCCTGAGGCCCTTGAACTTTTCTTGCAGTACACCACAGCGCCCGGCCCACAAGCTTTGCTTGCGATGAGCGAAGCTCACCGTTATTCAGGCATCACCATGGGCGAGTTTTTTATTTTGGCTGTGTAGATTGTAGTATAACTTCTGTCGAATCGTAAGGTATTTTACCTCGGGATTCCACCAAGTTGCCTTGTTGCCTGGTCGCTCAAATGCCATCCCCCAACGATTAGAAATTTCAATTTCTCTAAGAACCTGTCTGAAAAGTCTTGACTGTCGGCCATAGGTTGAGTAAGTTATGGGTATGACCAACCAAATATACCCAACCGATATGACCGACAGTCAATGGAATTGTATCAAAGAACTGGTGCCA
>JBFMFR010000038.1:0-73667 GCA_040752025.1 Chloroflexota bacterium | reverse complement strand
ACCCTTCAACATCCAGGTGAATTGTTAAAGAACTGGATAGCCTGTTTTACAAAGCGTAACCAACCAAATGGATGGTTACGCTTTGTCGTAGTCCATCCGTAACCATCTACAGTTGGTCCAACCCTCATTCATAAATAGCGTATTGGTTGAGAATGATGCGCGCCAGCCCCTCAAGGTTGCGGCCAGATCCAATTTCTCATATTTCCGGATAACGAAAACACGTAGGGGCGACCCACTCCCATCGATTGGCGCCTGAGGAGGCGTAGTGCCACCATCCATTTGTGTCATGGTTGGTAATAACGGGTCGCCCCGGACACCATCCATTCATATCATTATTAGCAACGGCGGGTCATCCGAAACCCGCCATCCATCCACATCACCAGGGCGACCCTTTGTTCCCAATGATGGCATGAGATATCGTAGTGTTACGCCCTCTCAGTTTCCGAACCGATGGGGCCGGGTCGCCCCTACGGTGATCCATTCACGCCATCTTTTCGACCACCTCATCGTGGATCCACCACATCGGCTCCCAAACCCCTTCCTCCAGGTTGGACAGCAGCACCACCGTCAGGTCCAGCCCGGGGTAGTGGCGCAGCACCCCGCTCACGCCGGCGTTGATGCCTTCTTTCTGATAGCACACCACCTGCCCGGCTTTGTCCAGGTAGAACAACAGGCCGTAGCCGTACATCTGTGTGAACTTCTCCGTCTCGCGATAGTGCACCTGCGGCGTGAGGAAGGCGCGGGTCAGCTCGGCCGAGAGCAGCTCCCCGCTCTGCACCGCTCGCAGGAAGCGCAGCAGGTCGCCGGCGGTCACGTGCGCGCCGCTGTCGGGCGAGCCGATGGGCGGGAAGGAATAAATGTTCTTCTTCCAGCCGGTCACCTGCCCGGATTCATCCAGCAGCGGGTCGCAGCCTTCGGCCAGATTCTCGTGGACACGCTCCAGGCGCAGGAAGTCCGAGTGCGCCATGCCAGCCCGGGCGAAGATGTGCTGGCGCACGTAATCCCGGTAGCTCAGGCCGCTGATCTTCTCGATCGCCAGCCCCAGCAGCACGAAACTGCAGTTGCAGTAGCGGCAGCCCTGCCCCGGCGGGAAGTTGGGCGGCTTATGGATGAACTGCGGCAGGAAGTCGGCCGTGCTCGTCACCGAGTAATTGGCCTTCGTCTTCCACAGGTCCTCGTAGATTTCGCCGTCTTCCTCTTCGCAGTCGTCGCCGATGCCCGAGGAGTGCGTCAGCAGGTGGAACACGTTGGCCTCCTTCGAAATCGTTGTATCCTCCAGCCCCAGGAAATCGACGATGGGCGTGTCGAAGGCCAGCGCCCCCTGCTCGATCATTTGCAGCGTCGCCACCGCCGTGAATAACTTGGTGATCGAAGCCGTATCGAAGCGCGTTTCCAGTGTATTGCGCACTTTCCAGGCGCGGCTGGCGTAGCCGTAAGCCCCGGCGTGCAGTTGCTGCTCCCCCTGGGCGACCAGGGCCACGCCCGAGAACAACTGCTTTTGTTCCAGTTCCTGGAAATAGGCGCTCACCATTGCATGGATGTCCATTGCTTTTCTCCTGGGTGGATTATACAGCCATTCCGCTTTCATCTGATATACTTTCCGGTGAAGCCAATATCCACGAACTACCGTACGCCTGATACAGGAGGTCTTCAATGACCAGCCCACAGCCCGAAAACGCCGCGCCTCATTCCCCCAGCCTGCGCCAATTGTTGATGCTGCCCGTGCCCGATGCCGTCCGAATCTCGCCTGACGGCGACAAGGTGGCTGCCATCGTGCGCCGCGCCAACTGGAACGAGAACTGCTACGAAACGCTGTGCCAGGTGTACCGGGTCGATACAGGCGCGGTACATTGGCTGACCCGCGCTGGCCGCGTCAGCCAGGTGGAATGGTTGGACAACGATACCCTGGCGCTGCTCAAGACGGGCACTGGCAAAGACGATAAGGCCCAGGTCTGGCTTTACGAAGGCCTGTCAGGCGATGGCTGGCAGGTCACCCAGCACAAGACCGGCGTGGAGTGGTTCAAGCCTTTTGCCGGGGGCTTCCTGTTCCGGGCGAAGGACCCCGAGCGCGAGGAGAAGAAGGAGCGCGCCGATCAATTCGGCAAGTTCACCCACTTTGAACAGGAAGACAGCGCCTCAGCCCTGTATTACACCGGCCTGGCGGAGGTGCGCGCCTACCAGGCGCAGGTCAAAGCAGTCACAGAGGATGAAGCCAAGAAGCTGGTCCAGCCGGTGGTCGAGCTCAGCCGCCTGCTGGAGACCCCGCTCTTTATTTGGAATATCGTCCCTGCCCCGGGCGGCGACGCCATCTACCTCAACTGCTGGAAGCGAGACGATATGGTTTATTTCCGCGACCGGCAGGTTTTCTGCATCCAGCTTGACCCCCAGGCGGCGCTGGACGGCTATGTACTGCGCGAACAGGCCAGGCAAAAGGCCGAATCACAGGCAGCGGATGCGCCAGCCTCACAAGCTTCGGCCCCCGCCAAGGAGGATCTGTCTTACCTGGGGCGGATCATCCGCCTGAACCTGCCCGGCACGGCCCGCGTCGGCGCTGTCTCGCCGGATGGGCGCAAGTTGCTGCTTCACCACCAGGGGCGGGATGAGAAAATGTACACGCGCGACGATATCTGGCTGCTGGATGCCCAGGTTGCTCTGCAGGCCAGCGACGCGGCGGCCTGCCTGGACCACATGCACAACCTATCTGCTTCCCTGGATCGAGATGTGATGGAGGTTTACTGGACGCAGGGCGGCATCTTCGGCGATTACGTGGATGGCACCTGCGTGCGCATTGCGCGCTTTGACGAGGGTGAGGGCGGCGCGCCCCTCGACTTAGGCGGCGTGTTCACCTTCGCTGGCTTCCACGTTGGCGCCTCCGGCCAACTGGCCCTGGTGGGCGCCACTGCTGAGACCTTCCCCGAAGTGTACCTGGCGGAGCCTTCCGGCGGCGGCGCGCCCTGGCAGGTGCGCCAGTTGAGCGATTTCGGCCAGGCGCTGCAAGGCTGGCAGTTGGGCCAGGTCGAAACCATCCGCTGGCGCAGCCGGGATGGCGTCGAGGTCGAAGGCGTGCTGCGTAAACCGGCGAACTTCGATCCCAGCCGGCGTTACCCCCTGGTCATGATCGTGCACGGCGGCCCGCTGTGGTTCGAGCCGGCTTATCTGTGCAGCTACGACGATCTGTATTATTACCCGGCGGTGCAGTTCGCCAACCGGGATATATTGGTGCTCAAACCCAACTATCGCGGCTCGCTCGGACGCGGGCAAGCCTTCGCTGAGTTGAACGTGGAGAACCTGGGCATCGGCGATTTGTGGGACCTGGAGAGCGCCATCGATCACCTGGTCGAGCTGGGCTGGGTCGATCCCCAGCGGGTGGGCTGCATGGGCTGGTCGCAGGGCGGCTACATCTCCGCTTTCGCCGGGCTGCACTCGGATCGCTTCCGGGCTGTCTCGGTCGGGGCGGGCGTCTCTGACTGGTACACCTATCACATCAGCAACGACATCCCCGATTTCACCGTCGATTACCTGTCTGCCTCGCCATTCGATAAGCGCGACCTGTATTTCAAGACCGCTCCGATCAGCAGCCTGGCTAACGCCAAAACCCCCATGCTCATCCAGCACGGGGCGGAGGATCGCCGTGTGCCGTTTTCCAACGCCATGGAGCTGTACCGCGGCCTGAAAGCCGTTGGCGTGCCGGTCGAGTTGTTCGTCTTCCCCGGCATGGGCCATCCCATCACCAAGCCGCGCGAGAACCACGCCGTTATGCACCAGAACCTGGCCTGGTTCAGCCATTATCTGCTGGGCGAGGCGTTGAATTTGCTCGAGGACAAGCCAGATTAGGCTGACCTGTCAGGTGGTACCGGCAGATCGCGCCTCCAATGGCTCCTAAACGCAGGGCGCCAGCCAGTTCCGAGCGCACTTTTGCCTCCCCTATCGGGTTAATCTATGGGGGATTTGGCCGGTTGGCACTTGCGTCTTGCTTACACCTGCTCTACAATAGGGGTGCGCCTTGCTGTTCCAGGCGCTCCCGGGTATTTCTGCTCTCTGATCCTGGCAGGCCAGCCTCAGAATTGTTCCGATTTGAATTTTCCGCGGAACAAACCTTGAAAATGTCTGACATTTAACAGTAAAATAAGAGGTGAGGAGTAACTATGCATCTGCAGCTTCAAATCAACCATACCCCCCACGAAGTGATTGCTGAACCAGGCGAGACGCTCCTGGCTGTGCTGCGCCGCCTGGGTTATTATGGCGCCAAACGCGGCTGCGAGGACGGCGAGTGCGGCGCCTGCGCGGTGCTCCTGGACGGCCGCCCGGCCAATTCCTGCCTGCTGCTGGCCGCCCAGGTTGAGGGCCATACCATCGAGACCATCGAAGGCCTGGGCCAGCACCCCGAGCAGGGCTGGAAGATGACCGAGGGCCTGCATCCCATCCAACAGGCTTTTATCGAGAGCGGTGCCATTCAATGCGGTTACTGTACGCCCGCCCAGGTGTTGGCCGCCAAGCAACTGCTGGAGCGCAATCCCAACCCCAGCGAGGCGCAGGTGCGCCAGGCGCTATCCGGGGTGCTCTGTCGCTGCACGGGTTATCTCAAGCCGGTGCAGGCTGTGCTGCGCGCCGCTGCTTTCCTGCGCGGCGAAGCCGTCGAGCCTTTGGAGGGCAGCGCCCTGCCCACGCCGATCCCCCTCCCGCCCGAGTGGCTGCCTGGCGAGGGTGAGCCGCCCGCTGCGCCCGGACCGGGCCTGACTCGTACGCAGGTCATGCCGCGCATCCAGGTCACCCCGCAGACCGAGATGATGAAGAGCGTGGGCAAACCCGAGCCCAAGGTAGATGCAGTCAAGCTGGTGCAGGGCAAGCCCACTTTTACCGCCGATTTCGAGAAGCGCGGCATGCTCGTGGCCAAAGTGCTGCACAGCCCCCTGGCGCACGCCCGTATCCGCCGCATCGATGCCAGCCGGGCGCGAGCCTTGCCCGGCGTGGCGGCCGTGCTCACCTGGCAGGACATTCCCCGCGTGATCTTCTCCACCGCCGGGCAGTCCGACCCCATCCCTGGCCCGCTGGACACCTTTTCGCTGGACAACAAGGTGCGTTTCGTCGGCGACCGGGTGGCGTTCGTCGCTGCTGAAAGCGAGGCTATCGCTCAGCAAGCCCTGGAACGGATCGAGGTTGAATATGAGCCCCTGCCGGTCTTGCTCGACCCGCAGCAGGCCATGCAGCCGGGCGCTCCGCGCCTGCACGACGAACCGGAATACATCGACTTTGCCGATTCGGACCCTGCTCGCAACCTGGCGGCCCACATCCACATCGACATTGGCGATGTGGAACAGGGTTTTGCCGAGGCCGATCATATCTTCGAGGCCGAATACGAAGTCCCCAAGGTGCAGCAGGCCCATATCGAGCCTCATGTAGTGGTGACTTACTGGGATGAAGACGATCGCCTGGTGATCCGCACCAGCACCCAGGTGCCTTTCCACGCCCGCCGTATCCTGGCGCCTGTGCTGCGCCTGCCGATGAAGCGCATCCGCGTGATCAAGCCGCGCATCGGCGGCGGCTTTGGCGGTAAACAGGAAATCCTGATCGAAGATGTCGCCGCTCACCTGACGATTGCTACCGGGCGACCGGTGATTTATGAGTATACGCGTGAAGAGGAGTTTATCGCTTCTCGCTCGCGCCACCCGATGCGGGTGCATATGAAAACGGGCGTCAAGCGCGACGGCACGATCACCGCCAACGCCATGACCGTGCTCACTGATACCGGCGCTTACGGCTGCCACGCCCTCACCGTCACGGGCAATACCGGGCACAAGTCGATGGCGCTCTACGTGGGCGATGGCCCCTACCGCCAGAAGCCCAACATCCGCTTCCACGCCGACATCGTCTATACCAACCACCCGCCGGCCGGGGCTTATCGCGGCTACGGCGTGCCGCAGGGCTACTGGCCGCTTGACCGTCACCTGGAGAAGGTCGCCCGCGCCCTGGGGTTGGACCCTCTGGAATTCCGCTTGAAGAACGCTCTGCGGGCCGGGGAACTGCATCCCTTCAGCACCGCCTGGAGCGAAGGGCGCGAGCCGCGCCCCGAGACCATCGAGACCTGCGCCCTGGAGCAGTGCGCCCGCCAGGGCAAGGCCGTCATCGGCTGGGATCAGAAGTTCAACAACCCTGAGTGGCGCCAGGTGCCTGGCAGGCCGCATTTGCGCCGCGGCGTGGGTGTGGCCCTGGTCATGCAGGGCACCGCTATCCCCTACCTGGACATGGGCGGCGCTTCGATCAAGATGAACGATGATGGTTCCTTCAATTTGCTGGTCGGCGCCACCGACCTGGGCACCGGCTCGGATACTGTCCTGGGCCAGATGGCGGCCGAGGTGCTGGGGGTGCCCTTGGAAGACATGCTCGTTTATTCCTCCGATACAGATTTCACCCCCTTCGACAAGGGCGCTTACGCTTCCAGCACCACTTACGTTTCTGGCGCAGCCGTGGTTAAAGCTGCCCAGCAGGCTGCCGAGCGCATCCGCCTGCGGGCAGCCGCGATGTTGAACAAAGATGCCGGGCCGGGACAGCAGGTCACTCCCGAGCAAATCCGCCTGGTGGACCGCAAAGCGGTGGCCCCGGATGGGCGCTCGCTCAGTCATACCCAGATTGCCCACAACGCTTTGCATCACGAGGATCAGGAACAGATCATGGGGATCGGGTCGTATATGTCGCCGGTTTCGCCGCCGCCCTTTGCCGCCCAGTTTGCCGAGGTGACTGTGGATGTAGAGACCGGGCAGGTAGTGGTGGATCGCCTGGTGATGGCGGTCGATTCAGGGGTGATCGTCAACCCCATTACCGCCTCGGGCCAGGTGGAAGGCGGTATGACCCAGGCCCTGGGTTACGCTGTGTGTGAAGAGATGCTCTACGACGATCAAGGCCGCCCGCGCGAGCGCGACCTGCGCGACTATCACATTTTCCAGGCTCACGAAATGCCTGAGCTGGACACGATCTTCGTCGAGACTTTCGAGCCTTCCCATCCGTTTGGCGTCAAGGCCGTGGCCGAGATCCCCATGGACGGCGTGGCGCCCGCGGTGGGCAACGCCGTGCTGGACGCCTGCGGCGCTCAGATCAACGCCAACCCGGTTACGCCTGAGAAAGTTTGGGCCGCCCTGCGTCAGGAGAAGTAGTGTTGAGGAGAGAACACTTTGAGTAAGTTGTATGTGATTGGTCATGTCAACCCGGATACGGACTCAATTGCCGCCGCTATCGGCTACGCCTGGCTGCTGCGCGAGAGCGATGGACAGGATGCCACCGCCGCCCGCGCTGGGGCGATTAACCCACAGACCACCTGGGTGCTCAAGCGCCTGGAAATCGAAGCGCCGTACCTGCTCACGGACGCCTCGCCGCGCTTCGAAGCCGTCACCCGCCGCCTGGATACGGCCACGCCGGACAGCCCTCTGCGCGAGGCCTGGACCATCCTCAACCGCACAGGCGGGGTGGCGCCCATCGTCCATCCTGAGGATGGCACCCCGGCTGGCATGATCACTGGCTTGAGCCTGTTCAATTTCCTGGCTCACCAGGTGGGTCCTCACCCTCGTCGCCAGGAGATGCGCATCGCTGAGATCCTGGATTTGCCCTGCCGCGAAGCCTGCGACAGCGCCGTGCCGCGCTACCAGGCCAGCACCCGCATCCGCGACGTGCTCAGTCGCATCTTGCGCGAGGAGCACAACGATTTCTTGATCATCGATGAAAAGGGGATTTACGTGGGTGTCAGCCGCCAGCGCGATGTGCTCAACCCGCCCCGGCTGCGCCTCATCCTGGTCGACCACAACGAGCCGGGCCAGGCCCTGGGCGCGCTGGAGGAGGCCGAACTGCTCGAAATCCTGGATCATCACCGCCTGGGGAACATGTCCACCCATGCGCCCATCCGCTTCTCGGTGGACGTGGTTGGCAGCACCAGCACCCTGGTTTCGGAGCGCATCGAGGAGGCTGGCCTGAGCGCGCCGCCGCCGGTTGCCGGTTTGCTCCTGGCTGGTCTGCTGTCAGATACGCTCATCCTCACTTCTCCTACCACCACGGACCGCGACCGGCGCGCCGCCGAGCGCATGGCGCGCTGGGCCTTTGTCCGCAACGGCCCACTGGCAGGCGAGGCGATCGAGTCTTACGGCCAGCAGGTGCTGCGCTCGGGCGCTGGGCTTGCTACCCGCCAGCCGGATGAGATTGTCAATACGGACATCAAGCTGTACGAGGCCGGCGGTTTCAACTTCGCCATCTCACAGGCCGAGGTCACTGACCTGTTGCAGTTGGATGAGCACTTGAAGGCGCTGCGCGAGGCTTTGCAAGGTCTGCGCGAGCGCCGCGGCCTGGATTTCGCCATGCTAATGGTTACCGACGTGGTCAAGAATTCCAGCCGCCTGATTGCCGTCAATGCCCCGCCTGTCCTGGATGACCTGCCTTATCCGCGCCAGCCGGATGGCACCCGCCTGGCGAATGGGGTCGTCTCGCGCAAGAAACAGCTTTTACCGGTCGTATTGGGCTTATTGGAGGAATAACAAATGTCAGGCGCATCCGATCTGAATGAATCACCCTCGGTTTACCAGGCGCTTGCTGCTCTGGAACAGGCCAACCAGGGTGGCGCGCTGTGCACCATTGTGCGCAGCCGCGGCTCGACTCCCCGCCACACGAGCAGCAAAATGCTGGTCTACATGGATGGCACAACGTTGGGCAGCGTGGGCGGCGGCGAGTTGGAAAATCGGGTTTTGGCGGCCGCTTTGCAGGCAATTGTCGATGGCAAGCCCTGTTTGTTAGAATATAATATGTCTGATCCACAACGCGGCGATCCAGGCGTGTGTGGCGGTCAGGTAGAAGTTTTTGTGGAACCCTTGCAGCCAAAACCGACTTTAGTTGTAATCGGCGCCGGGCACGTAGGCAGAGCCATCGCGCACCTGGCGCACTGGTTGGGATTCCGCGTGGTGGTTAGCGATGATCGCACGGAGTTGTGCACTCCGCAGGCCACCCCGGATGGCGATCTTTATTTACCTGTACCGATGGCAGAGCTGCCTGCTCACTTAGAGATTACCCCCTGGACTTACCTGGTATTGACCACCCGGGGGGTATCTGTTGACGTAGAAGGATTGCCGGTCCTCTTAGATACCCGGGCAGCTTACATTGGGGTGATCGGTTCGCAGCGCCGCTGGGCCACGGCTCGTAAGCAAATGATCGCTGCTGGCGTCCCGGCTGATAAGATCGAACGGGTGCGTTCGCCGATCGGCCTCGAGCTGAACGCTGAAACGCCCGAGGAGATCGCCGTCAGTGTTATGGCTGAAATCATCATGCTCAGGCAAGGCGGAGATGGCGCCGTCATGTCGGTCAGGTACACTGAAGCTGCCCGGCAGCAGAACGGCGAAGCAGGTTCGCTGCAAGACTGAGCAATCCACTTAGCAAGGAGAACGACTGGATGTGGCAAGAATATCATAGTGTATCAACGATAGAAGAAGTGCTGCAGCTATTGGGTAAATATGGGCAGCGCGCCCGCGTTGTGGCCGGGGCCACTGACCTGATCCTCGAGATCGAACGCGGTGTGCGCAAAGGGATTGAGGTGCTGATCGATGTTACCCGCATCCCTTGCCTGGATGAAATCACTATGGATGAAGATGAAATCATCCACCTGGGACCCATGGTGACGCATAACCACTGCCTCGATTCGAAGTTGATCGTTGAGCGTGCTTTCCCGCTGGCCCAGGCGTGTTGGGAAGTAGGCGCTCCCCAGATTCGCAACCGGGGTACCGTAGCAGGCAATTTGATCACAGCCTCACCGGCGAACGATACGATTACCCCCCTGATGGCGCTCAACGCCCAGGTCAGGTTGGCTTCGCTGCGCGGCGAGCGGGTTGTGCCCCTGGCCGAATTCTATACTGGCGTGCGCCGTACGGTGATGCAGCCTGACGAGATGCTGGTGGATATCACCTTCCCGGCCTTGCAATCCAACCAGCGCGGCGCGTATATGAAGCTCGGTTTACGGCGGGCGCAGGCGATCTCGGTCGTCAATGCCGCGGTCTTATTGACTTTTGCTGAAGGCTCGGCGAATGGGCTGGTGAAGCGCAAGATTCAGAGCGCCACGATCACCCTGGGCGCCGTCGCACCTACGATCATCCATGCGCACCACGCCGAAATCTATCTGCAGGGGCGTGAGCTGAACGAGGCCGTTATCCAACACACAGCCGAATTGGCCCAGCAGACGGCTACGCCCATTGGCGACGTGCGTGGTTCGGCTGCATATCGCAGTGAGATGGTCAAGGTATGCGTGGCGCGCAGCCTGACTGGAATTTGGAACGGGCAAGAAAGAAGCGCTTTCCCGGAGAAGCCGGTGATGTTGTGGGGGAAGCAAGATGGGAAAGTTCCGGCCCTGGCCGAGAGTGCTTCGCATCAGAACGGCACTCCGATCGTCACCCGTATCAATGGTAAAGAATATACCTTCTCGAATGGGCAGCACAAAACACTGTTGCGTTTGTTGCGCGAAGATGCTGGCCTGATTGGAACGAAGGAGGGCTGTGCAGAAGGGGAGTGTGGGGCCTGCACAGTTTTCCTGGATGGCATGGCAGTGATGAGTTGCCTGGTTCCAGCCGTGCGGGCGCACGGGGCCGAAATTGTGACTGTCGAAGGCATCGCCCAGGAGGATAAGCTGCACCCGGTTCAACAGGCCTTTGTGGATGAAGGTGCAGTCCAGTGTGGTTATTGCACGCCGGGCTTTGTCATGTCTGCTGTGAAGCTGCTCGAAGAGCATCCGCAGCCAGGCCGCCAGGATATCCAGCAAGCCTTTACCGGCAACCTGTGCCGCTGTACAGGCTACTATAAATTAATTCAGGCTGTAGAACGCGCCAGCCAGGTGGAGATGAACAATGGGTAGATATTCGAAATATTCGACGGAAGGTCAGATGGCGAGCCGTCCCTGGACGGTGCATCCGATCTGGCGGGGCATTGGCCTGATCCTGATCATCTTGATCCCGATCATGTCCTTTGCCGGGGCAGTGGAGTTGGTCGATGCCAATATCCGCAATAATTGGTTGCCGCAGGCCAATGCTTCGTATGAACTAATGGCCTCCAGGCCGGTCCCACTGATCAACATTCCTGTAAACCACTTGTATGCAGTATTGCTGACTGCGGCGTTGTTGGCTTTGTTGGGTTTCGGCGTGTTAGTGTTCTTTTATGCCATTATGTATAGCGCCATGGGACCCTCACGCTATGGGCCGCTGGATGCACCGCCGCTACGGTCTCGTAGAAAGAAGAAAAAATTTAAGACGCGCCGCTAAACGCTTCCTATTCGATTATGGAAAGAACGGTTCCCAGCACTGGCTCTGAGGAGATCGAGCTCTACCAGCGTACTTACTATTCGCTGCTGCGCTCTTCGGCTGAGGTGAAGATCCGCACGTTGGAAGAAGCGCACGCCGGGATGAAATCGCTGCTGCACCCTGGAGCGCGCGACCTGGGCAGTGATATGGCTGCTTTTATTTACTGCCAGTTGCGGCTGCCAGCCTGTATGGCGGATGTGCAGTTGATCGTGCTCGGTCAGAGCGCCAGGGTTTTCGAGCGCGCTGGCTACGGCGAGGTGAGCGCCTGGCAAGAGGTGTTTGCGCTGGCCAGGCGCCGCCGCTGCTTTTTCGATGGCAAGGAGATATTGGCCTGCTTTATCGCCAGCCGCTCGGATATCGATGATATCGTCCCCTTGCTGGCAGCCTACCAGATCGAATGGAACAAGCTCCACTTGCGCTTGCAAGAGAGGCTGCCGGTAACGCCCTGGAATGATCTGTCAGATGAACTGCTGGGGGAGCCTGTTGCCCACACCCGGCTGGCGCAGGTATTGGGCATCTTGCCGGAAGATGTGGATCGACTGCAGATGATTTGGGGGGATGATTTTGAAAGCTATCTGGAGAAAATAGCCGCCGCGCCGCTCAATCTGCGCTTGCAGCTTCTCAGCGGGTCTCTCATCGAATACCGGCGGGCGACCCACGATTGGTGGGATAATATCGCTCAGGCTGCGCCATTTCTGTATGAGCGGCCGGTTTACTTCGTTTCCAGCAATACGCACAGCCTGGTGAATATCCTGAGTGGCTTTGCTTTGAACCAGCAGGAAATTTTGGCGCGCTTCCTGGAGCAAACGCATAATGTTCAGTTGTTGGCTGAGTGGGCAGACATCCAGGGAGGCCAGGCGGCATCCAGCCGTGAGAATTTCCTTTACTACCTTTTGAAGAAGTACCAGCAAGCGTCGCAGGGCCGCGACTCTATCGAAGAACAGCGGTTATGCGAGCAGGAATTGAATATTTTGCGCGTCCCCAGCCAGCGCTCTTTTGATGTCGAGGCGCAAGTTTTCGAACTATCCCGGTTGAACCCGGCCTGGTTCGATGGGCGGCTGCACTTCAATGGCCCGGGGTTGGCGGAAGCTTCTGGGGCGGCCTCCTGGCTGGCAGAAAGCGATGCAGTCATTCTGAACATCGACTACCCGCTGGGGCTGTCGGCGTTCAATTTGCTGGCTGAAGTCGCTTCCCAGGTTGGCTCCGTGTTGGGAGTTTACGTGATGGGCAAAGCAGCCACCCTGAACGCAGTCGTTGGCGATGTGATGATCTCGAATGTGGTGCACGATGAGCAGTCGCGCAACACGTATTTGTATGCCAACTGTTTCTCGTCGGCGGATGTGGCTCAGGATCTGGTTTATGGCACCGTGCTGGATAACCAAAAATCCGTCTCGGTGCTCGGTACATTTCTGCAAAACGCCCACTATATGGATGTTTTCTATCGAGAAGGCTATACAGTGATTGAGATGGAAGCCGGACCCTACCTCTCGGCGGTTTACGAAATGTACCGGCCCAAGCGCCATCCGATTGATGAGTTGGTCAACTTGTACGGGCTGCCGTTCGATTTAGGAATTTTGCACTACGCTTCGGATACGCCTCTGGGAAAGGGCAAGAACCTGGGAGCTGGCAACCTGTCGTATTTTGGCATGGACTCCACTTATGCAGTTTCGCTGGCGATCCTGCGGCGCATTTTTCGGTTGGAAAAGGCTCGTGTTCAAAGCCAGCGCAGGCCGCGCGGGTAATAATTCTTGATCTGCCCCTGGACACGTTTTGCCCAACCCAGGGGAAATTCGTCCACACAAACCAGCGCCCAGCCGTCTTTACCCTGCTGTTGCCAGGTTCCCCCGTGCAGGTAGGTCCGTATTTGCGGGTCGTCTGCTGAGAGGTTGATAACCTGCTGGCAGTTCTCGGGGCGCAGGCTCATCGCCAGGGCGTGTGAGGGTATGAAACGCTCTTGCCGCCGGGTTTTGCCAGTGTGCAGGCTGCCCAACCATCGCCCGGGGTGGATCAGGCGTAAGTCACCCAGGTTGGGCAGATCCTGTGGCAGCGCATACAGATAGGTGCCGGATACTTGCAGGCGTTGTTGTGCAGTTTGCTCTGCCGCGGGATTGAGGGTGAGATGCTCCCGGCAGAATTGCTCGAAGAGTTGGATGGCAGATGCGCTGGCGCCTGTGTTGGGCCCTTTCATATGGCGAGCTTTTGCCAGGTAACTGGATGGGTGGGTATCGTTCGCCTGCGGGTCCTGCACTGGTTGGCGGCGCAGCAAAGCCAGGAAGTGCCCCTCTCCCATGCAGTGGTGAGGCCATAAGCGCAGGCAGCCTCCAACCTGGGCGGGCGGTGAATCCGCTGCAAGCCATTCGGTTTTGCCTGGCTGGCTGCCGGGAAAGGGGGGGATGGCTACCAGCTCGAACTGCGGATTTGCCTCCAGCAGGCTGGCGATCACCCTTTCGTTCTCGTCTGGGTTGAAGGTGCAGGTTGCATAAACCAACCAACCGCCAGGACGCACCATGCTCAGGGCATCTTCCAGGATGGCTTTTTGGCGTATGGCACAACGCTGTACCAACTCGGGTGTCCATTCCTGGCGAGCTGTCTGGCTCTTGCGGAACATGCCCTCTCCTGAACAGGGAGCGTCTACCAACACCCGGTCAAAAAACGCATCGAAAGATTGTGCCAAACGCGCCGGGCTTTCGTTGGCGATCGCCACGTTGGATGCCCCCCAACGTTCCAGGTTCTCTGCCAGTTCCCACACCCGCTGCGGGTGGATTTCATTGGCGACCAGCAGCCCCTGGTTCTCCATGAGCGCTGCCAGGTGGGTGGATTTGCCGCCTGGGGCCGCGCACAAGTCCAGGACGCGCTCCCCAGGCTGGGGGGCGAGCGCTTCTGCCACCGCCATCGCAGAGGGCTCTTGCAGGTAGTACAGGCCGGCGGCGTGGTAAGGGTGCTTGCCTGGTACAGCCTGCCTTTCACTGAGCCGGAACCCTGCTGGAGACCACGGCAGGCGCTCCAGGGTGAAAGGCAGGCGTTCTGCCAGAGCCTGTGGGGTGATTTTCAAGGTGTTCGCCCGTAAACCGGTTATGGGCGGATCATTGTAGCTTGCCAGGAAGGCAGGATACGCATCGCCCAACAGGCTTTGCATGTTTTCTAAGAACAGGGGCGGGATGTCGCTCACTGCCAGATAGCAAGATCAGGCTTTTACCGCCGCATCGCTGATCTGCAGCGCCTGGTCCAGCACGGCGAAGCCCTGCGCCAGTTGTTCTTCGGTGATGATCAGGGGTGGGATAATCAGGATGGTATGCCAGTGGGAGTACACGTACACCCCGTGATCGAGCAAATACTTGCGCACGGCAAGCATTTCCGGGCTGTTGCTATTGAAGGGCGCCAGCGGCTCCCGGGTACGGCGATCGCGTACCAACTCCAGGATGCCGAACAGGCCGATCGAACGGACTTCGCCAACCGAAGGGTGCTGCTCGCCCAGGTCGGCTAACATGCGGTGCAGCACCGGCCCCATCGCCGCTGCCCTCTCCACCAGGTGATCCGCTTGCATCACCTGGATGTTGGCAATCGCCGCCGCCAGTGAGATGGGATGCGCGTTATAAGTTAGCCCGCCCTGGAAAGTGCGTTCGTTGAAAAACTCGGCAATCTCCGGCCGCATGGCTACGGCTCCCAGGGGGGCATAAGCAGAGGTCAGGCCTTTGGCCATCGTCATCAGGTCTGGCGCCACGTCCCAATGCTCGACAGCGAACCACTTGCCGGTGCGTCCGAAGCCGCTCATGACCTCATCGGCGATGAGCAAAATACCGTAGCGATCGCACAGGGCGCGCACGCCTTGCAGGTAGCCCTCAGGCGGGATGATCACACCGTTGGTGCCGGTGACGCTCTCCAGCAGGACCGCTGCGATGGTCTCCGGCCCCTCATACAGGATGATCTCCTCCAGGTGATTGAGATAATCCTGTGCAAACTCTGCTTCCGAGATGTCTGGATTGGTGCGGTGGAAGGTGGAGCGATAGCGATAGGGATCGAGGAAATGCACCACGCCGGTCATTAAATTGGGTTCCCAGGCAACCCGGCGTGGATCGCCGGTGGCGGCGATGGCCCCAGCCGAGGCGCCGTGATAAGAGCGATAACGCGCCAGGATCTTGTGCTTGCCTGTGTAAGCGCGCGCCAACTTGATGGCATTTTCGTTGGCGTCAGCCCCGCCCAGGGTGAACAGGAAGCGATTAAGATTGCCAGGGGTGATCTCCGCCAGCAGCTTGCCCAGCATGGCGCGAGGGCGAGTCGCCATTGGAGGGCCAGCGAAAGGTAACTGGCGGGCCTGCTCTATGATAGCGTTGATCACGCGCTCATCGCCATGACCGATGTTGACGCACATCACCATAGAGTTCAGATCCAGGTAGCGTTTATCATTTACGTCCCAGAAATACACACCTTGGGCGCGCTTGACCGGGATGGGGGTGACTTTTGCCTGGGCTGACCAGGTCCAGAAGCCGTGCTCCAGGCAAAGGGGTAGGATTTCAGCGTCGGGAATGTCGAACATAGCTCCTCAAAGTGAAAGAAGGATTGGGCCTCAATGAGAGAGGCAACGTATCGAATCCTATCATAGAACAGCATCCAAGATAAGGGATACACGCGCACCAACGTCAACCAAATGCGGAAATTGACAATCTTACCTAGTTTTGGTAAGATTGGCTCGTTTACAGACCGGTGGGTAAGTATTCGATTTTTAGTCTGATGGCTGCAGGAGGCCTTACAATGTATCCGATTTTATTAGCTTTACATAACCTGGTTCGCTGGGTCGTTTTGATCCTGGCCATCCTGGCGGTTGTACGCGCTTACCTGGGGTGGTTTGGCAAACGCGCATGGACAGGCCGAGATCGCCAGGTGGGCATGTTCACTGGGATGGCGATCGACATCCAATTTCTACTCGGATTGCTATTGCATATCTTTTTCAGCCCGCTTACGCGCAGCGCTTTCCAGAACTTTGGCGCAGCCATGGGGAATCCTGACCTGCGCTTCTTTGCCCTGGAGCACGTTTTTTACATGGTGCTGGCTGTGGTTTTTGCACACCTGGGGAGCATTTTACCCCGTAAAGTAGAGGGAGCAGCTGCCAAACACCAGCGCGCGGCAATCTGGTTTTCATTGATGTTGGTAGTTGTATTGTTGGGCACCCCCTGGACGCGCCCATTACTGCGAGGCTTTTAGAACTATCCATTCCAGCGCGCTGTGAGCGGGCCGCATGCACGGATTCTGACCCATTCTTCTAAAGCAGCCGTGATTCCTGTCCTTGAGGTATTACTGGCTGTGATTGCCTGGGGGGTTTCTTTTGTAGCAACCAAGGTTGCCCTGGGTTTTGTTTCGCCAGCCACGGTGATCTGGCTGCGCTTTGGAATGGGCGTGTTGATCCTGGGGACAGCTACCGCTGTGCGCCGCCAGTTCGCTATCCCAGGGGGCAAAGAACTGGCTTATCTGGCGCTGCTGGGCTTCTTGGGGATCACTTTCCACCAATGGTTGCAGTCCACTGGTTTGCAGACTGCCCAGGCGACAACTACCTCCTGGATTGTAGCTACCACGCCAATCTTTATGGCCTTGCTCGGTTGGGCAGCTTTGGGTGAGCGCCTGGTTTTGAGGCAGGCGATTGGCATCCTGTTGGCTGCGTTAGGGGTTTTGCTGGTGGTCACTCAGGGTGACCTGCGGGGGCTGGCGAAGGGACGCTTCGGAACGGTTGGGGATTTCCTGGTATTGATCAGTGCTCTGAATTGGGCGGTGTTCTCTACACTGTCACGGCGTGGCTTGCGGCAATTTCCAGCCACGCGCATGATGTTCTATGTAATGATGTTTGGCTGGCTGTTCAGTTCGCTGTTGTTTCTCGCTCAAACGGGCCTAAGTGAGGTGCGCGCACTGCCTGGGGAGGGCTGGTTGAGCGTGGGCTTCCTGGGAGTGTTCTGCTCCGGGCTGGCGTATATTTTCTGGTACGACGCGCTGCAATCCTTGATGGTAAACCGCAGGTAAAGGCATCCTTATCCCCAAATGGCTTTGACGATGGCCGGTAGAATTATCCCAGACGGTCCGTTCAGTACATAAGTAGCGTGTGAGGTGAGCGGTGTTTCGTTTGGGTTGACCTCGACCACGCTGGCGCCAGCTTTCAGAGCCATGAACGGCAGCGAGGCGGCTGGCTCAACCAAGCCGGAAGTGCCAATCGAGAAGAAGATTTCACAGGTTTGGGTAGCCTCCCAGGCGGCCTGGATGGCCTGGAGGGGCAGCGCCTCCCCGAACCAGACCACATCAGGGCGCAGCGGCCCGCCGCACCGGGGGCAACGCGGTGGGATTTGATCGGTTTCTTCCCAGGTTTCGACCGGGATGTCCTCTTCGAAACATTTTGTGCGACAAATATTGCCATGTAGTTCGATTACCGGGAAGCGATTGCCGCTGCCTGCTAGTTGGTGCAGCCCATCTACGTTTTGGGTGATCAACGCAAAGACTGGTATCCGCTCTTCCATCGCTGCCAGGGCCAGGTGCCCGGGATTGGGCCTGGCCTGTTGGACCAATTCGCGCCGCCAGGTGTACCATTCCCAAATCAGGCGTGGATCTTTCCGGAAGGCTTGTGGAGTCGCCAGTTCCTCTGGGCGAAAACGCGCCCATAAACCAATTTGTGCCTCCCGGAATGTGGGCACGCCGCTTTCAGCGGAGATGCCTGCTCCGGTGAGTACGGCCACACTGCGCGCAGTCCGCAACCGGTTTACAAATTCAGAGTGCTCCAACTGGTCTATCGACAGATTCTTCATAGCGCCTCTTGTCTGCCCTTGTGTGGACAGCCCAACCTGGGCTAGCGGTTTGCCTTTTCAACATCCTTGCGGTACTTACGCCAGTAACGTTGAATGCCCTGGGGTGACATCCAGGATGGGTTTGCAGCTTCGTAGGCGTCAAAATCGGAGTTTTGAAGGCCTTGTGCTAAGGAGCGCTGGCGGGTCCATTCCAGGAATTGTGCGTTGAGCTGCTCGAAGGATGGTTCCGCAGGCAGGTTAGTTAAAACCCATTGTTCGATTTCATCGAGAGTTCCCTCCAGCGCGGCCAGGTGCCAATCTGTATCCTGGAAGATGCCGAAATGCGTGGGCGCCAGGCGAGTGAATGATCCTCGCCCGAACTCGTCCTGGAGCAGCTTCAAACTCTGCCGCCATGTTTCGAGGTGAAATTCAGGGGGAGGAGTAGGCAGGCGCAGATGCCGGTATCCAGCCAGACGAACACCTCCGACATCGCCGCTGAAGCAAATCCCGTTACACACATAAGCAAGATGATGGTTGGCATGTCCAGGAGTATCCAGGGCGCGAATTTTTACGCCTCCGACCTCGAACACCTGGTTATGTTCCATGACCGACAGGCGCTCAACTGGCACAGGCAGGAATTCGCCCCACAGCAAATCCATTTTGTCGCCATAAATGCGAGTTGCACTGGAAAGCAGTTTTTCTGGATCGAGCAGGTGAGGTGCGCCGGCTGGATGTACATGGATTTGAGTTCCTTGCCGGGCCAGCCAACCGCCCGCGCCAGCGTGATCCAGGTGGATGTGTGTGACGAATAAATCAGTAATGTCTTGCACGCTCATCCCGAGGTCCTGGAGGCCGGCTTGCAAGCCAGGCAGGGTTGAGCCGGGCCCACTTTCAATCAGGATTGCACCTTGTGCGTGTGGGATCAAGTAGGCGGCAATAACGCCATGTAAACCCAGGAAATTCAAATCTAGTGTGTGAACCGTCTCTGCTTTTTCGGGAATTTTTATCGACATTTGTGAAGGCCTCTACCCTCTTGGAATCATGGAATTTGCTGGTAATTCATCCAAAGATATTGTAACAGCGCTTGCAAAATTGCGTTAGAATAGAGACAATACGATTTTGGGACTTTGGATGATGGTATGTCAGATGCGACGATTTTAGTTGTTGAAGATCACGATATCCTGCGTGAAGGCTTACAAATCCTGCTAGAGACGGAGGGCTTCAAGGTTGTTTCCGCGATTCACGGCCTGAACGCGCTGCAGCAGATGGAGAAGCTCTTCCCAGACCTGATCCTTTCAGATATCTCGATGCCCGAGATGGATGGCTTTGAGTTTTACAATGTTGTGCGTACACATCCGGAGTGGGTGACGATACCTTTCATATTCTTGACTGCACGCGGTGAGCGGGATGACGTTTTCGCCAGCAAGAAGCTGGGGGTCGAGGATTACCTGGTCAAACCAGTAGATCGACAGGAATTGGTTGCAACGATTCGCTCGCGCCTGGATCGCAACCAGCAGATAATGCTGGCACAGCTAGAGCAGGCTTATGAAGCCAGCCTGATCATGCTCTCAAATGCGATTGAACTACGCGATCAGTATACGCGCGGGCACGTTGAGCGTGTGATGAGTTACAGCGTTTTGATCGCCCGGCACATGGGATGGGCAGTTGCACAGATAAAACCACTACAATTTGGCGCGATTCTCCACGATATTGGGAAAATCTACATCGCAGAAAGCATTCTTGCCAAGGCTGGTCCACTGGATATGCAGGAATGGGCGGAGATGAAACAGCACACAGTAGTGGGCGCGGAGTTGCTGCAGAGCGTGCCTTACCTGTCACAGGTCATTCCGATCATTCGTCACCATCATGAGCGTTGGGATGGCACAGGTTATCCAGATGGCCTGGCTGGCGAAGAGATCCCATTGGGGGCCAGGATTGTCTCAGTGGCAGATTCTTTTGATGCGATGACATCGGCGCGTGTGTACCAGCAAGCCTCGCCGTACGAATTGGCAAAGAGCGAGATCGAAGCTGGCAGCGGTACGAAGTATGACCCTGAGGTTGTTCAGGCCTTTTTAGACGCCTGGGATGAAATCAGGCAGACTTTTGAATAAGCCCGGTGTTACTCAGGTTGCTTCCAGTCGCTGGCTTCGTCCAGCGCCTTTTTTTCTTCTGCAGTCAGGCGCAGGCCGGAGGCGCCCAGGTTGTCTGTGAGTTGCTCGAGGGTGCGCGGGCCAATGATGGGGCTGGTGACCAAAGGGTTTGCAAGCAGCCATGCCAGGGCAATTTGCGAGATGGATGCTCCACCTTTTTCCTGCCCCAGCTTATCCAGGGCGTCCAGCAAGGCCCAATTGCGCTCGGTAAAATAGCGCCTGGTTCCAGAAGCGCGGGCGCTTTCAGCCAGGCGACCGGGGCGATATTTACCGGTCAGGAACCCACCTGCCAGCGGGCTGTAGGGGATCACGCCGATGCCGTAAGCCTGGCAGACCTCGGCGAGTTCACGCTCAAATTCGGCCCGGTGCACCAGATTGTAATGCGGCTGCAAGGAGTCATATCGAGCCAATCCGCGGAGTGACGACATCCAGGTAGCCTCGGTCAGGCGCCAGGCTGGGTAGTTGGAGCTGCCTAAGTAGCGCACTTTGCCTTGTCGCACCAGATCATCCAGAGCTCGAAGGGTTTCATCGATGGCTGTGTTTTCATCGAACCAGTGAGTTTGGTATAGGTCAATATAATCTGTGTTCAGGCGGCGCAAAGATGCTTCAACTGCATCGAGGATGTGGGCGCGAGAAAGTCCCTCATCGTTCGGCCCTGCTCCCATACGACCGCGCACTTTGGTGGCGATGATTATCTGGTGGCGAGGTATCCCCGATTTCTTCAACCATTTGCCGATCACCGTTTCTGCTACACCCCCGGGGTTGCCTTCTGCCCAGATGGAGTAGATATCGGCAGTATCGATGAAATTGATGCCCGCCTGGTAAGCGGCATCTAAAATACGGAAAGAGAGGGGTTCATCTGCCGTCCAACCGAACTGCATTGTGCCCAGGCACAACTCGGAAACTTTGAGGCCAGTTCGACCCAATTTGCGATATTCCATGAGTTATCTCTCCATCTACTTACTACTTACAGAATCTTTCGCCCCATCGCATCAAAGGCTTCGATTGGTGTCTGGGCAGCACGGCTGTTGGGGTAATCCGCTTCGAACAGAGTCCAGATCATCGAATCAACATACTTGTCTTCGCTAAACTGGACGCGCTGGCGCAAAGTAGCCTCATGGATAAAACCGAGCTTGCGAGGCACAGACGCGCTGGCTAGATTGTTGGGGGCGCAGTGGATCTCGACGCGATGAACTTTGTCAATTTCAAAGGCCACACGTACCAGAGCTGCGCTGCTCTCTGTTACCAGGCCCTGGTTGGTGAAATCTTTGTGGATCCAATAGCCGATCTCGCGCGCTTGCGGGCCCAGGCGGGTGTGTAACCCGCTGCTGCCCAAAACGCGCGTCTCATCCCGGTTGAAAATGCCGTAAATGAAATCCTGCCCCAGGTCAAACTTGCTGCGCGCCTGGCGCAGTCGCTCGACTTTTGTTTGCAATTCCTCGGGCTCTTGGGCCGCCCAGTCCATCCAGGGGCGCAGGTGGTCGAGGCTCTCGTCAACCGCGGTTTTAAGCAACAGCGCATCGCCAGGATGCCAGCAGCGGATCACCAGCCGCGCAGTCTGGATGCGATACGCCGGGCCTGGGAAGCTCGTTTTCGCAGTGCCTGTTACGGAGGATTGACCAGGTGCCATGTTATTCATAGCCGTTCGGGTTGTTCGATTGCCAGCGCCAGGTATCGGCGCAGATCTCTTCGATGCCTCTGGTGCAGCGCCAGCGTAGCTCATCATTGGCTTTGCTGGCATCGGCATAACTGGTAGCGATATCGCCGGGGCGGCGTTCTACGATCTTATATAGGATCGGCTTGCCACAGGCTTGCTCGAACGCTGCGATGATTTCCAGGACACTGTAACCCCGGTTGGTGCCCAGGTTGTAGGCTACCAGCCCTGGGTTTGCCGCCAGCCGGTCCAAAGCACGCAGGTGGCCGATAGCCAGATCTACGACATGGATGTAATCTCGAACGCCAGTACCATCGGGCGTGGGGTAATCGTTGCCAAAAACGCGTACGTGAGGCAATCTACCTACAGCGACCTGTGCAACGTAAGGTAGCAGGTTATTGGGGATGCCGCGCGGATCCTCTCCGATTCGTCCGCTGGAATGCGCACCTACGGGATTGAAATAGCGCAGCAGGATCAAGTTCCACTGTGGATCGGCAGTGAATAGATCTTCCATGATCTGCTCAATGATGCGTTTGGTGCGCCCATAAGGGTTGGCCTGCGTGTGGCGGGGAAAGTCCTCGCGGATGGGTACACTGGGGGGCTCCCCATAGACCGTAGCCGATGAACTGAAAACAATATTCTTCACGCCGTACTTGCCCATTACATCTAGCAAGATCAGGGTTCCAGTGAGGTTGTTGTGGTAGTAGCGCAAAGGGATGGAGACCGACTCTCCTACCGCTTTCAATCCGGCGAAATGAATCACCGCGTCGAAGGTCTGTTGTTCGAAAATGCTCTCGAGAGCTGCTTGATCCAGAAGATCGACTTTGTGAAAGGTCAATGCCTTGCCAGTAAGCTCCTGCACGCGTAGGAGCGCTTCTTCCTTGCTGTTTGCCAGGTTGTCCACAACAGTGACCTGATGTCCAGCTTGCAATAGTTCAACGCAGGTGTGGCTGCCGATGTATCCTGCGCCTCCGGTGACTAAAATGTTCATGATCTTGTTCCTTATCGAGCAAAATTCGTATCTGGATATTCGAGCCCCGTTCCGATCTCATCTGTTGCGAAGGTGATCGGATCGGATTTGAGCACCAGCAGAGATGATCCGAAATCCAAAACCGCGCAATCTAGCCCGATACCTGGCCCAACTAACAGGCGCGCGTCACTGGTGGGAGCCCGGGCAAGCAAATTCTCCAGCAATTCGGCTGGTAATTTGCCGACTGGCAGAAACTGAGCGTGATCCGCTTCGCTCATGCGCCAAGTTGGCCAAACAAGTGGATGCGCTAGGATTTGTAACCGATCATGCGCAGAAAGCCCTTGCGCCAGGCTACACCTTCTTCATCCTCCACACCTTGTGGAGAGAAGCCATCCACAACACCCAGGATGCCACGCCCCTGCTCAGTCTCAGCGATCACCACTTCAGCAGGGTTCGCTGTGGCACAAAAAACCCGGCAGACTTCGGGAACTGCCTTGATGGCGTTGAGCACATTGATCGGGTAGAACCCCTCACCTAAGAAAAGTATGAAGCTGTGCCCGGCGCCGATTGCCAGGGCGTTTTTCTGGGCCAGCTCGATCATATCGGGATCTGTACCCGTGGTGCGCACCAGGCATTTGCCGGAGGCCTCACAGAAGGCCAGGCCAAACTTGATCCCTGGAACGCTGTTGACCAGTGTTTCGTGAATGTCCTCAACGGTTTTGATGAAGTGAGATTGGCCCAGGATGAAATTGGTCTCCAAAGGCTTTTCGATGCTGATGGTTGAAAGGTTCATGGCTTTCTCCTAGCGCGCATAGTCTAGCGGGTTGACTTTTACGCCGTTAAAGACCAGCTCAAAGTGCAGGTGCGGTCCACTGGAATTGCCTGTGCTACCCAGGGCCCCAATGTATCCACCCTGATAGACGCTCTGCCCGCAGGAAACAGCTACTGCGCTCAGGTGGGCATAGGCACTCTGCCAACCGTTACCATGATCGATAACAATCAGGTAACCGTACCCGTAATCGCTCCAGCCAGCATACACGATCACGCCGCTATCTGAGGCGTAAATTGGATTACCCTCTTGCCCGCCGATATCGATAGCCGGGTGCACGCCGGGATCGTAGTTGTAGCCGGAAATTGAGCGATCCGTTGTCGGCCAGATGAAAGTGCCTGTACCGATGGCGCCAGAATAAACACTGGGGCAGGCCCCCGCACCGTAGAAGCGAGCCGAAGCAGGGTTTTGCCGGGTAATGGCAGGCGGCCCCCAATCTTTTATGTCGCGCTTACCTCCTGGAATGATCAGCCAGGTGCCTGGTTGGATACCTGCCGTTTGGGTGGAGACCTGGGTCAGGTCGATGGGGTTGCCTGGATAATTGACGATTTGCTGCGAATCTACCTTGAAGAAATCGGCGATGCCGCCCAGGGAGTCGCCCTCTGCCCACTTGTAATAGGTGCCATCCACTGGCAGAATATTCAGCACCTGGTTGGGTTTTAACAAGTGGGGGTTATCTTCCAGCACTTCGAAATTGCCCCACAACACAGTTTCGGGCTTGATGCCAAAGTTCTGGGCGATGCTGAACAGGGTGTCCCCAGTTTTTACGGTGTAAGTGATCACCTCTGTTCTGGGACGAGTGGGAATGATCGTGTTCAGGTTGGTTTCCCGCAGGATGCCATCTGAAAAGGCCATAGGCGTGGCGAGGGGAGAAAGCCCGATGTTCGTCAGCCCGATATCCTGGGGAGCAGCGATGGGCCCACCCGCTCCACCGGTTGTGTTGCCAGTACTGGGTTGCGTTTGATCTAAAGCTGGCGCTGCCAGCACCTGGGGCTCAGCAAAGAAGCGTTGCCAGATCAGGAAGCCCAGTAGCGCCACTAAGCCAACCATTAACATGTTGAGCCCGATTTGCTGGATCAGCGAGCCGGCCTTGCTGTTGGATGGCCTGTCTCTATCTGGGGTTTGAAGGTTTTCTTTTGCCATATCGTTCTCTGTCGAAATATTCTCGTGTTCCATAGTCCTCGTATACCATTAACTGAGTGTAAAGTCACCATTCTTATAGAATAGTTCACCATCTACCAGGATCTCACTATCATTGCGCATGTCGCAAATGAAATCCCAGTGAATGCTGGATTGGTTCTTGCTGCCTGTTTCCGGGTAGCCAGCGCCAACTGCCATGTGAAAACTACCGCCGATCTTTTCATCGAACAGGATATTTTTGGTAAAGCGCTGAATACCGTAATTCGTTCCAATCGCGAATTCACCCAGGTAGCGTGCTCCGGGATCGCTATCCAATAATTTGAGCAAGTACTCCTCGTTCTTGCGAGCTCGGGCATTGACTACTTTGCCGTCCTTCAGCTCTAATTCTACATCCTCAACTTCACGGCCACTGAAAATGGCAGGATAAGTAAAACGCACCCACCCGTTTGCAGAGTCTTCGACTGGCCCGGTAAAAATTTCGCCATCCGGCATGTTGGTTTGCCCGCTGCAGTTGACGAAAGTGCGCTCAGCGATCGATAGCTTGAGATCGACATTGGGGCCACGTAAGACAACTTGTTTCTTGCCGGCGAGCCAATCGATCAGGCGCTGCTGCCGGTGTTGGAATTGTTGCCAGGCGGCAACAGGATCGGCTTGATCTGCGAAGGTTGCGGCGTAGACAAAGTCCTCATATTCGCGCAAACTCATATCTGCATCTTGCGCCAGGGCATAACAGGGGTAATTCGTGACCACCCAGCGTAAATCTCCTGCCGCAGAACGTTGCAGATAAGTTTGCATCAGGTGTCGACGCGCCATTTGAAGCCGGCGTTGTTTCTCCGGGGCAATGTTGGTCAGCGTATGGCTATTGGTGGCCGCTCGCAGGTTGATAGCTGCGTTGACTTTGTCATAGACCACCGTTTCCACGGGTGATATCCAATCCAATTGTTCATCGGACGACTCTGACAGCGTGATCTCACGCATATCGTCATCCTCAAGAATGAGGTTCGCATGCCCTCCAGCGCGCAATACATTTCGCAGTGTTTCTCGGGCGAGCGGCAGAGCGGCTGTGTTGAACAGGATAAAGACCCAATCGCCCGGTTTAACCTGAATGGAATGGTTTACAAGGATCTTTGCCAGGTTCTCAGTTCGCGGGTCAGTCATGTTACTCCTTGCAGGCGCCTTGCGGTCTGGGGGATCTACAAAGCCCACCTATTATACCCTCTTTAGAGGCTAATCTGGTGCTACAATTAGGGGCGCATGTTTTGGCGGATGTGTCGTAAGAATTTTAGAGAGATTTAGGCGGTCACCTGCAATGACAGATCGGATTGATTGGCGTCTCATCGTTATTTGCCTGGCAGTGCTGTGCCTGGGTGTGGTCTGTGCGCTGCCACACAGACAGCCAGCCTTGCAGATCGTTACCGCTACGCCCGAATCCACAGCGACCTTCGCATCTACCACTACACCCACGGCGACTTCAACCGCTACCTCTACTCCCATCCCAACACTTACATCTACGCAGACCGCTTCACCCACAACAGCATTACTGGTGGATGCCCAGACGCCGCTACCTGACAACCTGGTAGCAATCTCTTTAGAAAGCGCCGGGCAGGTATCTGGGCTGGCGGCCTGGCATGTTAATACGGTTACCGATCTGGCCTGGCTGCCAGATGAACGCATCCTGGCGGTAGCGACATCGGATAGCATCTTGCTCTATGATGTACTCACTCGCCAGGTGCTGCGCTCTCTGTACCCTGAACGTAAGGATTTAGTGGATATTGCTGTCAGTCCCAGCGGAAACTGGTTGGTGGCGGGCACTCGCCAGGGTACGGAACAGAAAGGATATATCAGCAGCCTGGAAGTTTGGCATGGCCCCAATTGGAAGCCCTATGGGGTGCTATATGATGTGGACCAAGGGCTGAGCAATATGTCTTTTTCTCCCGGCGGCGAGAATCTGGCAGTGGCTTATGCCAGTCCTGTTTATGGATGCAACAGCGTTCAAATATGGAATGTGGGCGCCTGGCAGATTGCTAATGTCATGTATCCGGGCACAGCGCTAGATGCAGCCTTTTCATTGGATGGCAATTTCCTGGCGATCACTCCTGACCGGTATGCGATGAATGTTTGGGATTTCAAAGAGAATAAATGGATGTATAAGCTGTACACTTCGTTTACCGGGGCTGTAAACACGATTGCATTCTCGCCAGATGGCTATACATTGGCTTCCGGGCATTATGATGGTGTGATCCGTTTATGGGATATCCGCACTGGTGATGTATTGCTCACCATCAACTCAGACGAAGTGATCGAAAGCCTGGCTTTCAGTCCGGATGGGCGCGTCCTGGCTTCCGGCGGCAGCTACGAAAATAGCCTGGTGCGCTTGTGGGATGTGGGCAACGGCGCTTTGTTGCGTTCTCTGGATGGTCACACCAGCGGGGTAGATCATCTACTTTTTTCTGCAGATGGCCAATGGCTGGTTTCGGGCTCGTATGATGGCTCGGTTTGGCTGTGGGGTGTTCGACCCTGATGCGCTGGCGGCCTTACCTTTACCTGGTTTTTTCGCTGCTGTGGATCATGCCTTACACGAGGCAACCTGCTCCACCGCCTCCTGATCTGTCAGATCTGCTACCTCTTTCGAAGGGGAATGTTGCTAATTTGGCAGTGATCAAGGAGATTCGTTTTACACCCTGGGAACTGGTCATGGCAGTTGCCTGGTCGCCAGATGGGCAGCTCCTGGCTGTGACCGCTGGAGAAAGGCTGCATCTGTACACTGTTCGCGACTGGCAGGTACAGGCCGTGATACATGTTGGCGCTTTGACACATAGCTTGAGATTCAGCCCACAGGGTTCCTGGCTGGCTGCAGGCAGCCGGGATGGTCGTGTGCGTGTATGGGATGTGCAGGGGTTGATGGCGCAGACGCAGCTCGACAACGAGCCGCAGCCCGCGTTGGTGCTAGATGCACATCGGAAGGGCGTCAATAACCTGGCGTTTAGCCCTGGAGGTGAGCTACTGGCATCGGGCGGGAACGATGCAGTCGCTCGTTTCTGGGACCTTGAAACCGGCAAGGTTGTGGGTGTTATGATAGGGGGAACGTTTGCAGTGCCTTCAATCGCATTTGTGCCGGATGGAAGCTCTCTGGCAGTGGTAAACGGTAAGATGGTGCGTTTGCGCCAGGTTGGTTCGGAGCGCATCCTGGGTTCGTTTCAAGCCAAGGACCCGTTGTACAGTGTGGCAATAAGCCCAGAGGGTCGTCTGGTTGCAGCAGGTGATCAGAACAACCAGGTGTTACTATGGGAGATTGATAAAGCTTATCGGAGCGGGCAGGAAAAATATCCGGAGCCAACGCGTTTCAGCGGCCATAATGGAAAATCGGGAACGTATCAGGCATTGATTTGGGCTGTGGTTTTCAGCCCAGATGGGCAATTGCTGGCATCGGCGGGCGGCGACCGGACATTGCGATTATGGGATGCCCAGGCAGCCTCGTCAGAAGATGCGCTGCTAACTACGCTTGCCGCACATACCCGCGCGGTAACTTGCGTAGCTTTCCGCCCGGATGGGCGCGGTCTGGCTTCTGGAGGCCTAGATGGGGTGCTAAATGTATGGGGGGTTATGAAGTAATCCCGGTCTCTTGCCGGGCGATCTCTTCCTGACGTTGCCTACGCATTTGGAAACCGCTTTGACCCGCTCCTCTTCAGGTTGAGATAGTTCAGATAGGATAAAGTGTCGAGGTGGTTAGGGTTGAAGATATCGCGTACGTGTAGCGGAATACCAGCATCGATGTCTGGCTGAATAGCCCTGGGTTGTAAAAGCTTCGAATATTTTTCTTGACAAGACGCGCCTCCTTTACACAGGGTATGCTGGCCGATATTTCCCTGAAAACCAGTCCGCGCGGAGGTATGAGTCGCCTTGTCAAAGCGATGGCCTATCGATGTGCCGAAGAAATGGATCTATGGACCAGGTGGGATGGGCGTGATATGTTTAGCTCGCTCGGCCATGGCTGTGAGTTGCAGGTTGAATTGCTCAGCGCCAAAGGTGGCGGTGGCTGCATTCGCTGACAGCGTTTGCTGAACGAATGGAGACCTGCCCTGAATGCCATTGGCATTGTTGCTCCCGTCGTCGACACAGGCAGTGATTGCCAGGCTAAAAATGATTAGTACGAGGGCGATAATTAGGAGTTTCTTGTTCATTTCTGGTATCCTACTCCATGCTTTTCGGGTGTGTACTCGTAAGCGAAATCTGCTTGATCCTTTGTTGCAATATTCGGGCCAGTTGTCTGGTCAATCTCTGAATTCCTGGAAAATTAGCCTACACTTCATGTGCGTAACAACCGGAGTACCACCATTTTCGATAACCAGCCGGAATTGGGAATGATTCTTGTAACCTGGAGAACAGGCATCCATCGAAAATAGGAGCAACCCGTGACAGATGTAGTGTACGTTCTGAATGATGATTTGCAGCATTTCGCGATTTATTATTTCGATTATGGGGATCCGCTGAAACGCACTGCTTTGCAGGAGGAATGGCTGACATTTACGCGGGTAGATCCACTTAGCCAGCAGCCCTATAACATCTGGGCCCGACCGAGCAACGACACGATGGATGTGGCAGTGGATCACAGCTTACCGCCTTCCACCCCCGCTGGAAGATATCGGATCGAAACTTTCATTCCTGGAAAGCATGCCACCACTCGCAAAGCGATTTTTACGATTTGCCACAAGGTGCACAATTCATACCAGCTTGAGCAGCACCTTGACGAGATCCTGGTGATTGTGGATATGCACGATCTGTATGATGTGTGGCACCCGCTGGGGGAATTCGACCTGGATCCAGCACAGCACCCCTTGATCGGTCGCGTGCGCCAGTACGATCTTACTCGTGAAGACCCACCCACGGAAATTTCGTTCGGACCGGTGCGCTGGGTGCCCGTGACGGCTTTGCCGGGAGATAGCCCTCGTTTCGATTCGCCGGTAGGTACACCGGAAGAGCGAGAGGCAGCTTTTCCAACTGGAATGGCTCGCTACAGCAAATACCCGGTTTGGGCTGGGGAATGGTTCGATGTGAATCCTTTCCTGAACTGGTACTCGTACGGATACCACACCGGAGCCGATTTGAATCTACCGGGGATCAGTTCAGCGGATCAAGGCAAGCCGGTGTATGCCATTGGTGATGGTCTGGTCACTTATGCGGGGCGGGCCGGCAGTTGGGGGTACATCATTGTGATCCAACATCCACAGGCGTTGGTTACATTGCCAGGTGGAGAAACCAGTCGCCAGATCGTTTATTCGCGCTATGGACACGTTGATCCGGATATTCTGGCTCGTGCCGGCCAGGCAGTGGAGCGCGGCCAGCATATTGGTTACATTGGGTTGGCAGCCGGAGCAAAATCCGGCTGGCATTTGCATTTCGATATCAGCTATACAGATATCTTGAAGAGAATGCCTGCCCATTGGCCCGATTTGAGCGCACTGCGCTCTGGGCGCGGGGGAAATCAATCGGATAAAATTCGGTCCTCGATCCTGCGACAGGTGGTGAGCAACTACGTAGACCCTCTGCGTTTCATTCAAACTAATCATAACCCTGGTTAGCACCGGGTTGGCCGGACAGAGTCTCATAGAAAACCCTGGGCGAGGTTATAATAATCGGGGTTCGGGCGGACAGGCCAGTATATCAGCGTCCAGTACCGGGACAGCCTGGGGAACCTGTCTTCGATATACTGTGACGATATTTTCGTTGAAGGGTCGCCCGCGCCCCCATAGAGCGCACTACGAAAGGGAGCATCATGCAACTACCTAAATTACTCTTCGGTTCGGACGAGAAAGATCACAACGCGGTTGGCGAGGGCGAGCTGAGCGCGGCGCGTGATGTGTATTTCCAGTGGGGGCTGAGCATCCCCATGCGAGATGGCGTGCAGCTCAACGCCACGGTGTACCGGCCCAAGGGAGATGAACCTGTCCCGGCGATATTCACACTGACCCCGTATATTGCCGATTCTTATCACCCGCGCGCCTACTATTTTGCGCAGAATGGCTACGCTTTTGTACTGGTCGACTGCCGGGGGCGGGGCAATTCGCAGGGCGAGTTCGAGCCATTCGTCAACGAAGGCCGGGATGGGCATGATGTGGTGGCCTGGCTGGCAGAGCAACCCTGGTGCAATGGTTCGGTGAGCATGTGGGGCGGCTCTTATGGCGGCTTCGATCAATGGATGGCGTTGAAGGAGTTCCCGTCTGGCTTGAAAGCCATTGTTCCGGTGGCAGCCGCGCACACCGGCGTGGATTTCCCCTTCTTCAAGAACATTTTCTATCCCTATGAAATCCAGTGGCTGACCCTGACCAGCGGCGTAACACCGAATTCCAACCTGTTCGGGGAAGCGTCTTTTTGGATCGATAAGTTCCGCGAGCTCTATCTGAGTCACACACCTTTTCGAAACCTGGACCAGGTGGCCGGGAATACTTCCACGCATTTCCAGACCTGGATGCAGCACCCCATACCGGACGAATATTGGAACAGCATGGCGCTTACGCCGCAGGAATACCACAAGATTGATATCCCGATATTGACCATCACCGGTCACTACGATGGCGACCAACCAGGCGCAATGCACTATTATCGCATGCACATGCAGCATGGCTCGGATGAAGGTCGAGCTGCTCACTACCTGGTCGTTGGCCCGTGGGATCACGCCGGGACGCGTACTCCCAACCAGGAGTTCGGCGGTTTGAAGTTCGGCCCGGCTTGCATGCTCGATATGAACAAACTCCACAAGGAATGGTACGATTGGACGCTCAAAGCTGGTCCTAAGCCGGAATTCCTCAAGCAGCGCGTCGCTTACTACGTTATGGGCGCAGAGACATGGAAGTATGCTGACAGCCTGGAGGCAATTTCCGACAAGGCCCTCAAGCTGTATCTAAACTCGACGCACGGACAGGCTAAAGATGTTTTTCATTCGGGAATATTGCAGGACCAGCCACCTGTGCAGTCTGAGCCGGACCACTATGAGTATGATCCACTCGATACGCGCCCGGCAGCATTGGAACGCCAGGAGATCAAGGCTTATCTGACAGACCAGCGCTATGCGTTCAACCTTTTTGGAAATGGTTTGGTTTACCACAGCCAGCCATTCGAGCAGGATACAGAAATCACCGGGTATGTAAAGCTGGTGGCGTGGATCGCCCTGGATACACCCGATGCAGATTTTTCGGTCACGCTTTCCGAGATTTTGCTGGATGGCTCTCACATTCAATTGACTCAGGATCTGCTGCGGGCGCGCTATCGCCACTCGCTCGAGCGCGAACAACTGGTCGTAGCGGGTGAAATCACTCGTTACGAATTCGACAGTTTCACCTTCTTTTCCCGGCAGGTTTCCAGGGGCAGCCGCCTGCGCCTGCTGATTACCTGTCCGAACTCGATCCATTTGCAGAAAAATTACAACAGTGGAGGCGTTGTTGCCAAGGAGAGCGCCGTGGATGCGCGTCCGGCGCACGTAAGCCTGTATCATGACGCCGATCACCCCAGTTGCCTGGAACTACCCGCGGTGGTGAGCAAAGAGGCCGGATGAACTCGCTCATAGAACGCCTGGTTAGAGAATTTCGCCCGCAGCGAGCCTTGCCCAGTCTGGCAGTGGGCCTGGTAGCCGGCATCAACGCCGTTACGGTGTCGATCGCGTTTGCTGCGTTGATCTTCACAGGCAGGCTCTCTAGCTTTCTGCCGGCTGGGATCGGCATGATGTTGTTCGGTTCCATCGTTCTGGGCGTGGTGGCAGCCCTATTGAGCGCCTTCCCTGGAGTGGTTTGCGGTATCCAAGATAGCGCTGCCATCCTGATGGCCCTGACAGCCGCCAGCATTGCGAGGGGCATCGCTGCTGGAAATGCAAACAGCCTGTTCCCCACGCTTTTTGCCGCTGTCTGCCTGGCTTCTGCCCTGACCGGGGCAGTCTTTTTCCTGTTGGGATATTTCCGTTTAGGCAGACTGGTGCGATTTGTGCCCTATCCTGTCATCGGTGGATTCCTGGCTGGCTCGGGCCTGCTGCTGGTGCAGGGAGCGATCTCTGTAACGGTCAATGCCCCGTTCAGTTGGGTCGATTTACCTGCGCTGCTGCAGCCGGATTGGTTGGTTCGCTGCCTGGCGGGCCTGGCCCTGGGAATTGCCTTGACTCTGCTGCTGCGCCGTTACGAGCATTTCCTGATTTTGCCGGGCACATTGGCTATTGCTGTGCTGGCTTTTTACCTCATCCTTTGGTTTGCGCGCATACCGGTGGCACAGGCCGCCGCGCAGGACTGGTTGTTAGGTTCGGGGTCGCAAGCGCACATTGAACCATGGGCCCCGTTGCGCTTGTTAAAGCTGGCGGAGACCAACTGGCCGGTAGTGGTTGGTCAACTGGGAAATCTGGCGGCCCTGGTGGTCATCAGCGTGATCTCGGTCTTGCTCAACACCACCGGTGTCGAACTGGCGTATGGGCAGGATGTCGATCTGAATCGTGAACTCAAGGTAATGGGAATTTCTAATGTGGTGGCCGCCCTGGGGGGCAGCATTGTGGGCTACCATGTTCTCAGCGACTCGACGCTGGCGTTTCGTACCGGGGCGCGCAGCCGCCTGGTGGGTATCTTTCTTGCGGCTGTGTGTGTTGTGGCGTTGCTGGCTGGCGGCGGGCTTTTGAGCTACCTGCCAACACCGGTCTTAGGCGGTTTGCTGTTTTTCATGGGCGCGGATTTCCTTGTGACCTGGCTGTACGAAGGTTGGTTCAAGTTCTCGCGAAGTGAATATTTGATCGTCGTCTTGATCACCATTGCCATCAACATAATTGGCTTCCTGGCGGGGGTCGGGTTAGGCCTGGGGCTGGCAGTGATCCTGTTTGTGGTGGAATACAGTCGCGTGAATGTGGTCAGGCACGAGCTTTCCGGCTCCAATTTTTCCAGCAATGTTGAGCGCGCCCGCCTGAATCGCGGTTTGTTACGCAAGAAAGGCGACTGGATTTATATCCTCGAACTGCAAGGGTTTATATTCTTCGGAACTGCGCATGGATTATTAGAACAGGTGCGCCGGCACATCCATACTTCTGACCCCTTCAGGCCTCGCTTCGTAGTGCTCGATTTTTGCCGGGTTACCGGCATGGATGCTTCTGCGATCCTGGGTTTTGCCAAACTGAGACAATTTGCCTTAACTCAGGAGCTTGTCCTGGTTTTTACCGGCCTGCCGCCCAAAATGCAGCAGCAATTGATGAGAAATGTATGCACTGAACAGGATCAAAACTGCTGGCGCATCGAGCCTGACCTGGACCATGGCGTCGAATGGTGCGAGGAGCAAGTGATCCAGACCTTTGCAGAGGTTGGCCTGGCTGAACGGGCCAGGACGGTCAGACAAGGGTTAGAATCTTCTCGGCCAACCTCCCCTCAAGCGCTTGAACTGATTGACCGGCTGCTTCAAGATGATGCTGGGCAACCGGCCATGCAAACTCAAATGGCGCTGCTGCGGGCGGTTGAATGTTACATGGAACGTTTGTCGTTTGAGTCTGGTTATGTATTGATCCAACAGGGCAAACCCAGCCAGGGGTTGTATTTCATCGAGCAGGGGCAGGTTGTGGTGCGGTGTGAAGGTGAAGGCAGCCTGGTGCGCATTCGTAAAACTGGTCCCGGTACGATTGTAGGTGAGTTGGGCCTGTACCTGGGCACACCTGCTTCTGCGACGGTGGTTACCAGCCAGTCCAGCATCGTCTACCGGTTGACTGCAGAAAATATGGAGCGCATGGAAAGCGAAGATCCACAACTGGCAATAGCTTTCCACAGATTTATCGCCCAGGTGCTCGGTGAACGTGTGCTGCACACCACTGAAACGTTGCAAGCAATGTCGAATTAGGAGGTTCCGGCTGTTGATCTGGTGGCAAAATTCTTACATGCTCTGTCTTATTATCCTGCTCGGCGCAATGGCAGGTCTCGGCGTTTATATTTTTGTGATCAACCGCACACTCAGCTACCTGAAGGATGGCATTCGCAAATCTACGGCGATACCATCGGCGTTTGTGCTGATCGTGGGTGGGTTTGTGACCATGGGTTATATCTCCTGGCCATCCCTGTGGGCCTGGAGCCCTTTATTGGTATTGGTTGGCATCGGTGTTGGGGAAGTTGTACAGCTCGTGCAGCAGAAAAAGCTGCGAGGCGACCCGCCTGTCTCGGTCGATGGACCACCGCAATCGCTGTTCCGCCCGGTTACGACCACTGACTTGCACATCCGGCATTACCAGGTGCGCTCGGCAGACTGGCATGGCGAGCGCTTACGTGTGGCCCATCTAAGCGATCTGCACGTTAATGAAACTATCCCACTGTCATATTACCAGCATGTGATTGAACGCCTGAACCAGGAGGAACCCGACCTGGTGTTCATCACCGGTGATTTTGTCACAGAGGCCTGTTATGCACAGCTCCTGCCCGGCGTCCTGGAACCTCTGACCAGTCGATTGGGAATCTATGCTGTGCTGGGCAATCATGATTATTGGGTTGGACCCTGGCAGATTGCCGAGATCGTGAGCAAGGCTGGTATCGAGCTTTTATATAATGGCTGGCGGCGTTTAGAGGTAGGTGATGGCAACGAAGTCCTCCTGATGGGTTGCGAAGCGCCCTGGGGGCCTGCTCCCTGGTCTCCACCGCTGGTCCAGGCGGATGAATTCGTGTTGGCCCTGTCACACACAGCCGACAATATCTATGATCTGAGCCGGGCTGGGGCGAAAGCCGTGTTCTCTGGTCATTATCATGCCGGCCAGTTCCAGGTGCCTGGACTGGGCCCGCTGGTGGTCCCTTCAGCTTACGGACGGCGTTTCAACCAGGGCCACTTTGTGGTAAACGGAACCCACCTGTTCGTCACAGCCGGGGCAGGGGTAGGGAAACCGGTGCTGCGCCTGTACTGCCCGCCAGATATCTTGATTGTAGATTTTGTGTGATCCTTTATTCGCAGGGCACAATCTGATCCAGATCGATCTGCGTGGCAGCAGGCGCCTGGTCAGGGGGCAGGTACAGCCATGCCAGGAATTCCACGTTGCCCTTCGGGCCGAGCAACGGCGAACGTTCCAGGCCGCACACCGCGAAGCCTGCTTGCCGGGCAAAAGCCAGCACATCTTGCAGCACCTGGCGGTGAACGAGCGAGTCGCGGATGACACCGTCGCCGCGCGAAACTTCGGCGCGCCCGGCTTCGAACTGGGGCTTGATCAAGGCAATCACCTCTCCGCGATTCGTGGCAAACCAACGGTGAATCACAGGCAGCAGCACTTTCAGCGAGATGAACGAAGCGTCGACAGTAACCAAGTCGACCGGCTCAGGTAGTCGTTCGATGAACCGGGCGTTGGTGTTTTCCATCACGATGACACGCTGATCCTGGCGCAGTTTCCAGTGCAGGATGCCTTTGCCCACGTCAATGGCGTAAACACGCGCTGCGCTGTGTTGCAGCAGGCAGTCGGTAAAGCCGCCGGTAGAAGCGCCCACATCAGCGCACACTTTCCCTTCCGCCTGCACAGGGAAAGCCTGTAAAGCGGCTGCCAGTTTCTCTCCACCGCGCGAGACGAAGGGCGGACCCTGGTCGATTTCCAGGTGAGCGCCCCCTGGAACGGCAGTGGCCGGTTTGAGCACCATCTGCCCATCCACGCGCACCTGCCCGGCCATCACCAGGCGCTGCGCCAGGCTGCGGCTTTCCACCAGCCCGCGCTCCACGAGCAGAACGTCCAGGCGTTTCTTGGGTTGAGTAGATCTTGCCATGCACTTATTTTAGCATGGGAGCACCCGGCGTCTGTATCCCAGTTTTATTTAGATTGTGCTATCATTGGATCCATCTTGCAAAGGAGGCCGGTAGCGTGAAAATCCTGGTTGCCCTGGTAAAAGCGATGCGCCCGTTACAATGGGTGAAGAACATAGTCATTTTCGCCGCGCTGGTGTTCGATCGCCAGCTTGGTTTGAACAACCTGCCGCCCATGTTTCGCGCCATGTTGGGCTTTGCGATCTTTTGCTTGCTTTCCGGCGTGGTCTACCTGATCAATGACATGGCCGATATCGAGGCAGACCGCCGGCATCCCAAGAAGAAGAAACGCCCGATTGCTTCTGGGGAACTGCCGCTGCCGGTGGCGCGTGGCGCAGCCTGGACCTTGATCGTCGTACTTTTCCCATTGTCATACCTGCTATCGCCAACTTTTGCCCTGGTGGCGCTGGTATACCTGCTGCAAAACATCGTTTATTCTAAGTGGCTGAAACACTTCCATTTACTGGATGTGTTTTCGATCGCGTTAGGGTTTGTGCTCCGCGTAGCTGCGGGGGTTACATTGATCCAGGTGGCGCGCTTCTCACCCTGGTTGTACGTGGTCACCACGCTGGGCTCATTGTACATCGGGTTTGGTAAGCGTCGCGCCGAGTTGGCTTTGTTAGCGGGTGAGGCGAACCTGACGCGGAAAGTATTGGATGGCTATACCATTCCCATGCTCGATCAATATATCACCATTGCAGCCAGCACCACCATCATCGCTTACAGTCTGTATACTTTTTCGGCGCCGAATCTGCCCGCCAATCATGTCATGATGCTGACCATCCCCTTCGTCCTATATGGTTTCTTCCGTTACCAGTTCGTGCTCCAATCCGGCACCAGCGGCGGAGCCCCGGAAGAAGTGCTGATGGCAGACCGCCCCTTGCAATTGACGGTCTTGCTGTGGGGCGCGTCGATATTGCTGATTTTCTATATTTTTTAGCTTTGAAGTTCACCCTGGGTTAGTTTTATGCCAGCGATAACAGCCAGCGCGCCGGGCAAGATCATTTTGTTTGGGGAACATGCGGTTGTATATGGGCGACCGGCGGTTGCTGTCCCGGTCAACCAGGTGCGAGCGCGCGCCATCGTGACAGCTAACCCTGGGAGTGCCCCAGGAACGGTGCGAATACAGGCGCCGGACGTGGGCCTGGAGGCGGAGCTGGCCTCGCTGAGTGAGGATCACCCGCTGGCGCTGGCTGCCCGCCTGGTGCTCTCCGAATTGGGGGTAGCGCGTCCGCCAGCCTGCACGCTGCGCATCACCTCCAGCATCCCGCTGTCGGCCGGGATGGGGTCAGGGGCGGCGGTCTCAGTGGCCTTGATCCGGGCCTTGTCCGCTTTCCTGGGGCAGACTTTGTCAGACGAACGTGTCTCTGCGTTGGCCTACGAAGTTGAGAAACTGTACCACGGCACGCCGTCAGGTATCGATAATACCGTGATCACTTATGCGCTGCCGGTATATTTCGTGCGCGGCCAGCCGGTCGAAACGCTGCATCTGCCGAGTCCCTTCATGATGGTGGTTGGGGATACCGGCCTTGCCAGCCCAACGGCCATTGCCGTGGGCGATCTGCGCCGCGCCTGGCAGTCAGAACCAGCTCGATACGAACTGCTTTTCGATGGCGTGGGGCAAATTGCGCAGGCGGCGCGCGCTGCTATCGAAGCCGGGCAGCCCCAGGCCCTAGGCGCCTTGATGGATGAAAACCACGCCCTCTTACGCCAGATGGGCGTATCCTGCGCAGAACTGGATCACCTGGTGGAAGCTGCCCGGGCTGCAGGGGCCTCTGGAGCTAAGCTGTCCGGCGCCGGGCGGGGCGGCAATATGATCGCCCTGGTGCAGCCCGAAAATGCCCAGGCTGTGGCCCGGGCCCTCGAGCGGGCTGGCGCCCGGCGCGCTCTGATCACACTCGTGCAGAAAGATGAGCCTGTCCGTGGCGGATGAGGCTTTGCCGCGCCAACCACAGCGTGTGGACGGCTTGCAGTTCCTCAAGCTGGGTGGTTCCCTGATCACCGAGAAACTGCGCCCGCGCACCCCGCGCCTGGAAGTATTGGCGCGTCTGGCGCAGGAAATCGCGGTTGCCTGCCAGGGGGAGCCTGGTGGGGAACTGATCTTGGGACATGGATCAGGCTCTTTCGGGCACGTGGCAGCGGCGCGCTATGGAACCCGGCAGGGTGTGCATACACCGCAAGAGTGGCAGGGCTTTATCGAAGTCTGGCGCGACGCGGCCAGCCTGCACCGCCTGGTTGTGGACGCCCTGGGTCAGGCCGGTCTGCCTGCCGTGTCTTTCCCGCCATCTGCCTGCGTCACTGCTGGCGACGGGAAGGTGCTCGAGTGGAACCTGGCTCCGCTGCAAGCTGCCTTGCAAGCCGGTTTGCTGCCGGTGGTGTATGGCGACGTGGCTTTCGACCGCCAGCGCGGCGGTACGATCCTGTCCACCGAAGACCTGTTCGAGTACCTGGCGCAGGCGTTGCGCCCGCAGCGCATCTTGCTGGCCGGGTTAGAGAAGGGCGTATGGGCAGATTACCCGGCCAACACGCATTTACTGGCAGCCCTCACCCCGGCCGGCCTGGAGCAAGCGGCCATCGGCGCTTCGGCGGCGGTTGACGTTACCGGCGGCATGCGCAGCAAAGTGGCGCAAAGCCTGCGGCTGGTCCAGCAGATTCCGGGCCTGCAAGTGGTCATCTTTTCGGGGGAAATCCCGGGCACGCTGCAGAAGGCTTTGTTGGGAGAAGCCGTAGGCACCTCGATCCATCGCGATTGAATCGAATCATATACAACGCATACTTTCCTCCGATCCGATTCTTACACGAGTTTGTTAAGATATGCTTGCAGCGCAGGAATGCAGTCTTATCTGCAAACCCAACTTGCACGAAGATCGAAAAAGATTGTAGAGATAGGAGGTTTTGCTATGTCCAACTTAATTCGGTGGGATCCTTTCCGTGAGATGATGACCCTACGCAATGCGATGGACCAGTTGTTCGAGAGCGCTTTTGTCAACCCGTCGGCAAACTGGGCGCAAGTTTCCGACTGGGACTTAGCGCTGGATGTGGCTGAGACAGAGAACGCATTCCAGGTAAAGGCTTCTTTGCCCGGTATCGATCCCAAGGATCTGGAGATCACTTATACCAACAACGTGCTGACCATCAAAGGGGAGACGACTGAAGCCAAGGAAGCTGAAGATCGCCGCTATCTGCTGCGTGAGCGCCGCTTTGGCAGCTTCGTCCGCAGTATCTCGCTGCCTTCTACGGTAGATTCAGAGCATATCGAAGCCAGCTACGAGGCGGGTGTCCTGACTCTGCATTTGCCGAAGATAGAGGAAGCTAAGCCGCGCCGCATCCAGGTGCGCAGCGAGTCCCCCAAGATGATCGAGGGCAAAGCTGCCGACATCACCAGCAAGAACTAGGCACAGTGTAGTGCTGAAAAACGCCAAGGCTCCGGTTGTCGCCGGAGCCTTTTGCTGCATATAGACAGGGAAGCGAGTCAAGCCGGGGTAGACTCCAGCGGGCGGTGAGCGAAGGTACGCACCCGCCTCCAGAGCCAGGCCAGCAGCAGAGCGAAGGCCAGGCCGACTAGAGCCATACCGATGGTGTTATCTGGACGGGTTTGATCCAACTCTTGCAGGGGGGCCAGCAGGATGAAAAAAGACAGCGCCCCACCCGCCAGCGCCAGGCGGTGTGCATCGCTCCATCCGACCCGGCGCGACATGCTGCCTAGCAGGCCTACGAGGCCAACTACCAGCAGGATAACGGCTGCCAGAGTAAGCGGCACGGGCAAACCCAGGTTGGGCAGTACCCAGTTACACACGAAGAAGGCCAGGGTGGCAGCGAACCCCAGCAGGGCAAAATTGCGTGTCGCCGGTACAGGCTTCGTCTCCGAGTCTTGATTTACCTGCCAGGTGGGCGCGGGCAGGCGGCGTGCCCAACGGTAAAGCAGGTATGTGACCAGCATCGCCAACAGGTAGTGCGGCAGCGGCGGGCGGTAGGTAGTCAGGGCCAGGTAGCCGAAAGCCACATCGATTAGCAGCAGCATGGAGATGAAGATCATACTGCGCCGCCCGAGCCAGGGCTGCTGGCGCTGGGCCGGGAAGAACAGTTCGATCAACAGGATCGGGATAGCGATGCTGAATACGGCGTGATAGAGGGTCAATTCCAGGGTCCAGACCCAATTCACGCCCATCCAGCGCCCGTAAGTGCCCAGGAGGCCCAAATCCATCCAGTTTGGATCGAAGAAAGATTTGACCATCAGGCCTTCCTCGATGATCCCATAGGCGGCGCCCAGGGCGAATACAGTCGCCCACCCCTTATTCCAGCGCACGCGCAGTTCGCGCACCAGGAGTGCCCCGCTGCCGTACAGAGCCCCCAGGATCAAGATCGAAAAAGGGTTGAAGAACTCGGCCGGAGGCGCCGAACCAGAGAGCAGCTCGCCGATCGCCGGGGCCAGGAAGAACAGCGCCAGGGCGGGCCAAAAGCCCGGCTTGGCGCGATTGGGCTTACTTTCCATCATACACCTCGCTAAATATCCTCTTGGGAAGCTTTCATCTATAGGATATACAAGCGCAGTATGCCGGAAGTTGCGCGGATTATGGGATGATCAACCGCTGGCCGATCTGGATCAGGTTAGGGTCGGCCAGGCTGTTGGCCTGGATGAGCGCCGCCAGAGTGGTGTTGAAACGGGCCGCGATGGCTGAAAGCGTGTCGCCGGGCTGGATCACATAAGTCCTGGGCGCGCTGCCGCTGCCTGGATCTGTATCTGTTCCAGGGCTTTGTGGTTCGACCGGAGCAGCAACCGGGATGTTGATCGCCGCGCCGGGTTGAACTAACTGCGGATTGGCCTCGACCAGGGCCGCCAGGCTGCGGTTGAATTTACTGGCGATGCTGGGCAGGGAGTCGCCAGCCTGCGCCGTATACACCTGCCCCACGGCGATGTCCGGTTTCCGGGCCAGAGCCTGCAATTGCTCAGGGGCGCCATTGAACCAATCCAGATCGACATTACCGTTGATCCCACTGACTTTGCCGCTGGCGGAATGCTGCCAGAAGGCCCATTGATTCCAACCCATAGGCATATTGGGCTGGGTAGCCGTGGGGCCCAGGTAATTGGCGATCCACAGCAGGTGATCCCTGGTCCACAAAGGCGGGCCGCCAGCAGGGGTGGTGAAGAAATCGTTGAGGAAAGACACGCCCGAGTAAATGACAGGCGGGCGTCCGATCTGAGCTTCGACGGCCTGCACCCAAATTTCGACCCTCTGGATGATCGTAGCGCTCTTGAGGTTATCGCTGACTTCCAAATCCAGGGCCGGCGGCAGGTCACTGCCCGACAGGACAGCCGTCTTCAAGAAGAACTCGGCCTGTTTTTGAGGGTCCTGTATCGGCCGGAAGAAATGATAGGCGCCGCGTAGCAAGCCGGCGGCCTGGGCGCCGCTCCAATTGCTGGCAAAAGATGGATCCAGGAAACTGCCGCCGTCAGTGGCTTTGATGTACGCGAACTGCACGCCGGCAGCCTTGACAGCGGTCCAATCGATGCGGCCCTGCCAGTGCGACACATCGATCCCGGGTGTGTAAGCCAAGCCATTCATCGCCGCCTCCTTTTTCGAATCAAAGCTGGTCGAACGGTCTCTTTTATCCTAGCACAAAAACCCGGCGAAAGCAACGCCTGTGGGCTATTTTTCCCGGCGGGCGCGCCAGGCGCGGATGTCGGCGAGGTGTTCTTCCTCGTGCTCGTAGCTGTCGCCGGCCACCCATTCCCAGAGCGAGCGGCCTTGCAGCCAGGGATAGCGCTGTGGATCGTTCAAATCCTCGTCGGAGAAAGCTTCGACGCGCCGCGAGGTTTGCTTACGCACAGCTTCGAAATCTTGCCAGACAAGTTCGAGCGGGCGTTCGCGGCCCTTTTCCAGCCAGTCGGCGTTGATCTGGTCGACGGGGGTAGGCGAGCCGCTGAAGTGAGCTGTAGTTGGGCGCTGGCCCTGAGCGGCCTGCCACAGCAGTTTGACCAGCTCGGCTTCCCACATGCTCAAGTGGTAGAGGATATCTTTAATCGACCAGTCGGCGAAAACGCCGGGCTCTTGCAAGGCTTCGTCGGACAGATCCTCAAGAGCTTCAAGGAATTTCTCGCGCATGTCTTCCAGCGCGTCCAGGATTTCATCTCTAGTCATTTCAGCACCTGATCTCTACAAGGGTTGGTAAAGCAAAGGGTTGGGGGTTAGGCCAGGCTGCAGCCAGGATTACAGACTGGTGATGAACTGGCGCAGCGCCTGGTTGAAGGCTTCTGGGTTCTCCAGGTTGGGCAGATGGCCGGCGACTGGGATCACCTCCAATCGCGCCCCGGGGATGGCAGCCTGCATGGCCTGCGCCTCCGCCAGGGGCACAATCTGATCATGCAAGCCGTGGATAATGAGAGTCGGAAGGGCAATCCGGCCCAGGATGAGGGTGGAGTCGGGGCGGTCGCGCATGCCGGCCAGGGCGCCCAGGACGCCTTCCGCCGAGGTCTTGAGCATGATCTCTCGGAGGCGGGCAGCCAGTTCGGGCTTTTCGGCGGCTGTGCCAGGCGCCAGCAAGCGCGGCGCCATCCCTTCGACGATGGCTGCAGCGCCTCGCTGGCGCAGAGTCTCGGCAGCCTGATCGCGCCCGGCGCGGGCCTCAGGCGAGTCGGCGGCGGATCGCGTGGCCGTCAGCACCAGCCCGTTCATGCGAGCGGCATATTTGCGATAGAAAGCGAATGCCACGTAACCGCCCATCGAAAGCCCGCAGACCACCACGGGCCGGGTCACACCCAGCGCGTCCAGGAAAGCGTTCAGGTCATCGGCGAGCAAGTCCATACCATAGGGGCCGGCCATTGCAGGCGAGTCGCCGTGGCCGCGCAGATCGGGGGCCAGTAAGCGGGCAACATCACCCAAAGCTTCGATCTGAGGCTGCCAGAGCAGGCGGTTGAGCGGATAGCCGTGAATCAAGAGCACAGGCTGACCCTGGCCCCGGTCCGTGTAAGCCATTTGGAAGGGAGATATTGGATCGGGCATATGCATACCTGTTAAGGTGAAAGAGCGATCATTGTCAGAACGAACAAGGGATCGTTATTAGCCGATTGAGACTGCGCAAGCCTGGCGATCAACGGCAAGGCCTGAGCGGCAGGCAGGCCGCGTAGATGCAAGTGCACCAGACAGATCAGGCTGGCAGCGACGGATTGTGGGTTATGCGGGACGTTGAGAAACTTAAGCAGTTCGTCAATGGCCTGCGGGCCAATGTATTTGCAAATCAGGTCGCTTACCTGGCGGAAGAAAGCCGCGACAGACTCGATCTCGCCCTGGGAGTGATAGCTCATTATAGACACTGCGCTGCTGATGATGTTGTCAAAAGTGCTGGAGAATTTGGGTGTGGGGTAAGTCAGCACACTATGGATAGATTGAGCTACCAACCACACTTCTTTGTCTGTATATTCTCCAAAGCGGCGGCTGAACTCGGCCAGTATGCCAGCGGCGTCTGCACAGATGGCATGCTCGCCGATCTCTGCGGCGATATCGTAGGCAGCCAAGGCGAACGTGGTGAAGTCCTGGATTTCCGCCTGAGAAGGTTTGAGCTGCACAAGCTGGCTGCGCTGGATCGTCTGAGCCCGGGAAAAGGCGTACTCGACCACAGCCTGTTCCAGCAGTTCGGGATGCGCTTGCAGAAAGGCGCTTTTATCCTGTGGAGGCAGTGTGGCATAGGCAATCAATGTGGGTAGGATGATCTCCAGATTTGTCATGTGTCTCCTGAGTTTATTTGGATCGTGCTCTACTCAATTTTACCGCGTGTGCCCGGCAATTTCAGGGTTGGGCAGGCCCGGGAAACACTTCATTTGAAGGTGCTTTGCCAACCTTTTTGTGTGTTGAAAGATAGTATGATTAGAGGACCTCAATCACTTCAGCGGATATCTTCCATGGAAGAACTCAACCAAGACTCTCAAGCCATTGCTCGTCTCAAACAAGGCGACCTTACCGGGTTGGACGATCTTTTGGAGCGTTACCAGCTTCGGGCAGTCCGTACAGCTTATTTGATTGTATTGGATCGCCCGCTGGCGGAAGACATCGTACAGAATGCTTTCGTGCGCCTGGTTCGAAAAATCAATCAGTTTGACGATACGCGTCCGTTTGCCCCGTGGTTTTTGCGCAGCGTGATAAACGATGCTCTGAAAGCTATCCGGCGAGAAGCGCGCTGGGTTTCGTTCGATGTCGAGTCGACCGAAGAAATCGCAATGTTGACCAAAATGCTCGCAGATCCACAGCCCGGACCCGAGGAGTGGGCTATCAATGCCGAGACCTGTCGGGAAATATGGCAGGCACTGGGTTGTTTGCCCCCGGAACAGCGTTCCGTTATTGTGCAGCGCTACTACTTGGGCTACAGCGAGGCTGAAATGAGTGCACAATTGCAACGGCCCCGCGGAACGATCAAGTGGCTGTTGCATAACGCTCGCCAACGTTTGCGCATCCGGCTGGCTGGATTAGTACAGCCGGTAGCAACTACCTCCAAGTTCGTATCAGGATCACCTGAAGCTTCCCATGAGGAGTAACAAACCATGAATGAACACCCACTCACACGTATCTTGAACCGACTGGCGGAAGAGGGTGTACCAGCCGACCTGGATCTGCGCTTTGCCATATATCGCCGCTTAGAGATGAGCAAAACCCAACCCCAAAGAGGAGTTTTTCCTATGAAAACAAGTTTTGCTCAACCCCGCCGCTTTGCCGTGGGGATCCTATTGACCGTTCTATTTCTCGCTGTTGCGCTGCTTGCCACACCCCAGGGGCGTGCCTGGGCGCAGAATGCCTTGCGATTCTTCAGCCAGGCCTCAAGCGATGTGCGCCTGGTCCCCACGTTGTCAGCGACATTGGGAGCGATTCCTACAGATGACGCGACCGCGTTGTCGCAAGTAATGGCATCCTCAACTACTGACATCCTGCCGTTTCAGGACACCTGTGGCAGTCGTTATTCTGCGCGCTGCAGCATGATACAAATCCGAGAAATGGTTACTTTTCCTGTTTCAGAACTGACGGAGTTGCCCAAAGGCTGGGAATTCCTGGGCGCCACAGGTGGGCCAGAGTTGGTAAGGGCCTATTACCAGAGTGAAACAGGTATGCTTGAATTGTCCCAAGAGCCAGATGGCTCCCCTGCTCTAAATACTTGGTCAGTTGGAGCTGATGCGGTAGTGGAATCGGTCGTAGTCGGAGGTGTACCAGGTGAATACGTTCAAGGAGCCTGGATCGATCCGGGTGAAAATGCTGGCGCTGTCGCTTGGGATGCGAGCATTCCTGAAAGGATTTTGCGTTGGGAAGTACAGGGTATCCGTTTTACTTTGCGATTCATACCTGCCAAGTCTGATAAAGGTATCCGGCCTGACAAGGCAATGATGGTGGCCTTTGCTGCGCGTGTTGCCCTGGAACCCGATAAAGAAGTCGTTCCCATTTCGACTCCTCATGCGGCCATTGATGATGTTAGTGTGGAAGCTGGCTTTCTCGTTGATGAACCGGGTTGGCTGCCAGAGCGTTATGTGTTCGAGACGGCCAAATACGTTCCTGAGAACAACCTGGTCTGCCTGTTTTATGGATATCCGGATAGCGAGAGTATCGCTAACCTGGTGATTGTCGAAAGCCCTTGGTTATTTACTCTTCAGAATATCCTCATGCCGCCTCAGTATTACAATGGCGCCCAGATCGATATCCCTGTTTACACAGAGACCTTGACGGTGGGTGGCGCGCAGGATGGACGGGCGCTCTATGCTTCTAATGGCCTGGACGTGAATCCACTGTGCGGCATGCAAGGAATTACTTCTAATCATGTGCTGCTTTGGCAGTCAGGCGAGAAGAGCTTTATCATCTCCGGGGCGCTGGGCGCTTTTGATGGGCGACAATTTATCACTCGCCTGGAAATGCAGCGCATGGCTGAGAGCCTGACGGGTGTCTCAACGATCTCAGCGCAGGCGTTTGACCCTGAATATCTGCCATCGGCCGAGGCTGCCGAAGCCCTGGCTGGTTTCGATATCAAAACCCCATCTCAAATGCCTGCTGGCGCTCGTTTCGCCTATGCGGTGTATCGTGAGACTAATGGAGCGCCGGAAGTTGTTCTGGTTTATTTTAGCGCTACTCGTGACAGCATCGAACGTCGCCACAGTTACCTGTTCTTCCAAAACGTAGTTCCGCCAAATACATTGGATGAGATGGCTTTGGGTGGAGGGGAATGGGTGTCCGTTCACGGACAGCCAGCGGTGTATTCACAAGTTTGCTGGGACGATACTGTCAATGGCGGTGACTCGGGTTGTAACATGAGCCTGAGTTGGGTAAATTTGAATGGTATTCGCTTTGATTTGGAGGTTTACCTGCCCGGAGCGCTGGATAAGGCGATCTTGGTCGTCATTGCCGAAAGCATGCAGTAGGGCTTCGTTTCCAACTCGCCCCCGGCAGTTGAGAGACATGCCGGGGGCGAGTTGTTTCAAACACTGGCCCGTGGGGTGCGCAGCTTGGCTAGAAACGCAAAGACATGCAAGTCAGCCCTCCATCCATCTTGCGGGCTTCACTGGCATCTAATTCGATGACACGCCGGTCCAGGGCGGCGAGTTCTTGATACACACTGGGGAAACCCTGGGGGGTAATCAGAGTCTCGTTGATCAGCAGGGTATTGCAGGCGTATTCCTCGCCAGGTCCGAGGACGATCTGGCGATAGTCGGTGAACTCAGAGCGGCCCGCGAAACTCTGGCTGATCAACAAGATGTTGTTGCCAACGTAATTCACGCTGGATTTGAGATGCAGGCCAGCACCAACGGGTACGCCTGTCCAGGTATAGCCATGCTGTTCCAAAATACGGCCCAGTTGTTCAGCGCCTTGTGAGTTGGTGCGCTCGGAAATGCCAATGAAGGCGCGCTTGCCGATGATTAGAACATCGCCGCCATCCAGGGTGCCAGGCGGCTGGATGCGCTGCACCGGGCGATGAGGGGTTAAAGCAGGCATGATCGCGTCAGCCTCGCCGCGACGGCTTGGGGCGCCAGGATGGGTGATGATAGCCGCTTCGGGTACTACGATGGCAGGGTCTTCGACGAAATAAGCATCCGGGTAACCAGGTAGTGCAGGCAGGATGGTCACCAACAAACCTAGGGAACGCAGCACATCTACGTAAGCGGCGTGCTGATGCAGCATGAGAGCGTAGTTGGGAGGCCCGAGGCTGGAGGTGGTCAGGCCCTGGGCGAAGTCTGCTCCAGGAGTGCGCGTGATAGCTTGGGTAAATCGATAAGTTAGCATTCAGGGCTCCAGGGTATGCGGTTTTTGTGTCTCTACTGTTTGAGGTAGTTGCGATGGTTTGCGAAAGAGGTCAAGCGAGCCGATGGCCGCGCCGCCGACGATGAGCAGCATGGCGGCAACAGAAATCCAGGTGAGCGAGCGGTGATCGAGAAAGATCAGGTTGAGAGTGGAAAGCATCGGCGTCAGGTAAGTCAAGGAGCCGATGATGCGCGGGTCGCCGCGTTTGAGTGCTGCATCCCAGGTGAAGAAAGCTGTGCCCATCGGCCCCGCGCCGGCCAGGAACAGGAGTAGCCAATCGCGGCTGCTCAATGGGGGGACATAAAGCGCGCCTTGACCCAGCCAGTAGGCTGCCAGGGAGAGCAAGCCGGAGGCCAGGCAGAAGGCGCCCACCGCGGCGGTGGGGAAAGACGGTAAACGCTTGGTGAGCAGGGAATAACTGGTCCAGGTGAAGGCTGCTCCGGCTGCCAACAGGTAACCGTTCAGGTTGGCGAAATCCAGGCTGAGCTGCCCGCCACTGATGATCAGGGCCGCGCCGCACAAACCGAGCAGCGCGCCGAAAAGGTGGTGCGGACGCAATCGATAACCGCATAGATAAATCGGAGAAAGCAGCACGATGAGCAGCGGCCACAGGTAGTTCAGCAGGTTGGCTTCTACAGGCGGAGCGTGTTGAAAGGCGGAGAAAAACAAGAAGTGGTAGCCAAAGATACCACCGATGCCCACTGCCAGGGTACGCAGCGGGACGCGCCAGGCGCGCAGGCGCACACTGCTCACCAGCCCGCTGACGCACAGGGAAATGCCCACCACCAGGAGAGGCGGCAGGTGATTGAGGCGCGCTCCAATCAAAGCCAGGAAGCTCCAGATCAGGATCGTGCCCAGGGCGAGCAAGGTGGCAGGGAGCGGCATACGGTCAGGCCTGATATATTTTTAGTGTGACAACGAAGAAGTAAGTCTCCAGGCGCAGCTTGCGCTCGGCGCTTTCGTATTCCGGGCTGATGTACTCGTAGGGCGATAGAAAGGTGTCTTGTTTCTCGCCGCGCATGCGGCTCTCGGTGAGAAAGGCCTGAGATGAGATGCTCAATCCAACCTCGGGCGGCAGGCGCAAGATCACATCACCGACGAAACCGTAGACGCGGAAAACGGTTTCGCCTGGGGGTATCTCTGCCTGGGTCATGTCCAGGCGAGTATCGCCCACGAAAGTCCATATTTCCTCATCGCTTATGCTCCAAGCACCAGAGCGGCGGATATCGGCTAGAGGGCGGATGTTCACTGGAGCCCCATCCAGTACCAAGCGCGGGCGTAGCAGCAGCCAGACACCGATTAAGATCAGGGCAGCAGGCCAGCAAATGGCCCAGAAATCGATGTGCAGGAGTTGGCTGATCAGGATGAGCACGCCCCACAGAATGAGCAATCCGCCGAAGATGAAAGGCCCGACGATTTTTCTACGGTTATACATGGCACGCTCCTTTTCAAATCAATTGAAGATACTCAGTTATAGAATTATGTCTCTACAAGACCCACTGCCTGGGCGAAGGTTTGGATGGCCCGGATGTGCTTTTCAGGGGTATCGAAACCGCTGCCCATGGTGTTCAGGGAAAGATGGGTGGTCCCGGCAGCCTGCCAACCATCGATGATCTCTATCAAGCTATCTGGATTTCCCTGACCATAAGACAGGCGCGGCTCGATACCGAAGGAGTCTCGGCTGCGACCGGCCTCAGCCAGGCATTGTTCGATAAGATCCAGGGCTGATCTGGCTTCGCTGGCAGTATGGAAACCAGGCATCCAGCCGTCGCCGAGGGCGGCGGCGCGGCGCAAGGCGGGCTCGGCGTTGCCACCGAACCAGATCGGAATGGGGCGTTGCTGTGGCAATGGGTTGATGCCGGCATCGGGGATATTGTGCCAGCGGCCGTGGAAGTCAACCAGGGGCTGGGTCCACAACTGGCGCAGTACGTGCACCTGTTCTTCGATGCGCCGCCCACGGTTGGTGAAGTTTTCGTTCTGCGCAACATATTCAACTTCATTCCATCCCAGGCCAATTCCCAGTCTCAGTCGCCCGCCGCTAAGCAGATCCAGGGTCGCGGTCTGCTTAGCAAACAGGGCCGCCTGGCGTTGGGGCAAGATGATTACGCCAGTGGTAAATTCCAGTTTGTGTGTGAGAGCAGCTATGAAGCTGAACAGTACTAGCGGCTCCTGGAAGGAGTGCCGGTACGTATAAGGCCCGTTCCAACCGCCAGCCCGGTTGGGGTTTGCTCCCAGAACGTGATCGTAGGCCAATATGTGAGAGAAGCCCAGTTCTTCGGCGGTTTGGGCATAGTCACGGATGGCGGATGGATCGCCGGGGAACTCAGTTTGAGGGAAAACGACGCCGATTCTCATAAGATTAGAGCCGGTAAAGTTCACTATACTTGGTGCGCAAGTAATGGATATAGGGCTGGATGCGGATTGGCCCACCCGTGACGCGTTCGACCAATTCGGCGGCAGTGAGCTTGCTACCATGCTGGTAGATATTCTCTTTGAGCCAGGTATGCAGGGTGTCGAACTTGCCCTGGCGGATTTGGGCGGGGATATCCGGATGAGCTTGCAAGGCGGCATCGAAGAACTGCGCGCCGAGCACGTTGCCGAGGGTGTAGCCTTGGAATGCACCGCCGATAATGCCGCCATACCAGTGCACATCTTGCAAGACGCCGTCGCGATCATCGGGAGGGGTGATGCCCAGGTCAGCCTTGAAGCGCGCTCGCCAGGCTTCGGGTAGATCGCGCACAGCCAGACGGCCTTCCAGCAGGGCCAGTTCGAAATCGAAGCGCAGCATCACGTGCAGATTGTAAGTGACTTCGTCGGCATCAGTGCGGATGAGCGAACGTTCGACTTTGTTGATGGCACGATGGAATTCGTCCAGTGGGGTTGTACTCAACTGGGCTGGGAAGATCTCTTGCAAGCGCGGGTAGAAGAACTCCCAGAAGCCGCGGCTGCGACCGACCACGTTCTCCCACAGGCGCGACTGGCTTTCGTGAACACTAGCAGAGGTGCCGCCTGCCAGCGGAGTGCCTTCCAGGTCCATGCGGATACCCTGCTCGTACATGGCGTGACCGGCCTCGTGGATGGCGCTGAACAGGCACTCGCCCAGGAAGTTTTCCTTGAAGCGCACAGTGATACGTACATCTCCTAAGGAGAACTTGGTAGTGAAGGGATGAGGGGTGCGATCGATGCGGCCGCGCTCGAAATCATAGCCCAGGCGTTTGATCACCTCGGTCGAGAAAGCCAACTGGTCATTTTCGGGGAAATGCCGCCGCAGGCAGGTATCATCGACTGGCGGTTGGGCGATGATTGCCTGAGCAATGGGCACTAACTCGGCGCGCAAGTCTGCAAAAAGGGCCTGGATGGTGGCAGCCTTCATGCCATAATCGGCGAAATCGATGAGTGGATCGGCGATGTGTTCGTAACCAGGAAAGAATTCGGCCAATTGGCGGCTCAGATCCAGTGTTTTTTCGAGCATAGGTTGTACGGTGGCGAAATTGTTCTCCGGGCGGGCCTGGCTCCAAGCCTGGTAGGACTCGGCCATGTGTCCCATCAACTGGCTCATGAATTCTGAGGGCACTTTGGTGGCACGCTCATATTGGCGGCGAACAAGGCGCACCAGGCTGGCCTCGTCTGAATCGTACGCCAGGCTTTCAACGTAGGGTTCGAGTTCATCGAGCAGCTTGCCGATAGCCGGGTCAGTGAACTTTTCGTGAGACAGGCGCCCCAGGGTGGCAGATTGGCGGGCGCGCGCTGCGGCGCCACCGCGTGGCATATAGGTGGATTGGTCCCAATTGAGCACAGCGGCGGACATGTCCAGGTCGTTGATCTCGAGCAGGCGTTCCTTCAATTCTAGTAGTTTGTCGTTCATATGCATCTCCTCAAAAAGTTTCGAGATATTATGTTTTACCATTCGGAGTGGATATTATGGGCAAATCATCAAGAATGGGGCAGCGTGAAGTAAAACAGGCTGCCCTGTCCCGGGGCGCTTTCCAGGCCGACTTGCCCTCCCAGCTTCTCGATGATGCGCCTTACAATGGATAGACCCAGGCCATGGCCCTTGGCGCGCAGGTTGTGAAGCCGTTCAAAGGGTGTAAACAGTTGCTGTTGCTGTTCCAGTGATAGGCCGGAGCCGTTATCGTGCACCCAAAAGCGAATGTGGCCTGCTGGGGAAATAACTGCCTCATCGAAACCTAATTCGATGAGCGGCGAAATGCCTTTTTCAGGATTGCCGCCATATTTTATGGCGTTGCTGATATAGTTTACCCAGACTTCTTCTAGCCACGGAGCATATCCCAGAGCGCTTGGCCAGTTGGCGGGCACGATAATTTCGGCGTGAAATTGTTGCTTGAGGAGCGCCAGGCTCTGTAAAGCTTCAGATACGATGCTTCGCATATCTAGTGGGCGCGGTTCTACACTTTGTTTGCGCAACCCAGCCAGAAGGATCAAACCTTCAAGCGAGCGGTTCATCTTTTCCCCGGTACCTGCAATGGCGCGCAGATCACGCTGAATATCTTCATGGGGCATGGATGTGTAGCCATCTTCCAGTAAGTGCGCGGCGAGGATAATGATGCTGAGCGGATTTTTCAAATCGTGGGCAACTGTGTGAGCGAAGGCGTCCAGTTCCTGGTTGCGAGCCTGTAATTCTTCGAGTTGCAGGGCCAGCCTGACATTGGCATTCCGAAGCTGGCGATGCAGGTTGCGCAAAGCCAGGTGGGTGCGTATGCGAGCCAGGACTTCGAGCTCGCGGAAAGGCTTGGTGATAAAGTCGACGCCGCCGGCTGAAAAAGCCTGTATTTTGCTGTTTATATCATCCAGGGCGCTGATGAAAATGATCGGTACCTCGCAGGTGCGATCATCCTTTTTCAACTTTGCGGTTAGTTCATACCCGCTTACCTCAGGCATCATGATATCGAGCAGGATCAAATCGGGTGGTAAAGAGAAGGCTGATTCGAGCGCTTGAGCCCCACTGGTAAAAAGGCGTACTTTGAATTCCTGACCTAGAAACTCGGCCAGCAGGCGGAGATTATTGGGATTGTCATCGACAATCATAATACTGGCTTTGGGCGCTGCTTGTTGTACTTCGGTTTGTGAATACTCGATCATGTTTTGGCCTAAGCAAGAAATTCGGCAAAGTGTGAGTGCATACGGTCTTTCAAATAGCTCTTGTTAGCGAATAAGTGCGCGTATGCGGGCGTAGTTGAAATTGTTCAGCGCCATGGTTAGCTCCTGGGCAAGCGTTGGCAAGGCGATTTCTATCTCGCCAATCAACTCTCGGATCAATTGAAAGTCCCCAATATCTACAGCGTGAAGCAAACGCGTTTTCCATGCCTCAGGCAAAAGCGAGGTATCGAGACTACCAGGCTCAGATTTATGAACTGCCTGCTGTAGTTCAGCTTCGTACACGAAGCATACTCCCAGGCATTTGTGCAGTACATCGAAAATTTCTCGCTGCCGGAAGGGCTTGCGAATGAATTCATTGCAACCCTGAGCAAGGATGGTAGATCGATCTTCGGCAAAGGCGCTGGAGGTGAGTGCGACGATGACCGTTTGTGATCCTCTGGGATCCGATTTGATTTGCTTTATGGCTCCATAACCGTCAAGGATAGGCATACGTATATCCATGAAGATGAGGTCCGGCTGCCATTCATCCCAGATAGCCAGGGCTTCTTGCCCGTTGGCTGCCTGACGTACGGCGAACCCCAAGGGTTGCAAGAGGCTACTGAGGAGCAAACGGATGGTGTCTACATCTTCTGCAATCAAGATGCGGAATGAGGGCTGTCCTGGTTCAATTGCCACCACACGTCGATCAGGCGCGACTTCCTCGATGGCATCTAATACAGTCACCGGAATGTCAAAAGCGAAGGTTGAGCCCACGCCAAGCTGGCTACTGGCGGCGATCTGCCCTCCCATCAATTCCACATATTGGCGGCTGATCGCTAATCCCAGGCCTGTGCCTTGCTGCGAGCGTTTGCCGCTTTCTGTTTGTGTAAAGGGTGTAAACAGTCCTGGCAACTCTTCGGCAGCGATACCTACACCTGTATCCTGGATGGCAAAATGGACGAGCATAGTATTACCTTCTAGATTATTTTGATCTGGGGAGGTGATTCCAGCGCGCAGAACAACTCCACCTGAGCGCGTAAATTTGACTGCATTACTCAGCAGGTTGAGCAACACCTGGCGCAACTTGCTGTGATCTGCGCGAACGTGTTGTGGCAGATCTGGAGAGCGTTCAATGCGCAGAGTAAGACCTTTGTGCTCAGCGCGCAGTTGATACATTTCTTGCAACTCCAGGAGCAGACTATACAGGTCAACGGGTTGAAGTTGTAACTCCATCCGCCCGGCTTCGATCTTGGATAGCTCCAGGATGCTGTTGATCAAGGCGAGGAGATGCTCGCCACTGCGGTTGATGATTGCCAGTTGGCGATTTTGCTCGGGAGTCAGATTGGGACTGTGCCCCATAAGCTCAGTAAAGCCAAGGATGGCGTTCAGAGGGGTGCGCAGCTCGTGGCTCATGTTTGCCAGGAAGACGCTTTTGGCGCGGTTGGCTGCCTCGGCGATATACTTGGCTCTTAGCAAATCTTCTTCCATTTGTTGTCGTTTGGTAACATCCTCTTTGACAGCCAGGTAATGCGTGGCCTGGCCAAGCTCATCGTAAATCGGGGCAATGATATTGTATTCCCAGTAGATTTCACCATCTTTACGGCGGTTGGCAAATTCGCCGCGCCAGGTCTCTCCGGCCAGAAGCGTTTGCCAGAGTTGCTCGAAAATTTCGGGCGAGGTTTGATCTGAGTTTAGCATTTGCAGTGTCTGGCCGCGCACCTCCTCAAAAGAATAGCCGGTAAAATGTGTGAAGGCAGGATTTGCGTATTGGACGCGGGCTTCCGTGTCGGTGATAACAATTCCATTTGGACTCTGCTCTACAGCAACTGAAAGGATCCTCAACTGAGCATTGGCTGTAGTCAATTCGGCAGTGCGCTCGGCCACACGCGATTCCAGGCCGGCAACCAGATCGTCGATTTCGGAACTCATTCTGTTGAAAGTGTGCGTCAGGAAACCGATTTCGTCGTTGAAGATGACCGGCACGGACATGGGCCGCTCGCCAGTATTCATCTTCTGCACACCGCCCAGTAGAGCATTGAGTGGCTGCAGCAAACTAACCGTCAACAGGTATGGAAAGCCAATCAAGAATGCCAGGCTGCTGCCAAGGATCAAGTAGGCCAAGGGCAGGAGATAGGCATGCAGGTAACGGCGGAAGGCAGCGTTCTCATCCTGGATCAAGCCCTGTGGTCCGCTTTGGATGGGCAGTTGATTCAGATCGACGCGCTGGTAATCCGGGCGCGAGTTGCCCGGCGTGGCGCCCAGCATCCAAACGGCTGCCTCCGGGCGATCATTGGGCCGGTAAGATAAGCTTTCGGGTAACCCATTGTAAGTAATTTCGAAAACGCCACTGCTGTAGAGCACCACCTGATAGGTGAATACGGCATTTTGTTGGTAAAAAGCGCGCATGCGGTCGCAGGTAATGATCAGGCGATCAGACTCCTGGCGAGCGAACAATCCGCCCTGGCTGATTTCAGGATAGAGATCGATGAATACTGGGAAGATAGCCGGCGCCTGGCCGAAGTTGTATTGCAAATTTGGGAAATGCAGATCCTCCCCCATGCTGAGAGCGCCATCGTTGGTGATGTAGATTGTTCTGTACGATTGTCCATAAAATGGGAAATCGAACTGCATGGCTTTGCTGGCGTAGAGCTTGTTATCAGTTAGGCGTAGTTTCTCACCCAGATCCATTTCGAAGCGAAAAGGTGCTTCGGTGACATCGTAGCCGCCGCCCGGGTTGGGGGAAAAGTGCAGTGTGCGCTGATCGGGCATGTGCGGCGCATAGCGGGCGGTGTAAGCCGGGATGATCACCCAGGCCACGCTACCCAGCACGGCAAACAAACTGGTCAAGATGGCTCCGGAGAGTCTGGCCAGGAAAGAAGTGGTCTCGGGCAGAGCGTTGAGGTAGTTGACAACGAAAGCAAAGATGGTGAAGAGAATGCCCATCGACATGCCAATGTGGTAAACAGTCATGGGGATGAAGTAATGGGCGTACAAGGTATTCATCAACGCCAGGATGATGGGTATCAAGAAAATTAGGGCAAAGTTGCGGCAGGCGCGCTGCTGCCGATTTTGCAGCGCCTGGCGAAAGAATACAATAGGTATCCACGCTACTACTGCTACCAACCAGTAATCAGCGAACGACAGGCGGTATTCCACCCGCCCTTGAGCCAGCAGCCCAAAGCGCCAAACCGCATACGAGGTTTCATAGAGAGCATAAGCGCCGCTGAAGGCCAGTGCCAGGAGCGCTTCCCGTTTTTGGCGAGGCTGTAAGGTCGGGAAGCGGTAGGCGAACTGAGTAAGCAACACCAGGCTGATGCCCATAACCGGGTTTTCCAGGTAAACTGCCCGCAGTCGATTTGTGGGCAAAGACGAGGCTTCCAAAAAAAGCAGCAGGGAAAACAGGGTGATACTGGCAAAGAAGCCCACCAGCAAGAAATCTCGCGTTGATCGACGCTTGCTGGTCCAATTGTGTTGTACCAAGTAGAACGTGATCAGCAAAGCCAGGCTGAACTGGGTCAGGTAACTGATAGCAGCCGGGGTAAGGTAGATGGCAAACATTCCCTATGTGCCCCAATCGCGCAAATATAGAAAATCGTAACCAACGGTGCGGTTGCTGAGTTTGGCGATAGGCGGGGGCAGGCGCTTGAAATGATTGCGGCGGATGCGCTCGACCACGGCATGCACGAAAGTCTGCGCAAATCCTGCGGAAACGCATTCTTCAGGACTGTAACGCTGGTCAACCAACAGATAGAGCAACTGGTCAACTTCGGCGTAGGTGAAGCCCAACTCGTCTTCATCGGTTTGCCCGACCCACAAGTCGGCGGAGGGGGGTTTGTCTACAATGCCATCCGGCACACCCAGGGCGCGGGAAAGCTGCCGTACCTGGGTTTTGTAGAGATCGCCTAGCGGGTTTAGGGCGCAGGCCGAGTCGCCGTACAGGGTGGTGTAGCCAAGCAAAATTTCGGTTTTGTTGCCGGTGCCAACGGCCAGACCGCCAAAGGCTTCGGATTGATCGTAAAGCACGATCATGCGGGCGCGAGCCATAATGTTGCCGCGCCGCACGGGGCTCATTTCAGGGAAGCGATTAATTAGCGGATCCACCATCTCGGTGATGGGCACAGTGATCGATTGCATGCCCAGGGCGTCGATAACCATCTGAGCATGCTCTAATGAGTCAGGGGATGAATTGCGATAAGGCAGGCGGATAGCCAGCACATTCTCCGCTCCCAGCGCCTCGGCTGCCAGGAAGCAGGATAGAGCCGAGTCAACGCCGCCGGAGAGGTTGATCACGGCGCGGTGGAAGCCAGAGCGATTGATCTCACTTCGAATGAAGCCAGCCAGGATAGTGCGAGCCAAGTCGGTGTTGATGGTTAGATCGATCATGGGAAGACTCCCGGTTTGAGTTATTTGCCAACTTGCTCACCCTGGCCCAAGATGCGGCTCATTTCGCGCATGACCAGGGCGGTGCGTTCATCGCGCAGCAAGGGCAGGCGAGCACGCGTGCGGTGCAATTGGTTCAGGTCGACCTCGGCCAGGGTGAGTGCTTCCTGATGATAAGGGCCTTTGGCAAGCAGTTCGCCGTTGGGGTCGAAGACGGTCGAGCCGCCCCAGAAATTCAGGCCGTCTTCGTAACCGACGCGGTTAGCATGGGCGACGAAGGCGGTAAACAAGCTGGCGTAGGCGCGGTTGATATGCTCGACCCAGCGAGCCGATTCTAGCTGCGCCTCATCACGCAGGCCGCGACCGGGTGAGGCCGAAGTGAGCAAGAACAAGTCGGCGCCATCCAGCCATAGCAGATAGGGAGGGGATGCATGCCAGAAGTCTTCGCAGATGAGCAGGCCTAGCCGCCCAAAGCGCGTGTCAAAGGCGCGCACGCTATCGCCCCAAGCAAAAAAGCGACCTTCATCGAACAAGCCATAGGTAGGCAGGTAAACTTTATGGTGAATGTGAACCACCTCTCCCTGAGAAAGGTATGCAGCTGCGATGAAAAAGCGATGACGCCTATCTTCATCCACAAAACCTACTACCAGGTCGAGATCCTGGCTGGCTTGCAACAGCAAGCGGAAGACGGGATCGTTGGGAGAGGGGCGATGGGCAACGGCAGAAGCCAGGTCTTGCAACACGTAGCCGGTCAGGGAAAGTTCAGGGAAAACCAGTAAGTCGGCGCTGGCAGCGTGTGCCTGGCGAGCCAGGTCCAGGTGCTTCTCCAGGTTAGCGTCTACATCACCCAGGCAAGTGTTGATTTGGGCGAGAGCCAGGTTGATTTTCATGCGCCAATGATACCATGTTGGAGGCTAATGCGCAGAGACAACAGATTATCTAAGTTGCCCTGTACCCAGAGAGGATGTATAATCAGGGCAGGATACTAATTCTATCTCTGGAATGGCGGAGAAAATGTTAAATTTCCTTCTCGATCCGAACGTAGCCTATCTGCTATTGGCAGCGGGTGTGTTGATGACGGTTTTTGCTCTGATCACCCCTGGGACAGGGGTAATAGAGATTGGGGCATTGTTCCTGCTGGTGCTGGCGGGCTGGGGAATGTATAACCTGCCGATCAATTTCTGGGCATTGGCGTTGCTCTTCGTGGGGGTGGTTCTGTTGATCCTGGCGATTCGCTGGTACAAACAATGGATCTACCTGGCGAGCAGCATTCTGGCACTCATAGTGGGGTCAGTGTTCCTGTTCCGGGGTGATCAATGGTGGGTGCCAGCGGTCAACCCCATCCTGGCGGGAATAATCTCGCTCGCCTCGGCGGCCTTGTTGTGGTTTGTGGGGCGCAAAGCGCTAGAGGCAAGGGCGTTCCGCCCCACACATGAACTGGGCGCTTTGATGGGCCAGATAGGCGAGGCGAAGACAGATGTGCACGAGCACGGCTCAGTGCAGGTGGCAGGGGAATTGTGGAGCGCCCGTAGTGAGGAGCCAATCCATAATGGAACGCTTGTGCGCGTGATCGGGCGCGAGGGTTTTGTGTTGGATGTGGAAGCTGTACGAGATGGGCTTCCAGGGTAATCAAAGCCGATTTTCATCGGACCTATGTTCAAGGAGTAAAAAATGGATGCAGTAGGTGGATTTGTAATTTGCTTGATCGGGGCTGTGATCCTGGTCGGCCTGGCGGTTTTGGGTAATGCAATCCGCATTGTGCCAGAATACCAGCGCTTGGTGGTCTTCCGCCTGGGGCGCTGCGTAGGTCAGCGCGGGCCAGGCCTGGTGATATTGGTGCCAGTCATCGACCGGGCCGTCAGGGTTGACTTGCGTGAACAGGTGCGCGAGATTCCACACCAGACTTCGATCACCAAGGATAACGCTTCGATCTCTGTCGATTTCCTGTGGTATTACAAGGTCTTAGAGCCAACGGAGAGTGTTTTGCAAGTTGGGAACTTCGAAGCCGCGGCCCAAGGCATGGCTACGACCACATTGCGCGCCGTGATCGGTGGGATTGCGCTGGACGATGTACTTTCGGAGCGCGAGCATATCAATAGCATGCTGCGCACGCGCCTGGACGAAGTCACCGAGCGCTGGGGGGTGAAGGTCACCAACGTGGAAATCCGCGAGATCATCCCGCCGCGGGAGATCTTGGATGCGATGAACCGCCAGATGTCGGCGGAGCGCAACCGGCGTGCGGTGGTGATCGAGTCGACGGGACAGCGCGAAGGGGCGATCAACGTGGCGGACGGCGAGAAGCAGTCGGCGATTCTGCGGGCGGAAGGCGAGAAGCAGTCGGCGATCTTGCGGGCGGAAGGCGAGCGGCAGGCGCAGTTGCTGCGAGCCGAGGGCTTTGCCAGCGCGCTGGATAAGATTTACTCCGTGGCGCAGACGGTGGATCCCAAGACGATGACGCTGCAATACTTCGAGACGCTCAAGTCGATCGGGATGGGTTCTTCGACCAAGTTTATCTTCCCGATGGAGTTCACCAGCCTGCTGGAGAATTTCGTGGAGAGCCGGAAGGAGTAGGGGCGCAGGCGGTTCGCCTGGCTGACTGATCCTTCCAGGACAATGCAGTTTCGTCGATGGTCGGAGAAAACAATATTTCAGGTGCAATGGAGGCGCCAGGTGGGCCGGCAACGATGGAGAGCAGTTCCTTTCGCTTTCACATCGAGCCGGCTACCTGGCGCGATTTGAACGCGCTGCGCAACCTGGAGCGGGCGTGTTTCCCGATGGACGCCTGGCCGCTGTGGGATCTGATCGGGGTGCTGACGCTGCCGAACGTGGTGCGGCTGAAGGCGGCGGTGGACGGGCAGATGGCGGGTTTCATCGCGGGGGATGTGCGCCCGTCGGAGCGCCTGTCGTGGATTGCGACGATCGGGGTGCTGCCGGAGTACCAGGGGCGAGGGATCGGCAAGGCGCTGCTGGCGGCGTGCGAGGGGCTGTTAGAAACGCCGGTTATCCGCCTGAACGTGCGCGCCTCCAACCAGGTGGCGATCCGGCTGTACGAGAGTGCTGGCTACCAGCGGGCGGGGATGTGGCCGGATTATTACCAGGATGGGGAGAATGCGCTGGTGATGGAAAAGCAGCGCTTGTGATGGGGGATTTTGGCTGAGCTTGCGCTATAATAGGCATATCAAAGCGATCATGCAACCGGATTACAAGGATGGATTGCGCAGGCGCAGAACGAATAAAGCAAAACGCAAAACGAATAGCAGATTGGCGGTTTGAGATTGTGAATTCTATGGAAGCGGGCGCGCTGCCCGAACCGGTGTTGGTTACGCAGGCTGGCAGTTTGAAGCTGCTGGCGGATCAGTTGGACGGCGAGACGGTGGTGGCGGTGGATACGGAATCCAACAGCCTGTACGCGTATCGCGAGCAGGTGTGTTTGATCCAGTTTTCGACGCGGGAGACGGATTACCTGGTCGACCCGCTGGCGCTGGAGGACCTGTCGCCGCTGGCGGGGGTGTTCGCTAATCCGAAGATCGAGAAGGTGTTCCACGCGGCGGAGTATGACGTGATCTGCCTGCGGCGGGATTTCGATTTCGAGTTCGCTAATCTGTTCGATACGATGCTGGCGGCGCGCATCCTGGGGCGGCAGGAGGTGGGGCTGGGGGCGGTGCTACAGGCGGAGTTCAACGTGCACCTGGAGAAGCGCTACCAGCGGGCGAATTGGGGGCAGCGCCCACTGCCGGGATACCTGCTGGATTACGCCCGGCTGGATACGCATTACCTGATCGCGCTGCGCGAGCGCCTGGGGGCGGATCTGCGCCAGTGCAAGCTGTGGCCGCTGGCGCAGGAGGATTTCGAGCGCCTGCGGGTTTTGCAGGCGGCGGAAAGCAACGGGCGAGCGCCGGACTGCTGGCGCATCCGTGGTTCGTATGACCTGTCGCCGCAGCAGGCAGCGGTGCTGCAGGAGGTGTGCCGCTACCGAGAGCGGGTGGCCAGCGCGCAAAACCGGCCGCTGTTCAAGGTGATCTCGGACCAGTCGCTGCTGGCGATCGCCGGGCAGGGGCCGCAAACTTTACATGAGCTGGGACGGCTGCCGGGGATGAGTCATGGACAGGTGCGGCGGCACGGCGAGGCGCTCTTGCAGGCGGTGCGGCGCGGGCGGCAGGCGGAGCCGATCTACCCGCCCAGGTCGCCGCGCCCGGATGAGGCGTTCGTGCTGCGGGTGGAGGCGCTGCGGCGCTGGCGCAAGGAGGCGGCGCTGCAGATGGGGGTGGGGTCGGATGTGGTGCTGCCGCGCGATTTGCTGTTCGCACTGGCGGAGGGTAACCCCCGGGGGATGGGCGAGCTGGCGGAGGTGATGGCGGAGGCGCCCTGGCGGTTGGAGCATTTCGGGGAACAGATTCTGTGGGCGTTAGGACGGCGATAAGGAAAGAATGGGAGGCGGATTGGCGCAGAGGGTTCAACACGGAGAAGGCGGAGAAGGGCCACGGAGTTCACGGAGTCTTTTGACTAAAAGATTGGAATCGGATTAGCGTGGATTTTTCGATGGGAGGCGGATTGGCGCAGAGGGTTCAACACGGAGAAGGCGGAGAAGGGCCACGGAGTTCGCGGAGTCTTTAAATATGGGACACGGATCGGCGCGGATACCGCGGATTTTTTCTTGGGGAGGGGGAGGTGAGGATGGGGCGCAGGCGGTGCGCCCTTACGAGGTGTGGCGGGGACCGGTTGAGGTCGAAGCGGTAGATCAAGAGAGGATGAGGCGATGAAGATCAATTTTCATGGAGCGGCGCAGACGGTGACGGGCTCGCAGCACTTGCTGCGGGTGAACGGGAAGCGGATTTTGCTGGAGTGCGGGTTGTACCAGGGTAAACGCGATGAGTCTTTCGAGCGCAACCGCAGTTTTCCTTTCGACCCGCGGGGGTTGGATGCGGTGATTCTGTCGCACGCGCATATCGATCACAGCGGTAATCTGCCCAACCTGGTGAAGTGCGGCTATCACGGGCCGATCTATGTGACGCCGGCGACGGGGCACCTGGCGAATATTATGCTGATGGACTCGGGGCACATCCAGGAGTCGGACGTGGAGTACGTGAATCGCAAGCGCCAGAAGAAGGGCCTGCCGCCGGTGGAGCCGCTGTATACGATGGAAGACGCGGCGGAGACGGCGCTGTATTTCACGCCGCGCCCGTACGAGCGTGAGTTCGAGGTGACGCCAGGGGTGACGGCGCGCTTCGTGGACGCGGGGCACATCCTGGGCTCGGCGGGGGTGGTGTTGGACATCGAGGAGCCGGGGCCGGGCGGGCTGCACAAGCTGCGGCTGTGGTTCTCGGGGGATATCGGGCGGCGCGGGCTGCCGCTGCTGCGCGATCCGGTGCTGCCGCAGGAGCCCGATTACGTGCTGATGGAGTGCACTTATGGGGATAAGCCGCACCGCGATCCACAGCAGGCGTTCGAGGAGCTGTACGAGGTGGTGTCGCGCACGATCCGGCGGGGAGGCAAGGTGATCATCCCGGCCTTCGCGGTGGGGCGCACGCAGGAGCTGGTGTACGACCTGCACCAGATGATCGAGAGCGGGGACCTGCCGAACATCCCGGTGGTGGTGGACAGCCCGCTGGCGACGAACGCGTCGGACATTTACCGGGCGCACCCGGAGTGCTTCGATGAGGAGACGCAGGAGTTCATCCGGGAGGACCGGCATCACGCGGCGCTGGGCTTCGAGCATCTGACGTACACGCGCTCGGTGGAGGAGTCGAAGGCGCTGAACACGCGCAAGGACCCGATGGTGATTATTTCGGCGTCGGGGATGGCGGAGACGGGGCGCATCCTGCATCATCTGAAGAACAATATCGAGGACGCACGCAATACGATTCTGATCGTTTCGTGGCAGGCACCGTACACGCTGGGGCGGCGGCTGGCGGAACGGCAGACGGAGGTGCGGATTTTCGGGGAGGTGTACGAGCGCAAGGCGGAGGTGGCGACGATCGGGGGGCTGTCGGCGCACGCCGGGCAGAATTTCCTGGTGGAGTACGCCCAGGCGGCGCAGGGCAAGCTGAAGCAGGTTTTCCTGGTGCACGGGGACGAGGGCCCGGCGCAGATTTTCAGGGGCAAGCTGGCGGAGGTGGGGATGGCGCAGGTGAGCTACCCGGCGCTGGGGGAGAGTGTGGAGGTTTGAGGGGGGAGGATCCAACACGGAGAAGGCGGAGAAGGAACACGGAGTTCTCTGATCAAAAAGATTGGACGATGAGGATTTAACACGGAGATCACGGAGAAGGACCACGGAGTTCACGGAGTTCTCTGATAAAAAACCTGGACGCAGATTCGCGCAGGTGGAGGCGGATGCTTTTGCTTGAACCAGGAGGCTGGTGGGGGTGTATTTTATTCACAATCAGTTTCTTGAGGGTTTGGGGAGGTCCATTGGGGATGTGCTATGAATAAGCTCATGATCGCGGTTACATTGGCTGTTTTATTGGCGCTGCTGGCGGGCTGCGCGCCGGCAACTACGCCAGCGGGCAAGGGGGCGGTGCAGACGCCGGAAGCTGCTACGCCGGGTGCGCCAGGGCTTTTCCTGGGGCTGACGCCTCCGGGCAGGCAGGCAGTGGTGTTTGCGCCTGGGGTGGTCTCGATCGAGGATGGCAAGGAATACAAGATCGCGATCTCGCCTGATTTGCAAGAGGTGTTTTTTACGCGCCGCACGCCTGGCAAGCAGGACGACCGCCTGTGGCACAGCCGGATGGAGGATGGCAAGCTATCCACGCCGGTGCTGGCACCTTTTGCTTACGATGCGCTGGAATCGGACGCATGTTTCACGCAGGATGGCGACCGGGTGTATTTCAATTCGCGGCGGCCCACGCCAGGGCAGACGGCGCTCAGCAGCCGGCTCAACCTGTGGTTCGTCGAGCGGGAAGGCGATGGGTGGGGGGAGGCGCAATTCCTGGACTCGCGGCTGAACGATTATCGCCCGGTGTACTGTTCGATTGCCGAGGATGGGACGATGTATTTCACGCGCTCCAGCCCGCGCCAGATCTGGTACGCCGAGTTGGTGGGGGGGCAATACGCCGAGGCGCAGGCGCTGCCCGGGGGGATCAACCGGCTGCCGGACGTGGCGCACCCGGCGGCAGCGCCGGACGAGAGTTACGTGATCGTGGATTCTTACCAGGAAAAGGGCGGGCGCCTGGTTGGGGCGCTGTATGTCAGTTTCCGGCTGCCCGACGGGGTTTGGAGCCAGGCGCTGAGCCTGGCGCAGGCGCTGGGGGCCTCTGAGACGGATGTGTACGCCAGCGCGCGGGTCTCGCCTGATGGGAAGTACCTGTTTTTCGAGAGCTACCTGCGGGAGACGGACCAGGCGGATATTTATTGGGTGAGCACTGAGGTGCTGGATGAGCTGAGGAGGCAGGCGCTGGGCGAGGGGTGAAGGATTCAACACGGAGAAGGTGGAGAAGGAACACGGAGTTCTCTGAGCAAAAAGATTGGACGATGATGATTTAGCACGGAGGTCACGGAGTTCTCTGATAAAAAACCTGGACGCAGATTTTCGCAGATGAACGCGGATTCTTGTTTTGAAAATCGGGAGGTGGATATGAATTTGCAGCCCGGCCTACGAAGCAGCGCCGGATGAAATCCGGCTTGATCGTTTTGCTCACGGGGAGTCTGGTATTTGGTCGCTCGGGTTGAAACCCGGCGCTGGTACGCTAAGAAGATCAACGAATGGGATCAACGAATAGAGAACGAATAAACGAATTTTTTGGGGGCGGCGGTGTTGGGTGGGGGTGAGGTGTGCATGGGGGCGAGGATGGGGTGCACAGCAGTTTTTGCCCGGCCTGTGCGCGGCAAATTCTCCGGGCCACCAGCGCTGGAAATATTGTATAATCTTTGCAGGAGATGTGATCGATCGTGTCCCTGGTGGCGCCGACTGTCGATAGACGTGTTCGCATACCGGATCGGGTTATCCGGGAGCTTATCGCGCGGATCGCTGATAAATTTCGGCCGCAGCGCATTATTTTGTTCGGTTCTTATGCTTATGGCGAGCCGCGCCCGGAGAGCGACGTGGATTTGTTGGTGGTCATGGACACGCCGCTGCGCGAGGCGCAGCAGGCGCTGCAGATTCGACAACACGTCAACCCGCTGTTTGGCGTCGATATCCTGGTTTATACGCCCTCTCGCCTGGAAGAACGCCTGAAACTGGGGGATTCGTTCTTGCGAGAGATTACTGAAAAGGGACGCGTGGTGTATGAATCCCCTGACGCTTGAATGGGTCGAGAAAGCTGAAGGCGATTTTCAAACCGCCGGGCGGGAATATCGAGCGCGCAAGGCCCCGAATTATGATGCAGTGTGTTTCCATGCACAGCAAGCCGCGGAAAAGTACTTGAAAGCTGTGCTTCAAGAGCACGGGGATCCGATCCCGCGCATACACAGCCTGGCGGAGCTGCTGGCTCTGATTTCGAAGATCGATAGCAGCTTTTTGCTCCTTCAGGCCGACTTGAACGTGATGGAAGGATATGCCGTGCAGTTTCGCTATCCCGGTTTATCTGCTAACAAAGCCGAGGCGAAAGCGGCGCGGCGAGCTTCTGAACGGGTGCGAGCGTTTGTGCGCAACAAACTCGGTTTGTGAGCGTACAAGAAACCGGATTTTTGCCAAAAATCCGGTTTCTGCGCCGTATTGCTCCTAAAATATTCCGAACGAAAAAGCGCCTGGTAGATGGAACTCTTGAAAGCCTTCTGCTAGAACTGGCTCGAATGTTTCTTTGTTGACCTCGAACCAGTCGCTCCACACGATGGTGTAGGGGCGCACGCCGTGCGCCCCTACGGGTATCGGCGATTGAAATCGCTGCAACTCAGGGCAAGTGGAACTTGCTAGCACAAAGCCGGTCTGCACCGGCTGGGGAGGGGGGAGGGCTTTTGGGGGAGCGAGGCGGTTACCCGGAAGGGGGCTCTATTTCCGCTCGGTTTTCAGGGCCAGGCGGCGCAGTTTGCGCACGTAGGCGGCTTCGTCGAAGGGGCGCGATTGCTGTACGATGGCGAAGGTTTCTTCGGCGGCTACCCCGGCGACGATGTGGATGGCTTCGTGGCGCGAGAGGCCTTTGCCCAGCAGGGTTTTGATGACCTGGGCAACGGCGGGCGGGTTTTTCTGGGCGATCTGGTTTTCGACGATGTGGTGGAAGTGGACGTGCAGGATGGGGTTGACGCCGTCTTGTTCGATGTGGGCTTCGGGCAGCTCGTCCAGGCGGGCCCAGAGGTGGGCATATTCGTGGTGCTGCTGCATGATTTTGACGAGCAGGGCGTCTTCGCCTTGCAGGGCGGCCCCGGCCTGGGCTGTCTGCCAGAGGGTGCGCATGTGTTGTCTGGTGAGGGCTTTCAGTTCGTTCATGTGGTGGTGATTCTAGCATGATTTGGCCGCGGGGGGTGAAGAGGCGGGGTGGGTACGCCAAAAGATCAACGAATGGGATCAACGAATATAAAACGAATAAACGAATTTTTTGGGGGCGGCGGTGTTGGGTGGGGGTGAAGTGCGCATGAAAAGAAATCGAATTTTTGTCAAAAATTCGATTTCTGCATTAGGGGTGGTTTGGTTGCGCGAACATCACCGCAGGCCAGGCGCGATGGCGTTATGAGGGCCGGTGTCACCAAGATTGACACACTCGCCCCTATCTGTGTGGGGGATATGATCGCCGTGAGGGCGGGTCTGGGTGGTATCCGGCACAGGTTCGTTGCCTGGCAAGGTGTTATGTGGTGCACGGTCATACGCCTGAACAGACCCGCCCCTACCTGTGTGGAGGGGATATCGCCGTGAGGGCGGGTCTGGGTGGTATCCGGCACAGGTTCGTTGCCTGGCGTGGTGGTGCGCGGTGCACGGTCATGGGCCTGAACAGACCCGCCCCTACCTGTGTGGAGGGGATATCGCCGTGAGGGCGGGTCTGGGTGGTATCCGGCACAGGTTCGTCGCCTGGCGTGGTGGTGCGCGGTGCACGGTCATGGGCCTGAACAGACCCGCCCCTACCTGTGTGGAGGGGATATCGCCGTGAGGGCGGGTCTGGGTGGTATCCGGCACAGGTAGGTTGCCTGGCGTGGCGATGCGCGGTGCACGGTCATGGGCCTGAACAGACCCGCCCCTACCTGTGTGGGGGATATCGCCGTGAGGGCGGGTCTGGGTGGTATCCGGCACAGGTTCGTTGCCTGGCAGGGTGTTATGTGGTGCACGGTCATACGCCTGAACAGACCCGCCCCTATCTGTGTGGGGGATATCGCCGTGAGGGCGGGTCTGGGTGGTATCCGGCGCAGGTTCATCGCCTGGCGTGGTGGTGCGCGGTGCACGGTCATGGGCCTGAACAGACCCGCCCCTACCTGTGTGGGGGGTATAGGTTTGCCGGAGCGATGATAGGGTAAAAGGAATTGCGCGGAGCGCTAAATTCGAGTATGATAAACGAAAGGAAGCCAACGCATGGCTTCCACCATTGAGTCTCCTGTATCTACCCGATTGGGGTGATCACCCATGCCGCCTGAAGCGCTCGCCCGCCAAGAGATCGACGCCCAACTGGCCGCCGCTGGCTGGTTCATCCAGGACCGCGACCAGATCAATCTGCACGTCGGGATGGGAGTAGCGGTGCGCGAGTTCCCGCTGGCGGGCGGCTACGCCGATTACCTGCTCTTCGCCGGACGCAAGGCGGTGGGGGTGATCGAGGCCAAGGTGCAGGGCGCGACATTATCCGGCGTGGCGGAACAGGCTGCCCAGTACGTCACCGGGCTGCCCGCCAACATCCCGCACGTGGCCCTGCCGCTGCCCTTCCAATACGTTTCGACCGGGGTGGAGACGCTCTTCCGGGATAACCGCGACCCACAGCCGCGCTCGCGGCGGGTCTTCTGCTTCCACCGCCCGGAAACCCTGGCCGAATGGGCGGACGAGGCGGAGACCTTCCGGCGGCGCGTGCAGCACCTGCCGCCCCTGGACGCCGCCGGCCTGTGGCCAGCCCAGGCGCAGGCCATCCACAACCTGGAAGATTCGCTGGCGGAAGACCGCCCGCGGGCGCTGATCCAGATGGCGACCGGCTCGGGCAAGACCTTCACGGCGGTGAGCGCCATCTACCGCTTGATCAAGTTCACCAAGGCGCGGCGGGTGCTGTTCCTGGTGGACCGCTCCAACCTGGCGCGCCAGGCTTACAAGGAGTTCCAGGCTTACACCACGCCGGACGATGGGCGCAAGTTCACCGAGCTGTACAACGCCCAGCACCTGCAAAGCAACGCCATCGACCCGGTCAACAAGGTGGTGATCACCACCATCCAGCGCCTGTATTCGATCCTGAGCGGGGAGGCCGAGTTCATTGGCGACGAGGAAGGCTCGCTGTTCGAGCTGGGCGGGGCGCTGGAAGGCCAGCCGCCCAGGCAGGTGCATTACAACCCGCGCCTGCCAGTCGAGTTCTTCGATTTCATCATCACCGACGAGTGCCACCGCTCGATCTACAACCTGTGGCGCGGCGTGCTGGAGTATTTCGACGCCTACCTGATCGGGCTGACCGCCACGCCCTCCAAGCAGACCCTGGGCTTCTTCAACCAGAACCTGGTGATGGAATACTCGCGCCAGCGCGCCGTGGCGGATGGGGTCAACGTGGACGGCGAGGCCTATCGCATCCGCACGCGCATCGGCGAGCAGGGCAACACGGTGGAAGCCGGGGAGTGGGTGGGGCGGCGCGACAAGCTGAGGCGCGCCCAGCGCCTGGAGCTGCTCGACCAGGATTTCGCCTACGACGCCGAAGCGCTCGACCGCTCGGTGGTGGCCCCCAACCAGATCCGCACGGTGCTGCAAACCTTCAAAGAACGCCTGCCGCTGGAGATCTTCCCAGGACGCAGCGAGGTGCCCAAGACGCTGGTCTTCGCCAAGGACGACAGCCACGCCGAAGACATCGTCACGATCGCGCGCGAGGTTTTCGGGCGCGGCGACGAGTTCTGCAAGAAGATCACCTACCGCACCACCGGCGTGGCCCCCGAGCAGTTGATCAGCGATTTCCGCACCGCCTACCACCCGCGCATCGCCGTGACGGTGGACATGGTCGCCACCGGCACGGACATCAAGCCGGTCGAAATCCTGGTCTTCATGCGGGCGGTGAAGAGCCGCATCCTGTTCGAGCAGATGCTGGGGCGCGGCACGCGGGTGATCGGCGAGACGGATTTGCAGGCGGTCAACCCCGGCGAGGGCGTGCGCAAGGATCATTTCGTGATCGTCGACGTGGTGGGCATCCTGGAGCAGGAGAAGGTGGACACGCAGACGCTGGAGCGCAAGCGCTCGACGCCCTTCGCCAAACTGCTGGAGATGGTGGCCGTGGGGGCGGTCGACGAAGATGTGGTCGCGTCGCTGGCCGGGCGTTTGATCCGCCTGCGCAAGGATTTCAGCCAGGCCGATGACCGCCAGGTGGACGAATTGGCCGGGGCAGGCGGGCTGCCCGGGGTGATCGACGGGCTGCTGGCGGCCATCGACCCGGACCGGCAGGAGGCCGAGGCCGTGCGCCTGTATGGGGCGGAGCCGGGCGCGGAGCAGATCGCCCAGGCCGCCGGGCATTTGCTGGATGAGGCCGTGCGCCCGCTGGCGGCCAACCCGCCGCTGCGCAATTTGCTGGTCGATATCCAGCGCCGCGGCGAGCAGGTGATGGACGAGAGCGCCGACGAGACCACCCTGGCGGCCTTCGACGAGGCAGCCACCGAACGGGCGCGGGCGACGGTGGCGTCGTTCGAGGCGTTCATTGCGGAAAATAGGGATGAGATCACGGCGCTGCAGATTATTTACAATATTCCGCGCGGCGAGCATGTTTTGCGTACGGGTAAGGGCAATTACGTTCGTGGGGGGGAACAGGGCGGGTCGGTTGAGGGGCAGGGTCGTGCGCAAGAAACGGTTATGTATGGGGAGGGATCCGTGCCAGACATGGGTGAGACCCGCCCCTACGGTGATGCGGATCATGATCATGGTGGGGAAGGCGATCGTGGTGGGGAAAAGGGCGGGTCGGTTCAGCCCAGTGGTCACGCGCCAGAAGCGGTCACGTATGGGGAGGGATCTGTGCCAGATATGGGTGAGACCCGCCCCTACGGTGAGGCGGATCACAATGATGGTGGGGAAGGCGATCGTGATGGGGAAAAGGGCGGGTCGGTTCAGCCCAGTGGTCACGCGCCAGAAGCGGTCACGTATGGGGAGGGATCTGTGCCAGATGTGGGTGAGACCCGCCCCTACGGTGAGGCGGATCACAATCATGGTGGGGAAGGCGACCGTGGTGGGGAAAAGGGCGGGTCGGTTGAGGGGCAGGGTCGTGCGCAAGAAACGGTTATGTATGGGGATGTATCCGTGCCAGATATGGGTGAGACCCGCCCCTACGGTGATGCGGATCACAATCATGGTGGGGATGGCGATAATGTTGCCGCGGGGCGTTCCCGGCGGGCGATGACGTTCGATGCGCTGCGGGAATTGGCCGAAATTTTGCAGCAGCCGCCGCGCAGTTGGACGACGGAGGCGTTGTGGCGGGCTTACGCCACGTTGGAACGCGACCGGGTGCGGGGCGCTAACCAGCGGCGGGTGCTGACCGACATCGTGGCGCTGGTGCGGCACGCGGTGCAGTTGGACGATGAACTGCTGCCCTACCCAGAACGGGTGGCGCTGCGCTACCAGGCGTGGATCGCCGCGCAGGAGTCCGCCGGGCGGCAGTTTACGCCGCAGCAGCGCTGGTGGCTGGATAAGATTGCCGAACACATTGGGGTCAACCTGGCGATCGGGCCGGGCGACCTGCAAAGCGGAGAGTTCTTCAACCAGGGCGGGCAGTTGGCCGCGGCGCGGCTGTTCGGGCCGGCGCTGGCGGGGCTGCTGCAAGAGTTGAACGTGGCGCTGGGCGAGCCGGGTGAGGGGGATTAGGCATGGCAAGGCAAAAGAAGGCTGTCGGGCAACTGCAATTCGATCTGCCAGAGTCTGACCAGGATGGTTTGCCAGAACCATTCGTAGGCAAGGAAGTGGGTAGCACTCCATTGCCCGTGGGATGGAAATGGGTCAAAATCGAAGATGTCGCCAATACAACAAGCGGAGGAACTCCCTCCCGTAAACATATTGATTACTATGGGGGCAACATTGCATGGATAAAATCTGGCGAATTAAGGGACGGCATAATCCGAGTGGCTGAAGAAACAATAACGGAAGCGGGCCTAAAAAATTCCAGCGCAAAAATCTTTCCAAGAGATACCGTTGTAGTTGCTTTATATGGCGCAACTGTTGGTAGAACTGGAGTATTAGGTATAGATGCTGCCACAAACCAGGCTGTTTGTGCCCTATTTCCTCGAAATAATGCTTTCACCCCAATGTTTATGTTTTACTGGTTACAGTCTCAACGTCAGAACCTTATCAACCAAAGTATGGGTGGGGCTCAACCAAATATCAGTCAAGGTATCATTCGCTCTCTACTGTTCCCTCTTCCTCCTCTCCCCGAACAACAGCGCATCGTCGCCCGCATCGAGGAACTCTTCAGCCAGCTCGAGGCCGGCGCAGCGGCGCTGCGGCGCGTGCAGGCCGGGTTGAAGCGCTACAAGGCCAGTGTGCTCAAGGCGGCCTGCGAGGGGCGGCTGGCGGCCCAGGACCCAGGGGACGAAGCGGCGGCGGTGATGCTGCGGAGGTTGGGGAAGGAGGCGCTGGAGGGGGAGGGGTTGGGGGAGGTGCCGGAGGGGTGGTGTTGGGCGCAAATCGAACAAATCGCGGAACACAGACTCGGGAAAATGCTCGATAAAGAAAAGAACCGAGGCGAACTGCAACCGTATCTTCGCAACATCAATGTTCGGTGGTTCGAATTTGACTTCTCTGATATTCAATATATGCGCGTAACGAAAGAAGAATTAGCAAATGTGTCTGTTCAAAAAAACGACCTAATTGTTTGCGAAGGTGGTGAACCGGGAAGGGCGGCTGTTTGGAACAGAGATGACACAATGGTGATACAAAAGGCTTTGCATCGCGTCAGACCTGCCAAATGTGTTTTGCCAATCTACCTTGCCTTTTGTTTAGCAAAAGATGCAAATACTGGTCGCCTAACAAAATATTTCACAGGATCAACTATTAAACATTTCACTGGACAGTCCCTGGATTCCTACATTTTTCCACTCCCGCCCTTAGCCGAACAACATCGCATCGTTGCCGAGGTCGAACGGCGGCTGTCGCTGGCGCAGGAGGTGGAGGCGGCGGCGGCGGGCAGTTTGCAGCGCGCCGGGCGGCTGCGGCAGGCGGTGTTGAAGGCGGCGTTCGAGGGGAGGTACAAAGTTAATTTGAAAATAGAGGAGTCTTCGCTGTAAAATCAAACGAAATAATCAAGGTTTCCCCAATTCTGATCTTTCAAATTAACAAAAGGAGCGACATATGTCTGAAAACTCTATCGATCTAGCGGAATTCGTTTCGGGTTTTCCTCAACAACCGGATGTTGAGGTTCCTCGCGATGCAATAATTCGTAAAATTATTCGCGACCTTGGCTCATCTCGCCAATTAATGATAGCAGCTAATGCATATACCGGTAAAACCAATTTATTAGCCCAGTTCGTTCGATCACATAAAGATAGTGCTATTAGTTATTTCATTAACTCAAATCCTTGGACGCAACAACAACACAACTTCCTACATACTCTGTGTTCGCAGCTAAGAATTATCTTAGGAGGAAAAGCATTTGCTGATGATATTTCTCTAGAAATGTTGAAAACCGTTTTCTCGTCTCAATGTGCGAAACTTGCCGAGATAGCACGAACTAACAAAACTATTTACTATTTTATTATAGATGGCCTTGAATGGGCGTTAGAGGGGTTAGAAGGCGAAAGAATAATTGATATTTTCCCACCACCAACATTTCCCAGAAGTCCATTTCTATTGTGTAGTTGCGCCACCAATTCCATAGTATCTTTACCAAAACATATCTTAGATATAAAGCGGTTGGATGTAAGCTTAGATTTCAATCTAAGTGATACCCAATATTTCTTTTCAAATTTAAATCTCCCAAGCGAGGTGGTCGAATCTATCCATCTGAATTCTCAAGGGATCCCCGAATATCTCAGTATTATCAAAAACGATATCATGTCTAATAGTGAGGGCCAGTGGAAGCCTGATAATCTGCCGACTCAACTTGATCAACTGATTCAAAGACAATTAGATAAATTTTATTTATCAGTAGATCGCCAGGTAATAAAAGCATTTGAGTATTTAGCTGTCACTTCAGTTCCTCTCCCCATTGATACCCTATGTGGAGGGTTGGACCAACTGTAGATGGTTACGGATGGACTACGACAAAGCGTAACCATCCATTTGGTTGGTTACGCTTTGTAAAACAGGCTATCCAGTTCTTTAACAATTCACCTGGATGTTGAAGGGTC
>JBFMFR010000037.1:0-73771 GCA_040752025.1 Chloroflexota bacterium | reverse complement strand
GCTTATGCTGCCTTGGCTTCGGTCATCGATACTGCCGCTTTGAAAGGCAGCAACGCCTTTGACGCCCTTCAATCCCTGATCGGCAAGCCTGCTCTACCACTCCCTGATACCCTGTGAGTAGATACAATTTTTTTATTATTATTCCCCTCCCACCCCGGCGCGCCCTGCCTTTCCCCGCCGCCGGGAGAAACCCTGAACCCGCCGCCTCGCACATTACAAACCTCATAACTCGCCTCACCCCGCCCTCCAGCCCAGGGTGCGATGCACGTGCCCTTCGTGCGTTGCACCTGGCCTCCACGTGCATCGCATCCAGAACAGATGCAACGCACGCCCTGGCCCGTTTCCCTTCTACTGTCCATCGTCTACCGTATCCCGTAAACCAAAAACCCCCACGGGTGGGGGTATTTGAGTGGGCGAACAGGGACTCGAACCCAGGACCTCCTCTGTGTAAGAGAGGCGCTCTAACCAACTGAGCTATTCGCCCATCGCTCCAGCCCTGTTATAGTGCCTTTTGCAGGTTTTGTCAATGGCCTTCAGAAAATCCGCGCCGCCTGGGCAAATCCGCGAGCTTCTTCATCGTCCAATCAGATTGAGCTTCCCTCGTTTGGAGAAAAGTTGCTAGACTTGCCGAATAATACACAATGTATTGCATCTCCGCTCCGATTATGATAAACTGTAGTTATCGTCGGCCTGCTTCACATAAGCAGATGATTGCAAGGTAGCGTTTCCTTTTCCGCTTGCTCTGTCTGTACCAGGAGGTTGCCTATGACGTACGAAGAACGTATTCGCCAGGAGCGCTCGAACATGTCCAAAAGCTTTGCCCGGCTGGCGGACTTCTTGTTGGACTCTTACGTAGAAGCGGCTTTCATGACTGCCAGCGAGCTGGCCCACGCCCTGGACCTGGACGCAGCTACAGTGGTGCGTTTCTCTCAGCACCTGGGTTATGACGGCTTCCCCAAGCTGCAGCGCGAGATCCGCCAGCGCGTCAAAGACGATTTGCTCATCCGTCCCAGGCAGGCCGAGGCGGTCGATACGCTGCCTTCCGTTGCTTCGACTGCCATGCGCGACGTCTCCCTGGCCCTGGAGCGCACCCGCCTTTCGCTCGACACCCTGGCCCTGGAGCAGTTGGTCGAGCAGATTGGGCGCTCGCGCCGCGTCGTGGTCCTGGCCGAAGGCCCGGCCCAGTCCACCGCTTACAGCCTGGTGCTCTTCCTGGAGCAGGGCGGCTTCCCGATCTACATCGCCCGCGCCGGCATCGCCGACCTGGCCCGCACGGTCAACATTGCCACGCAGCAGGATTTGCTCCTGGCCATGGAAGTCGCCGGGCAGGCTCCCTACATCGCTCGCGCCATGGGCGAGGCGCAGACCCGCGGCATCCCCACCGCCGCCATCGTTGGCTCGGCCTCCCTGGCCTCGGCCCGCTTCGCCGACACCGTCCTGGCGGCCCAGGCGCACCCCTCGATTGGGGTCGGGATCGTCTCCATCGATGCGATTGTCTACGCCCTGTCGCAGAGCCTGCGCTGGCGTTTCGCCGAGCGCTTCGCCGGCACCGAGCAGTCCATTTCGGAATTGTCAGAGCGCATCCAACAACCGATAGATTAGGGGTATACTTGGGAGGCTGGCAGTCTGCGTTTATGGCAGGCTGATCTTCCGAATCGGATCAGATCGAGGTTGTTATGCGCTTTATCCGTTATCGCAAGGGCAACGAGGCTGCGCGCTTTGGCTGGATTTTAGAGGAGGGCGCAGACCTTTTGGTTGGCCCGGTGGAAGGCTCGCCGTTTGACGATTTCCGCCGCCTGGAGGCCTTCGAGCCTTTGGCCTCTGTGCGCTTGCTGGCCCCGGTGCAGCCTGGCAAGATCATCTGCGTTGGGCGCAATTACGCCGCCCATGCCAGGGAGCACGATGCCGATGTGCCTGAAATCCCCCTGCTTTTCCTCAAACCGCCCTCCGCGGTGATCGGGCCCGGCGATGCCATCGTGCTTCCGCCGCAGTCGCAGCAAGTCGAGCACGAAGCCGAGCTGGTCGTCGTCTTCGGCAAGCGCGGGCGCTGGATCCCTCCGGAGCAGGCCCTAGACTATATCCTGGGCTGCACCGTTGGCAATGACGTTACGGCGCGTGACCTGCAGCACCGCGATGGCCAGTGGACGCGCAGCAAGGGTTTCGACACGTTCTGCTCGCTGGGTCCCTGGATCGAGACCGATTTCGATCCTGCCGATGGCGTCATCACCTGCCACGTCAACGGGGAGATGCGCCAGATGGCCTCTACGCGTGATATGGTCTTCGGCGTGCGCCAGTTAGTGGCCTTTGTCTCTTCGGTGATGACCCTCGAACCGGGCGACGTCCTGATGACCGGCACGCCAGCCGGCGTTGGCCCGCTGCAAGCCGGGGACCGCGTCGAGGTGACCATCGAGGGCCTGGGCAAACTCAGCAATCCGGTTGTGGCAGAAACGCGCCGCTAAACGATACACCCATGGGCTTGGACATCCATACTGCCATTCAGACGGCTTCGATCCTGGCCGTGGTCGGGTGTGTCATCGCTGTCCTGGGCGGGATCAACATCATCCGCCGCGGTCACAGGCTGCCGTTTTTCCGCATGCGCCGGGAGCAGGTGGTGCGCGGCTGGCGCTCTTTGTTTTGGGGGTTGGTCCTGGCCCTGCTGGCCTTCCTGATGAACAGCCAGGCGGAGCCCCTGATCTATCGCTTTTACACCCCCACGGTAACGCCCACGCCCACCCCGACCATTACCCTGACGCCTACGATTTCTTTATCGCCTACCATTTCGTTAACGCCCACCATCACCCTGACCCCGGCCGTCTCCAATACGCCTACCGTGACCACCACGCCGCACATGCCGCTGGCGATCGAGATGGAGTTCGAAAGCACGGTGACACCCGGCGGCGACGCGGTCTTCAGCGAATTGACTTTCACCGATGGATTGGACTCGCTCTACCGGCCCTTGAAGCCGGGCACGATCTTCCAGAATCCGATCAACCACATGTACGCCACCTTCAGCTACGACCGCATGGTGGTTGGATCGCAGTGGACGGCGCTGTGGTATCGCCAGGGCGAGCTGGTGCACTTCGAGACTTTGCCCTGGAACGGCGCCTCGGGCGGCCTGGGTTACACCGATTGGGCCCCCGACCCGTCTGAGTGGCTGCCTGGCGCCTACGAAGTACAGATCTTCGTCGGCCTGATCTGGAAGAAATCCGGCCAGTTCGTGGTCGAGGGCGAACCGCCGACGCCGGCGCCCAGCCCTACGCCGACCAATACCCTCACCCCCACGCGCACGCCCACCCCTACGCGCACCCCCCGTCCCACGGCCACGCCCACCCTGACCCGCACGACGCGCCCAACGGCGACCCCCAAGCCTTCGCTGACCCCCACGCCGACGCTTACCCCAGTTCCGAATTGATCCAAACAAAACACATCGCCGGGCGGGATCACCTGCCCGGCGATGAGGTTCTTCAGGCCGGCTGCCAGCCTTTCCCGCCTGCCAGTTCGCCAGCGATCTGGGCGGCAATCCGGGCGTTGTTCTTCAGCAGTTCCAGGTTGGCTTTCAGGCTGGCGCCGTTGCTGAGTTCGCTGACCCGCTGGAGCAAGAAGGGGGTGCTTTGCTGCCCGCGTATGCCTTGCGCTTCGGCTTCCTGCAGGGCGGCCTCGATGGCGGCGTGCATTGCCTGGGGCTGCATGGCTGTTTCTTCTGGTGGGGGCGCTGCCACCAGCACGGCGCTGCTCAGCCCCAGCCCCCAGTGCGCCTGTGCGATCGCCACAACTTCGGCCGGCGAGTCGGCCCGGGCGCTGGTGTTCAACCCGCTGCTGGGCGAAAAGAAGGCGGGGAATTCGTCAGTCTGGTACCCGACCACCGGCACGGCAGCCGTCTCCAGGTATTCGAGCGTGGCGGGCAAATCCAGGATGGCTTTCGCCCCGGCGCACACCACGATCATCGGCGTGCTCGCCAGTTGGGGCAGGTCAGCCGAGATGTCGAAAGCCGGCTGGCGGTGAACCCCGCCGATGCCGCCGGTGGCGAAGACGCCGATGCCGGCGGTGGAGGCGGCCAGCATCGTGCCCGCTACCGTGGTGCCTCCGCTGGCTTTCTGGGCGATCGCCGGGGCGAAATCGCGCCGGCTGATCTTGCGCGCCGTGCGGTCACGCGACAGGCGTTCCAATTGTGCCTGGTTCACGCCCACGCAAATAAGTCCGTCGATCACGGCGATGGTCGCTGGCACGGCTTGCTCCTGGCGCACAGTCGCTTCCATATCCAGGGCCAGGCTCAGGTTCTCGGGGTGCGGCAGGCCGTGCGTGATCACGGTCGATTCCAATGCGACCACCGGGCGGCCGGTTTGCAGGGCGTGGCTGACTTCAGTAGAGATTCGGTAAGTAGAGGGGATGCGTTGATTGGGCATAGGGGTCAGTTCTCAAATCACCAGTTGGTCGTAAAGCTTTTCCAGGGTCAGGTCGGGCAGAACTGCGCCCGGGTGGCGCAGGGTCAGCGTGGCAGCCGAAACGCCCAGTCGGATGGCTTCATCCAGCGACATTCCATTCAACAGCCCGAAGATCACTGCCGCGATCAGTGCATCTCCGCCGCCGGTTGGGTCGAGGATTTCGGTGCGGATGGCGGGGATGTACCCGCTGGTGTGCGAGGTGGCGTAGCATACGCCGAACTGCGCCAGGGTCAGGATCACGATCCCAACGCCCTGGGATACCAGGCACTTGGCGGCTTCCAGAGTCTGGCGGCGTTTGGAGGCGTCCACCTGGCGATCGCACAGGATGCCGGCCTCGCTGCTGTTGGGCACGATCAGGCGCAGTCTGGGCAGGTGCGGGCGCAGTTTGTGCGCCAGCAGTGTGGAGGTTGGGTCTGCTCCAATCGGGATGCGGGCTTTGCGCGCCAGTGATACGGCCGTGCGCAAGGCCTCTTTGGACAGGTTGGCGTCGATGAAGAGCAGCGAGGCTTCCTTGAACAGATCAGCATGAGCGTGCAAGTAGGCCGGCGTGATGGCAGACGTGGCGCGCATGTCATCCAGGGCAAATTGCAGTTCGCCTTTCTCGTTGACCACGGCCAGGTACGTGCTGGTGGGGCGTTCAGGAATCTGCACAACTGCGCTGACATCGATCCCGGCTGCGCTGGCTTGCTTGAGCAGGCGCTCGCCGTAATCGTCGCTGCCCACCGCGCTGAGCAAAATAACCGGCTGTCCCAGGCGCGCCAGGTTCTCGGCGATGTTGCGCGCCACACCGCCGAAGGCGCGCCGGATCTGGGCCGGGTTGGAAGTCCCCATGTGCATTTCGCCCTTCAACCGTCCGACCATGTCCATCCCGGACGCGCCAACCATCAGTACCGGGCCCTCGGGCGAGGGAGAAAAATCTGTCATCATCCGCGTGACCGCCTCCTTTCGGTAGAAATCTGCTAGATTATACCCTTACTTGCCGCAATCCTTTGCTTGCCGGGCGGTAAAATCGCGTATAATTGGTCGCGGGTGCGAGAGGTGCAACACCCTGTTGAAGCAGGTGCATCGCGCTCTCCAGGTGCACCCTCAATATTTATCAGGAGGTATTTCTGGTGGCTGATTTTCCAGGCAAAGGTAAGGTTGCGGTGTTGAAGACTTCTCCCGCGACAGTTTTAGAGGATATCGGGCGTTTGATGAAGCTGGCGGGATTTGAAGATGCCCTGCCCAAGCAAAACCGCACTGGTTTGAAAATCAATATTTCCTGGCAGACCTGGTATCCGGCCTGCTCTTCGACGCCCTGGCAGATCGAAGGGGTGATCCGGGCATTGCAGGCAGCCGGGTATCGCGACCTGGCAGGCGTGCACAATGATACTGTGGTGGTCAACACGGCCGACGGCGAGCGCAACAACAAGCACAAGTTCGTCACCGATCAATACGGGCTGCCCTGCATCTATCTATACAACCAGGATTTCGAGTGGGTCGAGTATCGCCCCAAGACGCCCTTCCTGGTGCTCGACCAGGTGTATCCGGACGGCGTTTTCATCCCCAAGGCTTTGCTGGGCATGAACATCGTACACCTGCCCACGGTGAAAACCCACGTCTTCACCACCATCACCGGGGCGATGAAGAACGCCTTTGGAGGCTTGCTCCACCGCAACCGTCACTGGACTCACTCGGTGATCCACGATACGCTGGTGGACTTGTTGATGATCCAGCAGGACATCCATCCAGGGGTCTTCGCGGTGATGGATGGCACTTTCGCTGGCGATGGGCCAGGCCCGCGCGCCATGCGCTGGCACGAGAAAGACATCTTGCTGGCTTCCGCCGACCAGGTAGCCATCGATGCGGTTTCAGCCAGGCTGCAAGGTTTCGACCCGATGAGCATCCGCTTCATCCGCCGCGCTCACGAGCTTGGCCTGGGCGTGGGCGACCCGCGCCAGATCCAGATCGTCGGCTACGACATCGAACAGGAGCCCCCCTGGGGCTTTGTCCAGGAGGACACCTTTGCCAGCCGCGGGCAGAAATTGATCTATCATGGCCCGCTGAAGCCCTTTGAAAAGCTGCTGCTGCAAAGCCCGTTGGTGCCCTGGTCTTACTTCGCCAGCAACTTCTACCACAACGTCTACTGGTATCCGTTCGTCGGTCGTAAGCGTGTGGAGGCGGCGCTGCAGACCCGTTGGGGGCAGTTGTTTGCCAGGTATGGCGATGGACAGGTAGTAATGCCGGGGATGGAACCCAAGACCGTGGCCCAGGCCGCTGCCGGATTGGCGCTTGCAACTGTCCTGGCTGCCGGCCTGATCTACTCGCTGAGTAAGAAAAAGGCCGCGTGAAGCCGCCCAGCGCAAGCCTTCCAGAGGCAGGGCCGCGCCAGGCTGCGCCTGTTCCACTGGCGCGCTGGCTTTCGGCCGGCCTGCTTTTCGGTTTCGGCGTGTTCCTGGCGTTGGCGCTGGTTGGCGACTTGCGCCAGATCAGCGGGCGCATGCTGGCTTTCCAGTGGCGCTGGTACCCGCTGGTCCTGGCCTTTACGTTGTTCAATTACACACTGCGCCTGGTCAAGTTCCATTTCTATCTTGGACAGGTAGGCGCCCGGAGTTTTCCCCTGCGCCAGAGCGCCCGCCTGTTCGTGGCCGGCTTTCCCCTGGCTGTCACGCCTGGCAAAGTCGGCGAGGCCCTCAAGGGCGTGTGGATCCAGCGGGCCTGTGGCGTCCCGCTGGCCCGCGGCCTGGCGGTGGTGGTAGCTGAGCGCATCAGCGATGGCCTGGCGGTGTTGGCGCTGTCCACGCTGGGGGTTGTCGCCTACCCGCGCTACTGGCCGGCTTTTGCCAGCGTGCTGGCGCTGCTGCTCTCGATCATTGTGGTTTCGCAGGTGCGTCCTCTCGCCCTGGCCTTGCTGGAACTGGGGGCGCGCCTGCCGCTAATCCGGCGGTTGGTGCCGCCGCTGCGCGAGTTCTACGAGGGCAGTTTCGCGCTCTTCCGCCCCAGGGCAACTCTCTTCGCCGTGGGGCTGGGCACGGTCTCCTGGCTGGGGGAGGGGGTTGGCTTCTACCTGATCCTGCTCGGGTTAGGCATACCTGCCAGTTGGCAGGCGCTTTCGCTGGCGGTCTTCATCCTGGCTTTTTCCACCATCGTTGGGGCAGTCTCCACTTTGCCCGGCGGCCTGGGGGCGGCTGAAGCCTCCATCGCCGGAATGTTGATTCTACTGCTCGGGCTATCCCCTGACGTGGCAGCGGCGGCCACGTTGTTGATCCGCTTCGCTACTTTGTGGTTCGGCGTCTGTCTGGGGTTGCTGGTGTGGGCTTTCTCGCCGGATTTGTTCAAGGTGGTTGCTCCTGATGAATCCTGATCCGTTCGTCCGTGTCGAGTTCCACTGCCATACCTGTTATTCAAGCGACGGCGTAACTACTCCTGAAGAGTTGATCCGCGTTTGCCAGGAGCGCGGCATCCAGCGCGTGGTGGTCACCGACCATAACACCATCACCGGCGCTCTGGCGGCGCAGCGCCTCGACCCCGAGCGTGTGATCGTGGGCGAGGAGATCCGCACGACGCGCGGCGAACTCCTGGCAGCATTTGTGACAGAAGAAATCCCGGCGCGTTTGTCGCCGCAGGAGACGATCCGCCTGCTGCGCCAGCAAGGGGCTTTCATCAGTGTCTCGCACCCGTTCGATCCTTTTCGCAGCGGCTGGTCTTTGGAGGACATGCTGGAACTGGTGCCTTTGGTAGACGCCATAGAAACCTATAACAGCCACTGTTTCTGGCCGGGCTTCAATACACAGGCGCAGGCTTTTGCCCGCCAGTATGGCTTGCCAGGAACGGTCGGCTCAGACGCTCACCAGCCCCACGAACTGGGCCAGGCCATTTTGAGGCTGCCCGCATTCCGCAATGCAGATGAGCTGAAGGTGGCGATACAGCAGTCGCGGCAGGAAATTATCTCGAAATCGATCTGGTTTCAGCTCTGGGAGCGCATCAGCCGTCGGCTGCGCAAAGCTGGCTCGTCTTGAAAGAATCGGTCAGCTTGTTTGAAGCAGAAGGCGCTCGATCGTTTCCAGTCCCTGGCGGAAATTGTCTCCCAGGTAGTTGCCGGCGATGCGCATGCGCCATTGTGGCTGGTTAATGAAGATCCTGCCGCCATAACCTACAATGGGTTTGCCGCTTTGTGCGGTTTCTGGCAGCCACTGCGGCCATTCGGAAAGCTGGGCTGCGCTGTTTTCCGTCATGGCGATCAACACGACCATTGAAGGCTTTAGCTCTCGCACAAAACTCGCCAGGTCTTGCAGTGGGACCGCCTGACCCAGGTAGGCTACTGGCCAGCGGCGGCGGCGCAGCAGTGCGCCCAGGATTAGCAGGCTGCCTTCGTGCCATTCGTTGGGAGCGCAGGCCAGGACGATTGGGCTGGTTGTGCGCGGGGGCGGGCCGCTTACCATCCACATCAAAAGGCGCTGGCGCAGGTAATTGGTAGCCAGGTGTTCGGTGGCCACGCTGATTTTCCCGTTTTCCCAGGCTGTGCCTACCGTAGCCAGCGTTGGTCCGATCACATCCAGGATCAAATCATCCGGAGAAGATAGGGCTAAAGCCTCGCCCAGGATCAAATCGGCTTTTGAGAGGTCGCGGTTGATCAGAGAAGCAGATAATTGCTCTTCGAGAGCGTGCAGATGTGGGGTGCTGACTCTGCTGGCCTCCTCCTGAGCGGTTGGGAAGTGCTCGACCAAGGCCAGATGCCCGGTCTGCTCCTGGTGGCGCAGGGCGTTGATCGCCTGGGCGGTCTGCATGCCCTCGTCGATCCGTTCTTTCACCCAACGCAGGCGCAAAACATCCCTTTCAGAGTAAAGGCGATGACCGCCGGCTGTGCGCTCCGAATCTGGGAAGCTGTAACGCCGCTCCCAGGCGCGCAAGGTTGCCATCGATACGCCAGTCATACGGGCGACAACTCCTATATTGTAGAGGGGTTCTTCGTTGCCGATGGCAACTTCAGGTAGTGGGCTCATAAGCTTTCTCCAGCTATTGTCAACGTTTTATAGAAATGGATTATAATAGCGTCTGGCTGGTCTGTCAAGATATCTGTACAAATTTTTGACAATATATTGACAATCGATCTGTTTCGCACTATAATTTCTTCTGCAAATCATCAGGGTTTGCTCTTGCTCGTATTCGGTTAGAGATGATTTAGAGGTGAAAAATGATCGTGGTGAGTGGCGCGTCTGGATATGTGGGTAGTTATATTGCTCGTCAACTGGTGGAGAAAGGTGAAACTGTGCGAGGCATGGTTTACAACCGCCAGCGAGCGGAACGCGAAGGCCGTTTGCAAGGTTTGCCGGTTGAATGGATTGAAGCGGATGTTACCCGGCCAGACACTTTGCCGGCAGTTATGCAGGATGCTACGGCTGTCATTCACACTGTGGCGATTGCGATTGAGAAGGGGGGGCGGAATTACGAGGCTTTTAATTATCAGGGCACAGTTAACATAGTCGATGCGGCCAAGGCAGCCGGCGTGCGCCGCTTCATCAACATCTCTCAATTAGGCGCAGATGCCAGCCTGCCTTACCGTTTCCTGGCCTCGAAGGGCAAAGCGCAAGATTACGTTGCTGCCTCCGGCCTGGATTGGACCGCTTTTCGGCCGTCGGCCATTTGGGGACCGGAAGACGATTTTGCCAATTCATTTGCTCGCCTGATCCCCTTGACGCCTCTGATTTTCCCTGTTGTGGGTGATCAGAACTCGCGTTTTCAGTTAGTTTGGGTAGGAGATGTGGCGAGCAGCGTGGTGCAGGCTTTGCATGATCCCCAGACAATTGGAAAAGTTTACGAGCTGGGTGGCCCTGAAATCCTCACACTCGAAGAGATCGAACGGCGCACCCTGCAAGCCCTGGGAAAGCGGCGCTGGTTGTTGCCGTTTCCCATGTCTGTGTTAAAATTCTTTGTTGCAGTGATGGAAGGCTTTTTGCCCAATCCTCCCGTTACCCGCAGTTTGTTGGAGTTACTGCAAGTCAGTAACGTGACCGTTAAAAACGGCCTGGATTATTTTATTCAAAATCCACGCCCATTTACGCCTGAGAATACCGCTGCTTACATGCGACAGTTCCGGGTTGGCCAAACCCTGTCCCAGTTTTTTAGCCGTTAGCAAGATCAGGTAGTGAGAACAATGGAGAAAACGTGACCGCACAATTTGAAAACATCGCGCTGGGGAAGACGGGCATCCAGGTTAGCCCGATGGGTTTGGGCGCCTGGTCCTGGGGAGATCGTACCATGTGGGGGTATGGACGTGGTTACACAGAGGATGATATCCGCGCCGCCTATGATGTCAGCCTGGCTGCCGGGATCAATTTCATCGATACGGCTGAAGTCTATGGCATGGGTCGCTCGGAGCGTTTCGTGGGCATGTTTTTACCGGATTCTCCCGAACCACTGATCGTGGCGACCAAGTTTTTCCCTTTCCCCTGGCGCTTTACCAAGGGGGCATTGAAGCATGCGCTGCGCAACAGCCTGGAACGCCTCAACCTGGAGCGTGTGGACCTGTACCAGATTCACTGGCCCTTCCCACCTGTTCCGATTGAAACCTGGGCGGACGCGCTGGCTGATGTGGTTGAGGCAGGATTGGCGAGAGCTGTAGGTGTCTCAAATTATAACGAAGAACAAATGCGGCGCGCCTATGCCACCCTGGCCAAGCGTGGTGTCCCGCTGGCCTCCAACCAGGTTGAATACAGCTTGTTGGATCGCAAAGTAGAGATGGATGGGCTCCTGAAAGCCTGCCAGGAATTGGGGATTACGGTCATTGCGTATAGCCCTCTGGCCAAAGGGATGCTTTCGGGCAAATACACGCCGGAAAAGCCGGCTCCAGGTTTGCGAGGCCGGAAGTATAATCGGGCGCTGTTGGAGAACATTCAACCCTTGCTTCGTTTGATGCGTGAGATCAGCCGCCAGCATGATGGCGCGACGCTTGCCCAGGTAGCTTTGAATTGGTGCCTGTGCAAGGATACCCTTCCTATTCCTGGAGCGAAGAACGCGCGCCAGGCGCAAGATAATGCTGGGGCCCTGAGTTGGCGTTTGACCGATGCCCAGGTTGCCGAACTGGATGAAGTCAGCGCTAAACTGGTATGAAGCGTGCCATTTGGTGGGCGCGGCGCGACCTGCGCCTGACCGATAACCAGGCCCTGGACAGTGCCCTGGCTGCCGCGGCACAGGTCATCCCGGTTTTTGTGATCGATCCCGGTTTGCTTTATTCGCCTTATGCCGGCGAGAAACGGCTGGCATTTCTCTGGGCTGGTTTGCACAACTTGGATGAGCGCCTGCGCCAGCGGGGAGGTTATCTGGTGCTCCGCCGTGGAGATCCACTCGTCGAGCTGACTCGCTTGGTGGCGGAGAGCGGCGCACAGGCGATCTACGCCGAGCCGGATTATTCCCCTTACGCCAGCCGACGCGATGGGCGCATATCGGCGCACTTGCCGCTGCATTGGGTGGACAGCCCTGCCTTTCGCCCTCCGGGCAGTGTGCTCACGGCACAAGGCCAGCCGTATTCGGTGTTCACTCCCTTCAGCAAGGCCTGGAAAGCCCTGCCCGGCTTGCGGGCGGACACCACGTTTACGAGCCCGCAGCGTGTCCCTGTACCAGCCGGACTTGAGAGTGTAGCCTTTACGGAAGCATCTGGACTGGCTGTGGCGCAGATCTTTCCTCCCGGCGAGATGGAAGCTTTGCGTTGCTTGAGGAATTTTAGCCAGGCGTTTCGTGAAGGTTCACCGGACGCTCTCCCACGCATCTATCGCTATACATCTGGGAGGGATCGTTTGGATTTGGATGGAACCTCCCAGCTTTCGCCATACCTGCGTTTTGGCATGCTTTCTGCTCGCCAGGCGGTGACCGCTGCCTTGCAGGCCATTCAGGCAGCGCCCTCTCCTGAAGCTCGCCAGGGCGCAGAAACCTGGCTCAACGAGCTGATCTGGCGGGATTTTTATTTTCACATTCTTTATCACTTTCCCAGGGTGCGCCGTGAAAACTTCCGATTGCCACATGTGCCCTGGGAGAACAACCAGGCGTATTTTCAGGCCTGGTGCCAGGGGCAAACCGGCTATCCAATTATCGATGCTGCCATGCGCCAGTTGCTTCACACGGGTTGGATGCATAATCGCGCCCGCATGCTGGTTGCCTCCTTCCTGACCAAGGATCTGCTCATCGATTGGCGTTGGGGAGAGCGCTGGTTTATGCAGCATCTCATCGATGGCGACCCGGCTGCCAACAACGGCGGCTGGCAGTGGGTGGCTGGCACCGGTACGGATGCAGCTCCCTATTTCCGTATCTTCAACCCGATCATCCAGAGCCGCAAGCACGATCCCCAGGCGGTTTTCATCCGGCGCTGGCTGCCCGAACTGGCGCCTGTGCCGGAGGCATATATCCACGCGCCTTGGGAAATGCCGGTTGAGCTACAGCGCTCCCTGGGTTGTGTGATCGGCGTGGATTATCCAGCCCCGCTGGTTGATCATCAAGAGGCGCGCCAGCGCGCTCTCAAGGCCTATACCGCGGCCAGGGGTTGAGGAATCATCCATGCCAGCCAGCGTTGCCCCTAATGTCTCGAATTTTATTCGCCTGGAAAATCTAAGCAAGAGCTACCAGGAAGGCGGTCAGGCTCGCGTCGTTTTACAAGGCGCCAACGCCAGTTTTGCCGAAGGAGAACTGGTCGCCATCCTGGGCAAAAGCGGCAGCGGCAAGAGCACCCTGCTCAACCTGATCAGTGGTATCGACCAGGTAGATCAAGGCCGTGTCTGGCTGGACGGACAGGATTTAACCGCCCTGGATGACCGCCAGCGCACCTTGTTTCGCCGGCACAAAATCGGCTTTATCTTTCAGTTCTTTAATTTGATCCCGACCTTGACGGTGCTCGAGAACGTTATCCTACCGGCTGAATTAAGTGGCAGGACGCCCCATCAGGCGCGTTTGCTGGCAGAGCCGCTTTTGGAGGCGGTAGGCTTGCTGGATCGCCTGCACACTTTCCCCGATCGTTTATCTGGAGGGGAACAACAGCGTGTCGCCATCGCGCGGGCCCTGGTCAATGACCCTGTTTTGGTGCTGGCGGATGAACCCACGGGCAACCTCGATGGAGAAACCGGTGAGCAGGTATTGGATTTACTCGATCGCCTGACGCGCCAGGCGGGCAAGAATATGATCATGGTCACGCATAGCCAGGAAGCGGCTCGCTGTGCGGATCGCTTGCTCTATTTGCGAGAAGGCAAATTAGTTGCCGGGAAAGAAGAACGCTTCCGGGTGTGAAACCTGGAACAAACCACGGTGTTATTGTATTCACGGAGGAAATATGCTTACCATAGAAAAAATCGACACCAGTTTGAAGGCCCAGGTGCGCCGTTTTACGCGCATCCCTTTCCAGTTCTATACAGATGTTCCTCAATGGGTTCCACCCATATTGATCGATGTGGAAACCATGCTCAACCGCCAGAAACATCCCTTCTATGAACATTCCGATGGCGAGTTCTTTATCGCTGTGCGCGACGGCAAAGATGTTGGGCGTCTGGCGGTCATGGAGAACCTTCCTTTCAATAAATATCACGATGTTCGTAAGGCGCAGTTCTATTTCTTTGAGTGCGAAGAAGATCCGGAAACTGCCAATGCCCTGTTCGCCAGAGCTTATGAATGGGCTCACCAGCGCGGCCTCGATACGCTGGTCGGGCCCAAAGGCCTGGGCCCTTTGGATGGTTATGGTTTGCTGGTGGAAGGTTTCGAGCATCGCCAGATGATGACGATGATGAACTACAACCGCCCTTATTTGCCGCGCTTGCTCGAAGCGATGGGCTTTGAGAAAGAGGTCGATTTTGTCTCGTGTTACCTCAGCGCGGAATCTTTCCATCTTCCTGAGCGCATTCATCGCATCGCTGAGCGCGTGCAGGAGCGCGGTACGCTGGGTGTGCAACGCTTCAAAAATAAACGCGAACTGATCAGTTGGGCGGGGCGTATCGGCAAAGCCTATAACCAGGCCTTTGTCAATAATTGGGAATATTATCCGCTTACTCAGCGTGAGATCGACTTCGTCGTTGATAACATCATCACCATTGCTAACCCGCAGTTGTTCAAAATCATCACGCACAAAGATGATGTAGTCGGTTTTCTGTTCGCCTTCCCGGATGTTTCCGCTGCAATCCAACGCTGCAAGGGCCAGATATTCCCCTTTGGCATCGTGGACCTTCTCTTAGAGATGCGCCGTACCAAATGGGTGGCCTTGAATGGTACAGGCATCTTACCCGAGTTCCATGGGCGGGGCGGCAATGCCTTGATGTATTCGGAGATGGAGAAAACCGTGCGTGAATTTAATTTCGAGCACGCTGACCTGACGCAAGTCGCCGAGACGGCGGTACAGATGCGTCATGATCTGGAAAACGTAGGCGGTAAAGCCTATAAGAACCACCGGGTGTTCAGGAAATCGTTGTAGTCCCATTTTTTGATGAGTCGTAGAACCCTGTTGAACATGGGGTGGCGCTATCTACTGCGCCACCCCTGGCAGTCTGTCTTGATGATCCTTGGCATCACCCTGGGGGTGGCAGTAGCTGTGGCGGTGGACCTGGCGAATGCCAGCGCCAGCCGGGCTTTTGACCTGAGTACAGAGACTGTTGCGGGCAAGGCCACACACCAGATCAGTGCCTATCCTAATGGCCTGGATGAAGCTCTGTATGTGCGCTTGCGCAAGCAAGGCCTGGGCGTCCCCCTGGCCCCATTGGTTCTCGATTACGCCGCCTCACCTCAGTTGGGCGAGCTTCCGTTGCAGCTCATGGGTGTAGATCCTTTCGCAGATGCGCCTTTTCGAAACTATCTGGGTGGAACTGGCCCGGTCGCAGCCCGTCCGGCCGTGGGTGATCTGCTTGCTTTTCTGACTCAACCGGGCGCTATCTTGCTTTCCAATGACCTCGCCCAGCGTTACGGCCTATCCCTGGGGCAGCAAATCGATCTGGAAGTTGCCGGTCGTGTACAGCGCGTCACACTGGTCGGGCTGCTGCAACCTGCCGATAACCTCAGCCGCCGCGCTTTGGATTCTTTGGTGTTGGCGGATATTGCCACAGCTCAAGAGTTGACCGGGCGACTCGGCCGATTGGACCGCATCGATTTGATTCTGCCTGAGTCCGGAGTCCCAGGCACTGTTCCTGCTGAACTGCTGGAGCGCCTGCGTGCATTACTCCCTGAAGAGGTGCTTTTACAGCCTGTGGCGGCGCGCAGCGGCGCAGTCGAGCAGATGACGGCTGCTTTCCGCATTAACCTGACCGCCCTGAGCTTGCTGGCTCTGGTGGTAGGGTTATTCCTCATTTACAATACGATTACGTTTTCGGTTGTGCAGCGCCGTTCGTTGTTCGGCACACTGCGCTGCTTGGGAGTTACTCGCCGAGAAATCTTTGCCCTGGTGCTCAGTGAGGCCTTGGTGGTGGGCATTCTGGGCGCTCTCTTGGGCAGTTTGCTGGGGATCGTGATGGGTCAGGGCGCTGTGCGCCTGGTCACCCAGACAATCAATGATCTGTTTTTCGTGGTCAGCGTGCGCGGCGTGCAAATTCCCCTGGGCAGCCTGATAAAAGGCGCTTTGCTTGGCATCCTGGCCACTTCGCTAACCGCCGCTCCACCTGCCTGGGAAGCGGCTTCAGTGCCACCGCGCGCTGCCCTGTCTCGCTCGGGCCTGGAGAGCAAGGCGCGCCGGGCCATTGCCCTGGCGGCGGTCGTTGGATTGGCCCTGATCTTGTTAGGTTTGATTACCTTGATCTTGCCTGGGCGCTCCCTGATCATTAGCTTCCTGGGTACCTTCGAGTTGGTAGTCGGTTTTGCCATGCTGGTGCCGGTGACCACGGGCTTGCTGATGCGCCTGGCTTCGCCAACCTTTGGCCGGTTTTGGGGTACTCTGGGTCGCATGGCGCCTCGCAATGTTGCCAGTTCACTCAGCCGCACTTCGATTGCGGTGATGGCGCTGATGGTAGCCGTGTCAGTGGCGATTGGCGTCAGCCTGATGGTGGGCAGTTTTCGCCGTACGGTAATCACCTGGTTAGAAGAGACCCTGGCGGGTGATATCTACATCTCTGCGCCTGGGCTGACTTCGACAACTCCCTCCACCCCGATCTCCGCTCAGGCGCTGGATCTCGTGCGCGGCTGGCCTGGCGTGGCGCGCGTGGATGTGCTCCGGTCGGTAACGGTTGCTTCGACCCAGGGCGAAGTGCACGTGGCAGCCACGGATAATTACAGCGTTGGCCAGGAACGCCTGTATATTGCGACAGATGTATCCCCCGATGCGATCTGGGAGCGCATGCTGGCTGGGGCGGTGCTCGTCTCGGAGCCGTTTGCCAACCGCCTGGGGCTGCCACGGCATGGCGGCAGTGTTGCTTTGTACACTGAGCAGGGCTTGCAGAGCTTTCAGGTGGCTGGTGTCTACTATGATTACGCTTCCACCCAGGGCACGGTCCTGATGGCGCTGCCGGTCTATCGCCGTCTTTGGGACGATGATGAGATAACCGCCATCGCTCTGCGCTTGCAGCCCGGCGCCCAGGTGGACCAGGTATCTTCCAACCTCCAGACCGCCCTGGCGCCGCTCCAGCGCTTGCTGGTTCGCCCGAACCAGGCCTTACGTCAGGAGGTGCTGGTAGTTTTCGACCGTACCTTTGCGATCACCAGCGCCTTGCAGTTGCTGGCTACGGTGGTAGCGTTTATCGGTGTTCTCAGCGCGCTGCTCTCTCTGGAGTTGGAGCGCCAGCGCGAGCTGGGCATCCTGCGCTCCCTGGGGATGACTGTGCGCCAGGTGTGGGCGCTGATTTTGCTGGAAACGGGCCTGATGGGCGGCGTGGCCGGGCTGCTGGCCATGCCCACCGGCTATACCCTGGCGCTGATCCTGGTATATATCATTAACCGGCGTTCATTTGGTTGGACTTTGCAGATGCAGGTCTTGCCCGACCCATTTATCCAGGCTCTGTTAGTGGCGGTCCTGGCAGCTTTGCTGGCAGGGCTTTATCCCGCCTGGCGCATGGGCAAGATGCTGGCTTCTGAGGCGCTGCGCTCGGAATGAGGAATGCGGATGTGGATTTCTAAGAGTCGAGGGTTGCAGGCCAGGGTTGTGACCTGGCTGATTCTGGGAAGCGTATCATTGGCAGGCCTGAGCGCCTGCCTGGGGCTGGTTGGAGGCCGCCAGCAGGAACAGGTGCAGGCGCGGCTGGTTCCGCAGGCAAAGCCCGCGCATCTATCTGGTTTCCAGCGCGCCGAGGGTCCACGCACCTTAAGTTTCCCTGCTGACCATGGCCCGCATAACGATTTTCAAACTGAGTGGTGGTATTTCACCGGCAATCTAAGTAGTGCTGATGGCCGTCATTTCGGTTACCAGTTAACCTTCTTCCGCCGGGCTTTGCTGCCGCCAGCGCTTATAGCCCAGCGCCAGTCTGCCTGGGGAACCAGCCAGGCTTACATGGCACATTTCGCCCTGACGGACGTAGATGACCAGCGTTACCAGGCTTTCGAACGGCTGGCGCGTGGCGCGGCTGGGCTGGCTGGCGCGCAGGCAGACCCTTTCCAGGTCTGGTTGGAAGATTGGCGTGTTGAAATGCTTGAACCAGGTATCTACCGATTGTATGCCGCTCAGGCTGGCACCCTGTTGGACATAACACTCGTTGATAACAAGGGCCCGATCTTGCAGGGTGATCACGGTTACAGCCGTAAAGGCCCAGAGTCCGGTCAGGCTTCGTTCTACTATAGCTTGACGCGCCTGGTGTCATCGGGTACTCTCCAGCACAATGGCAGTCGTTGGGCAGTTGAGGGGCAGAGTTGGATGGATCACGAATTTAGCACCAGCGTCCTGGCGTCGGATCAGATAGGGTGGGACTGGTTTTCGATCCAGCTCGACGATGGCAGCGAGTTGATGGTTTTCCAGATTCGCAAAGCGGATGGCAGTATCGATCCATTTTCCAGTGGCGCCCTGGTTGCTCCAGATGGCAGCCTGCAACACCTGAGCCGCCAGGACTTCGAGATTGAAGTGCTTTCAAACTGGAAAAGCCCACGTACTCAGGCTAGCTATCCTGCCAGTTGGCGCTTGAGTGTTCCAGTAGTCGGTTTAGACTTGCGCATCGAGCCTTACCTGGCAGACCAGGAACTGGATGTATCTTATGCTTATTGGGAAGGCTGCGTGCACGTTCAGGGCAGCCGCTCGGGGCAACCTGTCCAGGGGGATGGTTATGTCGAACTCACCGGCTATGCTGGTTCGATGGCGGGCGAGTTCTGATCTGTTGCAGGGCATGATACAATCTCTCATGGCTGGCAGCCCGGCTTTCCCCTCATGGTCACCGAGCCGCTTGGCCCCGAACAGGTGAACGCATTGCGACAGCGTGCCCAAAGTCGAACTGCTCAGGTCGCCTTCGGCTTAAAACATTGACAAAAACTATACAATATATTAAAATGATCTCTATGGAGAGAGATGTGAACACCTTGCAGGGTAAGATTGCAGTCATCACGAGTGGTACGCGTGGCTTCGGTTTGGCCATCGCTCAGTCTTACCTGGATGCAGGGGCAAAAGTTGTGCTGGCCTCTCAAACGCAGGGTTCGGTGGTTCGAGTCGGAGGGAGATAATATGTCACAAGTAGCCATAAACGCTTTGGCACCGGAGTTCATTCTGGAAAGTTTTCGAGGCGAAACTGTGCGCCTGTCGGATTTCCAGGGTCACAAGAATATTGTGCTGGTCTTCAACCGCGGCTTTACCTGACCCTTCTGCCAGCGGCATATGGCGCAGTTGCGCCAGGACTATTCTGAATTTGTCGAGCGAGAGGCCGAGGTGATTGTTGTCGGGCCCGAGGGCCCACGTCAGTTCCAGGAGTACTGGGCTGAAAATAATTTGCCCTTCATCGGTCTGCCCGATCCTCATCATACTGTGCTCAAACGCTACGGCCAGGAAGTCAACCTGTTCAAGCTTGGGCGTATGCCCGCCCAGGTAGTGATTGATAAGCAAGGCCTGGCGCGCTACGTGCATTACGGCAAATCGATGAGCGACATCCCTTCCAACCAGGAACTGCTGCATCTGTTGGATGAGTTAAGTCGTGCCAGTGAACCGGCCCAAAAGTCTGAGGTCAGCGCTGCTGGCGGTTGAACCACCATACCGCTATCAGAGGGTAGACTGCTCCCAGACCCACCAGCAACGCTGCCGTCATACTCAGCACGCCGAACGCCAGCATGATTGGCAGGAGCAGCGAGGCGGCTGATACCAGTAAGCTTGCCAGGAATAACACCATTGCAACGGCCAGTATAGTCAGGGCAGCCTTCTGACCGCGCTTCATCGAGGCGCGCCGCACACCGACGATGCGCCCGTTTTGTCCGTGGATCAACACGGGCTGCGGGCGGCCTTCGTCATCCTGGTAATACGTGGTGAAGAGGGGCTGCAGCAGCAAAGTCCAGTTCAGGTTGGCATACTCGGGTGACCAGCTAAACTGGCGCATGTGCCCCGCTTGGGTTGCTTCCTGGCACTCTTGAGCCGCGGCAGCCTGGAAAGCTGGCTGCGCGTCGCTCCAGGCATCTTGCGGGGCGCGGTCGGGCAGGCGGACGAAAGACTCAGCGATCGTTTCAGCCTGGTAAGGGCGAGCCTGCTGTAGTTCATAAGTTCCCAGGGCTTTTTGCAGGCGGGTAGAATCTTCCAGGGCCGGCGCAGCTACATTGGGATAATGGCGCTTCAAAGTGCCCAGGCGCGGCTCCCAGCGAATGCGCCCCTCGGTCACCTCACGGGATTTCCAACCGCCACCATATTGTTCGAAGTGATCCTGGTGGCTGACCACCTGGTAATCGAAGCCGGCCTCCGCCTGCCAGGTAGCATTCACATCTGCGTCCACCAACCACATGGGCAGGTACACCCGGCGCAAACGCCTGGAGAGCATCTTTGGATTCAAATCATCCGGCGCGAATGGAATATCCCTGGTAAATCGTTCAACGGCCAGGGTTAAATCGCCTGGTTTCAGTGTAAATTCCAGTAACAATTCAGGCGGGTAAAGGTGAGGTAGTCCCTCCAGGGAACTTTCCATCAGCGTCAGGGAGGCCTGGTAGCAATGGGGGCAAGGATAGTGAGCGTAGTCAGGCGGCGCAAGAAAGGTCCAATCGCAGCGCTCGCATACCACTGCCACTAGAGCGGTGCTCCACTGGGCGGATAAGCCTTCGAACGGATTGTTTTCGAGTGTGGTAGACGATTCCATTTTGCTCTCACGCGTCATCTAGCTTGTAGGCCTGCATCAGGATGATAGATCCGATCACAAAACCCAGGATGAACACCAAAAAGCCAAAACCGGCGATCCCCACGCCGATGCCGGCCAGGGCCACTGTTGCCAATCCAACCAGCATCAGCAGGACTCCTGGCGAGAGCAACCCCGCCAACACCAGTACTACCTTGGTCCAATCAACCGGGCGTTGGCCAGCAACGCTGCCGGTTTGCCCATTCACCATAACCTGGTAGGTCTTATCTTCGTACCGGTAGGTGTTCAGGTACACGGGCAGCAAAATGTAGCGCCAGCTTTCCTCAGAAAAATCCAGGTTCATATTCAGGTTGCGCACCTGCGCAGTGCTGGCCTGGGCCACGCAGGCCTGGCGCGTCTGCTCGCGCATCTGCTGCCGGCCAGTCTCCCAGGCCTGTTCCAGGGGAATGTCATAGCTCTGCGCCTGCAAGCCGGCCAGGTAATCTGCCTCGTAAGCCGCCAGGGCGCGCAGGTCGAAATCCAGGATCTTTCCCAGCAGCAGGGCGCTCAGGCGCGCTGTTCCCGGCACTGTCAGGTCATCGATGGTCAGGCGCACCTGCCCTGATTCCCAGCGCCATTCCGTTACGGTGCGTTCCTTCCACTCGCCGTTTTCGAAATATCGCTCTGTTTTGGGATGGCCTACCTCCGCTTTCCAGGCGGCGCTGCAGATTGCATCGAAGGTCCAGAAGGGCAGGTAGATGGGGGTGAAATTTGCCAGTGCAGCCGCTTTTTGCAGGCTGGCAGGGGTCATCCAACTGCTCCCCAGCCACTGGCGCGCGACTTGCCCGCAGGTAGCCGCCTCCAGCTTGAACGGCACCAGGAAGCGCGGCCGCAGTACATCTTGCGGGGCCTGGCGCTGGATCACTTTGTTCGATCCGCAGAAGGCGCAGGTGTTGGTCAGGCTTTCGGCAGGCAGTGAAGTCAGCGCGCCGCAGTTCTGGCAGGCCATCTCCTTGCGCTCCTGGCCCCAGCCCTGGGCGGCGCGCGCCATCGTCTCGACGGTGAACTCGAATTCGTCGGCGCGCTTGCCCACCGCCGGGCCAGAGGGCGGCTGAAAATAACCGCAGTGCGAGCAGGTCAAGCCGCCATCTGCAGCACTGTAGGCCGTGGTGGCCCCACACTGTGGGCACTTGAAATCCACCTCAACCTGGTGTGGGGCGGCCTGCGCCGGGGCGGGCAGATACACTTCGATGCCTTCCACTGCTGAAGCAGTGGGGATGAAATTGGCAGGGGGAAAGGTTTCGGTCATCGTGCTTCCTGTGGGTTGCATGGGGTCTGAGGGAAAATTATAGCCTAGTTTGAGATGTTTGTGAGTAAAAGGGACAGGCGATCGAAAACCCGGTTCCCGCGGGAAAAATGGTTTATCACGATCCCACTGTTTTCGGAGTCTCGAATTGCTGGTAAAATTTGATTACAATTGTATTAAGAAGGGATAATACATTCTCATGTTCCCGATGTCGGGAGGGCGGAGCGCGCTTGTACCATGAGAATGTATATTTTATGAATACTTTTAACGGCAATACTTCTCTTTGCGTAATCGGCGCAGGTCCGGCAGGGTTGGCGGCCGCCTACCAGGCCGTCAGCCAGCAGTTGCGCCCGCTGGTCCTGGAAAAAAGCGAGCAGGTGGGCGGGCTGGCTCGTACCGTTATACACAGTGGCTATCGCTTCGACATCGGTGGGCACCGCTTTTACACCAAGGTCGAGATGGTACAGCGCCTGTGGGAAGAAATGCTGGGGGAGGATTTTATCCAGGTGCCGCGCCTGTCGCGCATCTATTACCGGGGGCGTTTCTTCAATTACCCCATCGAATTGATCAATACGCTGTCCAACCTGGGACCCTGGGAAAGCGCTCGCATCCTTTTCAGCTATTTGAGGGCGCAATTGCAACCCTACCCACAGGAAGAGACCTTCGAGCAGTGGGTCAGCAACCGCTTCGGCCAGCGCCTGTATGAAACTTTCTTCAAAACCTACACCGAGAAGGTGTGGGGCATCCCCTGCGACCAGATCCGGGCAGAGTGGGCGGCGCAGCGCATCATGGGCCTGTCGCTGCGCACGGCGGTGACCAACGCCCTGTTCAGCAATCACAATGGCGACGCCAAGAGCCTGATCAACCAGTTCTATTACCCGCGCCTGGGGCCGGGCATGATGTGGGAGCGCTTCGCCCAGGCAGTGGAAGCGCGCTGCGGCCAGGTGCAGACCGGGGTAGAAGTGCAGCGCCTGGAGCGAGAGGGCCGGCGCATTGCTGGTGTGCTGGTGCGGCAAGGGGGCGAAACCCGGCGGCTGGTTACCGAACAGGTCATCTCCAGCATGCCGCTGAACCAGTTAATCCAGCGCCTGGACCCGCCCGCCCCGCCGGGCGTGCTGGCGGCGGCGGATAAGCTGAAATACCGCGATTTCATCTTGGTCGGCCTGGCGCTGGAAGAGTCTTCGCCTTTCCCAGACCAGTGGATCTACGTGCACAGCCCCGGTTTCAAAGTTGGGCGGGTGCAGAACTTCCGCAACTGGAGCGCAGCCATGACGCCGGAGGCGGACAAAACCAGCCTGGGGCTCGAGTATTTCTGCACGCGTGATGATGAATTGTGGCGCCTTCCCGACCGGGAACTGATCGAGCTGGCCAGGCGTGAGCTGGAGGCCCTGGGGCTGGGCAGAGCGGCGGATGTGGTCGATGGGATGGTGGTACGCCAGCCCATGGCTTACCCGATTTATGATGAGGAATACCTCTCACAATTGGCTATCCTCCAGGATTTCCTGTCAACCTTCAAGAACCTGCAAACCATCGGGCGCAACGGCATGCACCGCTACAACAACATGGACCATTCCATGCTGACCGGCATGCTGGCGGTCGAGAACCTATTGGGCGCGCAGCACGACCTGTGGCAGGTGAACACCGAGCGCAGTTATTCTGAACAACAAGCGTTTTGATCGACGAAAAAGAAGCAGCTTGCTTATATGGGCTTCAAAATAGAAAATCGTGAAGGTCGGAATATGCTCCAAGAAAGCGTTATTGGAATGCCGAGCGCAATAAGGGAAGGCTATGCTGGCTAATTTGTACCGCTACCGCCGTTATATCCTGAGCAATGCCTGGCTCGATCTGCGCCGCCAATACGCCGGCACTGGTCTGGGGGCGTTGTGGAACATCCTCCTGCCGCTGGCCGAGATCGCCATTTATGCTACGATTTTCGTGCAGGTGATGAACCTGCGCGCCCCGGGGAAGAGCAGTTATGCCTTCGTGCTGTACATGTGTTCGGGGCTTTTCCCCTGGCAGACCTTTTCCAGGGCCATCAGCATGGGCAGCAATGCCTTGATTGCCAATACACATTATTTGCAGCAACTGGCTCTGCCCGAAGAAGTCTTCGTCGCCCGCCAGGTGTTGAGCGATGCGCTGGCGCTGATGATTTACCTGGCGCTGCTGGTTTTGATTGGCCCCCTTTTGGGGCAGCCTCCGGGTTGGACCAACCTGCTGCTGCCGCTGGTGGGCTGCTTGTTCCAATTTTTCGCTTTCGGCCTGGCGCTGTTCCTGGCCGTGCTGCGCGTCTTCTTCCAGGATGTCGGCCACGCCCTGGGCGTAGTGCTGCGCATGTGGATGTGGCTGTCACCGGTGATCTGGGTGGAAACCATCCTCTCGCCTCAGGCGCTGGCGGTGCTGCGCTGGAACCCGGCCTACCCCTACCTGGTGGGTTTCCACGACCTGTTCTTGCAGCACCAGGTGCCCTCCTGGTCTACCTGGGGGCAGATGCTCGCTTGGGCGTTGGCTTCCACGTTCCTGGGGGCCCTGGTTTTGCGCCGGCTGCGGCCTGAGTTGAGGGATATCTTATGAGCGCTAACCCGGTAGTCAAGGTGGATGGCCTGGGAAAACGTTTTAAGATCTATGCTCATCCCTTCGACCGCGCCAGGGAATGGCTGCTGCGCCGGCCCTGCCACGCCGAGTTCTGGGCGCTGCGGGATATCTCCTTTGAGCTGCGCCAGGGTCAAATCCTGGGCATCCTGGGACCCAACGGCGCCGGCAAGAGCACCCTGCTCAAGATCCTGACCGGCACGCTGTGCCCCACCACGGGCACCTATGCCATCCAGGGCCAGGCGCTGTCCTTGTTGAGCCTGTACACCGGCTTCAACCCCGAGTTGAGCGGGCGGGAGAACATCGATCACAGCGCGCAGTTGCTCAACCTGCCCCAGGAGTATGTGCGGGCGCGCCTGCCTGAAATCGAAGACTTTGCCGAGCTGGACGAGTTTTTCGATCGCCCGGTCAAGCTATATTCCAGCGGCATGCGCGCCCGCCTGGGTTTTTCCATGTTCGCTTTCCTGGAGTGCAGCCTGCTGATCCTGGATGAAGTCCTGGCGGTTGGAGATATTTTCTTCAAGCAAAAATGCTACGCCCGCCTGGAGGCTTTGATCCGGCAAAACACCGCCATCATCCTGGTCACGCATAGCCCTGGGGTGGTGCAGCAGTACTGCCACCAGGCCATTTTTTTGGAGCAGGGCAAAGTTGCCTTCCAGGGCGAGCCAGCCGAGACCATCCGGCGTTACACGCATTGGAAACGGAAGAAAGATTCTCCTGAGTTGAGCAGCCATGCTCTGAAGCTGGAAGATGATCTGTCGGACCTGTCCCAGGTTGGTTTCAGCAGCGACAGCCCACTGTATGTAACGCCGCCCATCGGAACTTCCTGTTCCGCGCCTGCCTGGCCGCCGGAAAACACCTGGCTGGACCTGAGTAAGGTTATAGTCACGGGCAAGGGCCGGGCGCGCTGCACGTTTGTGGCCGTGTGCGATGAAAACGGGCAGGCCTGCCAGGTCTTCGAGCAAGGCCAGTGGCTGCATCTATTCGCCGAGTTCGAAATCCTGGAAGATGTGGGTACGCCGGTGTGCCGCTATGCCATCTTCGATGAGCGCAATACCCTGATCCACAGTTGTTCGACGCTGCAGCAGGGCAACCCGCAGGGCCGCCCGCCGCCCGCCAGCCTGCGCCAGGGCCAGCGGCTGCGCTTTTCCCGCAAGATCAAATTGGATTTGCGCCCGGGCGAATATATCTTACGCATAAACCTGGGCGAGACGGCGCCGCAGGTCTACGCGCGGGCAGCCGGGATGAGGCCTGGCGAGATCGAAGGGCATACGCAAATACTGGTGCAACTGGAGCGCCTGTTTTCGTTCGAGATCACGCCGCGCAGCCGCGGCGTTACCCTGCTGCATGACGGCATTTGCAACCTGCCCGGGGCTAGTTGGCTAACGACCGCTCCGCTGGATGTGGACAATGAACGTTCAAATCGCTGAGATCGTAGGACAAGAAGCATTGAAGGTGCCGGCTTTGCAGGGCAAGCTGGTGATCCAGGAGATGCGTCTGGAAGGGTATATCTTGCTCATCGCCGGCGTATTCGTTGGCGCGCAGGTCGATCTCGATTCATTCTACCTGGTTTCTCGTACACAGGTATTCACGCGATCGCCGGCAGTGTATGGTGAGCAGGTTGATGGCGCACCTCGGAAGTGTTATTTTCGTTTTTTGACTTCGGTGCTTTTCCTGCCGGCTGAGTTCGAATTGTACCTGCGTGTAACCGATGCCGCCGGTCGCTCGTATGATATCCTTTCCATCACGGGGCGGCACTGCCTGCCGCGCCTGGCAGTTTCGGGAGAATTGCAGCCTCTGTTGGTCAGCGCCGGCCGGGCGCGCAGCGGCACGACTTACCTGATGCGCTTGCTGGCCGGGCATCCCCAAATCTGCGCCGTCCAGGAGTATCCCTACGAGAGCCGCCACGCGCTGTACTGGATGCAGGTTTGTGCTGTGGCCAGCGGCCCGGCTGACCTGCGCAATTCGGTAACGCCGCAATCCATGCTCGATTCGAAGTTCCTGGCGGGTCGCAACCCCTATTTTGACCCCCGCAGCGAGCATTTTCAATGGATGGCAAACCAGGGGGTCGAAATGGTGTGCGCCAACACCAAGCACATCATCGCCGAGTTTTATCGCACCCTGGCGGAACAGATCGGCAAGGAGTCCCCCCGCTATTTTCTGGAGAAATTTCCAAACCATTTCCTTCCTCAGTTATTCATCAATCTGTATGCGCAGCCGCGAGAAGTCTTCCTGGTGCGCGATCTGCGCGATGTGTTTTGCTCGATGCTGGCCTTTAACCAGCGGCGCGGCCATGAAGACTTTGGTTTCGAGGCGAAGCGTACTCCTGCTGAAATGCTGCTCATTCATCTTGAAGAGTTTTGGAAAAGTTACCATAAATACCTGAAGAGGTATCGCCCAGGAGAACGCATCGTGATCCGTTACGAAGACCTGGTTGAGGATACCCCGGCTGTTTTGCGAAAGCTGCTTTCTCGTCTCGATCTGGATTGCGAAGCGGCGTTGATTGCTCAACTTGTAATGGCCGCCGATGGCGACCGGTCTTTGCGCAGCCAGCACATGACCTCGGAGGATAAGCGCGCCTCGGTGGGCCGCTGGCGCAGGGATCTTCCGCCCGATCTGCAAGCGCTGGCGGCGGAGCGCCTGGGTGATTATTGTGAAAGGTTTGGTTATGAACAACGGTAGTCCTCGAGTTTCCTTCTGTTACTGGCCCTTTCTTGACCCTGCGCTCAGCCAGATATGAACAACCCGTCTGCCCCTGCTTTGGTTTCGATCATTGTGCTGGCGTATAACGGCCAGGCGTATCTGCGCGTCTGCCTGGAGGCGGTGTGCCGCCAGGACTACCCCAATTTCGAAACGATTGTGGTCGACAACGCTTCGCGCGATGGCTCGGCGGTGCTGGTGCGCCGGGATTTCCCGGGGGTGCAGTTGGTCGAAAACCGGCGCAACCTGGGCTTCGCCGGGGGCAACAACCTGGGGATGCGCCTGGCGCGCGGCGAGATCATCGTCTTGCTCAACCACGATACGGTTGTGGAGCCTACCTGGCTGTCCGAGCTGGTGAAAGCCGTGCAGTCCGACCCTGCCATCGGCATTGCTGGCTGCAAGATCTACAACCCCGATGGGCGCACCCTGCAGCACGCCGGCGGCTGGTTCCTGCCCAACGGTTTGTCCAACCATTACGGCCGGGATGAGGTCGACCAGGGCCAGTACGAGCAGCCGCGCCCGGTGGAATACGTCACCGGCGCAGCCCTGGCGATCCGGCGCCAGGTGATCGAGCGCTGCGGCGGCCTGGACCCCGGCTATTTCCCGGCTTATTTCGAAGAGGCCGATTGGTGCCTGCGCGCCCGCAAAGCCGGCTACCAGGTGGTCTACGCCCCCGCGGCCAGGCTGGTGCACCACGAGTCGGTCTGGTCGTCGGTCACCAGCCCGCGTTTTTTGTACACTTATCACAAGAACCGCCTGCGCTTTGTGCTCAAGAACTACACCCGGGCGCAGTTGGCGGCTGCCGTGAAGTTCGAGATCGGCTGGCTGCGGCGTTACAAACCGCCGCGCGTCTTGTGGCTGGCTTACCTGGTTAACCTGCTGCGGCTGCCGCTCACCCTGGCGGCGCGCTGGCGGCAACCTAACCGGAACTTCCTGTTCCGCAACGAGAGGTTCGAGCGATGACGAGAGTGCTGCTGGCCGGCGGCTGTCCCCTGCCGGTTGAAAACCAGGCCAGAACCTACAGTGTTGGCATGCGCACCTGGCAGTTTGCCGCTCCGCTGCTGGCCGACGGTCACGAAGTCTGCCTGGTCGCCAGCCGGCTGATGTACGAATACCCTGCTGGCACCCCGGACGTGACCAAAACCGAGGATGGCGGGCTGACCTATTATTCGGTCACCAACCAGCTCTTTGCCGGCAGCGATTTCGTCCAACGCATTTGCGACGATTTCCAGCCGGATTGCATCGTCGGCGCCAACAGCTTCCCCTCTTACGTTGCCGCTGGCCTGCGCAGCGACAAACCCTTGTGGGCCGACCTGAACGGCCACCTGATGACCGAAGCCCAGACCAGCGCCGCCCACTTCGACGACGACAAATACCTGCTGCATCACCTCAACTTCGAAGCAGCCATCCTGCGCCGGGCAGACGCCATCTCGGTCACGGCCGTGCCGCAGTTGTACGCCACCCTGGGCGAGATGGGCCTGCTGGGCCGCCTGAACAAGCGCACTGTCGGCCACGAGTTTATCCATTGCATACCCAACGCCCTCGAGCCGGTTGCCTACCAGCCTGCTCAGCCGGCGCTGCGCGGTGTATCCGTTGAACAGGATGACTTTGTTGTCCTATGGAGCGGTGGTTATAACACCTGGGCCGACGTGGACACGCTCTTCGCCGGGTTGGAAAAAGCCATGTCCCAGCGCACCAATATCCGCTTCGTCTCCACCGGCGGGCAGATCGACGGGCATGACGAGCGCACCTACGCCCGTTTCCAGGAACTGGTGCAGGCCAGCCCCTACGCCAGCCGCTTTATTCTCAAGGGCTGGCTGCCGCGCCAGCAGCTCCCCGATCATTACCTGGAGAGTGATGTAGCGGTGGTGATCGACAAAAACACACTGGAACCGGTGATGGGCACGCGCACGCGCATCTACGATTGGAGTCGCGCCGCCCTGCCGACGCTGGCCACCAACCTGTGCGACCTTATCCAGGCCATGTCGCGCCAGGGCGTTTGCTATACCGTGCCCACTGGCGATCCTGAAACGCTGGCGGCGGCGCTGCTCTACCTGGCCGAATACCGCCAGGAGCTCAAAGAGACCGGCCAGCGCGCCCGGCAGTATTTGTTCGAAAATTTTACCCTGGAAAAAACGACAGAGCCTCTGCGAAGCTGGGTGCAGGCTCCCGGCCATGCTCCTGACTGGGGCGTTGGCAGCGAAGAGTTATATCGCTTGATGGGCGAAACCCTCACGGGCGGGCTCCCACGGCTCACTCACCCGTGGCTGGCAGCTTGGCGGCGCCTAAAGCAAGGTTTCACTCGTTTATAGAAGGCAAATAGTGATTCATACCTATGTTCGCTGAACCAATGCAGAGTGCAGTGAATCCTCTGGAATGTGAGCTTGGCGCGCAGAACCAGTTGGTCTACTTGCATATCCCGAAGACCGGAGGGATGACCCTGAATGCCTTGATCGAGCAGCACTTTGCTGTAAAGGAAATTTGCCCGTTTTATCGTGGGGATGAATGGCCAGCTAACCTTGATCCAGCAACGCTGCAGAGATATCGTTATTTTCGCGGCCATGTTGCTTACGCGTACCTGCAACCCCTTCTTGGCCAGAAACCGTGCTATATGACTCTGTTACGCCACCCGGTGGAGCGGTTTTTGTCGCATTTCTATTACTGGCAGCAGCGCCCAGGTATCGTAAAAGGTCCGGCGCCGCTCGTTGAGCGTTTCCATTCCATGAGCCTGGATGACTTTGTGAACTGCTCTACCTTTGCGATCAAATACAACATGGGCTCAATTCAAACTAGACAGCTTGGCAGAGCGCAGCACAGCCAACCACAGGAGCCGGCGAGCGAATGGGTCCGGGTGCAATGCGCCAACGATCCCGAAAATACGAGCACTTTAATGTTGGAGCGAGCAAAATGTCGCCTGAGTCAATTGGCTTTCTGGGGTCTGACCGAGCGTTTCCAGGATGGGTTGTTTCTGTTGTCCTACACCTTCGGCTGGCGGCCGCCAAGGATTTACTCCTATCTCAACGCGACTGCCAACCGGCTGCATCGCGAACAGATTGCCCCCCACATACTGGCTGAAATCGAGAAGCTGTGTGAAACCGACACGGCCTTATACCAGTATGCTCGCCAGGGCTTTGAGGCTCGTTTCCAACAGATGAGCGAGGTCCTGCTGCATCGTTATAGCCGGCGGGCGCATCTGCGCCTGCCAAAACCGCTACCGGCTGAGGCGTTATTTGAATTGTTGGAGCAGCATTATATTCATCGCCAGGCCATTCGGCATAAGCTCTCCCAACCTGCGCCGCCTAATCAATCAGTTTACTTTACCTTTGAGCAGGCTTTCTCTGGCGATGGCTGGCACGCTCGCAAATACCACTCCCAGCACGGTGTGTTTTGCTGGAGCGGGCCAGGCGCCGAGGCCAGCCTGGATTTTATCATCGAAGCTGAAGGCGACCAGGTGATCCAGTTCCGCGTATTGGCCGGCGTTACCCCCGAGGTGCTTGGCAGCCTGGTTCTGTCTGCCAATGGCCGGCCGATCCCACTGCTCAAGAAACCTCATCCAGGCGGTGGAATTCTCTTCCACGGCTACCTGCCCCAATCGTTATGGGCTGGCCGTGAGGTTCCGTTGGTTTGCCTGACTTTTCAGGTAGCGCAAACCCTGCCTGCGAATGTGATGAATCCCGAGTTACAGGATATAAGCAAACGGGGAATTGCATTGAAATTGATCGAGATCAAGCCGGCGGCAAATGATGGAACTTTCTCCCCCTTAGCATCCGCTTGGCGCAGATGAATAACTGTTTTTATTCGAGGCTAATCTCTCTGACCCTCTGTACCTGACTTTTGAAGATGAATAAACGCTGCTGCCTGGTGTATTGAGTTCGCTCAATCCGTATCAGTGCCTGAGGTTGGATGTGCTTTTCTACAAGCTTTCAGTTTTCCATGAGCGATAACAACCGGATCAATGTGCCTATCCTCGCTTGAGTATCCTCTTACTGGCGAAGATCGCCTGGTCTATTTGCACCTGCCTAAAACAGCCGGCATGACCTTTCACGCTCTACTGGCGCAGCGTTTTGCTCGGGCCGAGATTTGTCCCTATCCTTATATGTATCAGTTGGCTGAGGTGTCTGATGCGCAGTTGGCGGGATATCGCTATTTCGGTGGTCATTTCGTTTATCCTGTGGCGCGCTTCCTAGCCGGCTCACAACCGGTTTTCGCCACGCTGCTGCGAGAGCCGGTGGAGCGTTTCATCTCCCAATTCTATTTCCAGCAGGAAAAGGTGCAGGTGGCGGTACGCGGCCCAGACTCGCTGCGTGCTCGTTTCACGCGCATGTCTCTGGATGAGTTCGTGCAGGCCACAGACTTCGTTATTCACCGCCAGGGTGTTGATGTACAAGCAAAAATGCTGGGGCTGGACATCAATGCCGAGACTCTTGCAGATCTGAGAGAAGCACTTAACAGGCTTGATTACTCTGCTCCAGATAACCCGCTCTGTGCCCCAGCGAATCTGGCCTTGGCTAAAAGCCGCCTGGAGCTTTTCGCCTTCATCGGCCTGACAGAGCGTTTTCAGGATGCGCTCTTTTTGTTGGCCTATACTTTCGGCTGGCCGCCAATTACCGTCTACCACAGCCTGAACCCGACTGCTAGCAGGCCCTCTCTCCAGGCGATCAATCCGGCTCTCTTAGCCCGCATCGCTAATCTAAACCGCGCCGACCAAGTTCTTTACGCTCATGCCCGGTCGCTTTTCGAGAGCCGCTTTGAGCAAATGAGCCTGGAACTGCTGGAGCATTACGGGCGCGCCGGGCACGCCCACCTCGAACTGCCATTGCCTGTCGAGGTGATGGTAGAACTGCTGGAGGCCCATTACCGCCAGCGCTTTGTGGAACGCCAGCCCCGGCTCCAGTCAGTGGCTTTCAGCTTCGAACAGGCCCCTTCGGGCGTGGGTTGGTATGCCCCTGACCTGGACGCTGCCCAGGCGCACCCCTCGGTTTCGCATCGCTGGAGCGGCCCTGGCCGGCGCTCCAGCCTGGATTTCCACCTGGAAACACAGGCCGACTTGGCGCTCGAGTTTTGCGTGGCCAGCAGCATCCAACCCGATGTTTTCGAGAGCTTGAAGCTCCAGGTGAACGGCCAGCCGTTGCCCCTGATCAAAGCGCCTGTCAGCGGCGCGGAGCAAACTTGTTCGACGCTCATCCCGCGCTCCCTGCTCCAGCGCGATACGCAGCTCACTCGCCTGGTTTTCGAAGTGGCGCGTACTTTGCCGGCCAATACCCTGGATGCCAGCAGCACGGACGACCGCCCCCTGGGCCTGGCGTTCAATTGGTTGAATATCCGTTCGCCTGGTCTGGCGCCGGGCAGGAGGGTTTTGTCTATGTCGCAAACGCATTCTCTGGGGGATACCTGGCCTCAATTTAAAGCCATTCTACGCCAATGTCGGCGCCAACTGGGCCGCCAACCAGCGGTCCTGGATTGGCGTACGGGTCTGGATTTACACAAGGCCTTTCCCGCCGAAAATATATTTACCCCGTTGGCTGTTGATTCGAATAATGCCGGTTTGCCTTACCTGGCCCACAGCATCGATGTGGTGGTTTGCCCGATGGATCAGGAGGATGAAGCCAGGCGGGTGGCCAGCCTGGCGCTTGTCACGCTGAGCCAGAACGCCGGCGGCCAGGCCGAGTTCGAACTGTCCTGGGTTTCGTCGCAAGCTGCTGCCCGGCCTGCTCCACCGAGTTTCTCGATCATTATCCCGGTCTACGGCCAATTGGCGTACACCCAAAGCTGCCTGGAGCAGTTGCGTCAAACCATCGCAGGCGATTTTGCGTGTGAAATCATCGTTGTGGATGACGCATCCAATGATGATACCCCTGCTTTTTTGCACCAGCAGGCTGCCCAGGACCTATGTTTGAAAATTCTAACCAATCCGCAAAATACCGGCTTTATCGCCAGTTGCAACCGCGCTGCCCAGGCTGCCAGCGGCGAGTGGCTGGTCTTCTTGAATAACGACACGCTGCCGCAGTCTGGCTGGCTGGAAGCCGCCTGGGGCACCTTCGAGCAGCACCCGGATGCCGGCGCGGTGGGCGCCAAACTGCTCTACCCCGATGGCCGCCTGCAAGAGGCTGGAGCCGTCATCTTTGCCGACGGCTCTGGAGCCAACTTCGGTAAATGGGGCGATCCTGGCGACCCTTTGTACAACTATCTGCGCCCTGTCGATTACTGTTCGGGGGCTTTTCTGGTTACCCCGCGGGAGTTGTTCCTCCAGCTTGGCGGTTTCGATCCCCTGTACACTCCGGCCTATTACGAGGATGCTGATTATTGCTTCCGCCTCAGGCAGGCCGGCTATAAGGTATATTATCAGCCGGAGTGCGTCATCGTGCATGTGGAGGGGGCCACATCTGGTGTTGACCCGAGCAGCACCTTCCAGGGCGCGAAGCGCTACCAGATCGCTAACCGGGAAAAGTTTGTTCACAAATGGGCCCGGGCGTTGCAAGTGCAGCCCTCCCCGCCAGCCGCTTTTAACATGGCGACCTGGCATGCACTTGTAGCCGGGCCAGAACCTGCCCGCCGCGCCTTGCTGTGTGCCCCGAGCTTACCGGAATACGACCGCCAAAGCGGTTCCCTGCGTATCTTTCACTTCGTCCAGTTTTTGCAGGAAGCCGGTTGGGCGGTCAGTTTTGTGGCTCATGACGAGCGCGCTGAGCCGCGCTACACTCACCAACTGCGCCAGATGGGGGTGGCTGTTTATACAGGTTTCGACCAGCGCATGCAGCAGTTAGTGCAGTTCGGCCGCTTCGAGTTGGCCATACTGGCTTTCTGGAAAATTGCCGAGCTGGCTTTGCCCATCGTTCGCCAGTTTTCGCCATCCACAGCGATTATTGTAGATTCGGTCGATCTGCATTTCTTGCGCCAGGCGCGCCAGGCCTTCGGTTCCCTTCAGAGCGCTGAAACCGGCGATGAGAGATGCCGTTCCGCTACAGGTTTGCTGGAGGAGAATTATGCATCCCAGATGGTGCGAGAAATAAATGCCTATGTGGCCGCCGATGTTGTGCTGGCAGTTTCAGACAAAGAAAGCCAACTGATTAACGATCTGGTCAATGATCCTGGCCTGGCTTATACGGTTCCAGATAGTTTCTCCTTATATGAAACTGATACACCAATTTCCGTCGGGCTGTCGCTATCTCAACGAAAGGGCATCTTGTTCGTTGGTAATTTTCGCCATCCCCCGAATGAGCAGGCACTGGCGTATCTGTGTCAGGAGATCGTTCCGCGCCTGGACCCGGCTGTGCTGGCCCAACATCCAATTTACGTGGTTGGCAATGCGTTGGACGAGCGCATCCAAAAACTTGGATCGGGGTTGCCGGATGTCCACATGTTGGGTTGGGTTCCTTCGCTGATACCTTATTTGCATTCCGTGCGTCTCTCGTTGGTGCCTTTGTTGTTTGGGGCAGGCACCAAACGTAAATTACTTCATGCCCTGATGGCTGGTACGCCGGTAGTTTCAACTTCGATCGGCGTCGAAGGTTTGGATTTGCAGGACGGGCGACACGTGTTAGTCAGAGACGATCCAGAAGGTTTTGCCCAGGCTATTCAGGCTTTGATTCAAGATGATAACTTGTGGCAATGCTTGGCGCAGCAAGGTCATGCCAAAGCTCTGGTTATGCATGGGCGCCCGGCGGTGCGCGAGATATTTCTTGGCGCGATCAATCGGGCCTTGGCTCGACAGAACAAACCTTACCGGGCATCGATCAATAATTTGCCGGTTCCCAGAGAAGAATTCGAGCAATTGAAGGCAGTATATACAGAAGCTAGGGATTATGCCTATAAGCTGGAACGGGAGTATAACCAATTACTGAACACCTACCAGGAGGCCAAGGACTATGCCAGGAACCTGGAGGGGCAGCTCCACGAGATTCGTGTTTCCTGTGCCGGTCGGATAATTTTTAGGTTGCAGTATTTCTGGCAGCGCCTGCGAAGATTGGTAGGATTGAGGTGAGGCGTTCGCAATTTATGTCCGCTCCAACAACTCCCCTCGAAGTTTACCTGGGGAACGGTTATCAACTGTGTTTTATCCACTTAGAAAAGACTGGTGGAAGTTCCCTGGAAGCCATCGTCGAGTCATATTTCGCCTCTCAGGAAATCTACTGCCGTTTTGCCCGGCCGCAGGACATGGCCGGCGTTTCGCCGCAGGATGCAGCCAATTTCCGTTTTTTCCACGGCCATTTGCCTTACGAGATGATGGCCGGCTTGCTGCGCCCTGACGCGGCCTTTATCACCTTACTGCGCGAGCCGGTCGATCGTTTCGTTTCGCATTTCTACCACCGCCAGCGCCAGGCGATACCTGTAGACAACCCCGTAGCACACCGTTTCCTCCAGATGACGCTGGCCGAGTATGTTCAGGCGGGCGAGTTTCGCCCCTTGCAGCAGCATTGCAATTACCAGGCCGCTTTCCTGGGCACAGATTACGGTACTGGCACACCCAAGCAGTGGTTGGCCTCGCGCAAACGGGATAAGGGCCGCGGCGGTGGGCCGGCTGGCAGTTGGTTTTCGCTGGACCTCCGATTGGCGAAGGAACGCCTGGAGACTTTCGCCTGGGTGGGGCTGACCGAGCGTTTTCAGGAGTCGCTCTATTTGCTCTCCTATGTTTTCGGCTGGCCTCCGGTCACTGCGGTTCACAACCGCAACGTCAACCCGGCTCGCCCGCGCCTCGCGCAGATCGACGCGCAGACGCTGCAGCATATCGCCGCTCTGAATGCCGCTGACTTGGAGCTTTATGCTTACGCCCAGGAACTTTTCGAGCGGCGCCTGGCTTGCATGCAGTGGGATCTGCTGGAGCGCTACGGACGCGCCGCGCAGGCGCATTTGCAGCCGCCTCTCCCGGAGGATGTTCTGGTAAATTTGTTGGAACAGCATTACCTCCAGATTTTTGCCCAGGAACATCCGCCAGTTGTCTCGTTCTCCTGGCAATCCGGCAGCCCTTTGCGCGGCGTGGGTTGGTACCCGTTGGAACAGGGTGAACCGAACCGCTGGAGCGGGCCGGGACCAGACTCGACCCTGGATTTTCCTGCCCTGCTGCCGGCGCCGGTGGGCGGCGATTTCTACCTTCGATTTCTGGTGGTTGCAGCCATCACCCCACAGGTGCTGGCCAGCCTGCGCTTGCAGGTCAATGGGCGGCCTGTGCCTTTATCACTCGAACGCCAGCCTGAGGGCCTCGTTTTTACGGCTTATTTGCCGGCTGGCTTGCTGCAGGATCACCCGATGACACGCCTGCTTTTTAGCCTTGAGCGCACCCTATCGCCTCACGATCTCGACCTGGCCAATGCGGACATCCGTCCCCTGGGCCTGGCCCTGCGCTGGCTAGAAGTTCTTCCGGTCCAGCCGGTAAGTTTTTGATGAGCAACACACCCACGGAACTTCCTGTTCCGCCTACTTCTCGACGCCTGCCCGGCTTGGCGCGGTTTTGCGATTGGGCTGGCCTTTCGGGCGCGCTCTGGGCGAAGCTTTGCTGCTTTTGCTGTTGATCCTGGGCCTGGGTGAGGCGATCACTCGCACGGCTTATGTTCAGAAGCGCTTGTCTATCCCCAGCATCGGCCTGGACCATTGCTTCTTCGAGGCCGACCTATATTGGCTGGATCAGGCGGTGGCCCGAGGCGAAAGCATCGAACAATTTCGCTGGCTATACCAGCGTCGTGCGCGGCGTCAGCGAGCTGTTCAGCATCCAGCTTTCTCCTAATTTCTCCTGCCCTCTGTTTTCGAGGAGTTTCAGTGAGCTGTGGAACCGCTGGCACATCAGCCTGTCGCACTGGCTGCGCGATTACGTTTTCTTCCCGCTCAGCCGGGCGCTGTACCGCCGCCAGCCGGACCCGCGCAGGTGGGCGAACCTGGCGCTTCCTCCGCTGGTAACCTTGTTGGCCAGCGGTTTGTGGCACCAGGCCAGTTGGGAGGCGCTGCTATGGGGAGGCGCGATGGGGGTCTGCCTGGTGGTCGAGCGCTGGTGGGCCTTGCAGCGCCCGGTGGCGCTGCCGGGCCGCACCCCGGCCTGGCGGGGGTTCACCTAGGCGCTGGGTGTCTTTGCCATCTTTAGCCTGGCAGTGGCCCCCACCGTCACGGGCCTGCCCGTTTTCCTGGATTTCGGGCGCGGCCTGCTGACCGGCTGGTCGCTGGCTGCCTGGTCCAGCGCCCGGCAGTTGGCGCTGGCGGCGCCCTTCCTGGGCCTCTCCTTGTGGATCGACTGGGTGCAGTCCCGCGCCCGGGATGAGCTGGTCTTTTTGCGCTGGCCGCGCCTGGCCCAGGCCGCCTTGCTGGCCCTGGCCCTGCTGGCGATCTTCCTGGCCACGCGCGCCGACGTGGGCCAGCCCTTCATCTACCAGGAATTTTGATGCGGATTTTCATGTTCCCCACGTTTCATCAGGCCAACGACTACGGCCCGGCCCTGGTCGGCGCCTTGCAGGAACAGGGCGCAGATGTTCGCTATCTCTCGCCCTGGACGCGCTTCTTGCCGCTGCGCGCCATCTTCCAGGCCTGCGGCTGGCCGCCGCGCCGTTTGGTTCATCTGCACTGGATTGGCTCGTACACCATCAAGCCGTACCTATGGCAGACCCTGCTCGCCGCGCCTTTTTTCCTGCTGGAGCTGGCGCTCCTGAAAGCCTTAGGCTATAAGCTGGTCTGGACGATCCACGATTATTACGCCCACCACGGCAACCAGTTCTTGCGCATCGACCGCTGGCTGCGCCGGCTGACTGCCCGCCTGGTAGATGCCATCATCATTCACAGCCAGGCGGCCGGGGAACAGGCCAGCCGGCTCTACGGGCTGCCCGAGCGCCACCGGCGCAAGATGCACCCGATCCCTTTGGGGCATTACCTGGGAAGCTACCCCAACCGCCTGGCGCAGGCCGAAGCCCGGGCGAAGCTGAGCCTGCCGCCAGGGGATTTTTTATACGGTCTTTTTGGCTATATCTGCCCGTATAAAGGCGTTTTGCCCCTCGTACACGCTTTTCGCCAGTTGCCGGGGGATGAATTGCGCCTGCTCATCGCCGGCAAGCCGCTGGAGGCGGCCTTCGGCCAGGTTGTTGCGGACGCCGCCGCTGGGGATGAGCGCATCGACCTGCGCCTGGCTTTCATCCCGGGCGAAAGCTTGCAGGTTTATCTCAACGCCGTAGATGTTGTTGTGCTGCCCTTCGAGCCTTGCCCGGCGGCCAGCAGCCTGCTGCTGGCGATGAGCTTTGGTAAAGCCGTGATTGCTTCTGCGGATATCGCCTCGGCCGTTGAAACGCTGCCCCCGCATGGCGGTTTGATTTATGATGCTGGCGACCCCCAGGGCTTACGCCGGGCGCTGGAAGAAATCCGCTCTCTGGATACGGCCGCAATGGGACTCGAGAACCTGGCGAACGTGCGACACTTCGGTTGGGATACTATCGCCAGGGCCACGCTCCAGGTTTATCACCAGGCAGCCAAATTTCATCAGTAAGGAGGTTCGGTTTGAATAAACCAAAAATCAATCAGGATATTCTTCTAGTGATCGGTCCACTTCTACAGCGCCTCGCCTGGTCAGATCGCCAAACTAAAGCGGAAATCCAGAAATATGGCGTCAATCTGCTGCCAATCAACTTTTACAGCAATATACCTTCGATCGAAGAAATCGAAAGCTCCTATGAATACAGCCAAGAACAACCTCCCTATCTAGTCCCCACCATCTTCGATGAGCGCAGGTTCCGAGAGACCCTTGAGCAGCTTTGCGTATATTCCACTGAATTTGATCCTCCAATTGACGGAGATGAAGAAAGCTGTCAGGACTTTTTCTGGGGAAACGGTATGTTTAGCTACAGCGATGCGATGTCATATTATTGCTTCATCCGCCACATTCAGCCGGCCAATATCATTGAGATCGGCAGTGGATTCTCGACACTTGTTGCTCTGCAAGCGGTTCAAAAGAATGGTTTTGGAACCATACACTGTATCGAGCCCTATCCTCGCAAATTCTTGTGGGAAAATGATCAAATTGATTTGCACGCTCTGAAAGCCCAGGATATAGACAGCGATTTCCTGAATTCTCTGCTGCAAGACAATGACATTTTATTCATCGATTCAACCCATACAGTAAAAACGGGAAGCGATTGCCTGCACATTTACCTGCGTCTTCTACCAGCAGTAAAGCGAAATATATTTGTGCATGTTCATGATGTTTTCCTGCCTTATGGGCTGCCAAAAGAATGGCTCCTGGATCTACAAAGATTTTGGACAGAGCAATATCTGCTGCTCGCCTTTTTGCTGGATAATCCCAAAACTATGCCTTTGTATGGAAGCAACTATAATGCTAAATGGAATACGCCTCTGATGGAAAAGTGGATGGGAGCAAAGTATCCGAGTGGGGGAGGTAGTTTTTGGTTCAAATACAACGGTTCGATTTTTATCGATACGGAGGTAAGAGAATAATGTTGGTAGAAGCAGAGATTCGTGAAAAGCTGCATGCTTTTCTCCTGAAGGAGATCTTGCGCAACCCCGCTTATCCCTTGCGGGATGATGAGCCGTTGATCACCGGCGGCCTGATCAACTCCTTTGCCCTGGTGCAGGTGGCGGCCTTTATCGAGCGTGAGTTGGGCGTGTATTTGCCGGACCGAGAATTTACCGTGGAGAAAATGGATACGCTGGATCAAATGGTAGCGCGGGTACTAAAAGCCTGACGGAATTGGCAGTTCTTCTCTTCGCGTTCTTCGCGTCTTTGCGGTGCGAATTCTGAAAGCCTGATGGAAAGGTCTGGCAGTGCAATGATGAAATACAATTCTTTGATTCGGCCCTTGACCGAACGCGCGCTGCACCAGCCGGAGCAACTGGCCTTGCTATTCATCGATGAGGATGGCAGCCGGCAAGCGATCACCGCCGCCCGCCTTTACCAGGGAGCCTGGGATTACGCAGCCGCATTGCAGGTTGCCGGGGTCACTCCAAATGAGCTGGTGATCCTGGTGCTGCCGCATTCCATGCAGTTGGTCGATGCTTTCTGGGGAGCGCTGCTGCTGGGTGCAATTCCGGCCATCTATCCTTACCTGACCCCCAAGCTGGACGTGGGCGTTTACCAGCAGCGTGTGCGCGCTGCCGTGACTCAATCGCAGGCCGGCGCGGTGGTCACCTATCCTGAGTTCAAGGCGCCCTTGCAGGCGCTGCTGCAGGGCGCATCCTGCCGGGTGTTGGCCTGGGACGAACTGTCCACAGGCCAGAACACAGCGCCGGGCGCACTGCCTGTACCTCCCGGCGATGGAGATCGCCTGGCGATCTTGCTGCATACCAGCGGCAGCAGCGGGGTGCCTAAGGGGGTTCCATTTTCGCATCGCCAGGTATTGGATCACGCCCAGGCGCTGGGTCAGGCGGTTGCCATCCAGACGGATGATGTCATCGTCAGTTGGTTGCCGCTTCACCACGATATGGGAATGATCGCCGGGCTGCTCATGCCGCTGGTGCACGGTGTTCCAGTAGTGCTGATGTCGCCCTTTTACTGGATTCGTAGCCCAATAATGCTGCTCCGGGCGGTGCACGAGTATCAAGGCACGCTGACCTGGATGCCTAACTTTGCTTATAATTACATTACCCGCAGTGTGCGCCAGCGCGATCTGGATGGTCTGGATCTGAGTTCTTGGCGTATGTTGATCAACGCGGCCGAGCCGGTACGCTATGACAGCCACCAAATTTTTCTGCAGCGTTTTGCTCCTCTTGGCCTGCGCCCCTCGGCGTTGGGCAGTGCTTATGGTATGACCGAAGAGGGCGGAGTGACGGTCAGCCCGCCAGGAGTCGTCGCGCCAGTCGATTGGGTCGAACTGCGCTCCTTGCAAGAGGAGCGCTGCGCCGTTCCAGTTGAGCCTGCCGCGCCAGGGAGCACGCCCATTGTTAGTTGCGGAGTGCCCATGCCGGGCGTGCAAATCCGCATCGTGGACGAGCAAGGCAGTGATCTGCCCGAGCGCCGTGTGGGGGAAGTGGTGATCCACAGTTCCTTCCTGTTTCGCGGCTACTACCGCCGCCCTGATCTGACGAACAAGGTCCTGCGAGGCGGCTGGTATGCCACCGCCGACATGGGCTACCTGGCAGGAGGCCACCTGTATCTTTGCGGGCGCAAGACCGACATGATCATCGCCAGCGGCAAGAACCTGTACCCCCAGGACCTGGAAGCCATCGCCGACGGTGTGCCGGGCGTTTACCCTGGGCGCACGGTAGCCCTGGGCGTCATCAACGAGAGCCTGGGCACCGAAGAAATCGTGCTGGTCTGCGAGCTGCGCCAGCCGCTGCCGCCGGCCGAGAAGTTCGAGGTCGAGCGCCTTTTGCGCCGCCGGGTGGTGCAGGAGATCGATATCGCTCCTGCGGAGGTGCATTTATTGGACGAGACTGGTTGGGTGCTCAAGACGCCTGCCGGTAAGGTGGCACGCGCCGCCAATAAGGAAAAATACCTGTCTAACTTGAGGAGATATGAATGAACACCCTGAACAGCGCCAGCCTGCTGCCGCGCTTCGATCCCGGCGCTTTCCTGGGGGCCATCCAGGCTCACCGGGCCACCTTTTTCGCCGGCGTGCCCGCTCCTGCGCTATTGTAGATGAAGCCCTTTTTATCGGTCATCGTACCCACTTACAACCGCCCGCAGTGTCTGGCAGTTTGCCTGCAAGCCCTGGCGGGGCAGTCGTACCCTCGTGATTCTTTCGAAGTCCTGGTTGCAGATGATGGCAGTCCTATACCTCCGCAGGCAGTGGTAGATTCATTCTCCGAGCAACTGGATGCGCGCTTGCTCGCTCTGCCGCACACCGGGCCGGCAATGGCCCGCAATGCGGCTGCCCGGCAGGCCAGGGGGGCGTACCTGGTTTTTACCGATGATGATTGCGCCGCAGACCCTGGTTGGCTGCCTGCGCTGGCCCGGGCCTTCGTCGAGAGCCCTGACCATCTGCTGGGCGGGCGTACGCTCAATGCTCTGCCGGATGACCCGTATGCCAGCGCCAGCCAGTTATTGATCGAGTATTTGTATAATTACTACAATACCGACAACCGGGCACATTTTTTTACATCTAATAACATGGCCTTGCCCGCCAGCACTTTTCATGACCTGGGAGGTTTCGATGCCAGTTTCCCGCTGGCGGCCGGTGAGGACCGCGAGCTTTGTGATCGTTGGCAGCATTATGGCTACCCCATGTGCTACGTTCCCCAGGCGTTGGTGTTCCATGCCCATGGCATGACTGCCGCGCAGTTCTGGCAGCAGCATTTCGGTTACGGGCGCGGCGCCTTCCACTACCACCGTATCCGCGCCGCTCGCCGCCAGGAACGCCTCAAAGTGGAGGCAGCGCCATTTTACCTGAACCTCTTGCGATATCCTTTTTTCAAAGCAGGTTCTTACCAATCCGCATCCACCCGGGCGCTGTTTCTAAGCGCTTTATTGTTTGTGACGCAGTTGGCCAACGCAGTTGGCTTCCTTTGGGAGCGCCGGGCATTTTTCTACAGGAAGAGTGACAATGATGTCTGAATATGTGTATAAGAACCGCCTGGCAATCATCCTCGTGGCATTGGGGCTGCTCTTGCTGCTCCCCGGCCTGTTCTATACACCGACAAACGCACGGGGAACGCCTGTGACTTTGTCTGTATACTTGCGTTTTTTGAGCAACCACCCGGAAGTCTGGCATCAGAATCAGCTTGGGGTTATCCGGAGCTTCGCCCAGGTGCTTTTTTTCTCGGGCCTGCCAGGCTGGCTGTGCATCGGCGTGGGGGGTGGCTCCCTGCTGATTGCCTTTGCCCGGTATGAACCTCCTAACTATAAAGTGACGCACATGAAAACGCCCGTTGAAGTAAAGCCCTGGCAACCCACTGCCGCGGAGCCGCCGCCCACGGCTGAGCGATCCGCCAGCGCCCAAGAGCCTCCGGCACAAGTGAACCTTTGGTCGCCACCGTCCTATGGACAGGTAGCGGAGCCCACTCGTAGACCAACGCAGCGAGATTGGGCTGTCGGCCAGGAGGCGGACCTTGAGTCGAAGAGACCTGCGCCACTATACGATGAGCCGGTCATCCATCAGCCGCCACCAGGTGCCAGGCGGCCGGCCTATCCCACCTATTCGGGCATCTCGCCGGAAGAACTGGCCGGGTTTGTATCGGCGGATGGGAAAACCCAATCGGTTCGCCGCCGGACGCGGCAGGCTAAACTCTGCCCACGCTGCGGGACGAGGCTGCGCCGCACCCATCGCAACTGGTGGATGCGCCTCTGGCGCAAGGGACAACACCGCTACCACTGCACCAATCGGGATTGCGGCTGGCAGGGTTTTCTAATGTCCTCGGCTGCGCCTGCTCGAAGCGAGGATGCAGCTTCTACGCAATTGGAAGACTCTTTACCCGCGCCTGGCGAGGATCAGCACACCCTGGCAGGCGTTGATTTGAGCCCAGAGCGGCCTTGCCCGCGCTGCGGGAAGCGGCTGCACCGCGTTCGCCGCACCAGGCTCATGCGCATTTTCTACAAAGGGCAGCGCCTGTACCGGTGTTCTGATCCGGACTGCGCCTGGCAGGGTCTGCTGCCGGTGCCGACGCTGAGCGATATGTCTCCCCGTCACTAAGGCCAGGGTGACTGGCAGCAAGCAGAGCTTTTTCCTGCCATAATCGATATTTGTGAGTGTTTTCGCGCCGGGTGATGTTAGGCTATATCACCCGGCGTCCTGTTTAACATGGCATTAGGGTCGGCTTGCGCGGCCGCAAATCGCCGGGGAGATCGTGAGATCAATACCCGGCCAGCAGGCGTGACACTTGCATTTCGAGCGAGTCTCTGGGAATGCGTCCTACTGCAACGGTTTTGATAACGCCGCGTGCATCGATGAAGACAGTCTTTGGAATGCTGCTGGCCTGGTAGAGCTTTGAAACAGTGCCCTGTTTGTCGAGCATAACGGGGAAATCCATGCCGTTTTCGTTGGCGAAGTTCAATATTTTCTTCTTGGTTGAGTTATTATCGATCTCCACGCTCAGCACGACCAGACCCTTGCTCTTGTACTTATTGTAAACTGCTACCAGGTCGGGAATTTGAGCGCGGCAATGCGGGCACCAGGTCGTCCAGAAATTGAGTACAACGGTTTTTCCCTGGTAAGCCTTCAAGGAGATCGGGTCATCTTTGACACTGGTCAGCGTGAAGTCTGGGGCTTTGCAGCCAGCCTGGGCGCAGACGCGCAATATAACGGTGGCGGTGGGGATGGGCGTCAGGCTGGCGATGGGGGTCAGGCTGGGAATGGGGGTCCAACTAGGCAGAGACGTTGCGGAAGGCGTAACCGGCGTGACTGTGGGCGTATCCGTGGGCGGCTTTGAGACGGGTGTATCCGTGGCTGTCGGCATCCAGGCTTGCACGGTTTGGTCGATCGATTGGGCGATTGCGGTTTGGTGAGCGTGCGGATCGCCGTTTGATTCAAAAGCTTGCATGGTTTGGGCAATCGCGGTGCCTTGCAGCGCTTCCTGCGTTTGCGCCAGCGTGAGGCTATCTACCTGGGCGAGCGGCGCCAGGCTGCAGCGTGTAGAGACCAGGCACACCAGGACTGACATCAGAATGAGGATAAACGAATTTGGATTCTTCATGGAATACCCCCTTGAGATGGGTTATTCAGGAAGCTCTTGATGAGCGCTGCTTGAGTTTATCACATTGTGACTTTTCTTTCAAACCGATTTTCGTCTAATGGGGGAGAACGCCTTTTTTCGGATAAGCTGGCGACAGACCCAAAGAAAGCGAGTTTGGCGGTAATTTGCCAAACCCGCTTTTCGTTTATAGGGGTGGGCAATGGGGGTCGAACCCACAACCACCTGATCCACAGTCAGGTGCTCTGCCATTGAGCTATGCCCACCGTGACCGGGCTGTATTCTATCACGAAGCCTGTGGGCGGGCAAGGATTTCGCGGATGGCTTTCGCTGCCCCTACCTGCGGAACGGTTTGTTGCTCGCCGCTGCGCAGATCTTTGATGGCTACCAGGCCTTGCGCCTGCTCGTCGGGCCCTAATACCAGCGCCAGACGCATCCCCATGCGGTCGCCATACTTGAATTGTTTTCCCAGCTTTGTCGCTTCCGGATAGCAGGCGGTGCTGATGCCTTCCTGGCGCAGTTGGTCCGCCAGTTGGAAAGCGGCCGGGAAAGAGGCTTCGTCGAAGATTGTTACCAACACGCTGGCCGGTGAAGCGCCCAGTTCGGGCGGCAGGCAGCCGAATTTTTTTAGCACCAGGCTGATGACCAGGTCGCCCATGGCGAAGCCCGTGGCGGGCAGCGCTTCGCCGCCCACATCGGATACCAGGTTATCGTAACGCCCGCCGCCCAGGATGGCTCGGAACTCGCCGTTGTTATCCCAGGCTTCAAACACGATGCTGGTGTAATAATCCAGGCCGCGGATGATATGCGGTGCGAAGCGCACGTAGTCGCCGATGCCCAGGGATGTCACGACTGCAAAACAGCGCTGCAGGTCCGGTGATTTGCGCCACAGCTCTTGATCGTCCAGGATCGCTTTTAACCCTTCAAACTGCCGGCGATCCAGGCCTAACTCGCTGGCGTAAGCCTGCCACTCGCCGGGAGACATCTTGTCGCGCCGGTCGACCAGGCGCAGCACATCCATGCGGCGCGCGGCGGGCACACCCAATGCTTCTAGCTCGGAGTTCATCAGCTTGCGATCGTTGACCAGGATGTTTACCTGATCCGGGCCCAGCCCAGCCTCGCGTAGAAAAGTCGCCGCAATCGTCACCAATTCAGCATCGGCTTCAGGTGTGTCCACGCCGATCAAGTCAATATTCCATTGGAAGAACTCACGCGTGCGCCCTTTCTGCGGGCGTTCGTAACGCCAGCACGGCCCCCAGGTCCACCAGCGCAGCGGGTAGACGAGCTGCCGCTGGCGCTGCGCCACCAGGCGCGCCAGGCTGGGAGTCAACTCTGGGCGCAGGGTGATCAGGTCGCCGCCCCGGTCGGGGAAGACGAAAGACTGTTCCTTGACCAGTTCCTCGCCAGACTTGGCGGCGTAAAGATCGATCGTTTCCAAGAAAGGCGCGTCCCATTCCTGGTAACCGAACGCCTCGGAAACTTTGCGGGCCGTGCTATACAGAAAATTGCGCACAGCCATCTCTTCTGGATAAAAATCACGCGTACCTTTGACGGAGGGAATGTTTGTTTTCACGGTTACGATCCTGCACTCGAAAAGTCGCGAAGGCCCGGCTGGCAGCCTTGCCTTCGAATGCAAAGATTTTAGCACAAAATTGGTGCTCACGGCGATTTACAAATCCCCATCTTGACGATATACTTCGTCCATGTCCGGCGCTTTGCCGGGGTGGACAACTGGCTTTCAATTGAAAAATGCTTGCAAGGAGGCGGGTTATGGGTTCGCGGAAAAGATGGTTGGTGTTTCTGTTAATAAGCGTATGTCTGTTGCTCTCGCCCGGCGTTGCTGCTGCACAAGAGCCGCTCCCCGAGCGCGATCCGGTCTTCGAGCAGGAGATCCTGGATCGACTGGCCGTTATTCACGCGGATGCGCCTGCGCTTTTTCAATTGGCTACACAGTACATGGATCAGGGGGATTATGAGGCCGCCCGCCAGGCTTTCGAGCAGGTCTTGGATCTGGCGCCGGGTTTCCCGGATGCCCTGCGCCGCCTCAGCTACGTATTCCTGGAGTTGGGTGAGGTTGAAGCCGGTATGCTGTACGCGCGCAGCGCTTACCAGGTGGAGGATTCGCCGCTCAACGCGGCCGGCCTGGCATCGGCCTTGCTGGCAACCGAAGACCAGAAAAGCCACCAGGAAGCGCTCCAGCTAGCCCGCTCGGCGGCAGAAGCCATGCCCAACGATGCGTACATCAACGCCGTGCTGTTCAGGGTGGGGGTGACTCTGAACAACCAGGAGGCGATCCGGATCTCGTGCAACAACCTTGTAGTCTTGCAGCCCGAGCACCCTGTACCGCATTACTTCCTGGGTATCCTGGCTGCCTTCGACGAGAAATGGGAACTGGCCGAGCGCGAACTGCTGCTCTCTCAGGAGTTGGGTATGCCGGCTGACCAGGTCCAGGAGGCCCTGGCTGGGACCGGAACCAGCAACCAAATGCACCTGGTCCGCTTGGAGCGCTGGTCGGCTTACACCCTGGTTGGCTGGGTGGCGGGTATGTTCCTGCTCTTCATGGTAGGGATCGTCTTGAGCCAGGTGACGCTGGCTTCGGCGCAAAAACCTTTTGACACAACCAGTTTTGGATTACGCTGGCCGGAGAAGCTGGTGCGCGGCTTTTACCGGGTGGTGATCGCGCTCACATCGCTGTATTTCTACATTTCCATTCCACTCCTGGTATTGATCATCATCGCCGCGGTGGGCGGCTTGATCTACCTGTTCCTGGAGATAGGCCGGATTCCTATAAAACTGGCGTTGATGATCCTCTTCGCCGGCCTGTATACGCTGTATGCAATCGTGCGCAGCCTGTTCACCCGCATCAAGGATAATGAGCCAGGGCGCCTGTTGCCTCCACAGGAAGCGCCGCAATTGTGGTCACTGGTGACGGAGGTGGCTCAGAAACTGGGCACACGTCCGGTCGATGCGATTTACATTACTGCTGGAACGGATATTGCTGTCTTGGAGCGCGGCGGAATGTGGAAAAAGTTGCGCGGCGCCGGGCAGCGCTGCCTCGTACTCGGCCTGGGAGTGCTGTCGGAGATGACCCAGGGCCAATTCCAGGCCATCCTGGCTCATGAGTACGGCCATTTCTCCAACAAAGATACGGCCGGTGGCAACCTGGCGCGCCAGGTGCAGGTCTCGGTTTACAACATGGCTTATGGATTAGCCGCCACTGGGCAGGCAAACTGGTACAACCCGGCCTGGCTGTTTGTCAACGGCTTTCATCGTGTCTTTGCTCGCATCACTTTGGGGGCCTCCCGGCTTCAAGAGATCCTGGCAGATCGCTACGCGGTTCTGGCCTACGGTGTGAGCGACTTCGTCGAGGGCTTGAAGCACGTGGTGCAGCAGTCGCTCAAGTTCAACGCCCAGGCCTCGCAGGCTGTGCAGACCTCCCTGCAGCAGGGCGTGGCGCTGCAGAATATTTACGATCTGCCAGAGTTAGCCCCCGGCGAGTTGAAAGAGAAATTAGACCGTGATATCCAGGAAGCCCTGAGCAGGCCCACTTCGCCTTATGACAGTCACCCGGCTATTCAGGAGCGCATCCGCCTGGCGCAGCACATCACCCATGCCGGAACTGGCCTGGGCAGTTCACTGCCGGTTTGGGATTTATTGCCCAACGCTCAGGCTTTGCAAGATGAGATGACCAGCCAGGTGCGAGCCAATGTAGAGCGCCAGGTGCAGCAAGCCCGCGTGATCCGCAAGCCCAGCTAATCCTCGTCGCTCACTTTTCTGAGCCGTTTGAGGTAGTCGGGTATTATCCGCTCGTATGGCGCGCTCATAAAAGGCGACGAAATCAGAAAGTCTGCAGTAGCTCGATTGCTGGCCGTTGGGATATTGTACAGCACTGCTAGACGCAGCAGCGCCTTGATATCTGGATCGTGCGGTTGTGGTTCCAGCGGATCCCAGAAAAAGATCAGGAAGTCCAGCTCATTCTCAGCGATGCGCGCTCCGATCTGCTGATCGCCGCCCAATGGACCACTCTTGAAACGATGCACGGGTAGGCTGGTCTCCTCAGCAATCAACGCGCCGGTAGTGCCAGTAGCATACAGGAAGTGGCGGCTCAGTGTTTCGCGGTTGAACTTTATCCACTCCAACAAATCCTGCTTGCGGGCATCGTGGGCGATTAGAGCGATGCGTTTTTGCTGGGGCAAGGTAGCTTTGTTCGTCATAGCAACAGCAATTCAGTTTGAGGCGGGCTAAGGAACTCCGCCCCCTGATCGGTCACCAGCACATCTTCTTCCAGGGATACCATACCGTAACCGGGTACAATCAATGAAGGTTCGAGAGTGTAAATCTGTCCGGCTTCTACCGGGTAGTAGGGTGTATCCCCATAGCGTTCCCAGGCTGGTCCCAGGATACCGGCTCCATCGTGCGCCAGACGGCCTAATTGGTGCCCGGTGGCGTGTTTGAACTCCTCGTAGCCAGCTTGAGTGGCGATCTGGCGGGCGATGATGTCGACATCTTTACCAGGCACACCAGGGCGCAGGCCAGCCGCGGCAGCCTGGATAGCGCTCACGATTGTATCGAAGCCATGTTGTACCTGCGCGGGAGCGGCTCTCTCGCCCGGTCGTAAGAAATACGCCAGGCGTTGAATATCCGAGCAGTATTCATCCTGCTTGACGCCGAAGTCGATGTGCAACACATGCCCGCGCGCGATGCGTAGATTCGTGGGCCCGACGTGACCCACAGGCGATTCTGGCCCGGTGTTCACCACCGGACAATGGTCACGGTCCCAGGCCAGCCCCAGCCCCAACTCCTCTACCTGGGCATGCATGAAATCGGCCACTTGCTTTTCGCTCATGCCTGGCTGCGCATAGGAAAAGGTCCTGGCGTAGATTTCTCCAGTGGTCTGCACCGCATTACGGACCCGCTGGATTTCGCCGGCTGTCTTGCGCCCGCGCAAGGCGCTCAGCACTTTTTCAGAAGAAACCAGGCGTTCTGCCCAGGGCGTGCCCGCCAGGTAATCCAGCAGTACCAGGTACAACCCGTGACTCAACCCATCAGCGTGTACATCGTTTTTCGAGTAGTTGATCGCTAGTCTCTTGGGTTCCAACTGCTGTAGCGTTTCCAACAGTACGCTGCGCAGCGACTCGTGGTAGGGCAGGATGGTATTGTAAGCGCCTACGCCTCGAGCGGTCTCGGCTTCGAAGTGCCCGATAATGGCGATGCGCTCTCCCTTCTTACTGATTAACAACGCGCTTTGCCAGGTCAGGTCGTGGCCGTAAATCAACGGTAGAATCGGGTCGCCTACGGCGGATGTCTCGCGCACGAATGTCAGCCATACATCGATATCCAGCTCGTTCAGTATCGCGACAGCCTGATCAATTTTCTCCTTTACCAGCTCGGTCATGTTATCTCCTGTTCAGCGGTTGTATTTTGTGTATCTCTATTTTACGGTGTTTAGCCGCCAATGGACCCTAATTTTGCCGTCAGGTGCAAACTGCCAGCGCGTTCACTGCGCACGTGAATGGTGATCTCGGCATCGGTTTCACTGTGCAGCACCCACTCAGCCCTGGCGCGATGATCGGTGGGCGATTCGCCCCACAGCATGGTCGTATCCAGCTTATTGCTGCGCCCTTCCAGGTGCCCCAGGTCGCTGCGCCGCTTGCCATCCACTATTTGCACATCCTGCGGCAGTTCCAGTTCTAACCGCACCGGCCGCACAGCTTTACGTTTCTTCCCCTGGGCGCTGGTGTAAGTGGGCAAGAAGCCGGTGTTTTCGATGACCAGGTTGACATGGTAATCGTGGTTCCCCAAAGGTGTAACCTTCAGGGTGTGCAGGGCCAGGCAGGGCAGCAGATCGCCCAGTGCCAGGGCAAAGGGCGTGTTGCGTTCCGCCTCAGTTCCGATGAAGGCCAGCGGCGGATTGCGCCAGGTATACATTTGATCCCAGCCGCCCAGTTCTACTCCCCCCAGTTGAGGGTGGTCGAAAGGCCGCCAGGCCACGTAAGCCTGCGGCCCGCCGTTTTCATCGATCCATTTCAGGATCTGCACATCTTCTTCGTGTGGGTGTTCGCGGAACCAATCGATGAATTTGCGATCTTTGATGCCCGCTTCAGTGGGGAGGTCCCATAGCTCGATGGTGTAGCAGAAGACTCCCAGGTGGTCGTACATCCAATCATCGAAAGCCCCAGTAGTGATCTCCTTGGGATGGTATTTGAAATCATGGAAAGTAGAAACGCAGCGGTAGCTGGTCAACTGGCTGCCGATCTGGCCGATCTTCTTCGTCACCCACAGATCTTCCGCTTCCATTTCTTCGTCGGCCTTTGTGCTATAAGATCGCAGGATCGCCCGGCTGAAGGTGTGGTAGGTGATCGCCAGGTTGATGTTAGGGTGTTGGCTGATGAAATCCAGCAGGGCCTTGATCTCTGGCTCGGAGGCGGGGTATGGCCCTGCTCCATTTTGATCGCCTTCTGGTCGCCACTCGAAGGGGAAATTGCGGTTGAAATCCAATCCTTCCGGGACTTTGGCCAGCTTGATTTGATAGCCATCATAATCGTCGATCAAGCCCTCTGGCAGCAGGCGGTAATACTGGCCTCCGTGTTCCTCTGGGCCGCGCTTTTCGAGCAGGCGCGGGTCGAGGCTGCTGACTTTCCAATCGCCGTGAGGGTCAGGGATGCGCATCTGTAAGATATGTCCGTCATTGTCGATATCCTGCTCGTGCAGCCCATCGTCTTTTTCTGGCCAGGGGTAGGGGCGCGCCCCGGAACGGATGTAACGCGGATTGTCCGCCATTGCCAGTTCAGACCCATCCGGGTTGATGCGCGGCACAATGTAATAAACACCGTTGTCCAGCAGGCGCGTGATGCGCTCATCCTGGCCGTAGCCTTCCAACAAGGTATGGATCAGGTGCATGGCTACGGTGGTGCCCGAGATCTCGGTAGCGTGGATGTTGGCGTCGATCCATACGGCGGGTTTGTCTGTGTCCGGCCCTGTAGCCTGGTTGGTCAGAGTCATCAGCCAGATGGGGCGTTGCTGATAGCTTTGGCCGATGCGCGTGAGTTTGGCCAGGTTTGGGTGGGCGGCGACCCACTCGGGAAGTAAGGTTTCAAGTTCCTGGTTGGTGAAGTAGTGGTTGAAATTCATGGAAGCTAAGCCTCGAAACGGATATGCTGGAAAATGCCAGTTTGAAGACGATTTTCATTCATTTCGGCCGGGCGCTCATCGATCCAGGCGCGCCGGGCGCGGTAGCCATGTAAGTGTACTTCAATTTCATCATAAGGGAAAGGAAACTCGCCTTCGCCCTGCCAGGTTACCTCGATCTCGCCCTGGCTGCCGCGCACCTGGAAGCGTTCCAGGCGGGATTCGCCGTAGCCGTCGCCGGCGTCGCTGTACAGGAGCTGTGGGGCAGGGATGTGACCTTCTTCGGGCGGATAGAGGTGCAGCTCCATTCTCGTTCCCGCGCTCTGCGTGGAAATGTTCTTCTCGGCCAGGGGCAGCAGGCTGCCGGCGCGCACTAGTACCGGAATGGTTTCCAGGTTGGTGGGCAATTCGACGCTCTTTGATCCCGTCAATACCTGGTCATCCCACAGATTGTACCAGTTCCCGCCGGGCAGTTGCAGGCTGCGCTGTTCCTGGCTCTCCTCCAGCACGGGGGCGATCAGCAGCGCTTCTCCAAGCAGGAAGGCATCGTCGATATCCCATAGCGCCTGGTCGTTGGCGTCTGTCCAGAACAGCGGCCGGACCAGCGGAAAGCCAGTCTGGCTGGTTTGCCAGGCTAAAGTGTAGAGATAGGGTAAGAGCCGGTAACGCAGGCGCAAGAACTGCCGGATGATGTCTGTGTATGGCTCACCATAGACCCAGGGTTCTCGGCGGGCAGTTGTGAGCGCTGAATGGGTTCGAAAGAATGGCAAGAAAGTCGCCAGTTGGAACCAGCGCAGGTACAATTCGGCGGATGGGCTGCCGCTGAATCCGCCGATATCGGGACCGGTGTACGGCAGACCCGACAGTCCCTGTCCCAGGATGCTGGCGATACTCATGCGCAAGCTTCCCCAGGTGCTCTCGCAATCGCCTGTCCAGTTCCAGGCATACCTTTGTTGCGAGGCCCAACCGGCCCGGGAGATGATCCAGGGACGGCGCTCCGGGCGCAACTGGTGTAGCGCTTCATGACCGGCCCTGTTCATCATCAACCCGTACAGGTTGTGCGCCTGCCGGTGATCACCGCCGTGCCCTTCTAGTTTGTGCCGCGTCGCCGAAGGCAGCGTGTTTCCTCCCCAGGCTGCGAAAGAGGTTGGCTCGTTCATATCGTGCCAGATGCCTGCTACACCGGCTTCTAATAATTGGCGGTATCCTTCGCCCCACCAGGCGCGTGTTTTAGCATCGGTAAAATCAGGAAAAACGCTTTTACCCGGCCAGACGACGCCCACTGCCGGGCGGCCGTTCGGCAGCATACAAAAGCGTCCCTGTTGGTTTCCATCTTTATAGAATTCATAGTTGCGATCTTGTTTAACGCCCGGGTCGATAATCGTAACCAGACGGATATCCTGATCTTGCAAACGCTTTGCCAGGGATTTCAGGTCAGGGAAGCGCTGTGGATCGACCGTGAAAACTCGGAATCCGCGCATGTAGTCGATGTCCAGATGAATGGCGCTGAGCGGTAGATCGTGCTGCGTGAAGCCGGCCACCACTTCCAGGATATCTGCTTCATTCAAATATCCCCAGCGTGATTGGTGGTATCCCAGGCTCCACAGCGGAGGGAGTTCGGGGCGTCCGGTAAGCTGCGTGTAACGTTGCAGGGCGCGTTCTGGTGGACCTGGGATGAAATAGGTTCGTAATGCGCCTCCCTCGAAGGTGACTTGACAAGACTCGCGAAAGTCGAAAGTTGCCGGGAACGAATTCTCATGGAAGATCAGGTAGCTGCCGCCTGGATGCAACCCCATATATACAGGAACAGGCATGTAAAGTGGGTTGGCTTGCGGCCCGTAACTGCCTCCCGGGTCAGTGTTCCACATGCGACGGATAGCGCCGCGCAAGTTGAAGGGGCCAGCCTGTTCTCCCAGGCCGTACAGGTGTTCTCGCGGCTCAAGGAGTGCTTCCAATTGCCATGTGGGCATCTCTGGCGCGCCACGTAAACGCGGCGGTAGCTCCTGGCGCAAGATATTTCCTGCTGGGGTGGCGAATTGTACTCCGCCATCTGGCTTGACCAGAATCTGGAGAGCCTGGCTGGCCAGCCGGTTGCCTTCGGGGGCCTTTTCCAGGCTGGTTTGAACCCCGGCCCAATCGGTTTTAGCCAGGGCATAGGGCACCGGCGGCGTACCTGGCTCCCAGGACAGGCGCGCCAGGTCTGTCGCCAGGAAGTCCACCACCAGTTCAGCGCGTTCGAAGCGAAAACGAGCGCCGTTCAGAGTGGCCTCGGTGCTTTGTAATCCTCCGGGCGTTTGCCATGCAGTCTCTTGATTCGAAAAGGTCCTGCGGTACTTGCGTTCCAACCGCTCCCGGTGCAGGGTGAAGCTCAAGACACGCAGCGTTTGCCCCAGCCCGCTCGAACGGATGAGCATAACCGCTTCTCTCAGGCTGGCCATGAATCCTCCAGAAAGCTGAAATCAACCTGGCGGTCATCGATGCGGAAAAGGTAGCGCCCCAACTTTTCCACCTGCGGGCTCTCCGCCAGGAAAGCGCGTAATTGATCCAGTTCCTGTTGGTCCAGCCAGTCTGGTGGGTCTGAAATTGCCCGGAAGCCGGTGATTTGCACCAGGTCCTGCAAAAGCTGCTTTTGGGCTGGGCTTAACAGGTTGAAGCGCGAGCGCATAAAGGCTACATCTGGATCCACTTGCAGCACAGGTCGCAGCCACAGGCGTTGCAGGCTGGTGCGTATGCCGTTCAGGGTAGAGGGACCGGTCAGGTCGTACAATTGCTGGCTGCGTTCAACGTTGTCCCAAAAAGGAGCCACATCTGGCCCAACGCGCAAGCCGTCTGCTAACCCCAGTGTAGCTATCACAGGCGCGCCGCAAGCCAGGAAATAGGCCTCGCCAGCCACCTGGCGAATCACTTGCAGGCCCTGGCGGTAGGCCTGCTCACCGGGCACATTCTGGTAACGTACACCGGGCAACGCGGCTGCATAGAGAAAATCCAGCTTTAGATATTCGAAGCCCCAATTGCGAACTTTTCCGATCAAAGCTGCCATCCACTCCTGGACAGCCGGATGAGTTGTATCCAATCCGAAGAAATCATCTCCCCAATTGTGCCCGGCGCGCACGGGCTGTCCCTGCGCATCTCGTAGAAGCCAATCGGGATGTTGGTGGTATAAGCTTGATTTGGGCTGCACAATCAGTGGGGCCAACCACAGGCCAGGAGTGAGACCGTGCTGGCGGATTTTATCTGCCAGCGCGGCCATGCCAGAGGGGAACTTGGGGTTCGCCTCCCAATCACCCATGCCGATTTGCCAGCCGTCATCGAGCTGGAAAACATCGAAGGGCAGCCCGGCGAGGCCGTCCAGCACGTGCAGCAGTCTATCTTCGTGAATGTCGGTGAAGAAGCTGTACCAACTGCACCACACGCGAGGCGGTTTCCCCTGCCCGCGCTCCCCGTAGCGCTCTGCCAGCAGGCGGGTGTATTCGGTGAACACAGCCTCCTCAGGTGCATAGCCCAGGTACCAGGAGCACCGCGCTCCGGCGGCGACTGGCGCAGTGTATTCGCCGCGCAGAATCTGGCTGTCTGCTTTGACGCTGGCATCCAGCTCCAGGGCACCGAGCAACAAAACGTTGCCGTCCGGGCCTTGCAGCGCTGCCAAGCCGCTGCTGGTGAAAGGATAATCTCGCAGCAAGTGAGGATGGTCGATCTGCGGCCAGATTTCACGCTGTACCGGCGTTGGCAGTCGTTTGCCCAGCGGTAGCCAGGCCGACAGGCTCCAGGAGTGGAAGCCGTGCCGGTAGAAGTTCGTTTTACCAAAGGGATGTAGCAGGGAGATTTGTTGGCCCTGCAAGTGGTAGCCGCCAGGGATGGATTGTACCATCTGTGCCTGTACGGCAATTTGGAGATCATCGAAATGTAGCAGTGTTTGCATAAGAGTGTGTGCTTCTCAGAAAAAGTCCGCCCTCAACGTTTGAAGGCGGTGAGTGTTGTTAGATGTTTCCCAATCGCAACTGTTTGGAAATCTTCAGGCTTCGCGCTCGATGGCATTGATAGCTGCGCCTTCGACTTCCTCCAGCGAAGCGCAGCGCGCCTTCTCGATGTGCTCGAAGCGCTTGGTGTTCATCTTGCTTTCCGGTACCTCCCGCAAATCGAGATCGGCCGCTACCAGGAGAGAGAGCAAGAAGATACCTGTCTCTCACCGAGGTTTATTTGTCTACAAAGTAACTCATACAGGCTTCGTCGATCAGCTCGGGCGTCATGCGCGGCGTTGATCCTTCGTAATCGCACAACTCCAGCAGGATGTTGAGCAGATCGCGCGGGTGTACTGCCTGCAAGTTGCGCCCCGGCTCGCGGTACCATTTTTGCAACAGGTGTAGGAAGGCATCTTTGTTGAAGGGTACATTGAGCTGCTTAGCCATCAAGGCAAAAATCTGGAAGTAAAGCTTCTCATCTGGCGAGCCGACGTTGACTTTTATATGGATGCGTCGCAGGAAGGCATCATCTACCAGTTGGGCCGGGTCGAGATTGGTGGAAAAGACAATAAGCTGGCGGAAAGGCACGACAATCGTTTGCCCGCTTTGCAAGCGCAGAAAATCGATCGAACTTTCCAGGGGCACGATCCAGCGGTTGAGCAGGTCAGTCGGGCTCATTTGTTGTCGTCCAAAGTCATCGATCAAGAACATGCCGCCGTTGGCCTTCAATTGAAGCGGGGCTTCATAGAATTTTGAAATCGGATCGTAGCGCAGATCCAGGGAGTCCATTTTGAGTTCACCGCCCACAGTTACTGCCGGGCGTTCGATCAATGTCCATCGCTGGTCCATGCGTCCAAACTCAGTCGTGCGCCCTTTCTCAACCTGAACCTGTTTGTGAACCAGCCGGTCGTTGATCTGGATCACCTGCCCACCAGCGCTGATGGCGAAGGGTACCCAGATTGGGGCGGTTCCAGCCAGCAGGGCCGCGATCGCCATGGCAATTGTGGTTTTCCCATTACCTGGCGGCCCGTACAGGAAAATCGAAGAACCTGAGTTGATGGCTGGCCCGATACGGCGGTGGAAATCTCCTGGCAGGATCAGGTGTTTGAGAGCGCTTTGCACCAGTTCCATACTGACTTTTTGGCGCTGTTTGGTTTGTAGCTCGATGCCGCGATTGTAGTAGGGAATCGCTACGGGCACGGGTCCAACATATTGGCTGCGGTCAATCGCGCCGCGTGCACGATCTTGCCCGGCTTCGGTCAAGGAATACACATTCCCCAGGCGGCCTAGTTCAACACTGGCTTTAGAGATCTCCACCATGTGTTCCTTTTGCATCCACAACAAAACTTCATCGATGATTGCCTTTGGAATCTTGAGGACTTCGGTGAAACGCGCCAGGGCTACATTGCCTTCATTGTATAGCAGTCGGAAGATTAAGTCGATAATAATGTTTTGTGGGATGTGTAGATCTTCGATCGTGCGCGGCTCTGCAAGCACTTGTTTTAGGGTCATATCTCCGATCATGAAGTTCTCCTGACAATCGATTCAATATAATTCGAATTATAAAGTTGGCGAGTTTAGATTGTATCATTCATAAACCAGGAATGCTGGTTGAAAAGCTTGCAACATTATTAGTTCCCCGGCAAATCAGACATCCTCATCGCCCAGTTCTTCAATTAAATCCTGGCTGAATGAGAACAGATCGCCGATAGATTGGCGTGTGTAGTTATGCCAGATTGCTTCACCAAATACGGGTGCCACGTTAATGATCTTTAGTTTCGATGTGCGTTTTTCAGGATGGATGGGTACTGTATTGGTGGTTATGATCTGCGATATCTGCGAGATGGCGTTCAAGCGCGGCAGAGCATCGCGGGCAAATACACCATGTGTACAGATGATAGAGATCTCCTGAATGCCCGTTTGTATCAGCAGTTTGCAGACTTCTATAACAGTCGAACCGGTCGCGATTTCGTCGTCATATACCAGGGCGCGCCGGAAGCCCTGGACCTGGCGCTCAATTCCTCCGCCTACCAATACCTCATTATCTGAAACCCGTTGCTTTTGCGCGGAAGCAACTGACAGACCCAGGCGCACTGCAAACCGGGCCGCTGGTTTGGCGCGCCCTACATCTGGCGAGACAACTATGGTCTCTTTTGGATCGAGCCCCTGTTCAAGGAAATGCTTAACGAAAAGTGGGCGAGCAGTGAGTGGATCGGTCGGTACACTGAAGAAACCATGCACCTGTGGCGAATGCAAGGTCATAGTCATGATGTGCGTCGCGCCTGCCGTTTGCAGCAAATCGGCAACCAGGCGTGCGGTGATCGAGATGCGCGGGGCATCTTTCTTGTCGGACCTGGCATAAGAGAAATAGGGGATGATAGCATGCACTTCGCTTGCCCCGGCGCCACGGGCGATATCGAGCATCATCAGCAGCTCCAGCAAATGGTCGCTTACGGGCGGCGTCAAAGATTGGATGATGAATACCACGCGTCCGCGTACGCTGGCCCCGAGCTGGATATAGAGGTTGTCATTGCTGAAACGCGAGAAATAAGTTGGGTCAAGCGGAACGGACAGGTGTGCAGCGATATCAGCCGCCAGTTCAGGGTGAGATCGCCCGCTAAAGAAGCGGACCTCGTCTGGTTCTAAGGTATGCATAGGCTCCTTTCACAGTCGGATCTCTTGCGTGCGCCCCCCAGGCCAGATGTTTCGCGCGGTGTACGCGTATGGGTAGAGCGTGGCAGCATGGCATATTCTCCGGTGATCCAGCCGCCGGCTTTCCCTTGCGATTGCATCCAGCGCGGCACGCCTTCTTCGACAGTCACATTGCAGAGGACTTTCGTATTGCCACAAGCAATCAGTACCGAACCCTCGGCATAAGTTGTATAATCGGGAATTATGCTTATGGATCTCAGTTCATCTGGTTTCCGCCCATCCAGGCGCATAGCAAAGCCTCCATTTTGTAAGCATGTGAAAATGGAAATTGCATCAGGGTGTATTTTACCACTCTGCACCGCGCCTTGGATGGTTTGCGGAAACTGCCCAATTATGCTATGATTTGTGGTAACTATTTTACAAGGGTATTGTGATGGCTTCTAAATTGACACGACGTGATTTCTTGAAACTTGGCGCGGCAGCCGCCGCGGGTCTTGGCTTTCGTGATTTCCCCCCTGGCGGCGATCCTGACGCCAGCCGGCCTTTGCCATTCAACAAAGGCCGTACGGTATATTCGCTGCGTTACTATAACCGTCCATCCTTCTACAGCGACGAAATAGGTTATTACATTACCGATACGGTTGTAGATGTAAATGAGATAAGGATAGGTGATCCTCGCCCGGAAAAGAATCCAATTTGGTTGAGAACCAACGATGGCTGGCTGCATTCGGCTTACGTGCAGCCTGTCGAAGAACATTTGAACGAACCAGTTATGAAGATACCGGCCGGGGGGATGCTGGCCGAAGTCACTGTGCCTTACACCCAAACCTGGCAGGTTGAAGACAAGGGCTGGAAGCGCGGCTATCGGTACTATTTCAAAACCACCCATTGGGTCCACTATGCATTCACAGGGATCAATAACACCATCTGGTACCAGATTCTCGATGACCGCAATGGCGGTTATTTTATGGCCAATGCCGAGCACCTGCGCCCGATCCGCGCCGATGAGATCACCCCGATCTCGCCGGGCGTTCCGGATAAGCGTATCGAGGTGGATCTGACCAGGCAGCGGGTGATTGCCTATGAAGGCAAACACCCGGTGTTCACTGCCCGTACAGCAACTGGCTATTTCGAAGGCGATACCCCTCAAGGCGAGTTCCGAGTGGAGCGTAAGCAGCCTTCGCGCCACATGGCCTCGAACGCGGAGGGCAGCGAATTCGACCTCCCAGGGGTACCCTGGGTTTGTTATATCTCCTGGACAGGGGTTTCGCTTCATGGAACGTACTGGCACAATGATTATGGGACTCCCCAGAGTCATGGCTGTATCAATTTGAGTCCCAAAGATGCTTTATGGATTTATCGCTGGGCCGAACCTTTCGCTCCTCTTGAAAAGGATTATGTGGAATCGGACCAGGGAACCCGAGTGATCGTTTTCTAGTCTATAGTTTGGATGCGATCACCCAAATCTTGATAAGAAAAGGAGCTTGATATGCTCAGCTTGTTTCATAGGAAGCGAGTTTACTGGCTTGTGGTAAGCTTGTTCCTGGCCTCCCTGGCGTGTCGTGTTGAAGCGCCGCGCATCATACTGGAGGAAACGCCCACGGCGTTGCCTACCCAGGTGCAAGTCGTTACAGAGGTGGCAGTTGAGATTATTACGGCTACACCGCTGCCTACGTCTACGCCGCAGCCCACTTCCACCCCTGAGCCCACACTTACTCCAACCTGGGATCCATTGACTGCGCCGATTTATTACCCGCTGCCTGACTGCGTGGCCTCACGCTTACACCGCGGCGACCGGGCCATGGTATCTCTGGTGGGTGGTCCGAACGCCATTCGTTATGGCTCGGATTTGCAGTACGATACAATTCTATACTATGCCCAACCTGGTGAGATCGTTTTGATTGTGGATGGCCCGTGGTGCAGTCACGGTTGGCTGGTTTGGTTTGTGGAGACCATCAATGGCGTCCTGGGGTACACACCGGAAGGAAATGGGAATGAGTATTGGCTTTTCCCCGTTAAATAAGGTCGGTCTATTCCAGGCCGCGTTGTGGAGATGAGAATGAAAAAGATTACCTGCCTGGCTTATGCCTTGCTGCTAAGCCTGTTTGTATTCACCTCGGCCTGTTCGGGGACAGTTGCTACGAACCAGCCTCCCACCCTCACCCCGGTGGTGGTGGTAACGCGCTATGTTACCCAGGTGGTAGCCACCCAGCCACCTCCCCTGCCAACAGCAGTGCCTACTTCAACGCCGTATCCGACCGCGGCAGGGGGATGGAACCCGTACTCGATGCCGATCCATTACCCCTTGCCTGGATGTATAGCTTCACGCTTGCATTTAGGCGACATGGCTTATGTGGATACCGTGGGTTTTTACGGTCGCCTGTATATCTATACGGATTTTTTCTACGACCCAGGCCGGCGTGACCTGGCCCCCGGTGAAAGTCTGTTCATCGAGGATGGCCCCTGGTGCGTCGAAGATTACCTGGTTTGGAAGGTATGGGCACCCGCCGACAAACTGAGCGGCTACGTAGTGGAAGGCAATGGCGAAAGCTATTGGATCTTCCCACTGCCTTCTACCGTGTCAACGCCGAAACCTACTCCCAAGCCTACCAAGACGATCATTATTTCGCCGGGAGGCGGGTAGAAAATCGTTCCACCAGGTGGCCAGTTAGCCAGTCGCCTTCGCGCAGAACGCAGCGTTATTTGCGCCGGCGAGTGATCCACCAGGCGAGTAACAATCCTATAGCTGCTCCCAGGGCCGCTCCTGCCAGTTGTCTGCAACGGGCTGGGTCCTGGGGCAGCAGTTTGACCGGTTGGATTGTCTTTGCCAACGCGTCGAAAGTCTGGCGCATTCCTTCTTCTACCGGTCGGGCTTGCCAGCCCAGCTCTGCCTGGGCTTTATCCGCGCAGGCGATGTAGGTGGCTTCCAGGATCGCAATCGCATCCTTGCTGATGATAGCCGGAAGCGGCAGGTATGCCCCCAGGGCGGCGACGATTGGGGCCAGAAGTTTGATGAAACGCGCCGGGATTTGCAAGACCGGGGCGCGCCTGCCGCTGATCTCTGCCCATACCTGGGCAACCTGGCCCAGCGACAGGATCGGTCCGGTCAACAGGTAGCTTTCACCGGGTTTGCCCTTTTCGGCTGCCAGCAGGTGGCCTTCGGCAACATCGTCCACGTGAGCAAAGGTCAGGGTCAGTTCTGGGCCCGGCAGCACGGGCAGGAAACCTCGATAGAACAGGCGCATGATATCGCCGACCAGGCTGGGGTCGCCAGGGCCATATACCGCGCCTGGCATCAGGATGATCACCGGCGCACCTTTGGCGATCAAGGGCAGGGCTACCTTGTAGTGCGCCATCCACTTCGTGCGGTCGTACTCGGTCAGGAAATGTTCGGCTTGAGATTGGTAAGTTTCATCTGCCACGTATCCCTGCGTGTCGCCCAATACGGCGATGGTGCTGGTGTAGATGATTCGTGGAACGCCCAACTGGTGCGCCAGGCCCAGCACGTTGAGTGTGCCTTGTACGTTGATGGCCTCCGCCGGTTGGATGTCACGAGCGCCCAGCTTATACCAGCCTGCCAGGTGGAATACCACGTCGCAGCCCAGCATACCGGCCTGCATGGATTCGAAGTCCAGGATATCCCCAATAGCCGCGCTAGCGCCCATGGCCTGGATGGCCCGTGCGGCTTCAGGTGAACGCACCAGGGCAACTACCTGATCGCCGCGCTCTACCAGCCTGTGCACCAGACGTTTGCCAATGAAACCGGTGGCGCCCGTAACGAATGCTTTCATGATAAACCTCCAGATGTGAAACTATGGGTCGATCCGCCGGATACGGCGAACGCTCAACCAGATGAAAACCACGCTTAGGATTAGATAGAAAATGACATAAGCGCTCCAGGGCGAGGGGAAGTGTACCTCAACCCCATTGCTGAGTGGAACAGAAAACCACCACACGCCGTGGGATTGTTCTAGAGCCAGTTCGGTTGCCACAACAGTCATCAACGGGCTGGTTGAGACGATCCACCAACCGATCAGCAGCAGCCTGAACTGGGCGTTTATAGAAAGGCCGTCGAGTCCTGCAAAATTTGTGGTTTGCAATAACAGTAGGAATACCAGTAAGAGCGCCGGGATGCCGAACACCAAAATGATGGCGAAGGCGTAGGAGAGGATTGTGGCTAACAGGGTGCGCGACGATAGGCTTGAGAAAAAAATCCCGGCTGCGCAGAACACAACCGCAGTGACGGCGATGATCAGCACGGCGATGATAATCTCGCTGGGTGAAGCGCCTCCTACCAGGAAGGCCGGGCTTTGCAGAGGAATAGAGGTGAACAGTAGCAGGAACAGGAACACCAGCGCAGCCGCATACTTGCCGGATACCAGCGAGCGCGCCGGCAGCAGGGTCACCTTGATCAGATCATAGGTTTGGCGCTCGCGCTCCGATGAAATCATTCCCGAAGTCAGCGCCGGTGCAATGAAGGTGATCGTGAATAATTCCAGTAATACTACCAAACCGAACAGCAGTTTTCCGAAATTTCTGCGCGCCTCTGCTGTGCTGTAAGAAGACAGGGATGCGATGAAGGCCAGGTACGCCAGCAGCGCGATGGCGCTGACGATCAGTAAGTGGGCGGTGACCAGGACGAAGGTTCTGTTACCGCGCATGCGCGTGCGCAGTTCTTTGACAAAGACCGGGTTTTTCCACGGCAGCGTAATTTTAGGCAGTTGCATCATGTAACCAGGCCTTTAGTCGCTCGTAAGAAAACCTCTTCCAGGTCGTTGTCTTCTTCTCTGAACTGGATGACTGGGATATCGTGCTGAACCAGCGCTTTCAGCACCTGGCTCAAATCCTGGTCGCTGCCTGAAAATGCCAGGGTGATGCGGTTGCGCTCGCCGTTTTCTCGCGCTGGTAAAGTCTGAATGGCGCTGATATTGTGCATCGTTTGCAAAAGCGCTTGAGCGGCCTCTGTGCCATCCAGCAGCGTGATTTCGATCTCGCGCTGCGGCAGAATCCGAACCTGTAATTCATCCAGGCTGCCGGTTGCTACCAGTTTTCCAGCCTCGATAATACCCACTCGCGTGCAGATCTCGGCAACGTCTGCCAGGATGTGCGTCGAAAAGAAAATGGTTTTGCCCATGTCCGCCAGCTCAACCAGGAGTTCGCGAATCTCGATGCGCGCCCGGGGGTCCAGCCCGGAGGCCGGCTCGTCCAGAATCAGCACCTGTGGGTCATGGATTAATGTGCGCGCCAGGCTCAGGCGCTGCTGCAAGCCACGTGAAAGCTGGTCCACCAGGTCTTCGCTGCGGTGGCTCAACTCGACCAGTTCCAGCAGTTCCTGGATCAACCCGGAGCGCTTTGCTGCGGGGATCTTATGGCAGTCGCCGAAAAAATCCAGGTATTCCCAAACCTTCAGGTTTGGGTAGGTGCCGAAGAAATCGGGCATATAGCCAATGATCGCCTTCGCCTGCTCCGGCGCAAACCGGACGGAGTGGCCCTGGACGTAGATCTCACCGCTGGTTGGCTGCAGCAGCCCGGCGATCATACGGATCGTGCTGGTTTTCCCGGCCCCATTCGGCCCGACGAAGCCAAAGATCTCGCCTTCTTCGATGCTCAGGCTAAGATCATCAACAGCAAGGTTTTGCTTGTAGCGTTTACTCAGGTTGTGGAGTTGAATGGTCGCGGGCATCCGGCTTCCTCAAAGCGCAGGCCAGGAGCCTGTGCCTCGTATCGTCTGCTTATTATACAGGCTAATCGCCAAATCCCGACAAGTTCCCAAGGCGACCTCGCGGTTATAATGCAGGTATGCGCAACGATCACGATCTATTCAACCGATTGCAACCAGGTGGGGCCGCTCTCGAAGAAACCTGCCAGGCGCCGCTCTCTGAACGGGCTGTTCGCGGGTTGGAATTGTTCAACCGCGGTGAATACTTCGAAGCCCACGAGACTTTGGAGGCAGCCTGGAAAGCAGACCAGACCATCGGCCGGGAGCTGTATCGCGCTGTCCTGCAGGTGGCGGTAGCTTATTTGCAGATCGAGCGTTGTAACTATAATGGCGCGGTCAAGATGTTCTTGCGCCTGCGCAAATGGATCGAGCCTTTCCCGGATGAGTGCCGGGGCATCGATCTTGCCAGCCTGCGCGCTGATGTGCACCAGGTATATGCTCAGCTACGGCAGTTGGGCCGGGAGCGCATCGCCGAGTTCGACCGCAGCCTGTTCCGCCCCGTTCGCTATCGGGAGAAGCCGTGATTTCACTTGCTACTGCCAAAAAACTAAAGCGCGCCGGGCTGCAATGGCAGCCGGCCCTGCTGGATTTCTTTGCCATACCGAATCGCCAGATGGACGAGAAAATCTTCGTGATCAGCGACATGCTGGTTACGGTGGATGTTTTGCAGGGCATGCAGGTGGTCAGTTTTCAGGGTGCTTCGGAATGGGCGTTGGACTCGCTGGTGACCAGGGAAACCGTGTGGCTGCCGCGCGAAGAGCAACTACGCCTGGCGCTTGAAGCGGCTTTGCTGGCCGCGGGCCGCCCGGAGTTGCAGTTTACCTCGGGCCTGGGCGGTTATCGCTGCACGATTCAAGTTCATGACCGGGTGCTTACTTTCGACGCCAGCGATGCCAGCGAAGCCTACGCCGCCGCGCTGCTGTATTTGCTGCGCCGAACCAGTGCTGGAACCGGCGCTCCCTGACGGATTTTCTCGTGAACATCCTCACAGAGCCAACCCTGGACATCCCTCCAATCTGGAAGCAGCTGGACCTCGAAGCCCTACATGGAGTAGTTTTCGTAGTTGGCGGGGTTGGCGTGGGCAAATCGACGTTCGCTCGCTACCTGTTCCGGTCGCTGCGCGCAGGCGGTCGGCGCATCGCCTTTTTGGATGGCGACCCGGGGCAAAGCTGGCTGGGCCCGCCGACAACCCTGACCTGTGCCTTCGACCTGGACGCGCAACAGGAAGCTCCGATCGACATCCGCGCGAACCTGGCTGAGAGCGTCCGGCGTGTTTTTATCGGCTCGATCTCTCCAAGCGGGCACATGCTCCCGGCGGTGGTAGGCGGGGCGCGCCTGGTGCAGGCTGCCTTGTCGGATGGCGCTCAGGTGATCGTTTACGACACTTCTGGCCTGATCGACCCGCAGCAGGGCGGTCTGGCGCTCAAGCTGGCCAAGGTTGAGTTGCTCCGCCCAGCGACGGTCATTGGCATCCAGGCTGGTAAAGAATTGGAGCCGCTGCTTACACCGCTGCGCCGGCTGCGGCGCATGAAAGTGGTTACTTTGCGGCCTTCTCCATCTGCTCAACGGCGCGACCTGCAGGCTCGCAAATCCCACCGCACCCGGCAGTTTGCCCGCTATTTCGCCCATGCCCGCTCCCTGGCGTTGGATTGGACGCGCCTGACAGAGTCTTTTTTTCAGTGAACTCAGTGGGTTTTTCTCCGTGTTTCCCTCTCTTTTGAACCGGTTTCTATTGGCGAAGGTCTGGCCAAAGTGATATGATTGGGGGAGTTCAACAAGGAGAAGAACAACATGGAATTTCGCGAATTGATTGCCAAGCGTTACAGCGTCAGAGCCTACAAGCCTGATCCGGTAGAAGAGGATAAGCTGCAGCAGATCCTGGAGGCGGCTCGGTTGGCTCCCACGGCTGCCAACCGCCAGCCGTTCCAACTGATCGTCATCCATACCGCCGGGCGACAGGCCGAACTGCGCCGCATCTATCACCGGGAGTGGTTCGTTCAGGCTCCCCTGATCTTGTGTGCAGTGGGCGTTCCCTCCCAGGGCTGGGTGCGCTCCGACGATCACCGTCGCTACCTGGACGTGGATGTGGCCATTATTATGGATCACCTGATCCTGGCGGCGGCTGACCTGGGGTTAGGCACGTGCTGGATTGCGGCTTTCAACGCTAAGGCGGCGCGTGAAATCCTTGAGCTGCCCCCCGAAGTCGAGCCGCTGATCTTCACCCCCCTGGGTTACCCGGGCGACCAGTTGGGTGCGAAAGAGCGCAAGCCCCTGTCAGATTTGGTGCGCTACGAGCGTTGGTAGGCCTGGCAGGGCAGCATGGGATACCCCGAACAGATTTCTGCACAACTGAATATTCGCGCTGGGCAAGTCGCTGCCACGATCGAACTGATGGATGCCGAGAACACCTTGCCTTTCATCGCGCGCTATCGCAAGGAGGCCACTGGCGGGCTGGATGAAGAACAGTTGCGCCAGATCAGCGAACTGCTGGGCAAGCTGCGCTCCCTGGATGAGCGCCGGCAGACCATCCTCAAATCGATCGAAGAACAGGGCAAGCTGACCCTGGAGCTGCGCCAGCAGATTGTAGACGCGGAAACCCTGACAGCTTTGGAAGACCTGTACCAGCCGTATAAGCCCAAGCGCCGCACGCGTGCCAGCATCGCCCGCCAGCGCGGCTTGCAGCCCCTGGCGGACTTGATCCTCCAGCAGGTGCGTACCCACCAGACCCTGGAGCAGCTCGCTGCACCTTTTCTGAGTGAAGAAGTTCCTACCATAGAAGAAGCCTGGAGCGGGGCGCGCGATATCGTGGCAGAAACGGTCAGCGATCACGCCCAGGTGCGCCAGGTTACCCGTCAGAAAGCCCTGCAATGGAGTCTCTGGAACGTAGAGAAGATCGAAGCCGCTGAAGACGAGCGCGGCGTCTACCAGCTTTACTATCAGGCCGAGTTCCGCATCGACCGGCTGCGCCCGCACCAGGTGCTGGCGATCAACCGCGGCGAGGCTGACAAAGTGCTGCGTGTGCACGTCAGTGTACCGGAGCGTGATTGGCGTGGGGCGATTGGTGAGGCCTTTCGCAGCGATCCGCGCTCGCCGCTGGCCGGGCAGCTTCAGGAAGCCGTCCTGGACGCCGCCGAGCGTCTGCTGCTGCCGGCCATCGAGCGCGACGTGCGCCGTGAGCTGACCAAGAAAGCCGAAACCCACGCCATCACCATTTTCGCCGAAAATTTGCGCGCCCTGTTGGGCCTGCCGCCGCTGGCCGGCCATACGGTGCTGGGCCTCGACCCGGGTTTCCGCACCGGCTGCAAGGTGGCGGTGGTTGGGCCAACCGGCAAGCTGCTGGATACAGCAACGATTTACCCGCACGAACCCCAAAAACATTGGGATGCGGCCCTCAAAACGCTGGCGGCGCTGGTCGAAAAGCACAAAGTCAGCCTGGTAGTGATTGGCAACGGTACGGCTTCGCGCGAGACCGAGCAGTTGGCGGCCGAGCTCATCCGGGAGCTGGGCTCGCTGAAATACTTGATCGTTAGCGAGGCCGGGGCCAGCGTTTACAGCGCCAGCCCATTGGCGCGCGCCGAGCTGCCCGAACTGGACGTCAGCCTGCGCGGGGCGGTCTCGATCGCTCGCCGCGTGCAAGACCCGCTGGCAGAGCTGGTCAAGATCGATCCGAAGTCAATCGGCGTGGGCCTCTACCAGCACGATGTCGATCAGAAACAACTGGCTGGCGCCCTGACGGGCGTGGTGGAGAGCGTGGTCAACCAGGTTGGTGTGGACGTCAACACGGCCTCGCCAGCTTTGCTGGAACACGTTTCGGGCATCGGCGCCAAACTGGCCGAGCGCCTGGTCGCTCACCGAGATGAGCACGGGCCTTTCCGGGAGCGCCAGGCCTTGCGCCAGGTCTCTGGGTTGGGTCCCAAGGCCTTCGAGCAGGCCGCCGGCTTCCTGCGCATCCGCGATGGGGATCACCCCCTGGACGCCAGCGCCATCCATCCGGAAAGTTACCCTGTAGCTGAAAAGCTGCTGGAACGCGCCGGGCTGGGCTTGCGCACCTCGCCGGACGAACGTAAACCGGCCCTGGACGATCTACGCGCTAAGCAACCGCTGGATCAACTGGCGAGCGAGTTGGGCGCTGGGGCGCTTACGCTGGCTGATATCTTCGAGCAGTTGGTACGCCCTGGCCGTGACCCGCGCCTGGATGCTCCCGTGCCGATCCTGCGCTCGGACGTGCTGAAGATGGAAGACCTGGCAGTCGGTATGAAGTTGAAGGGCACGGTGCGCAACGTGGTGGATTTCGGCGCATTTATCGACATCGGCGTCAAGCAAGATGGCCTGCTGCACCGCACCCAGATGCCGCAGGGGCTGCAGCTCCAGGTCGGCTACGTCGTTGAAGTTGAGATCTTGAAAATCGAACCAGAGCGTGGGCGCATCAGCCTGAAGTGGGCCGGCCAGCCCTGAAGTGACAAAACTCACCTTTTTGCACCCATCGAAACGTGATAAACTTATCTAAATCACTTTCAAAGGTGCGCCTGTGAGGCGCTTACTACGAATACAAGGGAGATTCTTCGCATGAAGTTAAACGTTATCCAGGGCAACATCCAGGAAAGTACTGCCGATACTTTGATCGTTAACCTGTTCGAGGGCGCGAGCGAGCCAGACGGGATTGCCGGCGCGCTCGACCGGGTGCTCAATGGGGCCATCAAAGAACTGATCGCCAACGGCGACCTGAGCGGCAAGGCTGGTGAAGTCGGCGTGATCTATCCGCGCGGTTTGATCCCGGCTCGACGCGTCCTGGTGGTTGGCCTGGGTAAACCTGAGGCTCTCGATTTGGAAGGTGTGCGCATCGCAGCGGCCAAAGCCGTCAAGCGCGCCCGCGAGCTCTCCGCCAGGGATGTGGCGATTAGCGTGCTCGCTGCGGCCGGCTTGGAAGTCGCTGCCGTCGCCCAGGCCACGGTCGAAGGCATGTACCTGGGTCTGTATCGCTTCGATGGCCTGAAGAGCGGCGAAAAGCTGCCCCAGGTTCAGTCCATAACCGTTGTCGAACCGGATGCGAACCGGTTTGCACAGGTAGAAGCCGGCGCGCGCACTGGCGAGATGATCGTGTCTGGCGCTTACCTGGCGCGCGACCTGGTCAGCCTGCCGCCCAACATGGCTACTCCCACCAAAATGGCTGAAACAGCCCAGGAAATTGCCGAGGCGTACGGCATGCGCATCACCGTCGGCGACCGCCAGTGGGCGGCGGAGCATAAGATGGGCGCTTTCCTGGCGGTAGCCAAAGGTGCTGGCGAAGAGCCTAAGTTTATCGTTCTGGAGCACAACGGGCAGCGCCAGGACCTGGATACGATTGTATTGGTGGGCAAAGGCATCACCTTCGATACAGGCGGAATTTCGATCAAGCCCTCCGAGAAGATGGAAGCGATGAAGTCCGACATGGCCGGCGCTGCGGCGGTGCTGGGGGCCATGAAAGTCGTCGGGATGCTCGACCTGCCCCTGCGCGTCATCGGCATTACGCCCTGCACCGAGAACATGCCCGACGCGTATGCCTACCGCCCGGCGGACGTGATCACTGCCAGCAATGGCAAGACCATCGAGATCATCAGCACAGACGCCGAAGGGCGCATGATCCTGGCGGACGCCCTGGTGTACGCCGAGCGCTACCAGCCCAAGGCCGTAATCGATCTGGCGACCCTGACCGGGGCGTGCGTGATCGCCCTGGGGCAGGCAGTTGCCGCCGGCCTGTTCTGTACTGACGATCGGCTGCGCGACAAGCTGGTCGCCAGCGGCTACGCCTCCCACGAGCGCCTCTGGCCGCTGCCGCTGTGGGACGATTACAAAAAGCCGATCAAGTCCGTGGTGGCCGACATGACCAACACCGGCGGGCGTTTCGGAGGGGTGGGTACCTCGGCGATTTTCCTGAAAGAGTTCACCTATTACTCCTGGGCGCACGTCGACATGGCCGGTATGGCGCTTTACGACAAGAAAGATGAAGGCCCTTATATCCCCATGGGTGCCACCGGCTTCGGTGTACGTCTGTTGGTCGAGTTCTTGCGCAACTGGTGATCTGGCTGCCCGGCTGCGAACCTGATCGTAAACTGGGCGTCGTACTCTCTTTCCATGGGTAGCGATCTGTTGGTGCTGGATCAGCAGGGTGCGTTCGCGCGCAAACAGGCCTTGCTATGCTGGAAAAACCGGACCTTCAAGAAGAAAAAATTGCCGCCTGTTTACAGGATGAATACCGGCTGCCTGAGGCTCAGGTAGCCTTCTTGCCGCTCGGCGCCGACCAGAATACGGCGGTTTACCGGGTTGTTGCACAGGACAACGCACCTTACTTCCTGAAGCTGCGCTCCGGCGCTTTCGATCAAACCTCGGTAGATCTGCCCAAATACCTCAACGACCAGGGCATCCATGCCATCATCGCCCCCCTGGCGACCGCCGCCGGCCGGCTTTGGGCCTGCCTGGGGGATTTCAAAACGATCCTGTACCCGTTTGTGCAGGGTCAGGATGGTTATGGGGTTGCCTTGTCAGAGCGCCAATGGCGCAAGTTCGGTGCTGCCCTGAAGAGCATCCACACCACCGCGTTGCCAATGGAGCTGGCCGAGCGCATCCCCCGCGAGACCTATTCTCCGCAGTGGCGCCAGGCGGTAAAAAGGTTCCTGGCGCTGGTCGAAACCGAAACCTTTGTCGATCCGGTTGCCGTAAAACTGGCAGCTTTTTTGCGGGCTAAACGCGCCGAGACCCTCGACCTGGTCGAGCGCGCCGGGCAGCGCCTGCGAGAGCTGCAAACGCGTCCCCAGGAACTGGTGCTGTGCCATTCGGACCTGCATGCTGGCAATATTCTGATCGATGGCCGCGGCGCGCTGTACATTGTCGATTGGGACAACTCCATCCTGGCGCCCAAGGAGCGCGACCTGATGTACCCCGGCGGCGGGCAGGGTTTTTCCGGGCACACTCCGCAGGAAGAAGAAGCGCTGTTCTACCGGGGCTATGGCCCGGTGCAGTTCGACCCGGCCGCGTTGGCCTACTATCGCTACGAGCGCATCGTCCAGGACATCGCCGTTTTCTGTGAACAGTTGTTGTTGACAGATGAGGGCGGCGCAGACCGGGAGCAGTCATTCCATTATCTGGTGTCGAATTTCCTGCCTGGCGGCACGGTCGAGATCACTTACCAGGCTGATAAGACCGAGAACTGAGATGCCCGGGCTGCTCTTGATAACGGTATCCGTGCCGAAAATCCGCAGCATCGGGCAGTTGCACTTTGTGGATTTTCGGTTGGAAACTCACCGCCTGTTTGCAGGCTGAATTAAGGAGCGAAAACATGAAGTATGGTTTTGTTTTGCCGTGGGGCGATGCTCGCATCGCTGCCGAGTTTGCCTGTGAAGCCGAACAGGCGGGCTGGGATGGTTTTTTTGTCTGGGAGCCAGTTTGGGGCATCGACGCCTGGGTGTCGCTGGCTGCCGCAGCCATGCGGACGGAACGCATCCGGCTCGGCACGCTGCTCTCGCCGTTGTCGCGCATGCGGCCGTGGAAACTTGCCAGCGAGACTGCTACTCTTGATAATCTCTCGAATGGGCGCGTGATCCTCTCGGTAGGCCTGGGGCATCTGCCGACTGGCTTTGAGGAATTTGGCGAAGTGACCGATCGCAAGACGCGCGCGGAACTGTTGGATGAAGGCTTAGAAATCCTTACCGGGTTGTGGCGCGGGCAGCCGTTCAACTACAACGGGAAACACTACACTGTGAAGGAGATTCATCACTTTCCCCCGCCCTCGCCGGTACAAAAACCGCGGCTTCCGATATGGGTAGTGGGAGCCTGGCCGCGCAAAAAATCCATGCGGCGAGCGTTACGCTACGATGGATTGTTGCCCACGGTGAGCATCGCTGAAGGCGAGAGTCGCCCTGCGAATATCAACGAAATCCGGGCTATCCGAGCATTTATCGATGCGGAGCGAACCGAGTGTACACCCTTCGACATTATTATGGATGGCGAAACTCCTGGCGATGACCAGGAGCAGGCTGTTTCGATTGTTCGCCAATGGGCTGACGCGGGCGCCACCTGGTGGATAGAGACAAGGTGGGATGAACCGCGCAATCTATCTGGTTTGGAGATTGCTCGCAAGCGCATCTTGCAAGGGCCACCACGTTTCGAATAAAACAGTGTACCCGGCGCCACATAGTTTTTACGGAACTGAAATACGATAGATGGCTTTGTCGGAAATATTACCCAGGTACAACATTTCCTCATACTCATATGCACTCGTCACGTGTGAGGTGAATTTGCCCGATGGATCTTGCAAATTGTATATAACTTCCCCATCAAGGTTTAGACCTAATACGTAGCCAAAATTGCGAAGATCATTTTCGGCAACCATGATCAATGCCAGGGGTAATGGTTTTAGAATCCCCCTGATAACCGGCCTGGCTTGTAAGAATTCCAATGCAGCGCTGCGCGGTGCATACAGAGCCAGCCAGTAAGTGTCCTCTCCATTAAAAGTGATATTGTCAGGCGAACCGGGCAAGTTTTCAATGAAAATGTCAGTCTGGCCTTTTTTATCGCCCGTTAGCCAATAGCGCGTTACTCGATAGGCTGTCATCTCATTGACCAATACGTAGGCGTCATCTGGCCCAAGTGTAACGCCATTGGCCGCATACAACCCGTCCATAAGCACTTGTGTAGTCTGGGTGAGCGGGTCATACGAGAGCAAACGGGCAAGCGGACGGCCATCCATAAAGTCCAAAATGCTGTTCGAGTAGTAACGAAAATCGCTGAAATAAATAATCCCGTTTTCAGCGATGTCGAGATCGTTCGCTAATTTGATTGGTTGGCCGCCTGCCTCATTGGTTAGCAAGGTAATAACTGCATTGGGTGCAATGGAAAGTAGCCCTATCTCTGAATCTGCCACGATCAGATTCCCATTGGCATCAAAGGCCATGCCCGAGGGGCTTCCGCCGGTATCGACAAATAGCTGTGCACTGCCGCTATCTATTTTGAGGCGCATAATGCGCCCATCCCTCATACCTGAATATAGTTCCCCTTTAGAATCAATGGCAATGTCTTCGGGGCCAAGACAATTACCATCACCAAAGCGTTCTGTGCCTTGCAGTAGCTGATTGGGTTCGTAAACTCCTGTCGAAGCTGGCGCTGAGGGGGACACAAAGGTTCCAACTGGCTTTGGGGAGGCTGGCCAAAACAGGAAGTAAAGGGCAGCCAATATGATTGCTGCAACTAGTACTCTGTCAATCATGCTTTGATAAGTGGTAATTCTTTAACATTCTGATTGAGATGGATGATCGGATACAGTTTCTTGAGCTTGATACGTGCATCAGCGGTTGTGAAGCGCCATTCGACAGTGGCCTCACTACTGTTGCGTTCTGTTGCCCAAGCCAAAGTCTCGCGTTCCAAGTCTGCGATGTTTGGGATGTAACCATCCAAACATTGGCGGCTGAGAACACTGAATTCGATCTCGGCCATATTGAGCCAACTGCCATGCTTAGGTGTGAAATGGAAATCCAAGCGATCCAGGATGCGTTTGGCTTCGGCGGGATCAAAGACTTCATACAGAGCAGCTGGATTATGGGTGTTCAATTGATCTT
>JBFMFR010000036.1:0-74822 GCA_040752025.1 Chloroflexota bacterium | reverse complement strand
ATAATCAAATTGCCCAGACAATTTGCTCTGCGGTCCGTTGTGCGTTCTCCTGATTCGAGGCAGCGGTGAGCCAGGAAGCGATTCAACCAACAACCCTCAAAATGGGCAGGCTGAAGGGTGATGGAGGCCCTTGTCTGCAAGTGCACCTGTTGGGCCCTCCGGTGACCCTGTGGGCCGGACAAGAGATATCTTTCACGCGGCGCCAGGTGCGCGCCCTGCTCTATCGCCTTTCCACCGATCTCCGGCCCGTCTCGCGCGAGCAGCTTTGTTTCCTGCTGTGGTGCGACAATGCCTACACGACTGCCCGTCGCAATCTCACTCACCTGTTGACGCATCTGCGCATGGCTCTACCCGAACCAGGACTGGTGGATTTCAACAATGAATACGTGTCGTTGGATCCGCAGCGAGTATGGTCGGATGCAGCCCATCTGGAAAAACTATCTACCCAACGCCAGGGCCAGCCGCCGAACTCGCCAGGCGGGGAAGCCAGCTACCAGGCTTACATCGATCAAACGGCAGAAGCGGTAAATTACTACCGGGGACAATTCCTGGACGGTTTCTCTTTGCCCAGCTGTCAGGAATTCGATACCTGGATTGGGCAGGAGCGGCGGGTTTACGAGGGGTTCTATTTGGACGCACTGCTCGACCTGATCGATGCTTATCAGGGGCAAAACGCGTACGAGAGCGCTATCTATTATGCCAACCGTTATCTCGAAATCGACAACCTGGCTGAGAGCGTGCATTGTAAGCTGATCGAGCTTTACGCGGCGATGGGGGATCTGAGCGCGGCAGAGCGCCAATTCGAGCGATGCACAGTGGTGTTCGAGCAGGAGCTGGGGATCAGCCCCTCACCTAAGACCTGGGCAATCTACCAATCCCTGTCCGGAAAGCGGCTGCCTGGCGTGTTACTCTTCCCACAAGGGAAAGCTGGCAAAGCCATCGCCAAGTTCGAAATCCCGTTCATCGGGCGAGAAAACGTGCTCAAGCCATTCGAACAGGCTTTCAACCTGGCCCGCCTGGGGCGGGGCAAGGTTTTATTGATCGAAGGGGAAGCCGGGATCGGCAAAACCCACCTGTTACAGCACATCGCTTCAAATTACCAGAACCAGGCGGTGGTGTTGTTCAGCACCTGCAACCCCGGAATGGGAGATTTGCCTTACCAACCGGTGGCCGAGGCCTTGCGGCTGGCGATCGAGAGCCATGCAGCAACCATGCGGGTGAGCCCAATCTGGCTGGCCGAGGGCTCTCGGCTACTGCCAGAATTGTATTCGCAATTTCCTGATCTGCCGGCGCCGGTACCCGCCAGGCCCGAAGAAGCGCGCCGCCGGCTTTTCGAAGCGCTTTACCAGCTCGCCGCCGGGTTGGCCAGCAGAGCACAGCCTTTGCTGCTGTGTTTAGATGACTTACAATGGGCGGATACGGTGACTCTGGAGTGGCTGGTGTACCTGGGCAACCGCCTGGCAGTGGAAGGCTTGAGCCACGTGCTGGTCATCGGCGCTTGCCGAAGCGAAGAAACACAACGCATGGCCGAACTGCGCCACGCGCTGCACAGGCAGGATGTCCTGGAAGAATACTCGCTCAGCGGCCTGGAAACAGAGGAGGTGGGGGAGATCCTGCGCCATCTGCTGGTGTCCGGTGAGGATAACCCGGCGCTGGCTGACAGGCTGCGGCAGATCTCGGGCGGGAATCCTTTCTTCTTGATCGAGGTGCTGCGGGCCCTGGCAGAAAGCCGCAGCCTGCCCCGCAAAGTGGAAGACCTGGATGAAGTGCCGATTCCGAAAACCGTGCAAGAGGCGGTACACCAGCGCCTGAACAGCCTGGAAACGAGCGAACGAACACTCCTGGAAACGGCGGCAGCGCTAAGGCGCTTCTTCACGATAAAATTGATGCAAAGCGTGATAGAAAGCAGCGAGCTAGAAATCCTGGAGAGGCTGGAAGCGCTGACCAAGCGCTACATCCTGGTGAGCCAAGAGGGCAAGTACAGCTTTTGCCACGAGCTGGTGCGGATGGTGATGTATAGCGACCTGAGCTACGATCGCCAGCGCTTCTTGCACCGCCTGTGGGGCGAGGCATTGGAAAGATGCTGTCCTGACGAAATCGCACTGCTGGCCTGGCATTTCGAACAAAGCGGTGAATCCGGCAAAGCCGCCGAGTATGCCTTGCAAGCCGGGGAGAAAGCCAGGAAGGTTTTCGCTTTCCGAGAGGCGCTCGATTTCTTTAGCCGCGCCTTGAAACTGCTCAAACAGGAGGCGGCTATCCTGAACCAGGCGGAGGAAATCACGGCTAACTATCGGATGCAAATCCGGGCGCTATCCCGGCGAGGCAGCACCTTCCGCGCCCTGGGGGACATGCAAGGCTATCAAAACGATTTCGAAGAAGAAGCGCGGATCGCCGAGGTGCTCGGCGATGAGAAGGCCCTGGCCTACGTGCACCTGTGTGAAGCCAACAACCACCGCTGGTTCTGCCGCTACCCGCAGGCGCGGGCCTGTGCGGAGAAAGCCCTGCAGATGAGCCTCCAGCTTGAAAATCGCCTGCTGCGAGCCAAGGCTCTAAGGGAGGCCGGCTTGGCGGCGCGAGCGATTGGCGACTTCGACGATGCGCAGGCACTCCTGCGGGAAGCGCTGCAAAGCTTCATCGAACTGAAGGAGACCGGTTACGAAATCTATTCGCTTTGCAATCTCTCCGAACTACAGGCATACAAGGGGGATTTCAGCCAGGCTGAAGGATTGGCTGCAAGCGCACTCAGCCGCTGTGAGCAAGCGCAGTTGCTCTACCTGCGCCGCGTTGCAATGGGCGACCTGGGAGTGGCCTTGATCGGGCTTGGGCAACTGCAGCAGGGACGAGAATGCTTGCTCACCAGCCTGGAGATGGCGCGCCAGGTTGCGGACCAGACACAGGAAATCTTTTGCCTGTGCCACCTGGGTTGGCTCGAGAACCGTTCGAGCAAGCCAGAAGTAGCTCTCGAATACCTGGGGACGGGCATGGCGCTGGCGGAACGTCTGGACTCGCGTGCCGAGCAGAGCCGGTTGTATGTGGGGGTCGCAGAGGCACACAGGCTGCTAGGGAATCTGCGCCTGGCCAAATCCCTGGGATATAAAGCGTTGGAGCTGGCAAAACGACACGGACGGCTTTACGACGTTGGACTGGCACAGCAAGTTTTGGCCGAATCTGGGGAGAATTTGTAGCCACTCCAAAGAGGTTTTGTAGCCATTTTGTAGCCACTAATCTGCTAACCTTATAGTCAGGAGAGACGCCGGGTTCTGGTTTGCGCCCAACCCCCTACATCGATTGCATCTAACCTGACTCGCTCTAGCCTGGCAGCAGCACACCTGCTGTCTGGTTAAACGCGCCCATTGTGTTCCCCCGAAGCCAGGCGACTCATTCAACCGTTTTTCCACCGGGAGGTGTACTCATGACGATGGCTCCAAGCTCTCAAAGGCTTTCGTTCAACGATGTGTTTTACGACAATCTGCAAAAGTTGCCAGAGGGCGAGCGCGTTCTGGCGTGTTTGCAGTGCGGCACATGCAGCGGCATATGCCCGTTTGGATACCTGATGGATTACCCGCCCAGCAAAATGATCGCTTCGCTGCGAGCAGGCGTTTTCGAGCATATCCTCAAGACCGACCTGGTGTGGATGTGCGTTTCCTGCTACGCCTGCACGCGCGCCTGCCCGGCCAAAATCCCCCTGACGAGCGGGCTGATGACGCGCGCCAAGGAGGAACTGCTGCTGGCAGGGAACGTGCCCACAGAACTCAAGGATGCGCTGGAAAATTCGCAGCGCTACGGGAATCCGATGGGCGAGTCGCCGCGCAAGCGGGCGAGCTGGACGCGGGGGATCGAGCCGCCGGTCAAGATCATGAGCCAGGCGCGGCAGCCCGTAGAGGTGCTGTGGTACGTGGGGGATTACGCGTCTTTCCACGCGCGGGTGCAGGAGGTCAGCCAGGCGTTTGCAGAGGTGCTCAACGCCCTGGGGGTGGACTTCGGCATCCTTGGGCCTGAGGAATACAGCGACGGCGATTCGCAGCGCCTGGCAGGCGAGCGCGGCCTATTCGAAATGCTGGCAGAGAAAAATGGCCAGGCTTTCGCCAAATATTCTTTCGGGGAGTTGGTCACTACCGATCCGCACGCTTTCAATGCCCTAAAGAACGAATATCCGGCGCTGGGAATCGAATATCCTGTTCGCCACTATACGCAGTTCCTGGCCGAACGACTGGGACAGATCAAACCGCTCTTGCGGCATACGATCAAGGCCAGGGTCGCTTACCACGATCCGTGCTACCTGGGGCGGGCCAATGGTGTGTACGAAGAGCCTCGCCAGTTGTTGAGCGCCATCCCCGGGATCGAACTGGTGGAAATGTCACACAACCGTGAGACCAGCCTGTGCTGCGGAGGCGGCGGGGGCGGGATGTGGCTGGATGGCTTCGCCTGGGAGAAAGCCCACGCCCGGCTTTCTGAATGGCGCGTGCGCGAAGCCGTGGCAGCCGGGGCAGAAGTCCTGGCCGTGGCCTGCCCGTATGAAGCGCCGCGCTTCGAAGATGCGGTCAAGATGGTCGAGAAGGCCAGCCGGTTGGTGGTGAAGGATATCGCCGAACTGCTGGCCGAGTCGATGAGCGGATGACGAGGAGACAGATATGAAAATCGTTGTATTGGCCAAACTTGTGCCAGACCTGGTGGAAGAGCTGGAGATCAACGATGAAGGCACAGCTTTGGACCTCACCTGGCTGCGCCTCAAACTCAACGAATTCGATGATCATGCGATCGAACAGGCAGTGCTTTTGAAAGAGCGCAGCGGGGCACATATCACTCTCATTGTTCCTGATATGGAAGGGGCAGACGATGTGCTTTTCACGGCTGCGGCGAAAGGGTTCGACCGCCTGGTCAAGCTAAGCGGCGACTTCGAGGCGGATCTGAATAACCATGCCCTGGCGCGTGCTTTCGCCTCGATCTTGAAGGGAGAACTTCCTGATTTAGTATTGACCGGCGTACAGGCGCACAACGACCTGGACGGCAGCCTGGGAGCGCTGCTGGCTGGCTATCTCGATTTGCCCTACGTCGGATACATATCGGGCGTGAACGCCAACGGGGGCAGCGCCCTGGTGCGTAAAGAGTACCCCGGCGGGCTGATCGCCGAAATGGAAGTGACTCTGCCGGCTGTGCTGGGGATCCAGGCTGCCGAGTCCCCGCCGAGCTACGTGGCTTTTAGCAAGATTCGCCAGGCGATGAAAACTGCCGTGATCGACGACAAGCAGACACCATTGTTGGACTCGCACGGCGGGGCAGTGGTGAAACGCATGTTTGTACCAGAGAGCGGCGAACGGGCCAGCATGCTGGAAGGCAGTCTGGAAGAAATCGCCGGCAAATTAACCGGGATATTCCAGAATCTGGGACTGCTATGATCCTGGTAGCGGATTTTATGTCAGGAGAATGAGGATGAGCCAGGATATTTTTGTGGTGATCGAACACCTGCGCGGGCAGGTGGCAGACATCTCTTACACGATGCTGGCAGCCGGGCGATCCCTGGCAGCGGGGGGAGAGGGGAAAGTCGTGGCTGTATTACTGGGGCACAACGCCCAAGGGTTGGCAGCCAACCTGAATGCCGACCAGGTTTATTCCATAGACGACCCCGTTTTTTCTGATTTCAACGCAGATGCTTACCGACAAGCGCTGATGGATCTGATCAGTAAGCATGTACCACGGCTGGTGTTGTTCGGCGACACGTCGATCGGCAGCGAGGTGGCATGTTTACTGGCGGCGCACCTGGACATGCCCATCGTCAGCTACTGCCGCAGCATCCACAGCGAGGATGGAACGCTCAAATTCACCAGCCAGGTGTGCGGCGGCAAGATCATGGTCAAGGGCGACCTGCCGGCCCCAACCGTCCTGGTGATGATGATCCCCGGCGGCTACAAACCGGAACAGGGCTACAGCGCCCAACCACCCGAGATCATTTCGGTGAAAACTCCCGCACTGCAAAAGCCGCGGGTTACTTTGAAACAATACATCGAGCCGGACGCCAGCGACATCGATATCACCAAGGAGCCGATCCTGATTTCGATCGGGCGCGGCATTCAAAACCAGGATAACATCGCCCTGGCCCAGGAGCTGGCAGACGCGCTGGGCGGGGTATTGAGCGCATCCCGACCAGTGGTAGACCAGGGCTGGCTGCCGGCCACCAGGCTGGTGGGCAAGTCGGGCAAACGAGTGAAGGCAAAAGTGTACCTGACCCTGGGGATCAGTGGCGCGCCGGAGCACGTCGAGGCGATCACCAACTGCGAGACAGTCGTAGCGGTAAATACTGACCCTGGCGCACCGATCTTCGAGGTCGCGCAATACGGGATCGAAGCGGACCTCCTGGACTTGCTCCCGGTTTTGACCGAAGCGGTGCAACAGGCAAAAGGCGGATAATGGTATGTCTTACCCCGTAATCAAATCCATCCTGGTTTTGGTGATGCTGGCAACAACTCTGGCTGTTTTCGGAAGGCGGATATACCAAAAGTTATGGATCAACCTGCGGCGGGGCCAGCCAGGAGAAGCTTTTGGGCAATGGGGAGAGCGAATCAAAGGTCTTTTGATCTTCGTAGCAGGGCAACTGCGTTTGTTCCGCTTCCTCATCCCCGGTACTTCCCACTTTTTCATCTTTTGGGGATTCGTGATCCTTCTACCGACCATCGCTCAGGCGATTGTGGATGGATTGCTGGCTTTCGCTGCGCCCAATTTCGCGCTGCCGCTGCTTGGCAGCCTGGGGCCCCTGGCGTTCCTGCAAGACCTGTTCGCGGTGTTCGTGACAATCTCCATGGGATATGCACTGTATTTGCGGTTGTGGGTAAACCCGGAGCGATACAAGGGCAGCCATAAGAGCCAGGGGGTTGTGGTGTTGTCATTCATCCTGACCATCATGCTCAGTTTGCTGGTGATGAATGGCATCCGCATCCAACTGGGGGAGGATGCGCTTAGCACCTGGCGACCCGTCTCGCGGCTGGTCGGCAGCCTGTTCACAGGGCTAGGGGAAGAAACTCAACGAGTTATCGGTGAAGCAGCTTACTGGGTCCATCTCATCGTCGTGCTGCTTTTCCTGACCGAACTGCCTGAAGGCAAACATTTCCACGTTATCACGTCGCTTCCAGCAGTCTTTTTGCGCGATTTACAGCCGGTTGGTCGCCTGGCCCCAGCGCCAGAGTTCGTGGACGCGCACAAAGAAACAAAGCCAGGTGTGTATGCTATCGAGCATTTCCGCTGGAGACAGATGCTCGATTTTTACACCTGCACCGAATGCGGGCGCTGCCAGGATGTCTGCCCAGCTTACGCAAGTGGAGCACCGCTTTCGCCCAAGTTATTGATTATGGGGCTGCGCGACCAACTGGTTGCACAAGGGGCTGCATCGAATGGAAACGGGGCCCTGTTGGGAGAACGCATCCCCGGAGTCAATTTATGGGCCTGCACCACCTGTTCCGCCTGCGACCAGGAATGTCCTCTTCTCATCCAACACATCCAGCCGATCGTGGATATGCGCCGGGCGCTGGTATTCGATGCGCGAATGGACAACCTGCTCCAGGAAGCATTGGTCAATCTGGGGCGCTATGGCAATTCGTTTGGCCAGTCCGAGCGCGGCCGGGCCAGGTGGACACAACCGATCCAGCCCAAGATCAAAGACGCGCGCAAGGAGCCGGTCGAGTATCTATGGTTTGTCGGCGATTATGCTTCTTACAGCGCCACACTGAGCGAGATTACGCGCAAAACCGCTGAGGTTTTTCGCAAGGCGGGCCTCGATTTTGGCATCCTTTACGAAGCCGAACGCAACGCGGGCAACGATGTGCGGCGAGTGGGGGAAGAAGCCTTGTTTGAAATGTTGGTCGAGCAAAACCTGGCCGCCCTGGAGAGATGTGAATTCCGTGCGATTGTCACCACCGATCCTCACTCCTACAATACGCTCAAGAACGAGTATCCGAATGAAGGATCTTTTCCAGTACTCCACTATACCGAACTGCTCGACCAGTTGATCGCTTCCGGGCAATTGAAATTAAACCAGAAGCTGGGGTATACGGTTACCTACCACGATCCCTGTTACCTGGGGCGCTACAACAACGTATACGACGCGCCGAGGCGGGTGATTGCCGCCACTGGATGTAAACTGGTCGAGATGCCGCGGCACGGCGACCGGGCATTGTGCTGCGGCGCAGGGGGAGGAGGCATCTGGATGGAGGAGCAAGAAATGAAAGAACGTCCCAGCGAGGCGCGGGTGCGCGAAGCCGCCGCGCTGGACGGCGTGAAAACTTTGGTGGTGACGTGTCCAAAGGATGTCACCATGTACAAAGATGCAGTCAAAACCACAGGGCTCGAACACAGCCAGGATGTGAAAGACTTGATCGAGCTTGTCAGCGAAGCAATTTGAATTTATGGAAGATGGCTTTTTCAGCCAAGACAGGAGTGCATCTATGAGCGAAAAAGTAGGCGTTTATATCTGCCACTGCGGAACCAATATCGCCGGGATGGTCGATGTGCAAGAGGTGGCCCAGTGGGTCAGCGAACAACCCAACGTGGAGATTGCCCGCGAGTACAAATTCATGTGCTCCAGCCTGGGGCAAGACCTGGTCGAGAAGGACATTAAAGAACTCGGGCTGACTCGGGTTGTTGTGGCGGCCTGTTCCCCTCACATGCACGAAAAAACCTTTCGTGGAGCCTGCCAACGGGCCGGATTGAACCCTTTCCTGTTCGAGATGGCCAATATCCGCGAGCTTGATTCTTGGGCTACAACCGACCAGGCGGCGGCCACGCACAAGGCCAAGTCGCTCATCAAGGGCGCGGTGGAAAGGGTAGTCTACCACCAACCGCTGGTGCCGGTTGAGGTCAAAATCAATCCCAACGTATTGGTGGTTGGCGGGGGAATTGCCGGGATTACATCTGCCCTGGAACTGGCAAACGCGGGCTATCACGTTTACCTGGTCGAGCGCGAGCCTTCCATCGGAGGGCATATGGCCCAATGGGATAAAACCTTCCCCACGCTGGATTGTGCAGCCTGCATCCTGACGCCCAGGATGGTGGAAGTGGGACAGCACCCGAACATCAACCTGCTGACATACAGCGAGGTTGAAGGGGTAGAAGGTTACCTGGGGAATTATACGGTGACCGTACGGAAGAAGGCACGATACGTGAACGAGTCCCTTTGTACCGGCTGCGGTATTTGTGAAGATAAGTGTCCCAAGAAAGTCCGCGATGAGGGGTTCAACGTTGGTTTGGGCTACCGCAAGGCGATTTACCGCCCCTTCCCGCAGGCAGTTCCAATGTACCCGGTAATCGATGTGCAAACTTGTACCTACTTCATAAGAGGCAAGTGTAAGGCCTGCCAGATTTTCTGCCCGCCAGGAGCGATCGATTTCGAACAGAAAGACGAGATACTGACAATCCAGGTGGGCAGCGTGATCCTGGCAACGGGCTATGACCCGTTCGATGCCGAGCGCATCCCCCAGTATGGTTACGGCCGATTGGCAAACGTGTTCACCAGCCTGGAATTCGAGCGGATTGTCAACGCTTCGGGCCCTACCGCAGGCCAGATAACGCTGCGCGATGGCGTGACGGAGCCGAAAAGCGTCGCCATCATCCATTGCGTTGGCTCGCGCGACGAAAACTACAACGAGTACTGCTCACGGGTGTGCTGCATGTATTCGTTGAAGTTCGCCCATTTGCTGCACGAACGCCTGCCACAGGCAGAAGTTTACAATTTCTACATCGACATCCGTGCTGCCGGCAAACGCTACGAGGAGTTCTACCACCGCGTAATGAGAGAAAACACCCACTTCATCCGCGGCCGCGTGGCGGAAGTGACCGATGCAGCCCGTACACCGGAGGAGGAAGGCAAGCTGATCGTCCAGGCGTACGACACATTGATCGGAGCACAACGCCGTATCCCGGTTGATATGGTGATCCTGAGCGTGGGCATGGAATCGCGGCACGATGCCAAGGAAATTGCCAATCTGTTTGGCATGGGCTGCGACTTCAGCGGCTTCTTCATCGAGCGCCACCCCAAGCTGGACCCGATCCTCACCATGGTAGAAGGGATCTTCATCGCGGGCGCGTGCCAGGGGCCGATGGCCATTCCAGAAACAGTGGCCCAGGCGGCTGCAGCGGCCATGCGCGCCGCCAGCCTGGTCGCCCAAGACACGGTGTTGATGGAGCCAGTGCGCGCTTACATCAACGCCGAACAGTGTTCGGGGTGCCGCATTTGTAACGACCTGTGCCCTTACACGGCGATCGTGTTTCACGAAGAGAGCCAGGTATCGGAAGTCATCACCGCTCTTTGCCAGGGCTGCGGCACGTGCGTGGCTGCCTGCCCCAGCGCGGCGATCACGGGAGCGCACTTCACACGCCAGCAGTTGATGGCCCAGATCGAGGGCATCCTGTGGGATGTGCGCCAGCCGGTAGAAACGGAACCGGCGTGAAAAGCAGGCAAAGAATTGGATTGTGGTGTTCGAAGATCAAGGAGAAAGCCATATGGATCAAACATACGAGCCCGTGATCGTTGGATTTCTGTGCAACTGGTGTTCTTACCGGGCTGCCGACCTGGCAGGAACGGCGCGTTTGCACTATGCGCCCAACATGCGTCCAATCCGGGTGATGTGTAGCGGGCGGGTGGAACCAGACCTGGTGATCAAAGCGCTGCGCGAAGGCGCCGATGGAGTGCTGATCGCCGGCTGCCATCCGGGCGAGTGCCATTACATCGAAGGAAATTTGAAAGCTTTGCGGCGCTACATCCTGCTCAAACGGATGCTGCGACAGTTCGGCATAGAAGACGAACGCGTGCAGATCGTCTGGGCGTCGGCGTCCGAAGGGCCGCTGCTGGCGCAAACGGTTGACCGCATGACGGCGCAGTTGCGGGTGCTAGGGCCTTTGCGCTGGCAGCAGCGCGTGCTGGGCAACGGCCACCAACCGGCTCACACAGCGCACACGATCTCCAACCAGCTTGCGACAGTCAAGGAGGTTTAGCCATGTCAGAGAATGGAAAACCCAAATTTGCGATGTATTGGGCCGCTTCCTGCGGCGGGTGCGAGATCGCGGTGCTCAACATCGGCGATAAGATCCTGGATGTCGACGCACTTTTCGACATTGCCTTCTGGCCAGTGGCGGCGGACTTCAAGTACGAAGATGTACGCAACTATCCGGACGGCTACATCGACCTGTGCCTGTTCAACGGGGCGATCCGCAACTCCGAGAATGAGGAAGTTGCCCACCTGCTGCGCCAAAAATCGAAAGTGCTGGTGGCGTTCGGATCGTGCGCTTACGAAGGGTGCATCCCGGCGCTGGCAAATCTGACCACTTCAGAAGCAATTTTCCGCGCCGCCTACCTGACCAGCCCATCCACCGATAACCCAGGTGGGGTTGTCCCCCAGCCTGTGACTCACCTGCCGGAAGGCGAACTGCACATCCCCTCTTTCTACCCGGCAGTGAAATCTCTGGACCAGGTGGTGCCAGTGGATTATTACGTTCCCGGGTGCCCGCCAGAGCCCCACCAGATCTGGGCAGTCTTGCAAGTGGTCGTGGCTGCCCTGCTGCATGGCGCTGATCTGCCTCCCAAGGGGTCCATCGTGGGTGCGGGCGATGTGGCCGTATGCCACGAGTGCCCCCTGGAAAAGAGCGAAAAGCACATCCAGCGCTTCTACCGGCCCTATGAGATCATCCCACAGCCGGGGAAATGCCTGTTAGAGCAGGGCCTGGTGTGCCTGGGGCCGGCCACGCGCAGCGGATGCGGGGCGTTGTGCCCGCAGGTGAACATGGGCTGCCGGGGCTGCTACGGACCACTGGACGGGGTCGAGGACCAGGGCGCAAGGATGCTGGCAGCCATGGCCTCGGTAATCGACGCCGGTTCTCCTGGCGAGAGTGAGGAGGAGATCGAGCGCAAGATCAACGCGGTAACTGAAACGCTGGCAGACCCCGCAGGTACGTTTTATCGCTTCAGCATGGCGCATTCGTTCCTCAACCGGGCGCGAGCGGATGGCGGAGAGGCTTCGACAGGAGGCGAGCAATGAAACGGATCAGTATTGACCCAATTACAAGGCTGGAAGGGCATGGCAAGATCGAAATTTTCCTGGACGAACAGGGAGAGGTGGCGAACGCCTATTTTCAAGTGCCCGAACTGCGGGGCTTCGAGCAGTTCAGCGTTGGCCGGCCAGCCGAGGAAATGCCGCGCATCACCGATCGCATTTGCGGGGTGTGTCCTGAAGCGCACCACATGGCCTCGACCAAGGCCCTGGACGCGCTATTTCACATCGAACCATCTCCAGCGGTCAAGAAACTGCGCGAGATGTTCTATTCGGCTTTCTTCGTCACCGACCACACCACCCACTTTTATGCCCTGGGCGGGCCAGATTTCATCCTGGGCCCAGACGCCCCACCGGCTGAACGCAACATCCTGGGCGTGGTGCATAAAGTCGGGGTCGAGATCGGCAAGCAGGTGATCGAGTGCCGCCAGCGCAACCATCACGTGATTGAAAAAATAGGCGGGCGCGGCATCCACCCTGTGGCAGGCCTACCGGGCGGCTGGAGCAAAGCGTTGAGCAAGGAAGATCGCCAGGAGATCGAAGCGATCGCACGCCAGAACGTCGAGTTCGCGCTGTTCAGCCTGAAGATCTTCGATGATATCGTATTGGGCAACTCGGCTTACGTAGATTTGATCCTGGGTGATATTTATACCCACCATACCTACTACATGGGCACGGTGGATGAAAATAACTGCGTCAATTTCTACGATGGCATGATCCGGGTAGTAGATCCAGAAGGCCACGAGTTTGCCAAGTACCCTGCCCGCCAGTACACCCGGCATCTGGCTGAACACGTTGAACCGTGGACCTACTTGAAATTCCCTTATCTCAAAGATGTGGGGTGGAAAGGCCTGATCGATGGCATGAACAGCGGTGTTTACTGCGCCACACCGCTATCGCGCCTCAACGCCGCCGACGCGATGGCGACTCCCGAGGCACAGGAGCACTTCGAAAAGTTCTACACCACCCTGGGAAGCAAGAAGGCTAATGGGCGTTACCAACCTGTGCACCAGCGCCTGGCAACGCACTGGGCGCGCCTGATCGAATTGCTCTACTCGGCCGAGCGGATGTTGGAACTGGTGACCGACCCGGAGATCACCGATCCGAATGTGCGCGTCCAGGCCGTTGAAGTGCCGGATGAAGGCGTTGGCAGCGTGGAAGCGCCGCGCGGCACGCTGACTCACCACTACTGGACGGATGAAAATGGCATCCTGACCAGGGTCAACCTAATTGTAGGGACTACTAACAACTACGCGCCGATCTCCATGTCGGTCAAAAAGGCAGCCCAGTCTTTGATCAAGAACGGCACGGTGATCACCAACGGGCTGCTGAATCGCATCGAGATGGCTTTCCGGGCATACGATCCCTGTTTTGCTTGCGCCACGCATTCCCTGCCTGGCCAGATGCCGCTAGAAGTGACGATACGGGACATGAATGGCAAGATCGTCCAGAGACTTTCCGAAAGAGAGAAATGAGATAAGGAGGAAAAATGGTCACCCCTGAATTGTTAAGCCGGTATCCTTTCTTTGGCTTTCTCAAGCCGACTCAATTGAATAAAATCGCCAAGATCGCCAAAGAAGAAACGTATGACCGAGGAGCACTTCTCTTTCGAGAGAAGGAAACAGCGGAGACTTTTTACATCCTGCTGCAGGGGAGTATCGAGTTGTACTTCACCATGGAGGTTGAATACCACCCAGAGCTGCGCAAGGAGTTGAAGTTCCGGGTGATCTACCCAGGCGAGTCATTCGGCATCTCCGCTTTCATCGAGCCGCACGTATTGACCTCTTCGGCCCGGGCGACTGAGCCCAGCCGGGTGATCAAGATCGATGCTGCCCCAATGCTCGAGATGTGCGAGAAAGATGAGAAACTGGCTTACGCGTTGACCCACCAGGTGGCAAAAGCAGCTATGGACCGCCTGAATGCCACCCGGCTACAACTGGCAGCCGCCTGGAAGCCAGTGCAAACTGCTTGATTGCGGTACTACAGGAGTGTAATCATGGTATCTCCCGAACTCTTACGCCATTACCCTTTCTTTGGGCAGCTAACCGATAGCCAGCTTGCCGAAATTGCCATGATCGCTGAAGAGAAGAACTTCGAAACAGAAACTGCGATCTTCGACGAGGGCGGGCCGGCGGAAACTTTGTACTTTTTGTTGGAAGGCAGCGTTGATTTGTATTACACGGTTGCCGGGATGAAACGCTCCACACTGGATAAAGGCATCCCGGTCGGCGAGATCAACCCAGGCGAGCCTTTCGGGATCTCCTCGCTGATCGAGCCGCACGTGCTAACCTCTACTGCACTTGTATCCAGCTCCAGCCGGGTGATCACGATCGACGCCGCAGCGATAAAAGCTTTGTTCGAGAAAGATGGCAAGCTGGCGTATATCTTCACTAACCAGGTAGCCAAATCGGCCATCGAGCGCCTGTACGCCACCCGCGTCCAACTGGCTGCCGCGTGGGTATGAGATAAGCGCTTATACACCTCACAGAGACAACAACGCCAGCCCGGCCAGCAACAGGCCGGCTCCCAGCCAGGCGGGAATGGTGAGGCGCTCGCCCAGGAGAAGGATCCCCAGAAGGGCAGCAGTAAGCGGTTCGGCAAGGGAGAGGGTCACCGCGTTGGCAACAGGGATGTATTTCAAGCCGCGCGTGAACAAAATGTAAGCAGCCGCCGTGGCAATCAGACCCAGGTGCAAAGCAACCACCAGGCCGCGCACCTGGGCCAGCCATTTAAGATCAGCAGTTAGCAGCACAGGGGAAAGCAGAGCGGCCGCGAGGCAGAAGACAACAGCGATGACTGCATCTGGAGTGTGATCTTGAAGCAGTTGTTTACTGGCGACTGCATAGGTGGCATAGCAGGCACCAGCCGCGAGCGCGAGAAGTATCCCGCGAATATCTAGTTGAATCTTTCCCCCCGTTGCGAGCAGGGTAGTGCATCCAAGAATGGCGAGGGAAGTGGCCAGAAACCACTTCCGGTCGAGCATTTCGCCGAAAGCCAAACGACCCAACGCTCCGGCCAGTACTGGCGCACTGCCAATGGCAACGATTGTACCGAGAGCGACGCCGGTTTGCGACACTGCAGCAAAAAAGCAGAGTTGGTAGCCGGCCATGCAGCCAGCCGCCAGGCCTGTCGCCAGGCGAGGCCAAGGCTTACCCGAGGTAAAGGAGCGGCGCGCCAGGGCGAACGCCAGCAGAGCCAACCCGCCGATAGCCAAACGGACAGCGCCAACCGCTGCGGGGGAGGTGCCCGATGGGGCAAAGGCCTGAGCGGTTCCGGTTGTGCCCCACAGGGTCGCGCCGGCCAAAACCATCCAAACGCCGGTGGGATTGCTTTGTTGGGAAAGGCTGCGCATCGTGTTCTGATTTCGGTAAAGGGGCCAGGTTCTCGGGTATACTTCGCCTAATTGTATCAGGTAGTGTAATTGCTTCTCAAGAGGCCAAAAGCCATGAACCTGCGAAATTACCTTCAGAAATTGGAAACACGCCAGGCGCTCGTGCAGATCAAAGCGCCGATCTCGAAAACCTACGAAATCGCGGCAGCGCTGAAGAAACTGGAACCAACTCCGGTGCTGTTCGATTCTGTACGCGAAGCGCCCTTTCGAGTAATGGGAAACCTGTTCTGCACGAAAGCAGCTTTTGCCGATTACTTCGGCATCCCGGTAGCAGAGATCATCCCGATGCTGGCCCGGGCTATCGAACAGCGCTCGCCTTGCCCGGCGGTCGATGAGGCCGCGTGCCAGGAGGTGGTGGTCAGCAACCCCGACCTGGATGCACTGCCGATCCTGCGCCACTGCGAGCGAGATGGCGGCAACTACATCAGCGCGGGTGTAGTGATCGCCCGGCACCCGCGGCTTGGGCAAAACGTGGACTTTCACCGCTGCATGCAGCTTTCGAAAAACGAAATGGCCGTGCGCGTGGTGCGCTCGCGCCACTTCGATGCCTTCCTGCAAGAATTGAAACAGGTGGACGTGGCGATTTGCGTGGGTACACCGCCCAACGTGCTGGCGGCCGCGGCGACTTCGGTGGAAATGGGAGTCAATGAACTGGAGATCGCCAATGCCCTGGAGCCGCTGCCGGTGGTGCACGCCAAAACGGTGGACGTGTGGGTGCCAGCGGAAGCAGAGTTCGTGCTGGAAGGCACGGTTTATCTCGAACGCCGTCACGCCGAAGGGCCGTTCGTCGATCTGACGGAGACGTACGATATGGTGCGTGAAGAGCCAGTCCTGGTGGTCAAAACGATCACACACCGCCGGGAGGCGATCTGGCAGGCTTTGCTGCCCGGAGCGTTAGAACATAAATTATTAATGGGCATGCCGCGCGAGCCAACCATCTTCCGCAAAGTGAACGAAGTAGTACGCTGCCTGGATGTCAATATCAGCCCGGGGGGCTGCTCCTGGCTGCACGCCATCGTGCAGATCGACAAGCAGGCGGAGGAGGATGGCATCAAAGCCATCCAGGCAGCCTTCGCCGGGCACCGTTCGTGCAAGCACGTCTTTGTGGTGGATGCAGATATCGACATCTACGACCCGCTGGCAGTGGAATGGGCCATGGCGACCCGCTTCCAGGGTGACCGCGGGCTGGTAATCAAAGAGCGGGAGCAAGGCTCCAGCCTGGACCCCAGCGCCGAGCCGGGCACGCACCTGACTACTAAGATCGGCTTCGACCTGACCAGGCCGCTGGACGCCAAAGGAAAAACATTTGATAAAGCCATTTTCCCGCAGATAGCGCTGGAGCGCTTTGTCGACTCCAAAGCCTCTCGGCGCACAACATGATGGGATGTGGTATGATGGCGCGCCGGGGCGCTGCGAAGCCAGATGAAGCGCTCTTAGGAGAGATATTGTGCAGTTGACGGACGAAGAACAAGCCATGCTGGCTGGCGAACAGGGCCGGTCCAGACGCAAAGCGATGGAAATCCTGGTGGCGCTGGGCACGATTTACGGCGCTGAGTGCATGCTGCCGGTGGCATCGGTGCAAATCGCCGGAGTGAGCTACGATAACCTGGGCGAGGCCGGGCTGCAATTCCTGGATGAAATGGCCCGGGACGGAGAGCGTGTGCGCGCCCTGACCACGCTCAACCCGGCCGGGATGGATGTGGAAAACTGGCAGGCGCTGGGGATCGAGGCAGAATTTGCCGCAAACCAGGAGCGCGTCCTGCAAGCTTTCGAGCGCATGGGCGTGATCACGACCTGCACCTGCACGCCTTACCTGGCGGGCAACCTGCCGCGCTTTGGCGAGCACATCGCCTGGGCCGAGAGCAGCGCGGTGTGTTTTGCCAATTCAGTAATCGGAGCGCGCAGCAATCGCGAAGGCGGCCCCAGCGCCCTGGCGGCGGCCCTGACCGGGCGCACGCCAGCCTATGGCTACCACCTGGATGAAAAGCGCCAGCCAGATGTGACTGTACGAGTTTCGGCGCGCCTGCAAGCAGGCGATCCGAATGACTCCCTGGCTTTCGGGGCGCTGGGCAAAGCGATTGGGGAGAAACTGGAAGCCAGCGGAAAGAAACGGACGCCGTACATCCTGGACGTGGCAAGCGCCTCACTGGAGAACCTGAAAGCTTTCTGCGCCAGCCTGGCGACCTATGGCGGCGCGGCGCTCTTCCACATGCCAGGCATCACCCCCGAAGCGGCACAGTTCTCGACGCCTGTCGAGGAATTGACGATCACAGCCGCCGAATTGCAGGAGGCCATACAGGCGTTGAACGACGCGAGCGAGGGGGAAGTGGATTTCGTCAGCCTGGGCTGCCCGCACCTGAGCATTCGCGAAATCGCCCGGGTGGCCCAGTTGTTGGGAGGCAAGCGCGTGACCAAAGAGTTCTGGATCACCACGGCCCGGCCGACCAAGCACATGGCTGACCGCATGGGCTACACCCAGGTGATCGAGGCCAGCGGAGCCCGCTTTGCCACCGACACCTGCTGCGTAGTGGCGCCCATCCAGGGGCGATTCACGGCCCTGGCGACGGACAGCGCCAAGGCGTGCTACTACGCTTACGCCAAGAATAAATTCAAGACGATCTTCAAGCCTTTCGATGAGGTGGTGCTGGAGGCGCTGAAATGAAGCTGCAAGGGCGCAAGATCTACCCGGGCCAGGCGCGAGGCACAGCACTGGTCACCTCGATGGGGATTTCCTTCTTCGGGGGCGTCGATCCCGACACCGGCGTGGTTGTAGAGCGCGGCCACGAGTTGGAAGGGCAATCGATTGCCGGCCAAATCCTGGTCTTCCCGAGCGGCAAAGGCTCAACGGTCGGTTCGTACACGCTTTACCGGCTGAAGCACAACGGCCAAGCCCCTACGGCGATCTTGAACGCAGAATGTGAGACGATTACAGCCGTTGGTTGTATCATCTCAGAGATTGCATGCATCGATCAACTGGCGATTGAGCACTTACGTACGGGGCAGAGTGTGATCGTCGATGCAGAGGCGGGCGTTGTGGAAATTATAGATGCCTAGAATGCTGGCGCGGATAAACACATCAAGAAGTTAGCGGAGTTATTTGATGACCAAGAAAAACGCCATCGATGAATTCAGGAAACTTACTCCTCAGGAAATCCTGGCATTTCCGCAAGGGTTGTATGATGATAGTGAGCTTTTGGCAGCCTTTACAGAACTCAAAGATGAACCTGAGCGGGCAACGGCAATCCTGGAACTGATCTTGCGCTCCCCAGACCATAGTGAAGAAATCGACTATAGCCAGATATACCAGGATGTGATCGAAAACTACAAGGCTGATGAGCCCGCCAAAGCTCTGGGTTGGGCTTATGCCAGGCTGGTGTGGGGTGAGCAGCACGATCCAGGAGACGAGCAACGATTTTACGATTACCGAGAAATCGCTGAGGTCTACCTGGGGCTTGGCGATTTGAATACAGGCCTGGCGCTTTATTTGCGTTCGCTGCGGATGGATCCCGGTGATCTATGGGCTTACAACACTTTGGGATTGGTCTTGCCGGACTTCGGGTTGGCTGAATTAGCCCTGCCAGCGCTAAAGTGCGGCTTATCCCTGGTAAAGCACCCTGATTTCGAGAGTTTGCAAGACCAGCTTCAGCAGCTTTATGAAGAGGCCCAGGACTTTTTTCAGAGGAACGACCCACCTTCGAGGCTTGGACAGGTCGACCCGGCGCTCCTGGCAGCGTTTCAAGCCCAACTCGCCGCGCCTGCGCCAACCTCGCCAGATGATCGTTTGACAGTTCCCTATTTGCCGCCTGTAACCGAACTGCTTGCGGCAGGTTCTCAGCTTGACCAGGATTTACGCACACGCATCCTGGCTGAAGGTAAGCTTATCGCCTCTGAACTGATCCACCTGGCCTTTGATCCAGACCTGCAAGACACGCCTGCGCCGGCCCAAGCGATTGCTCTGCTGCGTGAACTACGTTCGACAATGATCGACGAGTTTACCGAGATTTCCTCCTGGTTGGAGCGCGCCGATGGGAACTGGCGCATCATTGGGAAGACAGATCTATTGGGCAAAACGGGTGGATTCACGCATGCGGAGTTGGAGAACTACGCCAGCGAACCGCGCTATGCCTTTGGCGTGCGATTGGCGGCCTTCGAGTCCCTGGTAAAGCGTGCAGAAAAATTCCCCGAATTCCGAGACGAAGTGATTGCTTTGGCGCGCACTTTGCTCACTCGCCCGCAAGCGTACGAAGCCAGCGAAGAAGAGATGCTCGGTTTTGTCATTTCTATGGCGCTCGATCTGGATGCCCGCGAACTGATCCCGGAAGTCAAAGCCGCTTTCGAAGAAGACCGCGTCGATCCAATGGTTATTGGTATGGATTATGTTTACAAAGAGTGGGAACTTGGGCCTACCCCTTCTGCCCGGCCGCGTCGCGATGGCTTGGATTTGTTGTTAAAATGCGTGGCATGCGGCCGGCAGCGTCATCATTTTGTGCATTACGTACTGGTAGATACAGTTACTTTGGAAGCTCAAAGAGAGGGCCAGGAATTTGTCTATCCGGCTTACATCATGGACCACGAGATTGTGTGCAAATGTGGCGCCATCGATCGCTATGACCTGACTCATCACGCTTTTATCCGCTTGACCGATGAACGCCACCGCGACAAACTCATCGAGAGTATGGTTTCCCCAGGCGTACAGGTGGAGGATTTTAAACCCCATCCACGCGTCTTTTTCTTCGAGGCGGCTGCCCTGGGTGAGCGTATGCATCCTTTCAAAGGCATCGAAGAATACCGGCGGCGGATTGCTCTCAAGCCCGGCGACGCGCGCCTGCACATTGGTTTGGGCAATATCCTGCGGCTGCTCTTCCGTTACGAGCAGGCTCTCGATGAATATCATTTCGCCTACGAATTAGCGCCGAGCGACCTGCATGTGCTCGTGACTTGCGCCCTGGGCGAGCATGACCTAGGGAACAAGGACGCGGCTCGCCAGATGTATGAGAAAATCGTTGCCCTGGAATCGGCCGCCGGGCGAGGGCCTTTTTCGCGCCATGTCTCTGATGAATGCAAAGTTGCAGTGCAGGGACTGTATGCTCTGCGCCGCGGCAAATTAAGTTCCTGGGAAGTTCCGATTTATAATGCCCAGGGCAAGCCTCTACCGGTGTTGCGCCCCACCCCACCGCACAAAGAAAAAGGAGATGAAAAGCCGCCTTTTTCTGCCAAGAAAAAACGCCATCGCTGGCGCTGAAATTGGATAACCTGTCATGATGATGCCTTTACCCCCTCCCCTGCGCGGCGCTGACCCCGACTCGTTCCCACAGCGCACCATCTCGACGCGCCTGCCATCCATCGCTCGCAGCGTGCTGGAAAGCGCCGACTGGCACGAAGAAGCCCAGGCGCACCTACAAGCGCTGATCAATGAAATGCCAGAGGGCGTGCTGCGCCCGCTGGATGACCCGATGGCCCCGGATGCAGCAATGTGGGAAAATGATTTTGCTCCTTATGTGGGCCAGACCTGGCTGGAAGCGCCCTGGTTTGCGGTGGAGACTTATTTCTTCCGGCGCATCCTGGAAGCCACGGGGTACTACCAGCCAGGCGCCGGGTATGGCGTCGACCCCTACCGCGCCCAGAAGCGCCAGGAACTGGACTTCGTTTTCGACAGCTTGCGCCTGATGTGCGCTGAATTCGACCCGACTTACCCAACCGAGGCAGGCGAGCCAGTAGAAAATCGCCTGGCAAGCCTGCTGCGCCGAGTCATTTGGGGCAACCAGGCCGATCGCAGTATGTGGCCGGCCGGAACCGTGTCAACCACAGATCACTCTCAGCACAACGAACATCTGCTGATGGATCAGGCGCTCCAGGCCAGTCGTTTTCTCACCGGAAGGCAGCCAGCACGCATCGATTTTGTTCTGGACAACGGCGGTCAAGAGCTGGCCTTTGACCTGGGCCTGGCAGACTTCTTGCTCACGACCCGGCTGGCTCGATCCGTGCGCCTGCACGCCAAAAAACATCCCACTTACGTTTCGGATGCGACGATCCTGGATATTCTGGAACTGATCAGCTTCTTGCAGGGCGCGTCGGATGCGCACCTGCTGGGATTGGCACAGCGCCTGGGAGAGCACCTGGTATCGGGCAGGCTGGTTTTGAAAGACGCTTTTTTTTGGACTTCGCCATTGAGCGCCTGGGAGATGCCAACCTGGCTGCAGCAGGAATTAGCGCTGGCAGACCTGATCTTCAGCAAGGGCGATGCCAATTACCGGCGCTGGCTGGGCGACCGCCACTGGCCTTACACCACTCCTTTGGAAAATATTCTGGTCTATCGCCCGGCCGCGATCCTGGCGCTGCGCGTGCTCAAGGCCAATATGATCGCCGGCCTGCCAGAGGGCTTGTCCGAAGCCCTGGATAAAAAAGATCCCCACTGGCTGTACAACGGCCAGTGGGGTGTGATCCAATTTGTTGGTTGAGATCCTGGCAGGTTATTGAGACCAGTTGGTGGGTTTGCGCTCCCAGCGGTGAGCGCACAGACTCTGGTGCAGTTCCTGGGACAGCGGTCCGGCTGTGCTGCAAGCGATGTTCGTGCGCACGTGCTGCTCCTTACGCATACCAGGGATGATGGTGCTCACCGCGGGATGATTGAGGATGAAGCGCAAGGCCATCTCCGGTAGGGTCATGCCGGCGGGCAGCAAGGGTATCAGCCGTTCAGCGTGTTCGATGCTGGCTTTCAGGTTTTCAGGCACGAAATAGGTGTTGCGCCAGTCACCCTGCGGCCACTTACTTTCCGGGGTCAGCGTTCCGGTCAGGGAGCCCTCGTCGAACGGCACGCGGGCGATCACAGCAACATCCATCTCCTGGCAGGCCGGGAACAGTTCATCTTCCGAGCCAGTCCAGCCGGCCATGCCCCACATGCCATAGCCGATCTGGCTTACCATCCAGCCGGTGCGCCCAAAACGGCGAGCGTTCATTTCTATTCTCCCTTCGAAAACAAAACCCTGACGGTGATCTAAACACCTTCAGGGTTTTATGACATGCCAGACAGGGTCACTTTACTGCTTCACCCAAACATCCACCAGAGAAAGGACATCCGACAGATCTTCTTTCTTGTTGATCACCCGGTTGAAGTGCTTTAACCCGCTGCGGTATTGTTCCTGGGTTTGCAGAGCCTGGCGATCCAAAGCGGTATAAGCCAGTAAAACCGGCGACTCGCCGCTCTTCGAGCGAATGGCAGACGCTATCTCGGCGCCATTCTTGCCCGGCATCATCATGTCGATGATCCAGACTGTCGCAGACAACTGGTTGCCAATGATTTCGTTGTAGGCCAAAACCGGATTATTAAAGGTGACGAAACGCCAATTTTTATACTTCCACAGCACATAGTGCTGGAAGATTTCAGTAATTGATGGTTCATCATCGATAAAAACGACGTCAAAAGACGACATAGGCCCTCCCGGCCAGTCCTGTCATGCTCTAGCCACTGCTACCTGGCTGGCTTAATGCATGCCAGGCTGCCGAAACCCTCGCCTTCCCGCACACGCAACAAGGTGAGAGAAAAATACGTTCGTATTTTAACACAAAATTCACGTGAAACTGCGTTGCAAAAATGTCAGGTCTGGTGGGTATCATCCGGCAAGCTCTGCATCGGCGCGGCGCAAGATATCGTCCACCTGCTGGTTGACTGCCTCCGAAAGGGGATCCACAAGCGGGGCGGACAAAATCGATTGTACTTGCTGGCGCGCTCTGGTGTACATGGATGGTTTGCCAAGTTCGAGCCAGGTCTCGTAGGAGCTACGCTCCAGGAGCTTCGAGAAATAAAACTCACCGCTGCGCGGGGCCTGGCGGGAGCTCTTGGTCCCCAGAAAATGCCCGCCTGGGCCAACACGGGCGATGTCATCGAAAAGGGCCTTATTCTCGCTGGCGTCGATGCCAGTGTACAGGCGCTGACACTGGCAGGCGATCTCGTGATCGACGATCATTTGCTCCAGCACCAGCATCTGGTCGCCCTGGATTTCGCCAATGCCCACAATGATATCGGCGCCTACCAGCACAGGCGGCAGTGTTGTAAGCAGCTTCTCGAAAACTGCCTGGGCGCCGGGCTCCTGAGCGTCGGATGTGCAGCCCGCCGAGGCGCTGGGCAGGTTGTAGAACCGCCCCATAACCGTCAGGGCGGCTGATTGCAGGGTCATTTCAGGGGTACCGCCAAGAAAATCGCCTGTGCGAAAGTCGAGGTTGCCCACCGCACTGCTGTAAACCAGAGGGCGACCAGGGTGGGCAAGTTGGAACACTGCAATCGAAGAGAGCACTTCGGCGTTCGCCAGGCTGAGGTTGGCAAACAGACTGGCAGGGCCCGTACTGCCGGGGATAGGCATGGGCATGATCATGACGGGCATTTCGTATTCGCCGAGTTCCAGGTAAGCATCCAGCATCTCTCCATCGTGCGTCAGCGGCGCAACCGGACAATAGATCAGCGAATAAGCCTTACGCCGGCGCAATTCCTCCTCGCCGCCCAGGATAGCGCTCAAGCCAGCCACCAGGTAAGGGACCTGGGCGACTGAATGCAGTTCGTGTTCGCCGTGCTTCGAGCAGAAACGCGCCATTTCAATGAACTCGTGGATGGCGCGGGAGGGCGCGGGAACGTCAGATGCTGCCGTTGGCGCCCAGGCCATGCGACCTAAATCCAGCCCCTGGAATATACGCATGGCATTGTGAATGTCCTGGCGCAGGCCGTAACGGCGCTTGCCTGTTTCAAAGTCGAGGGCAAAGGCAGCGGTGCCATCCATACAATAATAGGAGACCGGAGACGGCAAGGGCAGATCAAACTGTGGATTACGCGCTCCCAAGGTGAACGACTTCGGCGCAGCAGCCAGGGTCATTTCAATCAATTGGGAGGGGATCCTGGCAATATTCGTCTCTTGATCTACCCGGGCCCCGGCATCCGCCAGTATTTTCAGCGCTTTTTTTCCATGGTAGCGCACACCCACCTCAGCCAGGATACGCAGGCTTTGTTCGTGAACCCGGACTTGTTCTTCGTGTGAGAGAATTTCGGCTTTGAAATGCATAGATTTCCCTTTCAGCGATTCGTGACAGTTCTGGCGCTTTTTTCCAGGAGCGCTAATGCGCGTTGTGTGACTTCATCCAGGGGCAAAGGCTGGTGCGAGGAAATTATCTGAGCAACCTGCTGGCGAGCGATCTCGAGGAGATTCGGTTTGCCATCCGCCTCCCAACGTTCATACGTTTCGTGGAGGCCAAACTGGCCGAGATAGAGCTCGCCTGATCGCAAAGCACGCCGCGTGGAAGGCTGAACCAGGAAATTGCCCCCTGGCTCAACGCCAGCGATGATACGATCCAACCATTCTTCTTCGTTGGTATCGATCCCACGACTGAGACGTTTACAGCGCCTTACAATCTCGAGATCGATGACCAGTTGCTCAGGGCTGAAAGTCATCGACCCGCCCAACAAACCTGGGCCAACGAGCAGGTCTGGCTGAGAAAGGATCGGCAAAACGTAATTCAGGGCGCGCTCGTATCCGGCCTGGATGCCCGGCACCTGCTGATCCGATCCACCTGCTGAGGATTCAACCGGCAGCTCGTAATAGCGCGCCATTTCGGTCACTGCCGCTCCCATGAGAGCGTGTTCGACTTCTCCACCGATGAAGCGACCCGAGCGCGGATCGGCGATGGCCGGCGCGGGAGCAAACAGGAAAGGGGTGCCCGGGGCGGCGGCCTGCACCAGACACAACATCGCCAATGTTTCACAATTGCACAAGATCAAATTCGAGATCAATGTTCCGGGCCCGGTCAACCCCAGCAATGGCATGGGCATGACTGCGGCTGGCAACCCCCAACCGACGGCCTCCAGATAAGCGTCTGTGTATTCCGCTTCGATAATCAGGGGGGAGGTGGGGCATAGCAGGAAAGAAACAGGCAATGAGGCGCGCACCTGTTCCCGGCTGCCAAAGACAATCTGGAGCACTTCGAGCATCCAGCGGGTCTGCTCCGGCGTGGCGGTGGACTCCTGCACATGCTTGGAAAAATGTCGGAAGATGGCCGCCCAATAAGCGACGATATCGCCTGGAGATTCGCCAAAACAACCTTCAACGATGCTCCAATAACCGCCGAAATCGTCCAGGGCATCGCTGATCAGGGTGGCGATGAGCCAATCATCCCGGGTGGCTGGCCGGCGCTGGCGGACCTGGGCTTCGTATGTAAAAATTGCGCCACCGTCCACCAGCAAAGCAGAATCGCCGGATGGGAGATCCAGCGACCAGCCAGGGCGGCGCCCGCCTAAGGAAAATTCCTTGGGCGCGGCGCGCAGGCAATTTTCGATCAATGGAACGGGCAGGCGCACACGGCCCGACTGTGAATCAACCTCAGCCCCGGCCGCGGCCAGGATGTCACAGGCCCGAGAGGAATCCACCCGAACACCCGTCCCAGATAATAGCTTGAGCGTGCGTTCGTGCACCTGGTGGCGATCTTCAACAGACAAGACCCGTAGCGATGTGCTCATTGACTTTTCGAAAGCTGATCAACGAATGTGTGCGGATTAGACTTCCCCTAGCTTTTTCAAGATCTTATAGGGGTCAAAGGCATCGCGCAGCCCATCACCAACGTAATTGATTGAAATCACGGTCAGGAAAATCATCAAGCCCGGGAAAATCGCCATCCAGGGGTGTTTGAGCATGTGTTCCTGGGCATTACTGAGCAAATTGCCCCAACTGGGTGTAGGCGGCTGGATGCCAAAACCCAGAAAGCTCAGGCCCGATTCTTCCAGAATGGCATATCCAACTTCCAGCGTGCTTTCGACGATAATCGGCCCGATGGCGTTGGGCAGGATATGGCGCGTGATAATACGCAGGTCCTTGACGCCCAGAGTGCGCGCGGCCAGGATGTAATCCAGCTCGCGGATGGATAGATACGTGGCGCGCACCAGCCGGGCGGTAAACATCCAGGATAGCAGGCCGATCACCAAGGCGATGGTGATCACCGGGTATTTTTCCAACAAAGGCGCATCCAATTCACGCAGCATAGCGCTCAAGAGAATCAAAACCAACAGGGAAGGCAGCGCCAGGGCAGCATCGGTAATGCGCATAAGGATGTTGTCTACCCACCCGCCGAAGTAGCCCGCAACGGCACCGACGGGCACACCGATCAGCAGCGTGATCAGAACCACTGAGAATCCCACAGTCAAGGAAACCCGCCCTCCGTACAAGATGCGGGTGAGCAAATCCCGGCCAAGCGCATCGGTGCCCATGGGGTGCTGCCAGGAGGGCGGTTGGAAGCGGTTGGTGAGGTCCGAGGTCTGCGGATCATATGGCGAGAGACCGGCAAAAAGGACGCTGACGACCAACAGGCTCAACACGGCCAGTCCGACCAGCGCACCGGGATGCCCGCGGAAACGCTTCCAGATCCTGGCAGACATGCTTTCAGCGCGTGGTTGAGATGTGTGGCTCTCAGTCATAATGAATCCGGGGGTCAAGGAACCCGTAAAGGATGTCGGCCAGCAAGTTAGACAGGATCACCATGGCCGTACCAATCGCCAGGATGGCCATGAGCAAAGGGTAATCGCGGTCCATGGCTGCCTGGTAATACAGCCGGCCCATTCCGGGCCAGGAAAACAGGATCTCGACATACAAAGAACCCGCGAAGATATAGGGCATATCCAGGGCAAAAATGGTCACTAATGGCAGAAGCGCATTGCGCAAGGCGTGAAGGAATAGGACTCTTCGCTCTCGCAGGCCCTTGGCGCGCGCCGTGCGGATGTAATCCTGGTGGATCACATCCAGCATACTGGAGCGCAGGAAACGCGAATACCAGGTGACCCAACCGATAGAGCCCATTGTGACTGGCAGGATCAAATGCCTGGCCCAGTCTCCAATCGAAAAGCCGGCGCCGATGGTGTACATCCCACCGGCCGGCAATAAGGGCGCGCCGGTGAGGGGGTTTTTCAACCAGGCGTAAAAGACCAGGATGAGGATCAGCCCCAGCCAAAACTCTGGAACCGCCTGGCCCATAAAGGATAAAGTGGTCACAACAATGTCGAATACGGAATATTGTTTGACTGCAGAAATCACCCCGATGGGAATCGCCAAGAGGGCAACTACGATCAGGGTGATACTCATCAGGTAAATCGTGTTGGGCAGATAACTGCCGATAACTTCCAGAACCGGCTGGCGGTTACGGTAGGAGATGCCAAAGTCGCCGCGGAGAACGCCCTTACCCTGCCCATAACTATCAAGAACTCCATCGCCATCCGTATCCACCCTGATCCAATCATTCCCAACCAGCCAAAAAACGTAGCGCATCAGCAAAGGCTTATCCAGGCCGAACTGGCGCTTGAGGATCTCAGCCTGCTCTGGGCGAATGTGACGGGTTTGGCCGCGCCCAGCCAGCGGGCCGCCCGGGGCCAGATTGATTAAAGCAAACAGTCCTATGCTGATTAACAACAACATAGGAACAGCCTGTAATAACCTCCTGACGATGTACCGGCCCACAAACTCCTCCAGGGGAGATGATTGGGGGCAGCCACCCGATAGAGTTGGCTGCCCCCACAATGCCACCTTATTTTACTTGATTGTCCAGTCTGCTACGTTCCAGGTAACCAGATCGTTGGTGGTCGATTGAATTCCCTGGATGCGGATCGAATAAGCGTCCGCGTTCACCGTGGTGAAGAGTAAGATGGAAGGCACCTCCTGATCCAGTATGGTGGCCATTTGACAGAACAGATCCTGGCGAGTGGCGAGATCCAGTGTATAGGACTCATCGATCAAGGCATCCATGTCGGGATTGATCCAGCGGCTGATATTCCAGCCGACATCGGGCTCTGCAGCCTCAGAGTAATACAATTCCCACAGGAAGTCGGAGGGGTCGATCCCTGGATAGCCATCGTCCCACATGGTGATATCGAAATCGCCGGTCTGCTCGATCCCACCATCCTCGAAAGTGGCCCACAGCACGCTGCCTTCTACAATGGTCAGTTTTAGCTTGATGCCAACTGCGCCGAGCATTTCGGCGATCAACTGCTGAGTCAGTTCCAAAGGCTCGCCGTATTCCGCATAGGTGATCAACTCCATTTCCATCGGATAACCTTCCTCGGCCGTCTGGCAAGCATGGCATTCACGCACGCCATCGTCATTCTGGTCGGTCCAGCCCGCCTGCTCCAGCAAAACAGCGGCTGCATCTGGATCATATACTGGCTTGGGAACTGAACATTGATAGGGCGGGCGGAAGAATTCTGTCCAAACGGCTGTGGAGTAGCCCATGAAAATCTCGCGCGAGATCACCTCAACATCAATGGCCTGGTGAATGGCCTGGCGCACGCGCACATCTGAAAGAATCGGGTGAGGGCTGGCAGCCGCATCGGTTGTGCCCCTGGCGGCCAGGTTGAAGAATAAGCGCATCACCCACCGGTTGGTCGGGGCAGTGCTTACCTGAACGTTACCGTTATTGGCCAGGTCAGCAATAATCGCTTCGGTCGCCCACATGAGTACATCGGCGTCGCCATTGACCAGCATAGTTTTACGAACCGATTCGTCCGGCACGACACGGACAAAGATCGTTTCGATAGCAGGCTTGCCTTTTTCAAAGTAGTTTGGGTTGCGCACAAAGGTCATGTGGTCGCCCAGAACCCACTCTTGCAGGATGTAGGGCCCATTGCTCAGCGGGTTTTGAGCGCAATCCCACTGGGCAAACCCCTGTTCCGCATCACAGTAGTGTGCAGGCCAGATAACCATTTGCTCGCCGCCAAATTGCAGCAAATAGCCAGGATAAATCGTATTGTAGTGAATCACGAAGCTATGCTCGTCAATTTTATCGATGCCATCCACGTAATCGATGCCCGGGATCCACAGACCTTTTTCCGGATCGATGAGCGCCTCATAAGTGAAGATGACATCATCGGCGGTTACAGGTTGGCCATCGGCCCAGGAGACATCCGTACGCAGGTTCCAGGTGACATCCATCGTGCCGTTGTCTTCATCCAAAACCACCTGGCCGTTTTCTACTGTTGGCAGTTCAGATGCCAGTTCAGGGAAAACATTGCCTTCCGGGTCAAGATCCGACAATCCCAGCATGACCAATTCCATCACCAGCGCGTCATAGCCGGTATCATCTACGGATGCGTTGAAACTGGGCGGGTCTTCGGCAATCGCAATCACAATTTGCGACTTGGGCGACTCGGTGGGAGGCGGACTGGTTGGCGCCAGCGTGTTTTCCGGGGCTTTGGTAGGCGCCGGTGCCTGTGTATCCGCTGGCGCCGGCGTAGCTGCTGGCTTCTCGGTTGGCTGGGCAGGGCTGGTTGTTGGGGCTGGAACACAGCCAGCGATCAAAGAGAAGCACAATGCCAGCGTGGCTACGAGGGCTACCCAATCGAAATTCTTGCGAAACATGTATTCCTCCTTTTTTGGCTAGAAACCTGCTGGATGGCTAAGAGCAGTCTTGCGAAACGATCTGCCTCGATAGGCCAGTCATTGTCATCTGCTTTGTTCGATCAATCCCTCGCAATGATCGCTCTTTCCGCTGCCTGGAGGATGCGGCTGAGTTCGGCCTGTTGAGACGCCTCCAGGGGTTGAGGGTAATGGTTCTCCAGCACCCATTTTACTTTATCTTGGGCTATCATGACCGGATCGCGGAAACCTCCTGACGGTTCTGGTTGCGCGGTCAATTCGGAGAAGCGCAGACGGCGCATGGCCTGGCGCGTGTGGCGGTGGCCCAGAAAATGCCCGCGCGGCCCAACCGCCTTGATTACATCCAGGGCCATGGCCTGCGGGCTGGTGTCAATGGCCTCGGCTGTGATGCGCACACGATGATAAATATCGGCAGCTAACACCAACTCTTCAGGGTAAAGCAAAGTACAGGATTCGAGCAGGCCCATGCCGGAGCCCGTCTCAGCGCCACACAAGGCATCCAGGAGCAGCGAAGAGGCCACCTCAGCGGCAGACTGCCAACCGGGGACCGGCGCGTCGGGGCCGAACATGGCGGCCAGCGTCGGCACGCCCCACATGTGGGCCAACTCGACGCCCGCGGCATAGGCAACATCGATTTCCCAGGTTGTGCTCAGATAGGCTCCAGTGCGAGGATGCGTAACGCCCGGCATCATCGAATAGTAGACCGGCGCGCCGGGAAAAGCTAACTGTACCAGAACCAAAGCGGCGACAATCTCGGCGTCGGCAATCGACAGCGTTCCAGCGATGGTTGCCGGGGCAGTGGAGCCGGTGTTGGCCATCGACATAAAACCGACCGGGATGCCTGCCTCAGCAAAAACCAGCGCGGCTTCCATGCCGCCCAGATCCTGAGCCAGGGGCGCGATGGTGCAAACTAACGAAGAGAGCGGGGGCCGGGCGCGTAATGTCGCTGTGTCGCCGGCGATAACGGTGGCCATCTCGACGGCATAGCGCGCCATGAGTTCATCCATGACGGTTTCGGTCTGCACATGCTTGACCGTATGATTGTAAGAGGCCTCTAACTCGTGGAGTGGGGCGCTGGAAGGGTGGTCCTGGGCGCTGACCATTGGCCAATAGAAGCCGACCGAGGGCAGGTAATCAGCCAGGCGCGCCATGCGGGCGATATCCTCTTTGCAGGAGGTGCGGCGCTTGCGGGTTTCGAAATCGATGGTCTCCACGCCGCAGCCATCCGTGGCGCAGTACATGGCAGTGCCGTCCAGGCGGATATCGTGAGAGGGTAAGCGCGCTCCCATCGTGTAGAAACGCGGGGCATGCGACATAGCCCTGAGCACCAGGTCGGGGGATAGGCGCACCACCTGGCTGGCCGGGTCCACCTGCGCCCCCTGTGCGGCGTAGATTTCCCGCGCTTTTGCCGAAGGGCAGTGTACACCGACCTCCTCCAGGATGTGGAGCGTGGCAGATTTGAACTGGCCGAGTTGCTCATCGCTGAGCAAGCGAATATGATAACCGGGCTTGATGGGCTGGAGCAAGGGAGTTTCGGAAACCATAGCAGCTCCTGAATTGGATTCTAACGTGAACGTCTCACCCTTGCAACTCACGATCAGCAGATTGCAGGATGCTGGCCAATTCGGCTTTTTGTGCTTCTTCCAACGGCTCCGGCTGGTGGTTTTGCAAAATCCAGGCCACTTGCTGGCGGGCCACTTCCACCGGGTCGCGATATTTGCCATCTGGGCCGACTTCATGCGTAACGGCTCGCTGCATGGCGTGGCGCATGTGCTTACGAGTGTGCTGTTGAGCCAGGAAGTGCCCGCCGGGGCCTACGGCCTGGATCACATCCAGGGCCAGCGTCTCGGAGGTGACGGGCATGCTCATGAGCTGGTAGCGCGCCCGGTGATAGATATCAGCATCCAGAATGATCTGTTCGGGATAAAGCAAGGTATAGGTGTCTGACAGGCCAATGCCGGTAACGATCTCTGCGCCGCTCAATCCAGCCGTAAAGGGATCCAGGGCGACCTCGGCAGCCGATTGCCAGTTCCCGGCGGCGGGCGAGTCAGTGCCGTAGCAACCGCCCAGGCTGGGCATGTTCCAGTGGTGCGCCATATCTACTACCGCATGGCGGCCGCGGCTGTCCAGTGGATAGCTGACGTAGTTGCCCGAGCGAGGATCGGCCCAGGCGTGCATCATGGAGTGGAACACTGGGGCTCCCGGGTGAGCTAACTGCATCAGCACGGCTGCGCTGATAATTTCAGCGTCGCCGACGACCAGCGCCCCAGCCAGCGTAGCAGGGGCAGTGGTTCCCAGGGTGGGCATGGCCAGAAAGCCAACGGGCACACCGGCTTCAGCCAACACCAGCGCCCCCTCGATGCCGTCTTTATCCTGCACCAGGGGGGCGATGGTGCACACTACCAGCGAGAAATTCGGCCGGCGGCGTAATGCTTCCTTACTCCCGGCGATGACCGTGGCCATTTCGACCGCATAGCGGGCAGGTATCGCACCCATGATGGTCTCGCTCTGCACGTGCTTGATGGTATTGTTCCAGGAAGCCTCCATTTCGTGCAGCGGGGCAGATTCCCCATGATCCTGGGCGCTGACCATCGGCCAGTAGAAAGACACGGCAGAGAGATAATCGGCGACGCGCGCCATCTTCGCCACATCATCTTTGCGGGACGGCCGGCGCTGGCGCGTCTCGAAATCGATGGTTTCCACACCACAGCCATCGGTGGTGAAATAACAAACACCATCCTGGAGTTGGAGTTCATATGCGGGGTCACGAGCGCCCATCACAAAGTAACGCGGTACGCTGGACAAGGCCTTGAACACCAGGTCACGAGAAAGGCGGACTACCTGCGTCTCAGGATCAACCTGTGCGCCGTGTTCAGCGAAAATCTGCAAGGCCTTTTCGGAGGGGAAGCGCACGCCCACGCTCTCCAGAATGCGCAGCGTGGCATCCTGCAACTGATCGAGTTGTTCATTGCTGGTAAACTGCACCCGGAAAGCCGGGCGAAGGGGTTCGAGGGGAGGGCGCTGTGTGCTCATTCTGCCTCCAGGGAGAAAATTTCTTTATCTGAAGTTTCTGGATCCACCCATACAACCTGGTATGCAGGCGCAGCCGCGACCGCATGACCGTCGTTGTAGACGCTCCGGGCTCTACGGAATAGTTCAACAGGCATACTCCCTCCACACAGCAAGAACAATTCTGTTTAGAATATCATTGGCCGACCGTAATCCCCATAAATAAGACTATAGCAGTCAAGAAATTATCCGTCAACTGATTTTCAGCCAAGCCCGAGATGACATTTGTCATCCGGGGCAATGAAGGACGGCAAGCCAATCATGCGAAAATCATGTACAATATGTGTGTTCGTGCTCCAGCAAAGCTATATCCTCCAATGGAATTAGGAGAATCTGATATGCCACTCTCAGCGGGCCAGACTCTAAACCACGACCGTTACCGCATCGACAGCCTCCTGGGCCAGGGGGGTATGGGCGCGGTTTATCGTGCCTGGGATACCACCCTGGATATCCCCGTTGCAATTAAAGAAAACCTGGATGCTTCACCTGAAGCGCAGAAACAGTTCAACCGGGAGGCCAGTCTGCTGGCGCGCCTCTCCCACACCAACCTGCCACGCGTTACCGACTATTTCTTCATCCCGGAGCAGGGCCAGTACCTGGTTATGGACTACGTGGAAGGCGAGGATCTGCAAAGTATGCTGAACCGCCTGGGAAAACTCCCCACCCCCCAGGTGCTGAACTGGATCGCTCAGATCTGTGAGGCGCTGGGCTACCTGCACAGCCAACCTTCTCCGATCATCCACCGGGATATCAAGCCCTCCAATATTCGCATCCGCCCGGATGGCCGCGCCATGCTGGTGGATTTTGGGATCGCGAAAGTATACGACCCGCACCTGGCAACCACGGTGGGAGCCAAAGCGGTTACACCAGGCTACAGCCCACCGGAACAATACGGCGGAGGCCGCACAGATACTCGTTCGGATATCTACGCACTGGGGGCCACGCTATATCACCTGCTGACCGGGCAACTGCCGCCGGAGAGCGTGCAGCGCATGGTCAGCAACGTGCCGCTACCCCCGCCGCGCCAGATCAAGCCCGACATCGATCCGAATCTGGAGCTGGTGATCCTCAAATCGGTGGAAATTGCCACAGACCGGCGTTTCCAAACCGTGGAGGAGCTACGCGAGGCGCTGACTCAGCCGGTGCTCAAAACAGCACACATCGCTCCAGAGATGCCCGCAGCGCCCAGGCATGCGCCTGCCAGAGGTGAGAGACGTTCAACGCCTCAAAAAACTACCCCCTGGCTGAAAATTGGCGCGATCGGTATCGGATTGACCGTGGTAGTTGCAGTATGTGTGGTGGTGGTATTGCTGGGTGGATCTTTGTTAGGTGACCAGGGAAATGGACTGGCTTTGCTGCCAAGTGAGACTAAATCCATACCCACCGCGATTCAACCTGCCGACACGAAGGCTGCCGCCTCGCCGCTGCCTGCTACGGCTACAGCGACAGAGATGCCCAGCCCAACCCCCTTGCCTCCAACCGATACGCCCGTGCCTCCTACGGCGACGCGCCCGCCTCTATCCGCGTTCGGCTTGTTGAGCCAGGGCTGGAGCATGGGAGGCGGGAACGCCAGCAACTCGTCCTGGAACGCGGCAGAAGAAGAACTCTACCCACCACTGAAGCCAGACTGGTTTTGGAATACGGTGAACAACTTCGGCATCGAGACGATCACGTATGCAAACGGGGTGATCTACCTGGGCGGATCGCACCAGAGCGAAGATAACGCGGTCTACGCCGTGCGCGTAGGGGAACAGCAACCTCTATGGAGCTACAGCATGAAGAACGCCCGCGGGGGCAACCAGGTTTCCGTGGCGGTTGGCGATGGGCGGGTATACTTCGGCGGGCAGCAAGACGATAACCTGTACTGCGCCGACGCCTTGAGCGGTGAAATCGTCTTCACTTTCCCTGGCGTTGACGGCCTGTACTCCCGCTCGCCCAAGTTTAGCAACGGGTTCGTGTACGTGCCCGGGGCAGGATTTACAGGCAATGGAATGCTGGCAGTCGAGGCGTCCTCCGGGAAACTGCTGTGGAAAGCGAACACTGATCACATCCAATCGGACAACGCCATGATCGGCTCGATGGTGATCGCCGGCAAACGTTTCAATCCCTCCGGCGGCGGGCTGGTAACCCTGGCGTTGAACGCCCAGACCGGGCAAACGATCTGGCAAGCGAGCGAATCGCGGGCGATCAAGGTGGCCGCTGACCTGGAACACGTGTACACTTTGGTGTCTTCCTGGAACAACACCGAGCGATACGACACGGTGGTAGCTTACAACCTGGCGGACGGCAGCCTGGCATGGGAACAACTCCTGGACTCTCCGATGTATTTCTTCCCGAAGATGGCGATCACCGATGAACACGTTTTCGTGTTAGGCAGCGAGCGCGACGTGCAGCCCCAGAAACTCTTCGTTCTGGACAAATCCAGTGGGGTCGTGTTACACAAAATCGAAGTGCCTGGGCGGTGGTCCAGCGCTGTAGTGGTCGCTAATGGGGTTGTCTATGTGGGCACGAGCAGCGAACTGCGCGCCTACGACACAACCAATTTCGAACTGGTCTGGCAATTCACACAAGGGGTCAGCGACCTGGCCATCGCGGACGGCTATCTGCTCTCGGCATCCTACGGACAAGTCCAGGCTTTCCGGAGTTCAAAGTGAAATTATGGAAATCTTACCTGAAGTCCACCTGATTCCCGATGTAATCGCCAATACTTTCCTGTTGATCGACGAGGATGGCCTGACGTTGATCGATGCGGGCTTACCGCACAACCAGGGGAAAATCTTGAATTACCTGACATCCCTGGGATATGCGCCGGGCGACCTGCGCCGCATCCTGGTCACCCACGCGGATACGGATCACGTGGGCAGCCTGGCGGCGCTGCAGAAAGCCAGCGGGGCGCGCCTGTATGCCAGCGCCATCGAAGCTGAAGCCATTGCAACCGGGCGGATGTCGCGCCCGTTGAAGTTGGGCGGCGTCAGGTGGTTTTTGTTTTCACTGGCGCAGCCTTTCTTCAAAGCAAAGCCTGCGCAGATCGATGAAACATTGAGCGATGGGCAGAGCCTGCCCGTTTTAGGAGGGTTGCGCGTGGTGGAAACGCCCGGGCATACACCCGGACATCTATCGTTCTACGCTCCACAGCCAGGGGTCTTGTTCTGCGGCGACTCGCTGCGCTGCCCGCAGGGGAAAATCGAGGTTTCGACAGGGGCAAACACCTGGGATGAGGCCCTGGCGCTGCAATCCGCCAAACTTCAGGCCGGGCTGGGCGCCAGGATCGTGTGCGCCGGGCATGGCGAGATGATAACCCATGCAGAGACGCAGTTCAGTGCTATTCTGTAGATAACAGGAGGCTTTTTTCATTATGAAACGAGCTGTTTCTGTCAGCCTGGGCAGTCCGAAACGGGACAAGCGCGTCGTGGTGGATTTTCACGGCACGCAGATCAGCGTTGAACGCGTGGGCACTGGCGGCGATGCGCAGGCTGCCCGGCGCCTGTTCACCGAGCTAGATGGACAGGTAGATGCATTGAGCGTGGGCGGGATCGATTTGTACGTACACCTGGATGGACGCGACTATCCAATCCGCGCGGCCCTGAAGCTGGTGCGAGATGTGCACCGAACGCCCCTGGTGGATGGGCGTATGCTCAAGTACGCCCTGGAAGGAAGAGTTTTCGAGCGCGCCGAGCCGCTCTTAGGTGAAATGCCGCATTTCCGGCGCGCCTTCATCCCCTTTGGCACCGACCGCATCGGGTTGATCTCAGCAGTGAGCCAGGTGGCAGACGAAGTGTTGATCGGCGACCTGATGTTCATGTTCGGGGTGCCCTACCCGGTGCGAGGGCTGGCGCGCTTCAAGCGCCTGGCGCACCTGCTGCTGCCAGTGGCCGGCTTCTTGCCCATTTCTGTGCTTTTCCCGCCGGGCGTCAAAGATGAGGCTCCACATCCCAAGTACCAGAGTTACTGGCAGCAGGCCGACCTGATCGCGGGCGATATGCACTACATCCGTAAGTACGCCTGTGCAGACCTGCGCGGCAAATTCATTATCACCAACACAACCACGGAAGAGAATATCGCCATGCTGCGGGAACGCGGGGCGCGCCTGGTGCTGACTACCACACCGATCTACGAAGGGCGCTCGTTTGGGGTAAATATGATGGAGGGCGTACTGACCGCTTACGCTGGCAAAGGCCGCCCGCTGGACCTAACCGAACTGAACAACCTGATCGATGAACTCGATCTACGACCCACTTTGCAAATCCTGAATGCCACCTCTCAATAGCTCGAGGGATCGGGGTGGAAAGACCCACAACATTATTCACGAGGTTGATCATGGGCTACAAGATTACACGCTGGATTACAAACTTGATCATTCGCCTGACGACGCGCCTGGAAATCCATGGTTTGGAGCGCATCCCGCGTTCGGGGAGCTTTGTGATTGCATCGAACCACCTGGGGAGGCTGGATCCGGCGCTGGTGTACCATTTCCTGGATCGCGAAGATATCATCATGCTGGTCGCCGAGAAATACCAAAAAAATCCCCTGCTGCGCTGGTTTGCCAGGCAACTGGACGCGATTTTCGTCAACCGCTTCGAAGCCGACTTTAACGCGGTGCGCCAGGCGCTCAAACGCCTGCACCAGGGCGGGGTGTTGGTGCTGGCGCCAGAAGGCACACGCAGCCCGACCGCGGCCTTGATCGAAGGACGGCATGGGGTAAGTTTCCTGGCGGCCAAGGCGAGTGTGCCGATCTACCCGGTGGCCCTGGCAGGTTCAGAGGACCGCAAGGTTTACCCACAACTAAAGCGCCTGCGGCGGGCCCACGTCATCGTCCGAGTCGGAGAACCTTTTACCCTGCCACCGCTGTCCAGCAAAGAACGTGACGCCGTCCTGCATGAATACACGGGCGAGATTATGTGCCGTATCGCGGCGCTGCTGCCGCCGGAGTATCGCGGCGTTTACGCCGACCACCCGCGCTTGCGGGAACTGCTGTCCCAGGCGCTTCCCTAACCTGACCCTTCTAACTCATCGCCTGCCGGCGTTCGTCATCCGCTCGCTGGCGCAGTTGTTGGCGCAGTTGGTGCACATCACCGGGCACACGAGTAGAAACCAGGGCGAACAGGATGCCGCACAAAATCCAGGTTAGGACACAGATCACCAGGAAGGCGGTTTTCAGTGAACTAAGATCGGCGATCAGGCCCGCAATGACGGGAGCCAGCGCGGCGCCGGATGATTCGATCAGGTATTGAACGGACAATGCCGTGCTGCGCACCTCGGGCAGGGTGATGTCGTAAACAATCGAGATCACGTTGGGCGAGGCGATGGGGATGGCCAGGGAGGTGAGACCCAACATGAACAGGAACAGGCCGCGGTTCTCCAGCGGAACGTAGAGGGTCAATGTGAACAGCACGGCGCCTAACAACACGCCGCTCATAGCGACCAGCGCCCGCCCGCGCGGGGTGCGTTTGAAGAAGTAATCACCCAGCGCGCCTCCCAGAGGATAACCAAGTGCCAAGATCAGCACCGAGACCATCATGGTAATAAAGACGGCGTTCTGATCGTAACCGCGCTCGGTCTCGAGGTAATTAAAGAACCAGTATGTAATCACGTTCCAGGGGAAAACGCCGAAGAAGCCTTGCAAGAACAGGATGCGCAGGCTGCGTTTCTTGAAAAGGTCGCGAGCGATGGCCCAGTCGAAACGATAGGCGCCCACCTGCTCCAGGTCGGCCAACTCGGGCTCAGATTGGCCGCGCAGCGGCTCGCGCACACCGAACAGGATCACAACGGACAATGCAACGCCTAATGAGCCGGTCAGGAAGAACACGCCGCGCCAACCGAGGGCGCCGCCCAGGAACAACCCCAGCATCATCCCCAACAAGTAACCGACGGGCTGCGTCAACTGCAGCAGTCCATAAATCTTACCACGCACCTGGGGGCCGAAATAATCAGCGATCAGGCTATATAAGCCCGGGTAACTGGAGTCGTCGATGCCGGTGCTGGCGCGCGTAGCGACAAAAGCGCCGTAGGTGGGAGCGATGGCGCTCAACCAGGTTGTCGATCCCCAGATAAAGGATGCCAGTGCCAGTAGTTTGGCGCGTGCATAGCGGTCGTATAAATATCCCCACAAAGGATAGAATATGCTACCTACAATCAATGCGCCCGTGGTGACAAGCCCCATCTGGAAGCGGTTAATGCCAAACTGTTTCATGATAGGCGTGGTCAGCGGGCCGATCAGCAATTTATCGGCCTGGTGAAGCAGCATGAACAGGAAGAACACGCCCACAACGAACCAACGATAGCCAGACTTTGTTTTCATTATGCATCTCCTATTCCGCGGCTGTATTCTACTGAATTCTACATCATCTGAGTGAATACGGGCGAAACTGATGATATAATTTCTCCACTATTTCACCAGGTTGGTTCACGAAAATCCAGCCAACCAGCCTGACAAGACATCAGATTATCGTGGAGGTTTGTCCATGGAAGTCACTACCACTCAGTATAAACACTGCGATTTAGTCAAGGCGAGCGGGCGGGTTGACAGCCAGACCGCTTCTTTACTATCTGCAGCCATGGAGGCAATTATCAATGCAGGGCGATACAAAATCGCGATCGACATGAGTGAAGTCGAATATATGTCGAGCGCCGGTCTGCGCGTCCTGATCAGCGTACAAAAAACGTGCAAACGCTATAATCGGGGTGAAGTTGTTTTGACGAACGTCCCCCAACGCATATACGATGCGCTTGAATTGGCTGGCTTTGTGCCCCTGTTCAAATTCTACGATGATCTACTGACGGCTGTCGGTAGCTTTTAGATCTGAGCGGCAAAAAGCCCGGTTGAAGGCTGGAGGCCATTCACCTTCAGCCTTCAGCTTTCGTATTGCGATTTTGAAAACAAATCTTACCTCGCCACTGTGCTCTTGCAGCACAAATTTATTGGATTCAAGAAGTTGTCATGAGCGCCTCATCTACTAACCTATCAACCTCTGCGATTCCTGACGATGAGGCATATTGGTCTCAACCACGGCAAGTGATTTTCCCGGCACGATTTAGCATGCTGGATGAGGTGCGCGACTTTGTAAAGCTGGCTGCAGAGGCCTGTGGCCTGGATGCAAAGGCCGTTTATTCCGTGCAACTGGCCGTGGATGAGGCTTTCACCAACGTTGTAGAACATGCCTATGGCGGGGAGTGCGAAGAGAATATCGAATGCACCTGCCAGGTGATCGGAAATGAGCTAACCGTCACGATGAAAGATTGTGGCAGTACGTTCAATCCGGATGGTGTGCCCGATCCGGACCTGGAGTCGGAACTCCAGGAGCGCCAGGTGGGTGGCCTGGGGCTTTATTTCATGCGCCAGTTGATGGACGAGGTGGATTTTAAGTTCCTGCCGCCACAGCAGGGACAACCAGGCTGTAACCTGTTACGGATGGTCAAGCGCAAGGAGAATTAGGGTGAGTGCCAACCAATCCAAGGGCGGTGAAACCTCGCGCCCGAAGTGGAGACAGGTGCTCGAATTGGGCGAGCAACTGTCCTGTTTGGCGTTGACGGCTATCGAGCAGAAAGCCGCTCCCCAGGCGAAGATCGTCGCCCAACGCGAACTAATTGTGGCCAACGCAAGCAAGCTGATGCAGGGGCAGGCCACCCTGTGGCTAGATGAAAAAGTGGCGCGCAGTTTCACCGGCAAATTGCAAGCCGAGGTGAGCGTTACCGGCGAAACGCTCGACGAGCCGCCGCGCCAACTCATGCGCAGCGCAATGCAAGCCCAACAGACCTGCTGGGGGGAAAGCGCCGAGGCGGACTGTACGCAGACATTGGAGGCCCTCAACCAAACAGATGAGCAAGCCCAAATCCGATGCGTGGCGGCGCCGCTCGTCACACGCTCCGACAGCGAGGGCTGCGCGGCGCCCTTAGGCGCCTTACTGGTCGAGCGCCTGGAAGGGCCTGCTTTCGAACCTGAAGAAATCGAACTGATCGATGGATTGGCGATCCAGGCGACTTTGGCGCTGCAAGCCAGCCTGCACATGATTCAAGAGCGCTGGCGGTTGGAACAGCTCACATTGGTGCGGCAGGTGAACGCCAAGATCGCCAACGTGCGCGACCTGGATGAACTCTCTCGCCAGGTGACTGCACTGATCCAGCAAACCTTCAATTACTATTACGTGGCGATCTTCACCCTCGAACCGCAGCAGGACCTGCTGCATTTCCGCGCCGGCGCTGGCTCGACCCAGGATCAGGGCTCACCGGCAGGGCAAACTTACAGACCGGCGCTGGTGGTGCACAAAGGGCAGGGCATGATCGGTTATGCCGCGGAAACGGGCAGCGAAGTGCTGGCAAACGATGTGCGCCAGGAAGAACGCTACCGCCATCTGGAGGCGCTGCCCGAGACCTGTTCTGAGGTAGCCCTGCCGCTCAAGATCGAGCAGCGCTTGCTGGGCGTCCTGGATGTGCAGAGCGACCAGCTTGGATACTTCGACGAAACGGATATGCTCGTGCTGCGCGCCCTGGCGATGAACATCGCCTTCGCGGTGGAAGGGGCGCAGCTTTACAATGCCGTGCAGCAGCGCGCCAGCCAACTGGCCGCGGTCTACGAAGTCAGCAACGCGATTACTTCAATCCTGGACCAGGAGAAATTGCTCGATGAAGTGGTGGCGCTGATTCACAAGCGCTTTGGTTACCCTTCGGTGCACCTGCTTACGGTGCAGCCCATCCGGCGCAAGATATTCTACGAAGCCGGAAGCAGCGCACAGAGCCGGGCGCTGCGCGAACAGGGCTTAGCTTACGACCTGGATGATCCTCAAGGCCTGGTGCCCTGGGTCGCCCGGCACGGTGAAGTGAAGATCGCCAACAACGTGGCCCTGGAGCCGCTTTATCATGCCTCGGAACTGCATCCCGCAGAGACGCGCGCCGAATTGACCGCACCGCTGATCTTCGGCGGCGAGGTCCTGGGCATTTTAGATGTGCAAAGCGAGCAAGAAAACGCCTTCGGCGAGGAAGATCGCTTTTTGTTCGAAGCCCTGGCTGATAACATCGCGGTTGCCATGCGCAATGCCAACTTGTATCGCTCAGAGGTCTGGCGCCGCCAGGTCGCCGACAGCTTGCGCGAAGTGGCGGGTTTGCTGTCTGCAGATGTAGACCTGGACCAGGTCCTGGAAGCCGTGCTGGCCGAACTGGATCGCACACTGCCGCTGGACGTAGCTGCGATCTGGCTGCTAGATGAGGACAACCAGGCAGAGGATGACCAGGGAGAAGCGCCGGTGCACCTGGCAGCGGTGCGCGGCGGATGCGCCAGCGACCTGGATCTGGAAGTGGGCATGAGCCCCGAAGACGTGTTGGAGTTCAACCCACCCACTGACCCGGCGATCGTCCCTGAACCGGCTTCCACCTGGCTGCTGGAGGCGCTGGTGGCCGGGTACCCGATCATCCGCTCACCAGAGGCGCACTTCGACCCATTGGGCGCGGCGCTGGAATTTCCGAGCGACTATTCCGCCATTGCCACACCCTTGCGAGTGGGGAAGAACAGCCTGGGTGTCTTGACCCTGGCGCATCACAGTTCGGGGCGCTACGGCAGCGAGGCGCACGCCATGACGGCTGCCTTCGCCAGCTACGCCGCCGTGGCGATCGAAAACGCCCGCCTGTACGAGGCGGCCCACGAGCAAGCCTGGGTTTCAACGGTGTTGCTGCAGGTGGCGCAGGCCACGCAGTCGCTGACAGACCTGAACGAACTGCTGGGGACCGTGATCCACATCACACCGATGCTGGCAGGGGTCAAAGCCTGCCTGCTGTACATGCTGGATGCAGATGGCGACTTCGTCCCGGCGGCGGCCTCGGGCCTGGGCCCCGAGCAGCAAACGGAGTTCGAGCGCCGGCGCTTTGCTCCTGGCGATGTGCTGGTGTTCGACCGCCTGCTGGCTGAGCAACACCCCGTTATCCTGCACGGCGATGCAGAAGACCTGAACCTGCTGGCAGTACTTTTCCCGGCAGAAGCGATTGCCAGCGCGCTGCGCAGTGAACTGCTGGTCTTGGTGCCGCTGCTGGCGCGCGGCGAGGTGTTGGGCGCATTCCTGGTGGAGTACAAGGCCGGCGCGCTCGGCAACGGCAACGCTTTGAACTCGTTCTTCGACGAGCGCCTGCCGATCATCCAGGGCATCGCCCACCAGACGGCTGTGGCGGTAGAGAATATCCGGCTGACCAAGTCTCAGAAAGAAGAAGCCTACGTTTCGGTGGCCTTGCTGCAAGTCGCCCAGGCAGTAGTCAGTTCGAACGACCTGGAAGAAGCCCTGGGCGCGATTGTACGCATCACCCCCATCCTGGTAGGCGTCAAGCGCGCCGTGGTCTTCCTGTGGGACAAGGATGCAGCCGGGTTCCGTCTATCCCAGACCTATGGCATCCCACGCGATGCCACAGCGCGCCAGTACGCGCGCGGAGAATTCCCGCTGCTGGACGCGGTGTGGGAGGAAAACAGCCTGGTGGCCTACCCGTTGAACGGCGCTGAAGCGCTGTTCAGCGATGTGCCCGACGAGTGGTCCTTCCTGATCCCGCCGGACCAGGAGGAAGTGGAAGTTTACCTGGAGAACGAGCCCTGCTTGCTGATCGCCATCCCGTTAGCGGTCAAGGGAGACGTGTTGGGAGTGTTGCTGGTAGAAGAACCCGAGGCAGGCGTCTCCGAGAGCGCGGTGCGCGACCAGAACAACCGCCGCCTGCGCGGCAAACGCCTGGAGATCATCACCGGCATCTCGCAGCAGGCCGCCCTGGCGATTCAAAATGACCTCTTGCAAAGCGAAATGGTCGAGCGCGAGCGGCTGGAGCGCGAGATGCAACTGGCGCGCGAGATCCAGCGCACCTTCATGCCACAGACGCTGCCCAGCCTGCCGGGATGGGAACTGCAAACTGCCTGGCGCACGGCGCGCGAGGTGGGCGGCGACTTCTACGATTACTTCGACCTGCCCAACGGGCGCCTGGGGGTGATGATCGCGGATGTAGCCGACAAGGGCATGCCCGCGGCGCTGTATATGACCCTGGTGCGCACCTTGCTGCGAGCCACGGTGCAGCAGGTCAGCGCCCCGGGGAAAGTGCTCGAGCGAGTTAATGACCTGATCGTTCCGGACGCGCCGCAGGGCATGTTCGTCACCCTGGCCTACGCGGTGGTCTCGCTGCAAACCGGCGAGGTGGAGATCGCCAACGCCGGGCACAACCCGCCGCTGCTGGTGCGCCACGGCAGCCAGGAACTGGTGCAGCTCAAACGGGGCGGCATGGCTATCGGCGTTGTAGAGGGCACCCACATCAGCGGGCGAAAGTTCACTTTGGGGCCAGGCGACTACCTGGTGATGTACACCGATGGGGTCACAGAAGCGTTTTCACCAGGCGGCGATATGTTTGGCGAGCAGCGCCTGTTCGAAACGGTGGCCCAGGCGGCCCAACGCAGCGCCCAGGCCGGGGCGCAGGCGGCTTCGGCCCAATCCGTGCTGGAGGCGATCGACCGGGCGGTGGTCGATTTCATCGGCGAGGGCCTGCCATCGGACGATTTGACCTTGCTGGTGCTCAAGCGCCTGCTCGGATAGAAAAAGAAATGCCGGACGTGGGGGGGGCACGCCCGGCAATTCTAAGGAGGGCCACCGGAAGCACAACACGGGGTACGTGCTGAAAGCTTCGTTCGGCGCCTCGACACCTGTTTGTACCAGTAAATGGGAGGGCAGGTGTCGAATGGGGTTAATATAGCACTATTTTGACCCTTTTGGGATTAGAATCGAATGAGAATATTCAGACGAAATCAGTCCGATTGAAGCGTCCCCCACCCCTAACCCGGGTTGTTTTCGTCAGCGCCGAACAGGTTCATCCAGTCATCTAATTCGTCGGCGCTCATGGACACGCTGTCCTGGTCCCCTGGGTCGCGGCGCGTGGTGTCCAAGGCTTCCAACAGCATGCCAGCAAAAATTTCCGAAGACAGGAACTGGGCCTGGCGGGCGCGGGCCGAGGCCTGCACGGCCTTATCGGAGCTGACCACGGTCCAGTTGCGCGCCGTGCGCCCCAGGCGCTCCAGGCGCTCGTGGATGGCCTGGTCGGCAGTGCGGCCCTGGCGCACGAAACGGGCGATGACCAGGCCGAAGTTGCGCAGGCGCGTCCCGCCCGGCGGGGCATTATCGAAAAAGACTTCAGCCTGCTTGCGCTGGCGGCGGCAGAATTCTTGCAACATATCCACCAGGCGCATCTCATCATCGAGATCCGCCAGGTTCATCCCAGGCAAACGCGGGATCAGGTTATGACCATCGATCAGATATGGCATGCCTGGATTGTAGTAGCAATGCCGCCAGGCGTCAACCAATTGGCGGGCAAAAGGCCCTCTTGGGCGCTGGATTCTGTGCTATCATCAGAGCTATGAAGCAATCGCGACGAATGTTCCTATTTCTTCTACTCAACGCGCTGGTTTCAGCCTGCGCCACGCTGGTGGTGCTGATCCTGTGGGACCAGGCGCAGGGCCCGCTGCCCAAGAGCCTGCTGCCGGACGCCCTGAGCGCCATCCGCCCGGCGGCGCACACCCCCACCCCCGCGCCAGGCCAGGGCGCAGCCACGCCGGTTTCCACGCCGGGCGCCAGCGCGCTGAGCGCCCAGGGCAGCATGCTGATCGAAAGCGTGATCGGGGTTGGCGACCTGGAAACGGAGCACGTGAAGCTCAAATACAACGGCGAAGGCGAGATTTCGCTGGTGGGCTGGCGTATCGAAGACGGGCGCGGCAACGTTTTCATCTTCCCGCAGTCTCCGCAGTTGACCCTGTACAGCGGCGGGGCGGTGAGCATATACACTCGCCCGGGCAACAACTCGGTGATCGAACTGTACTGGGGCATGGACAAAGCCATCTGGTCGCCGGGCGAGACGGTGACGCTGCGCGACGCCCAGGGGCGCATCCAGGCGACGTATAAGATCCCGTGAGGTATCCATGAAGGACATCGAAGAGCACATCCGCCGGGCGGCTGAGGAGGGCAAGTTCGACAATTTGCCGGGCAAGGGCAAACCGCTGCGCCTGGAGGGCGACCCGCTGGCGGACCCGGAGTGGCGATTGGCTTACCACGTGCTGCGGGAGGGCGGCTACACCCTGCCGTGGATCGAGCTGCAGCAGGAGATCGACGCCGAGAGCGAAGCGGCGCGCGCCGGCCTGCGCCGGGCCTGGGCCTGGCGGCAGAAGGCGCTGGCCGGGGGAGAGCCGCCCGGGCTGGTGGAGGCCGAATGGCAGCGGGCGCGGCGCAGGTTCGCCGCACGCGTCGAGAAGCTCAACCGGCGCATTTTCGATTACAATCTGCAAGTACCCGCCGAGCGCTTGCAGCGCCGCAAGCTGGACGTGGAGCGGGAGGCGGCGCAGGTATGTGCGCAGGAGCCACCTACCAGCCCAGATGCCGGCACCCGGTGAGTTGTGCAGCAACATTTTTTCAGCGACCGATTGGTGAAAATACAAATGGACCGAATCACCTGGCTAAGAGAAATGCGGCTTGCATGCGAAGAACAGTATGATACGGTTTGGGCGCCGCTCTACGGCGAAGAAAAAGCGGGGTTGTACAGCAATACCACCCATCAAGACTTCATCCACGAATTCTTGCGCCGGCTCCCACCAGGCAGCCTGATCCTCGATGCAGCCTGTGGGGCCGGCAGGTATTTGCCATTCCTGCTCGAGAAGGGGCATACCATCCTTGGGATCGACCAATCCCAGGGGATGCTGGCACGCGCCAAGGCCAAATTCCCCGCGGTGCGCTTCGAGAAAGTTGGCTTGCAGGAAATGGCTTATCGAGAGGTTTTCGACGGCGCAATTTGCATGGATGCCATGGAAAACGTGTGCCCCGAAGACTGGCCCGTGGCGCTCGGCAACTTCCACCGGGCGCTAAAACCGCACGGCTGCCTGTATTTCACCGCCGAAACCATCGAAAATGCGGATGAGGGCGAAGTCCGGCAGGCCTTCGAAAGGTCCCGGCAGGCCGGGCTGCCGGTAGTTTATGGCGAGTGGCCTGACGAAGGCGTCTATCACTATCATCCGACCAACCAACAGGTCAGGGAGTGGGTCGAGCGAGCAGGGTTTGAAATTCTCAGAGAAGACAATGGGGAGATTTGGTACTACCACATCCTGGTGCGTAAGGTTTGAGATCCATCCAAGACGGATAGCGCCTGGCAGTGGCCTCCAGCCGGGGCGAAACTCAATTGGGTTTCGCCCCGGCTTCTCCAGAAACCAGAAATCGAATTTTTGACAAAAATTCGATTTCTTTTTGCTAAGCCAAACTGCGCCGGGTTTCGTACGGGCTTCTGCGAGAGTTGTACTATAATTAGGGGCGCGCTCGAGGATGATGCTGGCGAAGGCGAGCGTTGGGTTTGGCGTGAGGTGTACATCTAACACGGAGATTACGGAGAAGCCACGGAGTTCACGGAGTTTTCTGAAAAAATCTTTGTGTTCTTAGTGTTCTTCGTGGTGAAAGATAAAATCTGCCAGTCGATGAGAAAGGTGCGACTCTTTTGGAAACTCTATCTTCTGAAGACAGCGAACAACAATTCTGAAGGAACACCATGACTCAAGCACTCTATCGCAAATGGCGCCCGCAAAGCTGGGAAGCGGTGATGGGCCAGGACCACGTGGTGCACACGCTGCGCAACGCCCTGGCAGCGGGGCGCGTGGTGCACGCCTACCTGTTCGCCGGGCCGCGCGGCACGGGCAAGACCACTACGGCGCGCATCCTGGCCAAGGCGGTCAACTGCCTGGACGAGGACCTGGCACGGCGGCCGTGCGGGGAGTGCGCGCACTGCCAGGCGGTGGTGCAGGGGCGCTTTTTGGACCTGATCGAGATCGACGCGGCCTCCAACACCAGCGTCGAAGACGTGCGCGACCTGCGCGATAAGATCAATTTTTCGCCCAACCTGGGGCGTTATAAAGTTTATATCATCGATGAAGTGCACATGCTCTCCACGGCGGCCTTCAACGCCCTGCTGAAGACGCTGGAGGAGCCGCCCGCCCACGCCATCTTCGTGCTGGCGACCACCGAAGTGCACAAGATCCCCGCCACGGTGCTGTCGCGCTGCCAGCGCCACGAATTCCGGCGCATCCCGGTGGCGGACATCGTGGCCGAACTGCGCATGCTGGCCCAGGAGGAGGGCATCCAGATCGAAGAGGCGGCGCTGACGCTGATCGCGCGCCAGTCGACCGGGGCAATGCGGGACGCCATCTCGCTGCTGGACCAACTGGCCTCCACCGGGCAGGCCATCACGTTGGAAATGGCGCAGAACGTGCTGGGCACGGCTGCCAGCCAGGCGGTGCTGGACCTGGCCGAGGCGCTGACGGCGGGCAAAGCCGACGTAGGGCTGGACCGCATCCACCAGGCGCTGGACGCGGGCAGCGACCCGCGCCAGTTCGCCCGGCAGGTGGTGGACTACCTGCGCGACCTGCTGCTGGTGGGCAGCGGCAACGCCGACCAGGTGGAGGCGGGCGCTGAGCTGCGCGCCCAGATGGCGCGCCACGCCCAGGCCTTCGGCTCTGCCGAGCTGCTGCGCATCATCCGGGCCTTCAACCACGCCGCCAACGAGGCGCGCGCTACCTGGCAGCCGGCCCTGCCCCTGGAGATGGCCTTTATCGAGGCGTTGAACCGGCCGGAACCGGCCGCCGCGAGCGAGCCCGCGCCCGAAACAACGGCGCCTGTCACGCCGCGCAAGGCGGCTTCGCGCCGCGCTGCGCCCGGGCCGGGCAGCCCGCCCCCCCCAGCGCCGGAAGCCGGCCAGAGCGCGGCCGCCGACGCCCCGGCGCTGAACGCCGAGGACCGCCAGGCCACGCAGACCCTGTCCGAGACCTGGCCGCGCATGCTGGGCTGGGTGCGCAAACAGAACCCCAAGGCTTACGGGCTGCTCAACTCGTGCAAGTCGCGCTACATGCACGGGGCCGTGCTGGTCTTGAACTTCGCCAGCGATGTCTTGAAGAGCCAGATGGAAAAGCCCGAAAACGTGGAAGTGGCGCAGAAGGCGCTGGCGCAGGTGTTCCAACGCGAGATCGAAATCCGCTGCGTGGTGGATACCGCCAAGCGCGACAACGTGCCCCCCGGCGTGGACGAGGACGGCATGGTGGCGGCGGCGGTGCGCGACCTGGGCGGAGAGATCGTCGATATTCAATAACGGTTACGAGGAGGTTGATATGGCAAAAGGTTACAAAGCCCCTAAGATGCCGGGCCAGATGGGCATGATGGGACAGTTGCAGAAGTTGCAGCAGCAGATCGAAGAGACTCAGGCCAAGCTGGCGGATGAGACGGTCACCGCCACGGCTGGCGGCGGGGCAGTCAAGGTCACGGTGACCGGCGACCAGCGCTGCCGGGGGGTGGAGATCGACCCGGAAGTCTTGAAAGACGCGGACGTGGATATGCTGCAAGACCTGCTGCTGACGGCTTTCAACAGCGCCCTGGACAAGTCGCGCGAGATGGCGGCAGAGCGCCTGGGCCCGCTGGCTGGCGGACTGCCCTTCTAAGGCCGGATCCATACGAGCCGACCTGGGGGTCGGCGTTCCCAGAATCCTATGCTGCTGCCAGAACCGCTCCAGAACCTGATCAACGCCTTCTCACGCCTGCCGGGGATCGGTCCCAAGACCGCCTCCCGGCTGGCGTTTCATTTGCTGCGCGCCCCTGAAGACCTGTCGCGCGACCTGGCGGAGGCGCTGTCGGCTTTGCGGGCCAACATCACCTACTGCCAGACCTGCTTCAACATCACCGGCGCCGGACGGGAGGCCTGCGAGGTGTGCAGCGACACGCGCCGGGACGCCAGCCTGATCTGCGTGGTGGAAGAACCCCTGGACGTGCTGGCGCTGGAGCGCACCGGCACGTACACCGGGCGCTACCACGTACTGCACGGTGCGCTCTCGCCGATCGAGGGCATCGGCCCGGAGAACCTGCGCATCCGCGAGCTGGTGGCGCGCCTGCGCGTGGGGGGCATCCAGGAGGTGATCCTGGCGACCAACCCCAGCATGGAGGGAGACTACACAGCCGCCTACCTGCGCCAGCAACTGCAACCGCTGGGCGTGCGGCTGACGCGCCTGGCGCGCGGCCTGCCCGTGGGCGGCGACCTGGAGTACGCCGACCAGAGCACGCTGCAGCGGGCGCTGGCAGGGCGGCAGGAGATGGATTAGCGCGGCGGTCCGCCTGTCGAAATGTCAGGGGGAGAGCTGGTCGCCGCTGTGCGCCGGGCTGTAACCCTCCAGGCTGGCGATCAACTTGCGGAAGGGGGCGCTGGCGAGGTAATCCAACAAGGGTTGTAACAATTTATCGGCGAGCAGTTCGTGCGGCAGGGCCAGGTCGAAGCGCTCTTCGAACAGGGGGATGAAATCCAGGCCCTGCTGGCGGGCGGCGGCTTGCAGCCCCAGGCCAACGTCGGCTTTGCGCTGGTACACGGCCTCGGCCACGGCGGTGTGAGTGCGCACTTCCCGGCGGTAGCCGTTCAGCGCTTCGACCGGGACAGACAGGCGCGCAAATTGGTTTTCCAACCACAGGCGCGTGCCTGAGCCGCGGTTGCGGTTGATCATGACCACATCGGAGCGCGCCAGGTCGGCCAGTTCTTTGATATGCTTGGGGTTGCCGGGAGCCACCAGCAGGCCCTGGGCGCGGTGCGCAAAGGTGATCAGGTTCATCTCGCGGTCGGGGAAGATGTGGCGCACGTAGGGCAGGTTGTATTCGCCGCTGGCGGCGTCCAGCAGGTGGCAGCCGGCGATTTGGGCGGCCCCCTGGCGCAGGGCGATCAGGCCCTCCAGGCTGCCGATGGGCAGCACGAGCAGTTCCAGCGGTGAGTGGGAGCGCTGGCGCAGGTGCTCGGCCACGGCCTCCAGGGCCAGGTCGTGACTGCCCAGGATAGTCAGGCTGTGATTGGCTTCGGCGGGCAGGATGATCTCTTGCAGCAGGAAGGCGCTGGCCTTAGCGCGGTAATATTTTTCCACGAAGCCGCGCACCACTTTGGTGCCGACCATTTCGATCAGCCCGGCTTTTTCCAATTGTTTGACGTGGTGGCGCACCCGGGCCGGGTGCTCGTTGAAAACCAGGCCCAACTGCGAGAGCGTCATGGGGCGCGCCATCAACAAACGCAGGATTTCCAGGCGGCGAGAGTCTGCCAGGATCTTCATCTGCTCGAAATCGCGGACGCGGCGCAGGTGTTCCATGGTGAATAGTAGCAAAATAACTAACGCTAAAGAATAGTTTATCATGAATCCTTATGTTTGCCATGATTGGCCGGCCAGGCCAGCACGAATTCAACACGGAGAGCACGGAGAAGAACCACGGAGAGCCACAGAGATTTTCTAAGTCAGTATCGGGTATAATTTCGCATCGCGAAAAAGGCAGGCTGCTATGCAGGTATTCATTATCGTCAAAGTGCCGAGAGGCGACGCTCACCGCCAGCAAATCGCTGCGCTGGCGGTAGACTCCGTGCGCCAGGCCGGCCACCAGCCGTTCCTGGCTTACCAGGCGATCCTGGATGAAGGGTTGGAGGATGCCCGGCTGTTCATGCCTTTCGTGCGCCAGCACATGCGCACAGCGGGCCTGGCGCTGCTGTTCTACGACCCCGAACTGCGCGGCGGGCTGATCGAAGAGGGCCTGGCTTTCGCCTACCAGGTGCCGGTGTGGCTTTTCCACCAGGTTCAGGAACGCGTTTCCAGCTCGGCCCTGGGCTGCGCGCAGCGGGTGTTCGCTTACACGGACCTGGAAGACCTGGCGCGCCAGTTGCGGGTGGGCCTGGCGGATTTGCCAGAGGGTTGAGCGCAGGTAAGCATGCAGGGCGCACGCCGTGCATGGCAACGGGCACGCACCGTGCAATACAGGGCGCACGCCGTGCGCCCCTACGGGTGGTTGCCTAAACGAAACGAACAGGGCACACCCCGAGAAAGAGGTAAATATGCCACGAAAATACACCAACCGCCGCTTTTTGGACGCTTTGCAGGAGCATGTGCTGGTTTACGACGGCGCTATGGGCACCAGTTTGCAGGCCCAGAAGCTGAACGCCGGGCATTTCGGTGGAGAGCGGTATAACGGCTGCAACGATTACCTGGTGATCAGCTATCCGGCAGCCGTCGAAAAGGTGCACCGCGCCTTCCTGGAGGCAGGCGTGGACGTGCTGGAGACGGATACGTTCCGCTCCAACCGCATCACGCTGGGCGAGTACGGCTTGCAGGGGCAGGTGGTCGAGATCAACCGGGCGGCGGCAGCCCTGGCGCGACGCCTGGCGGACGAATACGCCACGCCCGACCGGCCGCGCTTCGTGGCAGGCTCGATGGGCCCATCTGGAAAGCTGCCTTCAGCCGAAGACCCCGAGCTTGCCAGCGCCGGCTTCGACGAGCTGGCGCAGGTGTTCTGCGAGCAGGCCGCCGGCTTGATCCAGGGCGGGGTGGACCTGCTGCTGGTGGAGACCTCGCAGGACATCCTGGAGGTCAAGGCAGCCATCACCGGCATCCACCAGGCTTTCGAACAGATGGGCGTTTACCTGCCGGTGCAGGCCCAGGTGACCCTGGACACCACCGGGCGCATGCTGCTGGGCACGGACATCGCCGCGGCCCTGGCGATCCTGGAAGGGCTGGAGATCGACGTGATCGGCCTGAACTGCTCGACAGGGCCGGAGCACATGCGCGAGCCGATGCGCTACCTGGGCGAGCATGCCCGCCTGCCGGTGTCGTGCATCCCCAACGCCGGGCTGCCGCTCAACGTGGATGGCGAAGCAGTCTACCCGCTGGAGCCCGAGCCGTTCGCCCAGGCGCTGGTCGAGTTCGTCGAGAAACACCAGGTCAGCGTGGTGGGCGGCTGCTGCGGCACCACACCGGCGCACCTCAAGCTGCTGGTGGAGAGGCTGGGCGGGCCGCTGCCTACTCGCCGCCGGCGCGCAGGAACGCCGCACCTATCGGACCGCGCACCGCGCCTGGCCTCCGCCACCCGGGCGATGCCCATGCAGCAGGAGCCGCCGCCGTTTTTGATCGGCGAGCGCTGCAACGCCCAGGGCAGCCGCAAGTTCAAGCGCATCCTGCTGGCGGAGGATTACGACACCATCCTGGAATTGGGCCGCGAGCAGGTGGAGGGCGGGGCGCACGCCCTGGACATCTCGGTGGCGGTCACCGAACGCCCGGATGAGGCCGAACTGATGTACAAAGTGGTTAAGAAGCTGGCCTCCGGGGTAGAAGTGCCGCTGGTGATCGACACTACCGAGCCAGACGTGATGGAAACGGCGCTCAAGATCGCCCCAGGCCGCTGCCTGCTCAACTCGACGCACCTGGAAGGCGGGCGCGCCAGGGCCGAGCGGGTCTTCAGCCTGGCCAGGGCGCACAACGCGGCGGTGCTGGCGCTGACCATCGATGAGAAGGGCATGGCCAGGACGGCAGAGCGCAAGCTGGAGATCGCCCGGCGCATCTACGCCATGGCGGTGGACGAGTACGGCCTGCGCCCTGAAGCGCTGGTCTTCGACGCGCTGACCTTCACCCTGGCGACCGGCGAGGCGGAGTTCGCCAACGCGGCCGTCGAGACCCTGGAGGGCATCCGGCGCATCAAGGCCGAACTGCCCGGCGTGCTGACTTCGCTGGGGGTGAGCAACGCCTCCTTCGGCCTGGAGCCGGCGGCGCGCCCGGTGTTGAACAGCGTGCTGCTCTATCATGCTGTGCAGGCCGGGCTGGATATGGCGATCGTCAACCCGGCGCAAATCACGCCCTATGCCGAGATCCCTGAAGAGCAGCGCCAGCTAAGCGAAGACCTGATCTTCAACCGCCGCCCGGAAGCTTTGCAGCGCTTCATCGAGTATTTTTCGTCCGCAGAGACCTCCCAACGGGATGTTTCCAGCGCAGACCCCACGGCAGGCATGACTCCCGAGGAACGCCTGCACTGGCGCATCCTGCACCGCCACAAAGACGGCGTGGAGGCCGATATCGACGAAATCCTGGCCCGGGAAGCAGATGGCTCACGCCACCAGACGGCGGTGAACATCCTGAACCAGGTGCTGCTGCCAGCCATGAAAGAAGTGGGCGACCGCTTCGGCGCGGGGGAGTTGATCCTGCCCTTCGTGCTGCAATCGGCGGAGGTGATGAAGAAAGCTGTCACGCACGTGGAGCAGTTCCTGGAGCGCCAGGAAGGCGGACGCCAGGAAGGCGTGAGCAAGGGCAAGGTGGTGCTGGCGACGGTATACGGCGATGTGCACGATATCGGCAAGAACCTGGTCAAGACGATCCTGGCTAACAATGGCTATACGGTGGTTGACCTGGGCAAGCAGGTGCCGGCCGAGACGATCATCGCCAGCGCAGTGGAGCAAAAGGCGGACGCCATCGGCCTGAGCGCGCTGCTGGTCAACACCAGCAAGCAGATGCCTTTGATCGTCAACGAGCTGCAGCGGCGCGGCCTGCGCTTCCCGGTGTTGGTGGGCGGGGCAGCCATCAACCGGCGCTTCGGTTGGCGCATCCTGCTCACCGAGCAGGGCCAGCCCTACGAGCCAGGGGTGTTTTACTGCAAGGATGCCTTCGAGGGCCTGGCAGTGATGGACGCGCTCAGCGACCCGCAGCAGCGCCCGGCGCTGTTGGAGCGCCTGCGCCAGGAAGCCGGACGCGAGCAGGAGCGGGCGGCTGGCGCGGCACATCCCGTTACGCCCGGCGGGCGGCGCTCATCTGTGGCCCCAGCGACAGCTATCCCGCGCCCGGCGGTGTGGGGGCCGCGCCTGGTGCGCAGCATGCCGCTGGAGATCGTCTTCCAGCGCCTGTCCAGGAACGAGCTGTTCCGCCTGTCCTGGGGGGCCAAGAACGCACACGGCGAGGAATGGCAGCGCTTGCAGGCCGAGTTCGAAGCGCGCCTGGAGCGCATGCAGCGCCAGGCGCGGCGCGAAGGCTGGCTCGAACCGCAGGGCGTGTACGGCTGCTGGCCGGCGCAGTCCGAGGGCGACGAGCTGGTGCTGTACGAGCCGGCCTCGCTGGGCGCTGCCCGCCCGCACGAGGTCGCCCGCCTGGCCTTCCCGCGCCAGCCCGCCGGGGATTTCCTGTGCCTGGCGGACTACTTCGCCCCGGCAGAATCGGGCGTGATGGATGTGGTCGCCTTGCAGGTGGTCACGGTAGGCCAGGCCGCCACGCAGCGCTTCGATGATTTGCAAGCAGCCGGCGACTACTCGGAGGCCTATTACACGCACGGCCTGGCGGTGCAGAGCGCTGAAGCGGCGGCCGAATACCTGCACCGCCACATCCGCAGTGAGCTGGGCTTACCGGAAGGCCAGGGCAAGCGCTATTCGTGGGGCTATCCGGCCATCCCCGAGTTGGAGCATCACCGCAAAGTCTTTGATCTGCTGCCAGCCGAGAGCGAGCTGGGCATGAGCCTGACGGCGGCTTACCAGCTTGTGCCGGAGCAGTCCACGGCAGCCATCATCCTGCATCACCCGCAGGCGCGCTATTTCAGCATTGGACAGAGCCGCGTAGAACAGTTAGCAGGAAGTAACCAGACTCCCGGAGATTCGGAATCTCCGGGAGTCTAGGAGGGTAATATGCCCCCACGAAACATGACATTTTGTAGCGGATGTTACTATCACCTGTACAACCGGGGCGTAAACAAGGAGCGAATTTTCTTCGAGAGGGAAAACTACCTTTTCTTTCTGCGGCGCGCGCGTGAATATTTTGGAAGTGCGGTAAGCATTGTGGCTTACTGCTTGATGCCAACCCATTATCATCTGCTAATCAACCTGGCATCAGATAATCTGGCTCCCATCATGAGTTCTTTAGGGATGTCATACGCCAGGGCCATTAACGTGCGATTTGAGCGAACTGGACCCTTGTTTCAAGGTCGTTTCTGCGCTAAACTGGTGGACAAAGACGAATATTTGCTCCATTTATCTCGATACATTCATCTAAATCCCGTTGTTGCGAAATTGGTGCAAAAGGCAGAAGATTGGGAATACTCCAGCTATCGCGAATACCTGGGTTTACGCCACGGCACGCTACCCAATCCGGATGTTGTGCTGGCCCACTTCAAGACACCCGGAGACTCGCAGTCTCCGGGTGTCTCGGGGGCAGACGCTTCCTACCGTGCGTTTGTAGAATCTTACCAGGAATCAACGGCTATCCAACATTTGCTCTTTGATGATTGAAGGCGAATAGGCCCTTCAAGACACTCGGAGACTCACAGTGTCCGGGTCTTTGGGGGCAGGTGCCCTTATCACAAGTTTGTTTGGTATCTAAAAACGGCTGACTCTCTTCAAAGACACCCGGAGACTCGCAGTCTCCGGGTGTCTGGGATGCGATTGTTTATCCTGAGGCTTGAAGAGGCGATGAATGTTATAGGTTGCTGGTCAGCAGCCAGTGAGGTGAAAATATGGCCCAATTAACGCTGCGTTTGCCCGAAACGTTACACCGCCAGCTTGAATCACTGGCGGCGAGCGAGGCAATCTCGCTCAACCAATACATTGTCTACGCCCTGACCCGCTGGGCGACCCTGGCATATACCGTGCAGGCGCTTCCGGAGAACGCCATCCGGGAGCAGCGCGCCGCTTACGCCGCGCTGCTGCAAAGCCTGGGGCAGGCTTCTTTCGATAAGATCGAAGATGCTTTGCGGGAGCGCACGCCGGTAGAGGCGGAAGAGGGGTTGACTCCAGAAATCCTGCAACAGCTAAGCCAACGACTCGAAGGTAGTGAATAAGCGCATGCATCTACCCACCATTGAGCAGGCACACGCACTGCTGGAGGAAGCCCAGGCGCGCAACCCGGGGCCGTGGGTGCAGCACAGCCTGTACGCCGCCCAGGCGGCGCAGGCTATCGCCAGCCGCCATCCGCGCCTCGACCCGGAAGCGGCTTACGTGCTGGGTTGTCTGCACGACATCGGCCGCCGCGCCGGGCGCTACGAAATGCGCCACGCCCTCGACGGCTACCGCTACCTGGACGCGCTGGGCTACCCTGAGGCGGCACGCGTGGCGCTGACGCACTCCTTCCCCATCCCGGAGGTGCAGGCCGTGGCCAGCCAGTGGGACTGCTCGCCGCAAGAGCAGCAGTTCGTGGGCGATTTCCTGGCGCGCAACGCTTACAATGACTACGACCGGCTGGTGCAGTTGTGCGACTGCCTGGCGCTGCCCAGCGGCTTTTGCCTGATCGAAAAACGCATGGTGGACGTGGCCCTGCGCTACGGCACCAACGCCTACTCTGTGCCGCGCTGGAAGGCGTATCTGCAATTGCAGCACGGTTTCGAAGCTGCTATGGGCTGCTCGGTCTACAGCCTGCTGCCGGGCGTGGTCGAGAATACGTTTGGGATCGCAATACAAGCGAGCGGATAACAAGGAGGCAAAATGTCAGACTGCCTGATTTGCGCCAAGCAACGCGGCGAGTTCGTGGTTCCCGGCGGGGCGATCTACGCCGACGAGTGGGTGTATGCCAGTCACGCCCACTTCGCCGAGGGGCAGGATACGGCTTACCTGGGCTGGCTGGTGGTAGAAACGCGCCGCCACGTTCCCGGCCTGGCCGAGTTGAGCGATGCAGAGGGGCAGGCGCTGGGCTTGCTGGCAACGCGGCTGAGCCGGGCGCTCAAAGCAATCACGCATACAGAGCACGTGTATGCCTTCGTGATCGGCCACGGCGTGCCGCACATGCACCTGCACCTGCTGCCGCGCTATCCTGGCACGCCGCGCGAATACTGGGGTGTGCGCATCGACGAATGGCCCGAAGCGCCGCATGGCGATGAGCGGCAGATTGCGGCGCTGTGCGAGCAGGTGCGCGCCGCCCTACAAGCACAATGACTGGTTTCTGAAAGAAATTTGTTTTTTCACCGTGAATTTTGTGAAGTATCCGATATAATGTAAACATCTTTTCCAACATCCTTGTAGACAGGGAGGTAAAGGCATGGAAGAAAACCAGACATCTGAGGAACAACGATCCACGGGGGAGGAAAGCGTGGGCGAATCCGTCGAACCGGCGGACTCTGGACAACCAGTTTCTGCCCAGGTGCCCGCGCCGCAAGCCAGGAAAAGCAAGCGCGTTTGGCTGTATGCATTGGTCGTGTTGATAATACTGGCGGTTGCTGGAGCAGGGGGCTTTTTCGGGATCCGCTGGGCCGAGAACCGCAGTTACCTGGATTGCCGGACAGCCCTGGATGCCGGCGATTTGGCTGCTGCTGAAGCGGCCTGTACGAAGGCCCTAAATACCAAACCGGCTAGCTGGCAGGTGCACAGCGTGCAGGCCCAGGCTTTACGCTGTAGCGCTTTTTACCAGCAGGATAAGTATACCCAGGCGATCAACGATTGCGATGCGGCCCTGGCAGGAGGCGCAGACAACGCCGCTCAGCTACATGTCATCCTTGGCGACAGCTATCGACAGCAAGCAGACTGGGCCAACGCCCTGTCTGCTTACCAGGCCGCTACCCAGGCGGACCCGGCACTTGCAGAGGCCCACATCAAAAGCGCGGAGATCTATCTGGCTCAGGGAGATCGCGGCAAGGCTCTACAGGAAGCCGTGAAAGGACGCGATCTGGATGACCGGTTCGGCCTGCCTTATGCGCTGGAGGCGGTTGAAGCCTACCAGGCGTCGAAGTACGAGCGGGCCATGCGGGCAGCCCAATCGGCGATCGAGCGCGACCAGGGGCTGGCAATGGCTTACCAGGTGCGCGGCAGCCTGTACGCCTGGCGCATGCAATGGGAAGAGGCAACCGCGGATCTGAACACTGCCAGCGAATTGGCTGGCGATACGCCAGAGACTTTAGCCATGCAAGTCTATATCGCCCTGCAGAATGGTGATACAGATACCGCCGAGGCAAAGGGGGAATCTCTGAAGCAACTGGCGCCTGACTCGGCAGCGAACCTGTGGGCGCAGGCAATGCTGGCAGCAAACCGGCGCGATTATGTGGAAGGGCTGCGATGGATCAACCAGGCAATTGAATTGCAGGATGAGCGACCAGAATTCTACGTGTGCCGCGCCCAGAATTACGAGACTACGGCCCAGCAGAAAAACGCTTTGGCCGATTATGACGAGGCCCTACGCCTGAATAAGGATTTCATTCCTGCTATTGCAGGGCGGCTGTGGCTGCAACACCAGCGCTTTGAAGGCAACAAACTAGAAACCGAAGCCGAGCGACTGATCCAATTGGCGCCGGAGGCGAATCAGGGCTACACGATCCTTTCCAGCATCAGGTTACGAGCGCACCAATTCGACAAAGCACTGGAAGCCTGCCAGAAAGCGATCGATTTACAGCCGGAACATTCCGCTGGATACCTGGCCTGTGGTAATGTTTATCTGGCGCAGTATGAGTTTGAGCCGGCTCGCGCAGCCTTCGAATCTGCACAACAACATGGACCGGAAGTGTTGGAGGCGCTGGCAGGCCAGGCGAAGGTGCTCACCGCACAGCGCGATTTCCAGAAAGCCATCCAAATCCTCGACCAGGCGCTGGCTATCGATGCCCGCAGCATGCCTCTCCTGGCGCAAAAAGCGGAAGTGTATCTGCAAATGGGTGATTATGTCAAAGCAAATGATGTTTTGCAGGAAGCCACCCAGATCGACGCCGAGCACCAGGCCACCTTGATCGTGCAGGCCCGGCTCTACTTGGCGCAGAATAAGATTGGCCAGGCTAATAAAGCCATCAACCAGGCCATCGGCATCTACCCTGGCAACCCTGTCCCTTACCTGGTGCGAGCCAGGGTTTATCTGCTGAAAGATGACCCGGACAATGCGCGCCAGGAAGCAGATGAGGCGACGCAATATGATCCACAAATGACTGAGATACAGGTGATTTTAGCCCTGGTTGACCTGGCCGAGGAAGAGTGGAGCAGTGCACTGGAAAACGCTGAAACAGCCATCGAGCTGGATGCACACTCTGCAGAGGCGTTTTGGGCGCGCGGCCAGGCTTATTATGGGAAAGCGTTGTACGGAGAAGCTGTTACCGATTTGGAGCAGGCTTTGAAGCTCAACCCGGACCTGGAAAAAGCCTATTACGACCTGGCATGGGCGCATCGCCGGCAAGGCGATGTGGAAGCCGCCATACAGGATCTGGAGAATCTCTTAAACACCGTCAAAGACGCCAGCCTGAAAAAAGATGCCCAAGAAGATCTGGAATGGTTGAAAGATATCCCTCCGTTGGTCGACGGTTTGCGCACAATTCGTGATACTACCAACGGTTACGCCATGTCTTACCCGCTGCCCTGGCTGCAAGAATCTGCGCTTATGCCAAACGATGCTACATACTTAACGCTAACTGAGCCAGAGGGTCTCGCCAATTTCATGATTATGATGACTGAAGTCAGCAGCACTCCCCAGGTCCAGGCGATGATAATACTATTTGAGTTAATCCTGGATAAGGCCGGATTTGATCAACTCAGTAAGGAGGATTTCCAGGCAGGCAAAGTGAAAGGTTATGCGACGATGTACCAATACGAAAGCAACGAGGATAACAAAAAGATTGTATTGAAATCCAAGGTTTATTGGCTGTGGACAGGTCACCAGCTTGCAACGCTGCAGTATACGGCCCCAGTAGAGATCTTCGATAATTACCTGGCGCAGGCAGATTTGATTGCCGCCTCTTTCGAGTTCTTGCCGGTTTCCAATTGAGCAGGCAGCTCGTTCCTGAGCAACCTCTGCAAACGAATCAGGATGGGTTGGCGTGACTGCCCTCACGCCAACTCTGTTTATTTGTTAGAATCATTCTATGACTTACCTCCTGGCGCAAGAGATGTTGGTTTTGTTCGCCATCCTGGCCATCGGTTCGTGGGTCGGCCAGTTGTCCGTCAAAGGCATCTCGCTGGGCACGGCGGGGGTGCTGTTCACCGCCCTGGTCTTCGGGCATTTCGGCCTGGGGGTGCCCAAGGCGGTGATGGACCTGGGCTTGCTGCTGTTCGTATATGCGGTCGGCCTGCAAGCCGGGCCGCGCTTCTTCCGCACCTTCCGCCGTCACGGCATGCAGTTCGTGGTCATCGCCCTGGCGGTGGCGGGGGTGGGAGCGCTGACCACGGTGGCGGTGAAATACTGGCTGAAGCTGCCCTACGAGCTGGCCTCGGGGCTGTACACCGGCGCGCTGACCTGCACACCGGCCCTGGCAGCAGCGATCGATGTGGCCGAGCGCGCCGTCCCGGGCAGCAGCGCCACGGTTTCGGTGGGCTATGGGATCGCCTATCCCTACAGCATGATCGGGATCGTGCTGCTGATCCAATTCCTGCCGCGCCTGCTGCAGCGCAACCTGCGCGCCGAGGAAGCGCGTTGGTCCGAGGAGAAGCAGGTCGAGTCGCCGGCGCTGGAGGCGCGCCAGTACCGCGTCAATAACCCCAACTGCGAGGGCAAGACGGTGGCCGAGATCAACCCGCATCGCATGACACGCGCCAACATCTCGCGAGTGAAGCGCGGCGAGCAGGTCTTCGCGGCCACGCCGGACCTGGTACTGCACCTGGAAGACGTGGTGATGGTCGTCGGCTCGCCCGAAGAATTGGAAAAGATGCACCTGCTGCTGGGCGAGGAAACGCACGAGCGCATGGACGTCAACGCCGATGTGCTCAGCGTGGACGTGGAGGTGACCGAAGCTTCACTGACCGGCAAAAAGCTGGGGCAGATGCGCCTGTGGGAGCGCTATACAGTGGTGATCACACGCATCCGCCGCCAGGGACTGGAGATCACGCCCACCGGCGAGGTGACGCTGGAGATGGGCGATAACATCCGCGTGGTGGGAGACAAGGCAGCGGTGCAGGCCTTCGTGCAACTGGTGCATGGCCGCCCGCACAAGGCCGAAGAGACCAACATGCTGCCCTTCCTGATCGGGCTGCTGCTGGGCATCGCCCTGGGAAGCATCCCTCTCAACCTGCCCAACGGCCTGCAGGTGCGCCTGGGCAGCGCCGGGGGCGCCTTCGTGGTCAGCCTGCTGGTGGGCCACTTCGGCGGGCTGGGCCCGCTGCGGCTGCACGTGCCGGCAGCCGCCAAGAACCTGTCGCGCGAGCTGGGATTGATGCTTTTCCTGGCCGGGGCCGGAGTGAACGCTGGCGCCCATTTCATCGAAATTTTGCGCCAGCAAGGCGCCAGCCTGCTGCTGGGCGGAGCGCTGGTGACGACCCTTTCGGCCTTGACCGGGCTGTTCTTGATGCAGCGTGTCTACCGCATGAACCTGCTGGCGAGCATGGGAGCGCTGACGGCCTGTATGACCAACCCGCCAGGGCTGGGGGCCGCCAACGCGCAGAGCGAGTCGGACCTGCCGACGCTGTCTTACGCCAGCGCCTACCCGGTAGCGCTGATCTTCAAGATCGTGCTGGCGCAGATCCTGGTAGAAGTGCTGCGCAATTTGCCGTAAGAGGTGCTATGGAACAAAAAGCGGATAACCCGGTGAAACTGCTGCAAGGTCAGGGAACCCTGCCGATCGTGGAGGCGTATTTCGAACTGTGCCAGCTCAAACAATTGTTCCGCCAGGGCTGGCTGCGGCGCGGGGTGACCCGGGAGCGCTGTGAGAGCATCGCCGAGCACAGCTTCGGCGTGGCGCTGCTGGCCCTGTGGCTGGCGCAGGCGTATTTCCCCGAATTAGATACAAGCAAGGTGGTGCAGATGGCGCTGCTGCACGACTTCGGCGAAGTGTACGCCGGGGACATCATCCCGGGCGACCCGGTCTCGGCTGAGGAGAAGCGGCAGCGCGAAGCCGCCTCGGTCGCCCAGGTGTTCGGCAAGCTGCCGGGCGGGGAGGCCTACCGCTGCCTGTGGGAGGAATTCGAGACAGGCCAGTCGCCTGAAGCGCGCTTCGTGCGCCAGATCGACCGCCTGGAGATGGGGCTGCAAGCCGGCGTGTACCACGCCCAGGGCTTTGCCCATATGGATGAGTTCTTCACCTCGGCTGCGCAAGCGCTCAGTGAGCCGCGCCTGTCAGAACTATTGGAGGCTGTGCGCACTGTGCGGTAAAATCAAGCAAAGAGGAAAAGGAGGTTGAAATGCGTCATCAAAATCGCTCGCGCCTGGTAGTAGGGGTATTATTGATCCTGCTTGGGGGCTGGTTTTTGCTGCAGCAGGTGGTCCCCGGGCTGCGCATCTGGGTGGAAGATTTTTCGTGGCCAATGATCATCATCGCCGTGGGTGTGTTCCTGCTGCTCTTCGGGCTGCTGGTTGGCGCGCCCGGCATGGCAGTGCCGGCGGCGGTGGTCGGCGGGATCGGCGGCCTGCTCTACTGGCAGAACGCCACGGACAACTGGACGAGTTGGGCTTACGCCTGGACGCTCATCCCTGGCTTTGCCGGGGTGGGGGTGCTGCTCTCAGGCCTGCTGGGCGAGCACCCGCGCCAGTCGCTGCGCGAGGGGCTGAACCTGATCGTGATCAGCGCGGTGATGTTTATCATTATGACTGCCATTACCGGAGAAAACGAATGGCTGGGGCCCTACTGGCCTTTGATCCTGATCGCCTTCGGCGTGTGGCTGCTGCTGCGAGCGCTACTCTACAAGCGCAAGGTGTGAGGGCGGCATGCGGCGAAGCTTGCGACAAATGATGACCGGGATAGCCCTGGCGCTGTTGTTAGGGCTATCTCTTGGTGGGGTACTGAGGGTACCCCTGGCCAGCCTGGTGCCGGTGGGGGTACTGCTGCTCATCCTGGGCGCGGCCGGTTATGTCACCACCCGCCAGCGGCGCGCCTTGATCATCCTGGGCGCCGCCGGAGCAAGCCTGTTCTTCGGCACGCTGGCGGTGCTGGCAATCATGCTGGCCGCGGCGCCATAGGAACGGTATGATCCGGGCGCTGGTATTCGACTTCGACGGGCTGATCCTGGAGACAGAGACGCCCATCTTCCAATCCTGGCAGGAGTTGTACCGGGAGTACGGACAGGAACTGTCTTTCGAGACCTGGGCGAAGATCATCGGCACAGCCGACACCGAATACGAACCGCTGCGGGCGCTGGAGGAACTGCTCGGCGCATTGCTGGAGCGCCAGGCAGTCGAGGCGCGGCGCTTACAGCGCGAGACCGAGCTGGTACAGGAACAGCCCGTGCTGCCCGGCGTGGAGCAGTATCTGCAAGATGCCCACCGCCTGGGATTGAAGGTCGGCCTGGCCTCCAGCTCGCCATGCAGTTGGGTGCAAGGCCACCTGACGCGCCTGGGCCTGCTGGACTATTTCGACGCCATCCGCGCCAGCGACGATGTCGAGCGCACCAAGCCCGACCCAGCTTTGTACACCCTGGCAGTGCAGGGGCTGGGGGTTTCGCCAGGGCAGGCAATCGCCCTGGAGGATTCGCCCAACGGCCTGCTGGCGGCGCGGCGCGCCGGCCTGTTCTGCGTGGCAGTGCCCAACGACCTGACCCGCAGCCTAGCGCTGGAGCAGGCTGACATGCAGCTTGCTTCGCTGGCGCACATGCCGCTGGAAACGCTGCTGGTAGAAGTGGAGGCGCGCCTGGATGGCCGCGGCTGAGCGCAGAGCGCTCAGCCTTCGATCTCCCGCAGATACCAGATCAGATCCAGGTTGCCGGGCGATTCGCCGTATTCGGTCATCACCTCGGCGGCTTCGCTGCGGTGCTGGGTGGCGTGGTTGAACAGGTGGGTGAAGATCTGCCACAGGCGGTTGGTGAAGACCTCGCCGCGGCTGGTGGTATGCGTCACCAGGCGCTGCATGTCGTCTTCGGATAATGATTCCAGGTAGGCGCGCAGCTCGGCTTCCAGAGCGCTGAAGCGACGGTTAAAAGCTGCCACGTCGGGAAATTCTTCATCTATCGGAAAAACGGGAGGCATGCGCCCGTCCCGGCAGCGGCCAAGCCACACCTGGTAGGAAACCAGGATGTGCACCAGGATGCCGCGCAGGCTGCCGTAGGTAGTGCGATGAGGGTCGGCGAACTTTTCGGTGGGCAGGCGAGCAGCGGTGTCCAGCAGCCTGTGGTTGGCCCATTGGGTGTAGTCAAAGAGGAAGAGGAGGTTGGATTTGTTCATGGTTTAGGAAGGGGAATGGTTGATTAGGCGATCAGATAATTAGGTGATTCGGTGATTGGGTGTGTGAGAGTATTATACATGAATTGGGAGAGCGGGGTGGCGGATTAGAGATCGGATTTCTGATGAAAATCCGATTTCACAGCGAGTATAATATGCCTTTGGTTGGACAGACCCAAAAACCAACCAATCTGTTGACACCTGATTACCCAGTTGCCTGATCGACTAATTACCTTCCCTTCAAGGATTAATCATGCCCACCCCTATCGTTGAATGTATAACCAATTTTTCGGATGCCCGCCGCCCGGAGGTGATCGAGGCCATCGTCCAGGCGATCACTTCCCTGCCGTCGATCGCTTTGCTCGACCGCCACTCTGACCTGGATCACAACCGCACAGTGTTGACCTTCGTCGGCCCGCCGGGCGAGATCGAGGAAGCCGCCTTCCGTGGCATCGCCAAAGCGGCCGAGCTGATCAACCTGGATGAACACACCGGCGAACACCCGCGCATCGGCGCTACCGACGTGGTGCCCTTCGTACCCATTAGCGGCGTGACCATGCAAGACTGCGTCGAGATCGCCCGCCGCCTGGGTCGCAAGGTGGGTGACGAACTGAGCATCCCGGTATATCTATATGAAGAAGCCGCCACTCGCCCGGAGCGCCAGAACCTGGAAAACATCCGCCGCGGGCAGTACGAGGGCCTCAAAGAGGAGATCGCTACCAACCCCAGCCGCGCCCCGGACTTCGGCCCGGCCAAGGTCGGCACGGCGGGGGCCACGGTGATCGGGGCGCGCCAGCCATTGATCGCATTCAATGTGTACCTGAACAGCGCTGACGTGAACGTGGCCAAGAAAGTCGCCAAGGCTGTGCGCCACTCTTCGGGCGGCTTGCGCTACGTCAAGGGCCTGGGCATGCTGGTAGACGGTATGGCCCAGGTGTCGATGAACCTGACCAATTACCGCGGCACGCCGCTGGCGTCGGTGGTGGAGTTGGTGCGCCGTGAGGCGGCCCGTTACGGGGTGAACGTGCACCACTCCGAGCTGGTCGGCCTGATCCCCCAGGAGGCTCTGGTGGAAGCAGCGCGCTGGTATTTGCAGCTCGACCAGTTCGAGAACAACCAGGTGCTGGAGCAGCGCCTGGCAGCCTCCCAAGAGGCCATGCGCCTGGCCCAGGCGCCAACCGCCGACGCCTTGCTGCTCAACCCATTCCTCGAAGCGCTGGCGGACGGCACGCCAGCCCCTGGCGGCGGTTCGGCAGCGGCTTACGCCGGGGCAGCCGGAGCCGGGCTGGTGTCGATGGTGGCGCGCCTGACGATCGGCAAGCCAAAGTACGCTGAGGTGGGCTCGGAGATGCGCGCCGTGTTGGCCCGCTCCGAGGCGCTGCGCGCTGAACTGACCACAGCCATCGAGCGCGATGCGGCAGCGTTCAACGCCGTGCTGGAAGCTTTCATGCTGCCCAAGGGCAGCGCCGGGGAAAAGGCGGCCCGCGCCCAGGCCATCGAGGACGCCACCCTGGCAGCCGCTCGAGTGCCATTAGAAGTGGCAGGAAAGGCTGTGCAGGTGATCGAGCTGGCCAGCCAGGTGGCGAAACATGGCAACCTGAACGCCATCAGCGACGGAGCCACGGGCGCGGCGCTGGCGCGCTCCGCTTTAACCGGAGCCGGGTACAACGTGCGCATCAACATCACCAGCCTGAAGGAGCCCGCCGCCGGCGCGCCGCTGTTGGAAGAACTGGCGCAGTTGGAGCAGCGCGCCGCCGAATTGGAGGCGGACATCCGCACACAACTGGTCGAGCGCGGGGGCATGCCCCTGGCATGAGATCGCGGCGCACTTTCTATACTTCCCTGGGAGCACTGATCGTGCTGCTGGGAGCGGCCTGCACGTCTGCCAGGGCGTCTACCCAGGTTGCTGAGCCCTCACCAGGACAGACGCCTTCCGTCCCGGCTGTGCAGGATGGGGCTGCCACGCAGCTCGCGCCTAGCATGACCGCCGCGGTCGAAACGCCAACCGCCACGCTCGCGCCGACTCAGCCGCTGCCCACAGCAACAATGCCGCCCCCACAGCCAACCGCCTGCCCGCCGGAGCTATGCACCTACGCGGCGCAGTTCTTCCTGGCGCGTCCGATTGCCGCCGAAAACAACGATGCCGTCGACATCACTTACCGCTTCGGCAGCACGCAGGGCGGGCAGCGCGAGCCGCACCACGGGGTGGAGTTCCTCAATCCCTACGGCACGCCGGTGCTGGCGGCCGCGGATGGCCTGGTGGTGGTAGCCGGGGATGACCTGCAGCCCACTTCGGAGCGCGGCGTCTGGCCAATCACCTATTTTGGCATGTTCTCTAATTTCTACGGCCGGCTGGTGATCATCGAGCATGCCGTTCCCGAGGCCCTGCTGCAAACCTTCCCGGATCTGCCGCAGCCGATCTACAGCGTGTACGCCCATCTGTCGGAGATCACGGTTCAGCCCGGCCAGATGGTAAAAACCGGTGAGCAGATCGGCAAGGTGGGCATGGCGGGCGTGGCGCAGGGGCCGCACCTGCACTTCGAGGTGCGCCTGGGCAAGGAAACTTACAGCAGCTACAACAGCGTTTCCAACCCCGAACTGTGGCTGATGCCGCATGTAGGAGACAGCGGGCAACTCAACGGTGGGCTGGCAGTGCGCTTCCTGGATATCTACGGCCAGGATTACATGATGAGCAGCCTGGTGCTCGAACACCTGCCGGAGGGCCCCGACCAGCCCAACGACCTGGAGATTCACCTGGTGAGCTATGAAGAGAAAGGCATGCTGGGGCGCTACCCCTGGAAGGAGGGCTTCGCCATTGGGGATTTGCCCCCCGGCCTGTACCGCCTCAACTATCCAAATAACGGCGTGCGGCGGGTGCTGCTGGAGGTGCTGCCGGGCCAGTTAACAGTGGCAACCTTCCAGTTGGAGAAATGACGGATCAATACCCGGCTTGCGAATCCAACAGAGATTTCGCGGACCGATCACTTTACTTATTTTTATGGAGGTATGAAATGGGATTGAAGCCCGATCATTGGATACGCAAGATGGCTTTGGAGCAGCGCATGATCGAGCCGTTTGTGGAGAACCAGGTGCGCAACGGTGTGATTTCGTTTGGCGTTTCGTCTTACGGCTACGATATCCGCGTGGCCGACGAGTTCAAGATTTTTACCAACGTGTATTCAGCGGTGGTGGACCCCAAGAATTTCGATCCCAAGTCGATGGTCGATTACAAGGGCGCGGTGTGCGTGATCCCGCCCAACTCCTTCGCCCTGGCGCGCACGATCGAGTATTTCCGCATCCCACGCAAGGTGCTCACGGTCTGCCTGGGAAAATCGACCTACGCCCGCTGTGGTATCATCGTCAACGTGACGCCCTTCGAGCCGGAGTGGGAGGGCTACGTGACCCTGGAAATTTCCAACACCACACCGCTACCGGCGCGCATCTACGCCAATGAGGGCATTGCCCAGGTGTTGTTCTTCGAGGCGGACGAGGAATGCCAGGTTTCTTACGCCGATAAGAAGGGTAAGTATCAGAAGCAGCAAGCCATTGTGCTGCCTAAACTATAAGGGAAACGGCGCACCTGCTCGGTGCGCCGCAATTTTCAATCCCGCTTGAAGAGCGCCTGCAAACGCGGCGACAGGGCCTGCCAGATGGGGCAGCGGTCGTACACGGCGGTAAACATGACCACGCCGCTCAAGCCAGCCAGCAGCAGATAAAAACCAGCGAACCCACTTGAATAAGCCAGGTAGAGCAGGCCCAGGCCAGCCCCCAGGCGCAGCAGGCGGTCAGGAAGGGTCAGGCCGGCCTTGACAGGTTTTTCGCCGCTCAGGGCAGCCTCGAACAGGTTGGTCATGGATTGCATGGAACCCGCCCCCGTCTGGCGCACGACTTCCTGCCCGGCATTGAAACTGGCCAGGGTAGGAATGCCGTAAATGCGCAAGCGCTTGAGCAGGTCGGGTTGCTCGTCGGCGTTCACTTTCCAAACATCCACGCGCCCCTGGTATTGACTTTCCAGGCGCTTCAGCGCCGGCTCGATCATGCGGCAGGGGCCACACCACGGCGCCCAAAAATCGACTACTACCGGCAGAGGATTCTTGCGCAGACGCTCGAAGAAGTCATCAGGTGTCATCGTTATTCCCTTACATGTAGGCCGGAGTGAGGCACCCCGGCCTTCTCTTGGTTGAAAATTTCAGGAACGCCGGGTGCTGAATTTGAACAGGAAGTACAACGGGCAAAAGCCGAGCAAGCCGGTGAGCAGCAGCACAGCGCCGACCACCATCAAAAGTATATCCCAACCGGTGGCGGCCATGCCCCAGCCCAAATAGAACAAAACGACGCCGAGCACAACGCGCACGATACGATCCCAGGAAGCTTCATTAAGTTTGAACATTTTCATCTCTCCTATCTAACAAACCCACAAATTGCGCCAGATTCTCCGGCGTGCCAGAATATCTGGCCTATCATTTCATTAGATGTCATATACAGTGGAAGGTTACAAAAAAGACCCTGTGATGTTCGAAAACCTCCACAGGGCCCTTTTAGGAATGCTTGAAGCGCAGAATGAACTGCTGGCAGTGATTGATTGATCAGTCGCGATGGCTATGATCCCGACGCAGGCGTGACATCAATGTCTGCCACAGCGGGTTCAGGTCATACACAGCGGTGAAGAGCAGGATGACACCCAACGCCACTGCCAACAGGTACCAGCCAGCGAAATTGCCGGAATAGGCTAACAACAGCGCCGCCAGTCCAACCAGGCCGCGCAGCAAGCGGTCGCGCGGCGAAAGCAAAGATGGCAGCGGAGCGCCCTTCAAAGCGCCTTCGAACACGCCCGAAAGCACTTCAATCGATGATGCCCCGGTGTGGCGCAGGATCTCGCGCCCGCCGCGAAAGGCGATCAGGGTAGGGATGCCGCGCACGCCAAGCTGGTTGAGCACTTCCGGGTTGTCGTCAGCATTCACCCGCCACAAATCGACCTGCCCGTCGTAAGCCTTGCTCAGGCGCTTGAGATCAGGCTCGATGGCCCGGCACGGCCCGCACCAGGAAGCCCAGAAATCCACCACGACCGGGCGGGGGTGATCGGTCAGTTTTTTGAAGAAATTTTCGTCGGCCATAGCATCTCCGTAACCCAAGGAGACGTGCTTGTTCTCCAGGATACAATTTGCATTATAACCGAAATCTGCCGGCTCGCTGTTTCTAACCTGCCACGCAATATCTCGCTCGCAATGTTGAATCTCCACCTCGCCAATACCCTCCGCCAGCCGCGATCTGTGCTTGACAAGCGCGCTACATGTGTGTAAAATAGGGGCGCTTTGGCAAATTAACAACACGGAACGTTTAGGCCGAGATAGCTCAGTTGGTAGAGCACGTGACTGAAAATCACGGTGTCGCCAGTTCGATTCTGGCTCTCGGCACTCTCGGCCTGACGTAGGCCGGCCATGCGGGCATAGTTCAGTTGGTAGAACACCTCCTTGCCAAGGAGAAGGTCACGGGTTCGAGTCCCGTTGCCCGCTCTTTTATTTTCCCCCGGCGACGTGGCCAAGTGGTAAGGCAAGGGTCTGCAAAACCCTGATCACGGGTTCAAATCCCGTCGTCGCCTCTGCATCTTCGGAACGCCTCGCACAACGGGGCGTTTTGCTTTAAAGGCTGTGCAGCGTGCGCTCGCAGGCTTGCACCACCGCCCGGTAGGTGCAGCTCTGGCGGTACAGCCCCGCGATCGTTTCCACCAACCCGGGGGAGGCTTGCGCCTCGCCGGCCTTCCCTCGCCCGCCGCGAGTTCCCAGCACCAGGCTGAATTGCTCCAGGGCCAGGTTTAAGTGGTTGGCAGCCAGGCTGTTGTGCCCGGCGTGCACCTCGTTGGCCAGGGCATTCCGGGCCTCCACCAGGGACGCCAGTGCCGATGGCAGCCGGCTGACTTCCCCGGCGGGCTGCTTCCAGGCGCCTGGCTCGAACAGGCCGACCAGTTGCGTTTGTTGTTCGACCGCCCTCGCCAGGGCCTGCCGGGCCAGGGCGCGGTTGCCCATCGTTGTCTCGTGCAGGCTTTGCAGCAGCATGTAGATGCCCTGTTGCAGGCGTTCCAGTGGTTCGGCGCTATCTTGCGGTAGCGCCCGGCACACCTGCGCCAGCAGCTTGCCCTGGGCCGGGTCGATTCCCAGTTCCTCAGCCAGGGCGCGTAGGCTGGCCTGGCGTTCCGACTCCAGTCGTTCCAACCGCTCCAGCAGCCTTTCTTTCTGCAGGCCCAGCGTCTGTAAGAGCGCCTCATCGCCGCCGTTTAGGGCGCGCCGCTCGCTCTCCAGGATTTGTGCCAGGGCCTGGAAAGCGCGGAACTGTTCTACCAGCAGGTCGTGCAGGTGGTTCAGGGAACGGCGGGTGGTTTTCATGGAAGCGATAATCGGCGCATCAGATCGGATGATCGTACTGCACCAATTTAACACATCCTGGCCCCTTTCGGTATAAATTGGCTGTGAAAGCAGGGTAAAGGAGAAATAAAAAGCCGCGCCTTCGCGCCTGAACGGCTCTTTACGCCAGCGCTTCGGCGCTGACGGTGTAGCCGTAGCCGGGCACGGTGCGCACAAACCTGGGCGCCCGCGGGTCAGTTTCGATCCGCTCGCGCAGGTTCTTGATGTGTACCCGCACCAGGTCGGGGCTGCCCGTGTCGGACGGATAGTCCCACACCTCGTCGAGCAGGCGCCCCGGCGAGAAGATTTCACCAGGATGGCGCATCAGGTGGTAGAGCAGTTCGTACTGCACCGGCGTCAGGCGCACCTTGCCGCGCTCGGGCGTGGACAGCTCGTAAGAGCGCGTATCCAGCGTGTAGGGACCGACCGTAATTTGGTTGAGGTCCTCTTCAGGAACGGCCGGGTTGGCCCCGCTCGCTGCGCTGGCTGGCGCGGCTTGCGCCTCGCTGAATGTCAGGGTTTGGCCTTGCACCTGGCGGCGCGCCCGGCGCAGGATGGCGCGCAGGCGCAGGATCAGTTCGTCGATGTTGAACGGCTTGCACAGGTAATCGTCCGCTCCCGCGGTGAAACCGGCGATCTTGTCCCCATCCTTCACCTTGGCCGTCAGGAACAGGATCGGCGTCTCTGCCAGGCGCGGGTCGGCGCGCATCTCGCGGCATACCGTGTAGCCGTCCATGCCGGGCATAATGATGTCCAGAATTACCAGGTCAGGGATGCGCCGGCGGGCGGCTTTCAGGCCTTCCACCCCGCTGCCGGCCAGCGTCACGCGGAAATCGTCGCCGCGCAGGCTGCGCTCGATTGTGCGCGCCACGATATCGTCATCCTCGATCACCAGGATGTAAGCAGGCTCCATGCTTAGCTGACCTCTTGTTCGTCTTTATCCTGCAGCAGGCATTCGTTCAGGATCGCCAGCGTGTAGCGGCGGTGTCCGCCCGGTGTGCGCAAAGGGCGCAGTGAGCCGCTGCGTTCCATGCGGTTCAGGGTGGACAGGCTCACGCGCAGGTAGCTGGCGGCTTCGCGGGCCGTGAGCAAGGTCAGGCGTTCGTGTGCGCTGTTCAAGTTCGGTTCCATCTCCGGCAGCCTCGGCCATGCGTCTCGCCCAATCGGCAGCGAGCGCGCCTGGCGAATAGAAAGGTGGTTCAGTCAAATATCATAAGCCGGGAAGGAGAGAAAATCCATAAAGTCTCTGTGAATCTAAAGCGGCCTCATTCGGGCAACCCACCCTCGGTCAAGCGGCGCAGGTTGTCCAACGCTGATTCTACCTCATTCGGCCTCACCGCGCGATCCTGCTGGCGGTGGCGGAGCTTCCCGGCCGCCGCCGCCTCCACCGCCGTCTGGCGCAGGCTGCGCCCGCTGGACAGCGCCTGCTTCACCAGTTGCGCCCCCGCGGCGTAGCCGATCAGCGGGTTGAGCGCCGTCACGATGATGGCGTTGCCCTCCAGCCAGGCGCGCGCCCTCTCCGGGTTGGCCTGCACCCCGCGCACGCACTTCTCCGTGAAGGCCCGCACCGCCCCGATCGTCACCTGCATACTCTCGAACAGGTTGTGGGCGATCACCGGCATCATCACGTTCAGCTCCAGTTGCCCGGCCTGGGCGGCCAGCGCCACCGTCAGATCGCAGCCCTGCACGTGGAACATCGCCATGTTCAGCATCTCGGCCAGCACCGGGTTCACCTTTCCCGGCATGATGCTCGAGCCGGGCTGCATCGCCGGCAGGCGTAATTCGTCCAGTCCGGTCGATGGCCCGGAGGCCAGCAGGCGGAAATCGTTGGCCAGGCGTGTCAGCGTGATGGCCAGCGTGCGCAGCGCCGCCGAGAAGCCGGCCACATCGGCCATCGACTGCATGCTTTCGAACAGGTTCTCGGAGCCGTACAGCTCCAGCCCGGTCAGCTCGCCCAGGCGCTTTACCATCCGGGCCGGGTATTGCGGGTGCGCGTTCAGCCCGCTGCCCGCCGCCGTACCCCCGATCCCCAACCGCCGCAGGCCCGCCGCCGCCAGGCGGATGCGCTCCCCGTCTCGCCGCACCGCCAGGGCGTACGCCCCGAACTCCTGCCCCATGCGCACTGGCACGGCGTCTTGCAGGTGGGTGCGCCCGGACTTGATCACTTCATCGAACTCGATGGCCTTGGTCTGCAAGGCCTCCGCCAGCTCCTCCACCGCCCCCAGCAGCTCCTCCAGCCGCCACAGTGCCCCCAGGCGGATCGCCGTAGGGATCACGTCGTTGGTCGATTGCGCCATGTTGACGTGATCGTTGGGGTGCACCTGGTATTCGCCCGCCTCCCCGCCCAGGATCTGCGTCGCCCGGTTGGCGATCACCTCGTTGGCGTTCATGTGGTGGCTGGTGCCCGCCCCGGCCTGGAAGGGATCCACCACGAAGGCCGCGTCCCAGCGCCCGTCGCACACCTCCTGGGCCGCCTGGGCGATGGCCGCTGCCCGGCGCTCGTCCAGCAGACCCAGCTCGCAGTTGACCTCCGCCGCGGCCCGCTTGATCACCGCCACCGACCAGATGAACGCCCGCCACGGGCGCAGCCCCGAGATGGGGAAATTGAGCACCGCCCGCTGCGTCTGCGCCCCGTACAGCGCCTGCCTGGGCACCTGCACCTCGCCCAGCGAATCGCCTTCACTGCGGTAAGTCATCGTCATATCTTTACCTCAGCAGAAATTATACCTAAATTGTCTGAATTGCACCTTGGCGAGGGATGAGAGTTTGCACAAATCTTTCGGCCCCGCCCATCCCCTCGCTGATGTGGGCAGGAAAGTGTATCTGCTGACCGAATCTGCAATCTATCCCATTCTATCAAATGCTGTGTTATTTGATTCAATCTCGATCTGATGAAGACACATTGCACCTTTCAAACAGGTAAGTAAGTAGAAAACTTAGCCAGAGACTGCCTGGCAACCCTATCATAAAAAGAATCCTGATTGCGGGATCTATACTTGATAAGTGGAAGACCCACTTTGCAATAAAACCGTAAATCAGAAACAAGAAAGCCACGATATGAAAACCTAAAGCTATTGGTGTCAAGCACCTTGGAGGAGATGCGCTCAATTTTGGGTTTCCACACAATAGATATAACAGACGTGGAACCCGAAGCAACTTCGCTTGCATCTGACGATAATCTATCAACTTCATAAAACCAAAACCTGTAGCCCAAAGAATTATAAACCAAACTACCCATCCAATAGACATCTTTCCCTCCAAAAATAATCAACGTGAAAAGGCAATAACGTAAAATTTCTTCTGTAATTTCTACACTCCAAAGTGGTAGGCCTGGCGTATCCTTAGAAGTGGCCAAGCTTCAAAAAAGGAGTAACACCATGACCTACCAGAACGATTTTACCTTACCATTTGATCTCCTGGAACAAATTTGCCAGTCAAGGTTTCGAGGTTCTACCAGAATTGATCTTATTGCCTCGTTGCCCAATCCCCTCCCCAAAACAATCCGTGTCAATCCCGCCAATCTGTGTCCCACCTCTCAAAAGTATCTGCGATAATCAGCGAAAATCTGCGTCCCATTCCCTTCTTCGATCATCATCCCCGCAACCACCCTCCGCAGTCACACCTCCTAAGCCAGAATCATCCGGCGCTGCTTCCTGGGCCGGGCACTTCATGCCCGGCCGGTTTCATCCCCTCACACGCCTGCCCTCCAGCCGTCCAAATTACCATGTTGCCTTATTTTCT
>JBFMFR010000035.1:0-74994 GCA_040752025.1 Chloroflexota bacterium | reverse complement strand
ACCGATCTGGTGTTTCACCTCCTTTGCTCTTTGCCGTGCTGTTTTTTAGTTCGGCTGCTTCACCACGGCTTTTCTCATCTCACTGAACGTTTACCTGCTTTCGCGTCAACGAACTCATAGATAGAGTGTATTGTATCAGGAACCTGAGCGCGTCACTTTTGGAAATGAGAATAGTCTGTTAAAATGGTAACAAAGCAGCCCAAAACAGCCAATCCCGAGAGTCTCGATGCGTAGATCCTATCCTTTTTTCCTTTCACTTGTGCTCCTGTTTAGCCAACTGATAACTGCGTGTGCAGCCGCCTCACCTCAGCCTGTCGCAATACCAGTCACCATAACTTTTTACAAGCGCGGTTATGAGCCTGGCGGCAAAGACTCCGCCTCCACTGCCATCGATCAAGCCGTGGCAGCCTTTGAGAAATCTCATGCAGATATCCGGATCAAAGTGGTTGGCGTACCCTGGACTGCAAATGGCGATGCCCAGTTAGAGGCCGCCATCGCCAGCGGACAGGATATCCACGTCATGAGCATCCGGCCGGCGGAAATGGTTCGCTTCGCACGGCAAGGCAAACTCTCCAATATCGAACCCTATCTCACTACCCAAGATCAAGAAGATTTTTACACCAATGCTCTGGATGCAGCCAGGGTGGATGGCAAAATCTATGCCTGGCCATTATGGGTGACTGCTGTCTCCATATTTGCCAACACCGAATTGTTCCAACAACAAGGCGTTTCTCTTCCCACCCTAGAGAATCCCTGGAATTGGGAAACCTTTGTCGACGCGGCGAAACGTCTCACTTTCCAAAGGTCAGATGGCTCCCAGGTTTATGGTTTCACTGCGTCATCAAAATGGGGCGAGCTAGAATACTACCCCCTGTTTTACATCGATGGGGGCCGCATCCTCAGCCCAGATGGCAAGCGTTTTGTGCAAGATTCGCCCGAAGGCCTGTCGGCTTTGCAGAAAATCGCTGATCTTTACCAGGTGCACCGGGTCACGCCGCTGGATTTTGGCTCTGTCGATCAAGCCACAGCCCGGCAGCAATTCAAAGATGGCGCTGTTGCTATGATCATGAGCTCGCCCGGTTTCCTTCGTGACCTTGAGGTTGCGAATTTTCCCTTGGCGGTCTTGCCGCCGCCCACAGGCAACCTGGAGAAAGTCATCACCACTGGTGCATTCGGCATGTATGCCGTCTATAACTCGACTGATCCACAAGAGTTGAAAGCCGCTCACGAATTCGCCAGGTACCTAACTGGTAGTCAGGTGGCCCAAGATGTTCCAGGATGGCAGCTTGCCCCTGGCCTGCGCAAAAGCAACACCAGTTACGCCACCACACCCCAACGAGAGATCATTGCCCGGCTGGTGAGCTATGGCGTTTATGAACCGCCTTCACTCGTATCGGACGCCACGCTTCAGCGCTATGGCGCCGAGTTAGAAATGGTCATTCAAGGGAGCAAATCACCTCAAGAAGCCCTGGCCGCCATTGCTCCCATGTACCAACACGAATTGGACATGTCCGAGCCGTAAAGCAAAGATCGTGAATAAACTTTTCCCTGTATTGCGCGGCCCCATTGCCCGGCGACTGGTGTATGCTTTCGCCGCTCTGACCCTGGTAGCTATTCTCGTAGCTGGCGGATCGTTCTGGTCAATTGAATATACTGACCAGGTTCTGCTCCAGGTGATGCGGAGATCGGATATCGCCATGCAAAGCGCGCGCATCCGCTCGGAATGCCTGACCTTGATTTCTTTGGTACAGCGTTATACTTTGTCTGAAACGCCGGATGAGGACAGGCTGGCTCAGATCTACGCACAGCAAGATCTTCTAGATCATCTGATTGAAGAAACGATTGCAGCCATCCCCCCCTACGATGTAGGCGCCAGCATGGAAATCAGCCAGATTCGCCAGTTATCCTTTTCTTTCAATACTCAGGTAAACCGCGTCCTGGCAGCTGCAGAAACCGAAGACAACTTAGGGGACGTGACCCATAGAGAACTGGAAATTCTGATCGAGATACACCTTTCGCCGCTAATCCAGGCCTTACAAGACTTCGAGAAAGTCGAGGTGCAAAGAGCCAGGCTAGATCGTGAGCAAGCTCGCCAGGTGATCCAAACCGGGCAAAACATCCTGATTCTCCTGATTCTGGCTGCGATTCTGGCCGTCACGATCACTACCCGGCAGATATTGGAGCGTGTTGCTAATCCATTAGCAATATTGCGCGCCCGGGTAGAAGATATCCGTGATGGAAAGTTAAATCAGATGGTCTCCATCGATACTCAGGATGAAATGGGCGAATTGGCTGCTGCCCTCGACAAAATGTCGGCAGAAGTGCTGAATTCCCGTCAGCGTCTTGAAAGTTACGCTCGCACACTCGAGGAACGTGTAGCCGAACGCACTCAAGAAGCTGAGAGGCGCGCCCTGCAGGCTCAAACAGCCGCCGAAATCGCCCACGCATCCAGCAGCATTCTGGATCTTGAGGAGTTGTTGGCACTCAGCGTAGAACTGATCTGCCAGCGTTTCACGATGAACTATGTAGGCCTCTTTCTCTTGGATGATCATAGCCAGTTCGCTGTTCTACGCGCCGGTACGGGAGAGGCCGGCCGCCAGCTTCTCTCACAGGGACACAAATTGGCCATGGACGATAACTCAATGGTTGGTTGGTGCATTCAAAATATGCAGTCTCGTATTGCCCTCGATGTAACCAAAGAACCGACGCATTTCTTCAATCCTTTACTAGCGAGTACCCGCTCCGAAATCGCCCTGCCCCTGATTACGCGCGGCGAGGTGATTGGTGGATTGACCGTGCAAAGCAAAGAGATCAACGCTTTCAAGCCTAGTGATGTCACAATCCTGCAAACCATGGCTGGCCAACTCGCCAATGCCATTGGCAATGCCCGGTTGTATCAGGAAGTTCAGCTCGAAAAACAACACGCCGAAATGGCCAACCGCGCCAAATCCACCTTCCTGGCCAACATGAGCCACGAGATTCGCACTCCTCTGAATGCCATTTTGGGTTTTACTTCCCTGCTACGCATGAGCGACAACCTGACCCGCACACAACTAGACAATCTAAACACTATCCATCGCAGCGGTGAAGCATTGCTGGTATTGATCAACAGCATACTGGATCTTTCCAAGATCGAAGCTGGTCGCATGACGCTGAATGAAGGGACTTTCAACCTGCATGCCTTGATGCACAGCCTTGAGGAAATGTTCCGGCTGCGCGCCGGAGAAAAGGGGTTAGAACTCATTTTTGCCGGCATAGAGAACGTACCAAAGTACATTCAGGCCGATGAAGCCAAGCTGCGCCAGGTAATGATCAATCTCCTGGGCAACGCGATTAAATTCACCCAGGCTGGCAAAGTTGTTATCTCTGTCGATGTCACCGGCTTCGAGGCCGGCCTTGCCCCAGCAGAAAAATCCCCTCAAGCTACTTGTTGGTTGTATTTCTCGGTTGAGGATACTGGACCTGGTATCTTTCCTGAAGAATCCGAACAAATCTTTGAACCCTTCACACAGGCTTCAGTTGGGCGCGCCTCTGGCCAGGGCACTGGCTTAGGATTGACAATAAGCCGCCAATTTGTGCAGCTCATGGGCGGCAACATCAACATCCATAGCACACCTGGTAAAGGTAGCAAGTTTGATTTCTTCATCCCCATCCGCCTTCCCCAGCAACAGCAGGCTGAAGGTGGATCGACACAGCCACATTTTCTCAAATTGGCACCTGGACAACCCGCTTACCACATCAGCCAATTGCCTCAATCCCTGGCAGAAAGCTTGCAGCGAGCCGTTATCGAAGCCGACTTTGAGCGTCTCACCAACCTGATCAACCAGTTACGTGATACCTTGCCAGACCTGGCGCAGCACCTCGAGAAGCTGGCAAGCGGCTTCGATCTGCGCGGCTTGAGGGTGCTCCTGGATCTCCCGTCCTTATCTGAAGAAAAAGACGCCACCAGGCTCATTTGAAGGGATCTCTCATGGATATGCTTTCCCAAGGCACAACCCAAGCGAACATACTGATCGTTGACGATAATCCAGATAATTTGCGCATTCTCTCCCAAATGCTCAAGATCTATGGCTACAAGGTCCGCGCCGTTACCGATGGTCCTCTGGCACTGAATGCTGCCCTGGCGGCGGCACCAAATCTGATTATGTTAGACATCAATATGCCGGTGATGAATGGCTTCGAAACTTGCCAACGCCTGAAGGCAGAACCCCGACTTGTTGATATCCCAGTCATTTTCATCAGTGCCATGGATGACGTTCAAGATAAAGTGAAAGCTTTCAGCGTTGGCGGCGTGGATTATGTTACCAAGCCGTTTCAAATCGAGGAAGTCGTCGCGCGCATCGAAACCCACCTGTCTTTACGTAGCTTGCATACACAGCTAGAAAATGTCAATCGGGAGCTGACTTTCCGTCTCCAGGAGCTGAGTCGTGCCCGTGAAGCAGAGCGCGAACAACGCCTCCTCGCTGAGGCACTGCGCGATACAATCGCCGCTCTGAATAGCACCCTAAACTTCGATGAAGTCCTGGACCTAATCTTGGCAAACCTCGGTCGCGTAATCCACCACGATGCAGCGAATATCGCCCTGATAGATGAGACCAACCATGTGACTTTCAAACGCGCCCTGGGTTATGCTCCCCATGACAAGAGAAGCTCAATCTTTTCTCTAAACATGCGCGCAGATGAAGTTCCCACCTGGCGCGCAGTGATGAAAACCCGTAAACCCTTGATCATACCCGACACAAGCAAAGTTAAAAATTGGTCGCTGATCACCGGATTTGAATGGATCCGTTCTTACGCCTGTGCGCCCATTATTGTAAAGGGAGAGGTCATCGGCTTCATCAACCTGGACAGCGCTGTTCCTGGTTTCTTCAAACCCGAACAAACCGGACGCTTGCAAACATTCGCAGACCAGGCAGCCGTAGCGATTGAAAAATCGCGCCTGTTCGATGAAACCCAGCGTCTGGCCATTACAGATGGCCTGACCAATATCTATAACCGCCGCCACCTGCTGAAACTGGCTGACCAGGAATACAGCCGCGCCCGGCGCTATCATCGTCCCCTTTCTGCCTTGATGATCGATATCGATCATTTCAAACACGTTAACGACACCTACGGGCATCCAGTGGGCGACCTGGCATTGAAGACCCTGGTACAGTGCTGCAAACAAAACCTGCGCGATAGCGACCTCCTGGGCCGATATGGTGGAGAAGAATTCCTGGTGCTCATGCCAGAGACCCATCATACAAAGGCATTGGAAGCAGCCGAGCGCATCCGCCAACGCGTGGAATCGTTGAAGCTTGCAGATGAAAGGAACACCATTTCCATCACCATCAGCATCGGCGTTGCCACCATGCAAGAGAATGAAGCCTTGTCTCTGGATATCCTGATCCGCAATGCCGACGATGCCCTCTACACCGCCAAGGCAGCAGGGCGCAACTGCGTACGTAGTTATTCACTCCATACACTTACAATAAACCAGTAAAATCCCCAGGAGGAGCGCTATTCCTCCCGGGGCGTCAAACTCTTGTCACCAAAAAATCATGCAGCACCCTTTCATCTGGGGTATAGTACGCATAGCGTGTATATATATCTGTCTGGAAGAGGAGAAAATGCCATGAAAACGAAGAAAATTGGATTGATCGTCTTTATCATTGTGGCCCTGTTGCTGGCGGGTTGTGCTTCGGCGGCGCCCACCAGGTCTGCTGCTCAAAAAATGGGCGAGGAAGCCAAGCCCGTGTCAGCACCCGGCGAAGTCGAAGCGCAGCTTGCAGCGGCCACGCCTGCCCCCGCCGTCAACGCAGATATGCTGGCTGCCTCGCTCCCCGTCAGCGACCGCATGATCATCAAAAACGCCGTCCTGGACCTGCTGGTTCAGAACACCGATCGCGCCATCGATCAGGTCACGCAACTGGCAGCCGACCAGGGCGGCTACTTGCTCAGCACACGCAGTTGGTATGACGGTGAATTCAAAATCGCTGAGCTCAAACTGGGTGTGCCTTCCACCGCCTTCGAAAGCACGCTGAACTACCTGCGCCGCATCGGTACGCAGGTGCTGAACGAAACTACCTCCGGGCAAGATGTCAGCGCTGAATACACCGATTTGAAATCCAGGCTGACTAACCTGGAAGCCACTGCTGCCCGCGTGCGCCAGTTCCTGGATGAAGCCAAGACCGTCGAAGAGGCTTTGAAAATCAACCAGACTCTCTCGGACCTCGAAGCTCAAATCGAACAGACTAAAGGCCAGATGCGCTTCTACGAAGGTCGTGCAGCTTATTCCACCATCACGGTCACGCTGTCTCCCCAGATGCCCACCCCCACGCCAACACCCACACCCACCCCGCAGCCTGGTTGGAACCCTGGGCGCACCGCTGGAGACGCATCCGAAATCATGGTGAAGATGCTCCAGGGGCTAATCGATGCCTTGATCTGGCTGGTGATGCTAGGCTGGCCCTTCCTGCTGGGCGCCGCCGTCCTGTGGTGGCTTGCCCGGCGCTTCGGGCGCAAGCCGGCCAGGCCCACCGTGGAGAAAAATGAATGATCGAGGCCATCCGCCTGCGCGCCTGCCTGGCTGCCGTCCAGGATAACTGCATCCTGCTGGTGCCGCACTTCAATACCGACGCTGGCCCGGTGCAGTGGAACCTGCCAGGCGGCAGCCTGCATTTTGGCGAAAACCTGCACTCTGCCGCCCTGCGCGAGTTCCACGAAGAGACAGGCCTGCAGGCCAGCATTATTGGGCTGCTGGATGTCAGTGAGATGATCTTGCCCGAGAGGCCCTGGCACAGCGTCACCATAGCCTTCTTAGGCAAAGTATCCGGCGGGGAGCTGGCGCCTGAGGCCAGCCATCCTTTCGGCGAGAAAGTTCCCCGCTGGCTTTCCCCACTCGAACTCGAAGGGATAGCCTACCACCCGGCAAAGATCATCGAAAAGGCGCTGAGCGTTGCGGCCCTGTTCGACTAATGCACAATGAAGGGCAAATAGAGTCCGGTTGTCGCGCCTGCCTGGCCCGAGTCTGCATCCACCATCAGCGCTGACTCATCCACCGCCTCGAAAGCCGAGCCAGGCACCTGGTGAAGCTCGCCCACCAGCGTGTCGTTATCCCAACGCTCATCGGGCACGCCCGACAGGTACCAGCTCGATCCATTATCCGCCAGGATCATGCCGTATTTCTTCAACGCTAGCAGGATCACCTGCACTTCAGGCGAGAAACCCGAGATATCGTAACTGGCCTTCAACCGGAAGCGCTGGCCCATCGGCGGGTACTGCGCACCGGTCAGGCTGGAGGCGAAATGCCGGGCTGGCCATACGTAGGCGCGCCGTGTCTGCGCAGCCGTAAACCGGATGGCGTGCGTGATCTCCCCGGCTGCCACCTCCTCATACCGGACTAAGCCAGGCAGGATCGGTAGACCCGCCGCGTCGGCCGAAGTCCAGCCGTCCGGTCGTAGAGCATTCGAAAACAGATCGAAAATCGCCCCCGAGCCGGCGTGCCAGCCATCCGTTTCCAGGTGAGAATCCCACATTTCGTACAATTGGCAGTTGTCCCGGTCCAGGACTAAGATATGCCGGTCCCCGCTGTTCGGATCGCCTTCGATTTTCGGGTTAGGCGGGATCGGATACGGCCCTGGGTCGCTTTCGTCATCGTAATCGAAAACGACTGCCACCTTAGCCTGGCTACCAGGAACCACATTATAGGGAATCCCAATCGGAAAGCCGTTCGTCGGCGGCCAGGTTCCTGAACCAAAATCGGGGTGCAGGTGTCCGCTTGCGCCGATCGTTTGAATGTAGGCAGCCGAGTTAGCATCAACGGGCAAACCATCGATCGGTGCATTCCAGATATTATCTGCTGGCAGCACCGGGCAGCCTTCCAAGACGGGCGCTGCCAGCGGTAAAGCCGAGCTAGTCGCCTCGACAGCCTTCACTGGGGTACCGATCGCGGTGTCAGCAGGTGCAGTTGTAGGGGATGCCCATGCGGGTGCTTCGCTCGCAGTTGCAGTATTGGCCAACGGGGCTGCTACAGTGGGCGCTCCCGCCTGGCAAAACATCATGGGGAATAAGAATATCCAGGCAAACCATCGTGAAATGCGCGTGTTCATATTCTCCTCCTTTGGATTACCCATGATTCAAAAACTGCTCCACCACCGCCGGCAAATCCATTCCCTCCCCCACAGCCATCCCGGCCTCTATCTCCGTCTGGCTGAGCACGCCATTCTTTAGTTTCTCTCCCAACAAGCCATCTAAAACATACTGAATATCTTTAAGTTCGTCGCCACCCGCTGCAGGATGGCTACGCGCCAGTCCCAACAAAGCCAATCCGCCACCCAGGTCACCCTCCGCCAGGCGGATCGCTCCCAGGCAAACTACGCCAGCCGCCTGCCAGGTTTCAGAATCAATGCTGCACGCCAGCCGTAGTGCCTCGCTCGCTAATGAACGCGCTTTTTCTGGCTCGCCATCCAGGCAATGCTCGATCGCCAGGTTCAGCGAGACCACGATCACCCCCATTGTGTTGCCGATCTCGTGCGCCAGGGCCAATGCCTGCCTGGAAGAATTCAAGCTAGCCTGGCGGTTGCCATGCTCTCGTTGTATGGCGCCCAGGTTAGCCAGGGCGGTAAGCGCCATGCGCCGGTCGCCGGCCATCTGCGCCAGATTGTGAACTTCCTCCAACAAACGCATAGCCCGGGCAAGCTGCTCTTGATCCTGGCCGTCTGAAACCCACAAGATCGTCGCCAGGCGGTTGAGCGCCGCTCGTTCCACAGCCCGGTTTCCGCTTTGCCGGCTAAATTCCAATGCTTCTTCTGCATAGCTGCGAGCCTGTTTTAATCCACCGCTGCGATAATGTGTGTCCGCCAGCCCGTACAACGTCCAGGCCAGGGCTTCGCCCTGCGCCGCTTGACGCGCCAAAGGCAGAGCCTCTCCTAAACGATGACGCGCTGCCTGCCAGTCGCCGCGCTGAGTATCGATCTGGCTCAGGTGATACAAAGCCTGCGCCTGCACACCAACCTGATCACTCTCCCGCGCATTTTGCAACGTTTGATCTAGAATTTGCGTGGCTTGCTCAAAATCAGCCACTTTGATCAACACATCCGCCAGCGCCAGGCCACCCTCCAAACGCTCTGATCCAGCACTTTTCGGTAAAAGTGATAGGCTACGCTCCAGCAAATGTCGCGCCTCTGCAAAAGCGCTCAAAGCCAGCGCGCGTTTGCCCGCTTGCGCCAGGAACACTGCCGCCATGTGCGGCTGCCCGGCCAGTTCGTAATGCTCGGCAACCAGCGGAGCATATTCATCTGCCCGCCCTCCGGCTGCGTGCGACAACCAGGCGGCTGCCCCAGCATGATAAGCCGTCTTGCGCCGCGCCAACAAAGTCTCATAGATCAAATCCCGCAGCATATTCTGTGCGAACAGGTATTCAACACTACCCTCGAAAGCCGAAGCATCGCGCCGGATCACCAATTCGCGCTCCTCCAAACGTTCAAGCACGCCATCCACCCCTTCTAAACGCACTTCATCAACCTCGTCCAGCGCTGCGATCGCTTGATTGTAGAACACCCTCCCGATGACAGCCGCCCGTTGCAAAGCCACTTTCTCTGGATATAGCAGGCTGTCGAAGCGCGCTTGTAGCACTCCCACCAGGGTAGGCGGGACGCGCAGGTGCTCAAGGCGCGAAACCTCCACTCGCCACAGTTCCGGGGATTCCTTCAAGATCACCCGGTCTTCGATCAACATTTTGATCAGTTCTTCGATATAGAAGGGGTTGCCCTCGCCGCGCTCGACGATCAGATCGCGCAATTCGCGCGGCACTTCCCCGACCATCTGCAAGATTTGCTGGACCAGTTCACGGCCCTCTCTCCGGTCTAGCGCGCTCAGGCTGATCAGGCGATGGAAACGCAATTCCTTACCCCAATCCGGATATCGCTCAAGCAGTGATGGGCGCGCCAGCACAATCAACAAAAGAGGCAAATTCTCGTATGCACAAACCAGTTCTAAAAGCAAATCTAAGGATGCATCATCCGCAAAGTGCACATCCTCCAATCCGAGCACGATTGGCTGGATCTTACCCAACCTGGTGAACAGGCGCAGCGCCAATTGCCGGGCGCGCTGGCTGAGTTGCTGTGGGTCGTCACGCAGACCACTCACGTAAGGGCTGGCGCTCAGGTCGAAGCCGCACAAATAGCCGATCAGATGGGCCATCTCTACATCCTCGCCCACCAGTTCAGCTACGCCCCTCTCCAATTTCTGGCTCACAATCACTGGCGCATCGGTATCCAGGATTTCGAAGCGGAAGGAAATTAAATCGCGCAGCAAAGCATACGGCCGGCTATTCATAGCAAAAGTCGCCCGCCCACGGAAGACACGATAACGCACCGGGTACAGTTCAGCCCATTGGCTAAACTCGTATAACAAACGCGTCTTGCCTAATCCAGCCTCGCCGATAATGGTCACCAGTTGCGTTTCATGTTCTTCGACTGCATCCAGATAGGCGTGCTGGATTTGTTTTAGCTCCGCCTCCCTTCCGACCAGGCTCGTTTGCACACCCTCTACTCCGCGCACCTTGATGCGAAAGGCGCGCGCCTTGGCCGATTGCACCCGATACACCGCCAGCGGCTCTTTCCGGCCGCGCAACTTAAGCGTCTCATGTGGAGCGATCGAAAACACTCCCTGTACCTCGCGAAATGTATCGTGGGCGATCAGAATCATCCCGTTCGCGCTTTCAGCCAGGCGTTGTGCCAGGCTGATCGTTGCCCCACTCGCAGTCAATGTTCCGGTACTTTCATCGCGCACCAACAAAGCCAGGCCCGTATTGACTCCAATCTTCAGCGGCAGCGCATCCTCTTGCCCCAACTCGCCTGCCAGGAACGCCTCCCCTTGTTGGCGCAGGACAGCCTGGATATCCAGCGCGGCAAACACTGCGCGTTCGGCATCCTCCTCGCCCGCTACTTCGGCCCCCCACACAGCCAATAAGTCACGATCGGTGCGCTCCAACAACTTGCCTCCGCGCTCACCGATGTGTTGCGCGGCGCTATCCCAAAACACGTTCATGGCCTGGCGGGCAACTTCGGTGTCACTTAACTGCTCCACCACCTCGATGTACTCGCTGGCATTGGCATATAGCGCCGTCACAGGTTTATTCTGCTCTGCATGCACTGCCTGGGAGCCCGTGGAAATATGCCCCTGATCAGCGTGCCTTGCCTCATCCTGACGTGCCGTCCAGGCCCGGAGAACCGCCTCCCGCAGCACCAGCGGGGACTGTGTAACACGGCTCCCTAAAGCCGTATTTAGCTCGAACACGAAATTGCCCGCAGTCTCATAGCGCTCCTGCGGATTCTTCGCCATCGCCTGTTTCAACACTGGCCCAACTGCTTCCGGCAAATCTGGGTTGAAATGGCGCACATCAGGAACCGGCTGCTGGATGTGCTGGATCAGGATACCTACCGGGCTGTCCGCCGTATAAGGCAGTTGGCCCGCCAACATTTGGAATGCCATGATCCCTAACGAATAGATATCCGTCCGCTGATCCACATCGCGCAGCCCACGCGCCTGCTCCGGAGACATATAATCCGGCGTACCTACCGCCTCACCCGATCCGGTTATCGTACTTTCCTCTACCACGATACGAGCGATGCCAAAGTCACTGACGATGGCATTTCCATCACGATCGATCATGATATTCGAAGGCTTGACATCCCGGTGGATGATCCCCTGGCGATGTGCGTAATCCAGGGCAGAAGCCACCTGGTTGAGCAAGAACAACACCTCCGGCGCTGGCAATTGTCGCTGCTGCAGCACCTCCTTCAAAGTTCCCCCTTCCAGGTAACGCATCACGATATAGGGCGGATCATAACCGCCATCGAAATCATAAACCGGTAGAATGTGTGGGTGCTCCAGGCGCGCGATCAAACGCGCCTCGCGTTGAAAGCGTTGCACAGCTTGCTCGTTATCAGCGATACTCTTCCGGATTACTTTGACTGCTACATCCCGCTCAACCCGCGGCTGGCGCGCCCGGTACACCGTCGCCATTCCGCCACGTCCCACTTCTTCCAGGATTTCATACGGACCGAGTCTGTTGCCTATCATCTATGTCACACGTTCGCGCCGGAGCATGTATAATAATCATATCACATCTGATGTCGGAAATGACACTTCGAAACACATGAACATCACCTACCAACCCATTGGGGTCATCCATTCCCCCTACAACAATATCGAGAACATGCCCATCCAGCCTGTTGGCGCGCGCGCTGTTCCAGGAAGCGTGGAAGTCTTTGACGACTATGCGCAGGGATTGCAGGATTTACAGGGCTTTTCGCATATTTATTTACTCTACCATTTTCACTTGGCTGGAGAAGCGCGCCTCCAGGTGACTCCTTTTCTGGATTCTAAGCCACATGGCGTCTTTGCAACGCGCTCCCCTCGCCGACCCAACCCGATTGGGTTGTCAATCGTTAGATTAGTGCGTATCGAGCAAAACACACTCCTCATCGAAAACGTAGATATCCTGGATGGCACTCCCTTACTGGATATCAAGCCCTACGTGCCCGAGTTCGACCACTACCCGGTAGAGCATACCGGATGGCTGGAGCAGGCGCGGGGACGCGCACAAAATAAAAAATCTGATAACCGCTTCAGGTAGGAGGCCTTTATGAGTCGGGACACCAAAATTATACTAGCTATCGTTGCCGGGCTGCTGCTGGTCGGCATCTGTGTCTGCGTGGTCGCCGTTCTGATGTTGCGCTCAGCCGGTGAAAAGATCGGCGAAATGGTTAAAACCGACCCCACACAGGTAGCCCAGGTTGCGGCTGGAATTGCTCAATACGATATCCCATCCGGCTATTCCCAGATGGCTATGGATTTCATGGGTATCTACAAAGCGATTATCATGGCCAAAAAAGATACAACCGATTCGCCGATGATCATGATGATGAGCCTTCCATCCTCCACCGGCCTAAACACCGAAGACATGCAGAAATCCATGGAACGAAGTTTACAGCAGCGCACCGGCAGCGGCAGCATCGAGTGGCAGGTAGTCGAAGAAAAAACCGTGAAGATCCGCGGCGAGGATGCCCAGTTAGCGATCAGCGAGGGCGCCAGCTCTACTGGCGAGCGCTATCGCAGCCTGATCAGCGTCTTCTCTGGAGTACACGGCCCGGCTATATTGATGATCATGGGCTCTGAACAATCCTGGGATCAAACCATGATCGACGCCTTCATCAGCTCAATCCGTTGAACAATTTCGCGAAAAGGCCATGACAAAACACCTCCTCCGACCCCAAAAACTCCTGGGCAGCCTGGCTGTGCTGCTTTGCCTGTTCCTGGCAGCCTGTGAACTTTTCCCGCTTACGCCGCTGCCCCCGCCGCCCACTGGCGCCCCCGCCACCAACACACCTACGGCTGGTCCACCCACTTCAACCCCAGCCCCTACCTCTCCAGCAACCAGCGCCACGGCTGCCGCCGCCCTCACTCCCACGCTGCCGCCTGGCGAGAGGCGTCCTGCCGCCGTATGGTTCGCACCATTTTCACCGCTGCCGCCTACCGGCGCTCGCCCCTTCACTGGCGCTGTGGACTTCATGGATCTCTTCACCGCCGATGCTCCCTGGCAGTCCGCTGAACAACACCTGAGTGTGTTCCAGTTATCCGGGGAGTGGGTAGCCGAGGTAGCCAGCGCAGCCGAGCTTGCCCAAATCGTTGAAGACCTCAAGAGTCGCGGCCTGGCCCTCGCCGTGGAAGTCGAAGCACTCGACCCAACCTCCGACTGCGGTCAAGGCATCACTGGCTTCGCCGGTCTGCTCCAGGGTCAGAAGATCGCCCAGCGCATCCAGGATGCCGGCGGAAAGCTGGATTACATCGCCTTCCAAGAGCCCTATTACTATGCGCATCTCTTTTCGGGCCGCGGCGCCTGCCAGTGGAGCGCCGAACAGACCGCCCAGGCTCTGGCCGAATACACCCGCGCCATCCGCGCCATCTTCCCCGACGTGCTCGCTGGTGATGTCGAACCGCTGCCCCTCGACCTACAAACGGCCGAATATCGCAACTGGATGCAGAGCTATCGCTCGGCCGCCGAGTTGGAATTAGCCTTCTTCCACGTCAAGCCCGATTTCCGCCGCATCGATTGGCCCCAGGCCTCCCTGCAGTTGCAAGAATACGCCCGCCAGCAGAATATCCCCTTCGGCATCATCTATCATGGGCAGGGGCTTACCGACCAGGAATGGAGCGACTCTGCCTGGCAGCGCGCTGGCGTCTTTGAATCCCGCTGGGACGGCCAGCCTGATCACGCTATATTCCAGTCATGGGACGACAAACCCGACCACACCTTGCCAGAAAACAAACCCTCCACCTTCACCCACCTGATCAATCGCTACTTCCGCCAGCGAGCTGCTTTACAGGCACAGTTAGGCGATATGGACTCTGAAGGCGCCCGGCTGGTGAGCGGCTCACTGCTGGACGCTGACGGTGCCCCTATCATCCAGACCTCCGTCCAACTCGACTTGCAGTTGCAATACCAGAATACCATCCTCAATCCGCCAGTCGTGGCTACTTACCAGGCGACCACAAACGAAGATGGACACTTTGAGATCAACTTGCTCTCCTTACCCGCCATCGGCGTCTTCCTGCAAACATCCTTCCCCGGCAGCGACTCCACCAGTGCTGAGGGCTCGATCGGCTTCTGGCCCGCCTACAGCCTGCTCGACATCGGCAATTCCGGTCGCAACGTGGCAGCCCACGCCACCACCAGCGCCTCCTTCACCTACAAAGGCAACCGCCCCGAACAGGCTGTGGACGGGGACCCGAACACCATCTGGACGCCTGGCGACCTGCCGCGCCACTTCATCGATATTTACCTGAACCAGCCTGTCACCATCAGCATGGTGCGACTGCTGGCCAGCCAGGAGAAAGCCGGTTGGACCACGCATTGGATTTGGGGCAAGGATTCCACGGGCAAGCTCCGCCTGCTGCAAGAAGTCGGCAGCGAGACCGCCGACATGGATGTGATCGATGTCATCCCCGAGACTCCCTGGGAAAATATCACCATGATCCGCATCGAAACCATCAAGAGCCCATCCTGGGTAGCCTGGCGCGAGATCGAAATTATCGCCCCCTAAAGATCACCGGAGATTCCTATGCCAAACGAATTTGCCCTGCAAACCAGGATCGCCAAAGCCAACAACCAGTTCGGCTTTCGCCTGCTGCCCGCCCTGGCGGCCCAAAAATCTGAAAACCCGAACGTTTTCATCTCCCCCCTCAGCATCTCCCTGGCCCTGGCCATGCTCTACAATGGCACCCTGGGCGGCGCTCGTGAGGCCATCGCTGGTACGTTCGGCTGGAGCGACCTCAGCCAGGATGACCTCAACGCCGCTATCGCCGCCCTGGTTCAAAACCAGGGGCACGACGATCCCCAGGTTGAGTTAGCTATTGCCAACTCCATCTGGGCCAGACTGGGCATCCAGCTTGCTCCGGACTACCTCGAGCGCATGCAAGCTGCTTTCGCCGGATACATCACCAATCTGGACTTCTCCAAACCACAAGCCGCCGAGGAGATCAACACCTGGGTGTCCGAGCAGACCCGTCATAAGATTCCCGAAATCGTGGACGCCTCCTCCGTCAGCCAGTCCATCGTCATTTTGATCAATGCTCTGTATTTCAAAGGCCTGTGGCAGTCGCCCTTCGATCCCAAAAAGACGCAGCCCGGCCAGTTCACCAACCTGGATGGCAGCCAGGCCAGCTTGCCGTTCATGACACAAACCGGCAGCTTCGAATATTTCGAAGATAAAGATTTGCAAGCCGTCCGCCTCCCCTATGGAAACGGGCATCTTTGCATGGATATCCTGCTGCCCAGGCCCGATATCTCTCTCGAAGCCTTCCGGCAGATGCTGAATGTGCGCCAATGGGATCGCTGGCTGTATGCCTACGACCAGGCCCAGGGCATGCTGCGCCTGCCGCGCTTCAAAATCGAATACGGCGCCGAACTGAAGCATTTCCTGGCGCAGATTGGCATGGCGCCAGCCTTCGCCATCGGCGCCGATTTCAGCGGCATGGGTGCAGGCGACTTGCAGATCAGCAAAATCATCCACAAGACCTTCATCCAAGTCGATGAAGCTGGCGCTGAGGCTGCCGCGGCCACGGCCGTTCTCACGCTGCGCGGCGCCATGCACGTCAAACATTTTTCTATGCACGTCGACCGGCCATTTTTCCTGGCCATCGTCGACCGACGCAGCGGCCTGATCTGGTTCATGGGCTACGCTGCGCACCTACTACAAGCGTAAGCATCACGAAAGGCAGCGCACTTGGCCATCCAAACCTACGCTCTAGAAAGCGGTGCGCCCCAACGCCTGCAAATTTCCCGGAAACCTTTCTGGAAAGATATCCACATCGTGATGCGCCGCTCGCTGCTGGCCCTGGGGATTGCTACAGGCCTGTATTTGGAGGATGACCTTGCGCAAAAAACTCACCCCTCGTTATCTGCTCAACCTGTTGGTCGCCTTCCTGGTGGCACTGGCCTTTGCCTTTTATATTATCGCCCCAGTCTATTCAGCCAATCGCGCCTTGCACCCCACGCGTTTCCCCATCGGGCAGGTCTCGCCCGCTGACCTGGGGATGCAATATGAAAACATTGTCTTGACCACCGCCGATAGCCTGGAACTGCACGGCTGGTACGTGCCCTCCCAAAACGGCGCGGCGATTATCGCCGTACATGCCTACAACGGCAACCGCACCGGCGTGCTCTACCACGCCGACCTGCTGGCTCGTAATGGGTTCGGTGTGCTGATGCTGGACCTGCGCGCCCACGGCGAGAGCCGGGGGAGCAGCTTCGCTTTTGGCTGGAATGCCGACCAGGATATCTTCGCCGCCCTGGATTACCTGCAAAGTCGCCCAGACGTTGACCCCCAGCGCATCGGCGCACTGGGCCTATCCATCGGCGCCGAGATCATCCTGCAAGCCGCCGCCGAAGACCACCGCCTGCGCGCTGTCGTTGCCGAAGGTGCTGGCAGCCGCTCTTTCGATGAATGGATGTTGGCTCCCGAGCCCGCCGGGGCAATTCCCTGGCAAATGCTCGTCCCGGGCCAGTGGGCCTTCTTTCGCGCTGGCGAGATCCTCAGCGGAGTGAAACCGGCCCCGGCTCTAGATTTGCTGGTTTACGAAATCTCACCCACCCCTCTGCTGCTCATCTCCGCTGGCGATGAAAATCCCCTGACGACCATCTACTTCGACGCTGCCCGCCCCCCAAAGCAGCACTGGGCCCGCCCTGAACCTGGCCACATCGATGCCCTCCACGCCCAGCCAGATACCTACCGGGAGAAAGTGCTTGACTTCCTCACCCAATATCTGCTGCTGCAATGAGCTTGCCGCGAAAGGCGCCTGACTGTGCTATAACGAACGATCAGAACACTTGAAATAACAGCCAGGTTAACACCGCCAGGTCCGCCAGGCTGCCCAGGAACAACCCCACTTTTACCCGGTCCAACGGCTTTTGCCCGGCCACTTTGCCGGTCTGTCCGTTGATCAGTACCTAGTAAAGCTGTCCCCGGTAGCTATAAGCCGCCACCCACACCGGCAGCAAAGCCAGCTTATAACTGTTCTGCTGCACCAGCACATCCCCATAGCCCAACGCCAGCCGGTTCGGGATCAGCATTTCAAGCTCGGCCTCCAGGACCGCCTGGTCGTACATGCGCTTATGCGCCTCCAGGGACGCGTCCACCAGCGAAATCTGGTAGGCCTGCGCTTCCCAACCTGCCAGGAACTGCGGCTGGTAGGCCCGCGCCTGCGCGGTCTCAAAAGGCTGCACGTCGCGCAGCGCCTCCGCTGAAAGCGCTTGCGCCGCGTAAATCAGCAGGTCATCAAAATCGCGTTCGTAAACATCCGGCATCGCCATCTCATCCCAGGCCGTTGTCACCCTGGCTTCCACCCTGGGGATGCGCATGCGCGGGTTGCTTACCAGGCAAGGCACGCGCACCCTGCCGTCGAAAGTCCAGAACGGCAGGTAAATCGGCGTCAGCCGTTTCGGCCGCGCCAGTTTGAGCAGGTCATCCGGCAAGAACAAACCTGCTCCCAGCCACCTGCGCATCTTGTCACGCGCCTGCTTCTCATCGAAGGCAAATGGGATGATGGCGTGCGGCTCGATCAAACCTGGCGTAGCCGGTTGTAAAACCACTTGCGCCGACGCACAGAACGGGCAGTAATTGGCAATCTGATCGGCTTCCAACAGCGTCACTGCGCCACACTGTTCGCAGGTGATCTGGTTTGGGAACACCGCCCACTCGTCCGCCGTATCGCTGCGCAGCGCCGCCTGCAGATCCTGTTCCGCATCGGCTGCATCAGGTGCATATACTTGCTCGCTGGTTCCACAGTGCTCACAGGCCAGGCTGCCCAGATCCGGGTCATAACGTAGCCGGCCTCCGCACTGCGAGCAGGTGAAAGCCTGCACCTGGGCCGGCCTGGCTTCAGCTTGAGCCCCATCGATTCGCTCCAGCAGCACCCTGGCCGCCTGCGCCTGCGGATCCAGGCGCTGCACCTGCTCCAGGCAGTAGCGCCGCTTCTCGTCATCCTCCATCACCGCCGCCAGCCACAGCCACACCCGCGGGTTGCGCGGCTGTATGCACAATGCTTCGGTCAAAAGTCGTATGGCTTGCTGGCGTTTGCCCTTGCGGGCTGCAATAATTCCCTGGCCAATCAGTTCGTGGATGTCGTTCATGATGCCCTGGCGCTCCTTGGGAGCTATTTTATCATTTTCTGCTTTTTTCTTGCCGCATCCTTGACTTTATGATAAAATCTAGCCCGCAAGGTTGACGGGCGCGTAGCTCAGTTGGTCAGAGCGCACGGTTCACATCCGTGAGGTTCGGAGGTTCGAGCCCTCTCGCGCCCACACCTTTATCCTGGCCTCCAGTTCTCACTGGAGGCCGTTTTTTTATCACTCAGGCCGGTTGGCGATCAACACCACCCACGCGCCGCCCTGCGTCAGCTTGCCGGCCTGGTTGATCACCTGCACCTCGAAGGTCACCATCCCGCCCCCCAGCCGCCGGACAGGCTTCAGGCCAGTCACCGTGGCCTGTGCATGCAGCGTATCGCCGATGAAGACCGGCAGGCTGAACTTCCAGGTCAGTTCGCGGAAGGCCAGGGCCGTGCCTTCAATGAAACCCAGGCGCGCCAGCAGGCCGCTGGCGATCCCTAAGATCAGCAGCCCGTGGGCCACGCGCTGCCCAAACATGCCCTCCCGGCAAAACTCCACATCCGTGTGGATCTGCGTATAATCGCCCGACAGCCCGGCGAAACTGACCACATCCGTCTCGGTGATCGTGCGCCCGGCGCTCGTCGCCACATCCCCAATCTCGAATTCCTCGAAATAGCGCCCGCGCGGGGAAAATGTATTTGCCATGCCGCTCCTCCTTATCTCTGTTTTTCGGTGAAATGCTCGCTTTCCGCAGTTGAAAACACCCAAACGGGCGCTTCGCCTCGGAACCTGCGCCTTTTCAGTGGATAAATCGCCCGGAGCTTGACCTGCGCCCACAAAGGAGTAGAATTGCATCACGCAAGCACACAGTCCAAAGGAGGTGCCTCATGACCCGCCAAGAAAACTGGCTCGAAAAACGCTTCACCTTCGATTTTCCGGTCTCCCGCTACCCGGGGTTCATCCAATACCTCAAACAAACCCCCGATACGCTCACCGCCCTGGTCAGCGGCCTGCCCGCCGAAACACTCATCCGCCGCGACGGCGAGGCCTGGTCGATCCAGGAGAACGCCGGGCACTTCCTGAGCGTTGAAGAGCTGTTCCTGGGAAGGCTAGACGATTACGCCCACCACGCAGAAATCCTGCGCCCGGCCGATTTCGCTGATAACCGCACCGACAAAGCCCACTACAACACCCAGGATCTGGCGCAGATCCTGGCCGCTTTCCGCCAGCAGCGAGGTGTTTACATCGCCCGCCTGGAGGCGCTCGCACCGGCGGACTTCGCCCAGGTAGCCCTGCATCCGCGCCTGGACAGCCTGATGCGCCTGTGCGACATGCTCCACTTCCATGCCGAGCATGACCGTCACCACCTGGAAAGGATCGTTGAATTGAAAGAGTTGTGGGGGGTATCCTGATGAAATTCTTCATCACCGATGTCTTCGCCGAGTCGCGCTACTCTGGCAACCAGTTGGCCACCTTCCTGAACGCCGGCCACCTGCCCGCCGCAGAAATGCAGCAAATCGCCCGCGAGATCAACTTCTCTGAAACCACCTTCATCCTCTCGGACACGCCCAGGGACGGCGGCTACGATGTGCGCATCTTCACCCCTGGGGCGGAGGTCGATTTCGCCGGACATCCCACCCTGGGAACGGCCTATATCATCGCCCAGCACCTGCAAGCCGGGGCGAGCGAGGAAATCGTACTGAACCTGAAAGTCGGCCAGGTGCCTGTCTTCCGCCAGGCGGATGCCTCTGGCCAGGAACTTTTATGGATGCGTCAGGTGGCGCCCACCTTCGGCCAGGTGATCAACCCGGCTGCCCTGCTGGATGTGCTGAACCTGGAGCCAGCCGACATCGACTCGCGCTGGCCCATCGAAGAGGTCTCGACCGGGCTGCCACACGTGATCGTGCCGCTCACCTCCAGGCAGGCCCTCCAACGCCTGGCGCTCGACCCGCCGAAGTATTTCCAATACACCAGCCAGGCCTGGGCCAAGGTCATCCTGGCCTTCTGCCCGCAGGGCTATACACCCAACCAGGCCCTGGGTGTGCGCGTCTTCCCGTTGGCTCTGGGAATCGCCGAAGATCCTGCAACCGGCAGCGGTAACGGCTGCCTGGCAGCCTACCTGGTGCGGCACGGCTATTTTGGCAGCGACTCCATCGATATCATCGCCGGACAGGGCTACCAGATCGGCCGCCCCTCCGCCCTGTACCTGCGCGCCAGCCGCCAGGGGCAAGATTACAGCATCCAGGTTGGTGGGCGCGTCCAACCCGTCGCCGAGGGCTGGTGGGGAGAACAGCCCCAGGCCTGACCGGTTTCGACGAGATCATCCCCAGGCCCCCGGAGTTTCTGAAAACCCCGGGGGCCTTTTACGCGATATATCCCCCTTGATGTGTATAAAGTGATGTATAATTCCCCTATCCAACGGAGGCAGCCAATGGCCACCAACATGGTTCGCAAGCAAATCTACATCCAAAAGCGCCAGGAGGCGCTGCTCAAGCGCCTCTCCCAGGCGCGCGGCTTGAGCGAAGCCGAGATCATCCGCCAGGCAATCGAGCGCGAGATCGCCGGAGCGCCCGGCCAGCCCCCTGCCGGGCATTCCGCCTGGCAGGAGTTGATCGCTTTCCTAGAAGAGCGCCAGGCAAGCGCGCCGGCCAGCCAGCCTTATCGCTGGAACCGTGCCGAAATCTATCAAGAACGCCAGGGCCGCTGGCTGCGCGACCAGGAAAACGACTGACCCCATGCCTCCCATCCTAATCGACACCAACCTGCTGACCTACCTGTACGATACGCAATCGCCCCACAAAGCGGCGCGGGCGCGCCAGGTGCTGGAGCACCTGCACCTGACCCGCAGCGGGCGGCTCAGCGTACAAAGCCTGGCCGAATTCTTAAGCGTTGCCACCCGCAAGCTCGACCCGTCTCTCAGCCGCGCCGAAGCGCTGGAGCAGGTCAGCCTGTTCACGCGCCTGTGGCCGGTCTTCGACCTGACCGCCCTGATCGTGCTCGAAGCCGCCCGCGGCGCGCGCGACTATGGCCTGGCCTATTACGACGCCCAAATCTGGGCCGCCGCCCGCCTCAACCAGGTGGCCGTCATCTTCAGCGAAGACTTCAGCGACGGGCAGACGTTGGAAGGCGTGCGCTTCGCCAATCCCTTCGGCGACAGCTTCCGAGTGCAGGATTGGACATAACCCCCAGACCTGACAGGTTTCGGCGAAACCGCCCCCGGATAGCGCCCCTGCCAGCCCACGCGCCCTGGCCGGTCAAGGTTCTATGCAAACCTGTCAGGTCTTTATGCGCGCACACCCGGCGCCAGACCTGGTTTTGGTGAGGTCAGGCGCTAATCTTCAGGAGCCAGTTCCCTGATTTGGCCTTCATTCACTGTCGCTTGATGAAAATCGATGAATCCTTGCTCCCCTCCCAACCAGGCCAGCACGTCTGCGCGCATCAAGCGGGTGGGGCCGGAAGCCATCAGAGCCGCGTAGGATGAATACGGCCAATCACGAAAATCATCCACGAAGCCATGCTTTTGCGGGTTTCGGTGGATATAAGCCACCAACTGGAGCAGGTGCGCTTGTGAAACAACCTCGACTCTTCCGAACGGCCGCTGGAACAACGCCCCACTGCGGCCATAGGCTCTATTCAGAGCCCTGGCATAAGCGTTGAAAAGATTGGAAAATTGGCGGCTGGGCAGGCCGTCCGGATTGGCACGCTGGCGAGGGTTGAGCCCGCGCAGCTCTCCAAAATCTTTGATGCGAACGAGAAAGTGGAAATGGTTGCGCAGCAGGCAATACGCATAGGTATCTGCAACCAGGCCGATGTATTTCGCGTACAGGGCCATGAAGTAGGGATAGTTGCGCTCTTCGACAAACAGGTTTTCGCGGTTGTTGCCGCGGCTGTAGATGTGATAATACTTGCCGAATTGGAGAGGCAGAGGCGTGGACATATCGATCAGTTCGATTGTAGCAAGATCATGACCAGATAAAGCCATTGATACCACGGCGAACGCGGCCAGTCAAGGTTCTATGGAAGTTCGTCTCTGGCGGCGCGCCCGCCACCCAGACCTGACAGGTTTTGGCGAGTCCGCAGCCGGACAGCGCCCCTGGCAGCCCACGAGGCCTGGCCGGATAAGGTTCTATGCAAACCTGTCAGGTCTTTACGCGCGTACCCCGCCCGCGCTTGCGGCGCGCCGCTTTGCGGTAAGCCAGCCACAGGTTCTCCCATTCACACACTTGTGCATACATACTGACAACCACTCCGCATCAGGCTACAAAAAAGAGTCAGAGCACAAAGCACAGAGCTTCAGAGTTCAGAGCTGGATGGGCAGGACACCCCAACCCGGAAACCATTGAAATTCCAACCAGCACTTGGGTAGCCACCGTTACGGCAGGTATTATGGGCACTTTCTTTACTATCAGACCATGAGCCACCCCGCGTCACACGACTGCCTCCAGAGGCCGCATCCTCGCGCCCATCCTCCGCCCGGTAAGGGTAAGCCAGCTTCAAGCCGCTGGTCCACTCCCAGACGTTCCCGGCCATGTCGGCGCAGCCCCACGGGCTGCCGCCCTGCGGTGAAAACCGCCCCACCGGTGTGGTCATCCCGTTCCCCACCTCTGAAGTATTTCATTTGGTTTCTGCAAACTTATCCTCCCACGGATATTCATCATCATCCCATAGATGTTCAACTTCGAACTTATCCCCCCAAGGATACTCCCGCTTCTTCCCCACTAACTTGCCATTTATAGCTTCTAACTCCCAACTCGACGCCTTCTCCCACTCAGCCTCCGTCAGCAAGCGCATCTCCGCCCAATGGGCGTACTGGCGGGCATCGTACCAGTTCACACTCACCACCGGGTGGTGCTTCTTGCCAGCCGGGATCTCGAAGGGATTGCCGCGCGCCTGCATAAAGCGCCGGTACTCGGCGTTGGTCACCGGGTATTTGCCGATGTAGAAGGCTTCCAGGTGCACTTTGTGGGCTGGCTTTTCACCAGACTCGCCGCTTTTGTCAACCCCCCATGACGAATTCCCCGGCCAGCACGTAGCACTCGTACTTCAAGTGCGCCCGCCACTCGCCGGACGGCTGCAAGCCCTCCAGCGCCCGCATGGCCGCCACGCGCACCTGCGGGTACTCGTCCGCCAGGCAGCCCAGCAGCGCTCCCCAGAAATTCGAAATCTGCCAGATTTCGGATTTCTCTTGCAGCAGCTTCCCCAGCGCCGCCACTGCCGCCGCCCGCCCGCGGTAGTCCTCAGCCTTCAGCCCCTCCAGAGCAATCTCGGCCACTGCCACCCCGCCGGCCGCGGCGAAGTCCAGCCAGAAGGGCGCCTGGTGGCCGGCCGCCAGCGCCGAGCGGCACAGCAAGGCCAGGGCGGCCTGCTGGCGCTCCGCCGCGGGCCCCTCGCCCAGCACGGGGTGGGCCAGCGCCGGGCAGTATTCGTCCAGCAGGCGCAGGCGCTCGCCGCCCAGCAGCACCTTCCCGCCGCTGGCGCGCCAGTCGTCCAGCCCGCGCCCCACCAGATCGGCCGCCGCCCGGCGGCGCACTTCCTGCGGCGTCTGGTGCTCGATGATCTCCTGCGCCAGAGTCTCGTGGGCGATCTCGATCAGCGCCTCGCCGCCGCCCTGGGCGGCGCGCAGCACGCGCCGCTCCACCAGCCGCTCCACCAGGCCTTTCAAGGGCTTCTTTAAAGCCGCCTCAACCTCTTGCAGCAGGCGCGGGCGCGCCACCGCCTGCGAGCTGACCAGCTCCTTGAGCAGCGCCCAGCCCAGTTCGGGGTCTTCCAGCTCGCCCATCTCGCTCTGCAGGTACTGGCGGTGCAGCGCCGCCAGGTCGTGGGCCTGCACCTCGTCGCAGGTGATGTACGCCTGCCCCCTGCGCAAGGCGCTCTCGTACAGGCGGCTGCAGATCAACTGCAAGTGAGGCGGCTCGATAGCGCCGCCCGCCAGGTAGTCCAGCACGGCCTCGCCCGCCCCGGCCTGCCACCCCACCGCCCGCCCCGCCAGCGGGCCAGTGATCGCCTCCAGCGCCTGCTGGCGGCTGAGCGAGCGCAGCATGGCGCGCTGGTCGAGCATGCCCGGCAGGCGCTCGCGCAGCAGGAAAACCACCAGCGGGCGGCCCGCCTCCAGCTCCAGGAAATCCGCCGTCCAGCCCAGGAAATCGTACAGCGGCAGGTCCTCGTAGCCCGGCCCGCCGCGCCCGTATTGCAGCAGCGCCCGGCGCAGGTTGAAAGGGTGTCGCACAGCGTGCAGCAGCCGCGCTGCAAGAGGCGCGGCATCAGGCCGGCCCGGATCAAGGAAGTCTTGCCCGCCCCGGAAGGGGCGTGCAGCACCATCAGGCGGCTCTCCGGGCGCAGCAGGCGCTCGACCAGTTCGCCGGCGATCGCTTGTCGGCCGAAGAAGATCGCCTGGTCGAGCGCTTCGAAATAGTTCAGGCCCTTGTAAGGCGCAGCGGGCGGCGGCGGGGACTGCAAACGCTCGCGCAGGCGCTGCTGCGCCCTGGCGAAGCTGTACGCCACGCCCTGCAAATGCGCCTTGCGCCAGGCTTCCAGCTCGCGCCGCTCGCTGACGGCGCGCCTCGGCTCCAGCCGTACCAGCAGGCGCTCCAGCGCTTCGGGCGGCACGTTGAAATTGACCGTCGCGCTGGCGCCGTCCCCGATGGCCACCCTGGCGCCGCCGTGAGTATCGCCCACGCTGATCTGGTCGCGCCCGGTGACGGACACCTCGCCGCGCCCGATAGCCTCCCTGAGCAGGCGCAGATCCTCGGTAGTGAGCTGGTCGTGCTGCAAATGTTGTAAGGCGGTTTGGAGCGAAACAGGATCGGTCATCTTCCCCTCCGGCAGGGCGATCGACGCTGGTGATGAGATGCCCCAATCTTACCCGAAAGCGGCAAAATTGGCAACGCAGCCCCACCCCAGACACCCGGAGTTTCTAAAACTCCGGGTGTCTTTCCCGTTTTCCGTCTACTATCTACCGTCTACCTGTCCGACGACCACGGCGCTAACGGTGCCATCGTCAGCCGCGCCAGCCCCACCAGCACGGCGTCGTAGTTCACCCGCCAGCCAGCGAAGTCCAGCCAGGCCTGCTCCCGGTCAGATTTGAGCGGGATACCATCACCTGCTAGCTGCTCCAGGGCTGCGTCGAACTCGTCGCGGCGCACGCTGATTGGATCAGCCGGGTATTGCGGGTTGGCGGGAAAGGAGATGCCGAAGAAAGCTGCGATCTGGCGCAGCGCCAGGTAGCCGGCCCGGATGCACAGGTCAGCCTGGGCATCGATGGGGATATCTACTGCTGAGCGGGTCAGCGCCGCCGCGTCCAGCACCGCCCCGGCCGCCGTGACCCACGAGTGCCAGGGCTGTGGCGAGCGGAAGAAGACCAGCGCCGGCAGCGAAGTGTGGCTCTCCTCGACCTGGGCGAACCAGGTCTCCCAGGCCAACCACTGCTCGCTGAGGCGCTCCAGGCCGTGGATACGGTTGAAGCGCAGCAGCATCACCACCGCCGAGGGCGGTTGGCCAGCGCGCACCTCCAACAGGGTGACCGCCGCCTCGCGCTGCGAGAAAGCCGCGTACATGGTCGGCAGGTAGGCGATCAACAGCGCCACCAGGATCAGCCCCAGGGTAGCCTCTGAAAAAGACAGAATGGTTTGAGCCAGGCCCTCGGGCAGCACGAAGCCCAGGGTCAGCAGCGAAGAGCCGCTCAGGCGTACCGCTTCGTACCAGGATTCGACCCCCAGCGCCCAGTACATGGCGGCGTAGCCCAGCGTTACCAACAGGTACCAGACCGGCACCAGCGCCAGCAGGCTGACCGGGGCGTAGAAGGCCATCCAGCGGTCGCGCCTTTCGTAGGTGCGCATGCCCCGCACGAACAGGTCGAAAGCGCGCCGCATGCTGGCGAAGACGAAGCGCGAGAGCAGGTCGGGCGCACCGCGCGGCAGCACGAAAGTCTCGATGGCCGAGAACAGCGTCCCGCCCACGACTCCCAGGCCGAGCAAAAAAACGATCAGGCGCCAGATCAGCATAGACAGCTCAATAGCATAAGTTTACCAAATAAATCCGAAATAGCCGAGTTTCTTTACCGAGGCGTACACTTGACTTCTGTCGATTATTTCCCTAGAATCAGAGGCATAACACCTACACAGGGCGTTCTGTAGAACGCCCCTGGCCAGTTATGAAGCAACTATGGGAGGCAGTATGATGAGAAGACGCGTATTGATCCGCCGGCCGATCCGCCGTGCTTACTGGGGCTGCGGCGGCCTGGGTATATTCTTGCTATGCCTGCTTTCGATCTACCTGGTCAGACTGATCCGCTAAAATTATTCATTATCCATTGGCCGGCCGCGTCACCACCAGCAGCGTAATATCATCGAACTGCGGGGCGTCGCCCACGAAAGCTTGCAGCGCCAGCAGCAGCGCCTCCTGCACTGCCTGCGCCGGGCGCCCGTGGTTGGCGCGGATCACCGTCGCCAGGCGCTGGTCGCCGAAGTACTCCCCCTGGGTGTCCTGGGCTTCCACTACGCCATCGGTGTACAACACCAGGGTTGTGCCCGGGTCGAGGTGAATGGCGCGCTGCTCCCAACCCTCATCGTCCGTTACCCCTAAGGCCATGCCGGTGCGGTGCAAGCGCTGTAGCCCCTCACCATCCTGGCTGGACAACAACACAGGCGGGTTGTGCCCGGCGTTGCAGTAGGTCAGCACCCCTGCCGCCGGGTCGAGCACGGCATAGAACAGCGTGACGAACTGCCCCGCCTCCACATCTTTCAGCAGCCGGGCGTTGACAGCTTCCAGGGCTTGCTCGGGGTTATCGGGATAATCGCTGGCATAGGTGCGCATCAGTGTGCGGCTGAGCGCCATGTACAGCGCCGCCCCCATGCCCTTATCGACCACATCCGCCACCAGCAGGCCTACCCGGCCATTGGGCAAGGCAAAAGTGTCATAGAAATCACCCGAAGTCTCACGCGCTGGCCGCCACGTAACGGCGAAATGCCAGCCTTTCACGCTGGGCAGTTCCTCTGGAAGCAGACTGGCCTGCATGCGCCCCGCCAGGGCCAGCTCCTGGCGCCGTGTGCTGACTGCCTGCAGGGCGCGCGCCGCCTGGTTGAGATACCCCAGCAGCTTCACGTCGCGCTGGCGCTGTTCCAAAAAACGCCCGCCGCTGACCTGCTCCCACACCGTTACTACCCCGATCGGCTTGCTGCCCGGCAAGGCCAGCGGGATCGCCCGGCGCACCCCCTGCTCGCTCTCCGAGCCGCGCAGCGAGGCTCTCTGGCGGTAAGCGCGCGCTTCCAGGGCATCGGCGGTCAGCGGCATCTCCGCTCCCGCTCGCCCCAGGCCGTTGCCCATGCCCAACTGGCGCACCATGCGCAAACGGTTCTCCGCTGGTGGAGCGTACCACACCTGCGCCCGCTGCGCCCCGAAGCCGGCCGCCAGCCCGCGCACCAGGAAATGCGCCGCCTGGGTCGGGTCCTGCGCTGCATACATCGATGAAATCGTCGCCGGCAGCAGATCGCTGCGCGCCGTTTCATCCCCTGCTCGCGCCCCCACTTCCAGATAGTCCAGGGCATCATCCCACTGCCCGGCCATGGTCAACATGTGCCCCACCCGCCCGGGGTTGAAATGCTGCCCCAGGAAACTGCGGTAGATCAGGTTCTGCAAGCGGTAGCTATCGCCCTGCACGTTTTCAACCACGCCTGTCAGGTATAACGGGTCCAGGTCGGGGGAAAGCGGCAGGGGCAGCTCGGACTTACGCACCGCGTCTTGTTCCAGCAGCAGAAGCACGCAGTGCAGCAAGTCGGGGTCTTCCTCGATCATGCGCACCGCTTCCAGCAAGGGCGCATATTGGAACACCTCGCTGCGCAAGAAACGCCCGGTGATGCGGTTGACACAGCCCGCCCCGAGCTGTGGCAGGTGACGTCCTTCCACCATTTCGATGCAGCGCTCACAAATACTGCGGATCAAGAAAGCGTCGCCGCGCGTGGCTTCCAACAGACGGCGCTCGGCCTGGCGGGTGGTCAACAGGTTGTGCTCGTTCAAATATTCGGCGATCATCCCCTGGCTGTCCTCCGCCGACAGGTCGCCGATGAACACCCGCCGGGCGATGCCCCGGAAGGGCGATGACTCGCCCACGGTTAGCGTCGCCAGGCTGAGAGCCCCCGAGATCACCACTGTCACGCGGTAATCCAGAGTCTGCTGGTCCATGTAGGCCGCCCGCAGCGAGGTCAGCAGCGCCTGCACCAGGTCGGTGGGCACCGTCTCCAGGTGTTCGATGATCAGCACCAGGTCGCGCTCGAGCTGCGCCACGCTGTCCAATAAAAAGCCGCGGAAGGTAGCGCTGTTGATCAGCTCTTTTTCGGGGTCCGCCAGCCACTCGCCGCTCAATTCGTATACCCGCTGGGTGATCATCTGCCCCAATTCCAGAAAGAAACCTTGCAGCGTGGCGGAGCGCATCGGCAGCAGGTCCAGGTAGACGCACATCATCCCCCAGCCCTCGCTCAACAATCGCTCGGCGTAGCGCAGCAGCACGGTCTTGCCGCACAGCCGCGGCCCCAGCAAAGCGCAGTAGACCCCCTCCTCCACGCATTCGATCACCTGCTCCAGGGCGCTGCGGTGGTAGCGGGCCGAAATCGGCTCTGGGATGTCGCTTTCCAGCCCGATCATACCCCTTCCTCCTTGACCTTGCGGAAGAGGTAATCCAGGTCGTAGGTCTGCTGCAAGACCTTGGTGAACACCGGCGAGCGGAAGTAGAACTCCTTGCCCTTGCGATGCACCACCCCCGCCAGGGTCAGCACGTGGCAGGCCTCGTCGATATCATCCTGCGGCAGCATCACGCCGCCCTTGCACAGCGCTTCGTTGATGAACTCGTGCGAAAAGCCGCGCTGGTAGGCCTCGCCTTCGGTGCGCAGCAGGGCGTACACCAGGGCTTTCTCGCGGTTCTCGGTGTTCTGCATGAACGAGGCCAGCAAATGGCTGGTGAAGCCGTCGTCGTTGTACACGTCCAGCAAGCGGTTGGGGTCGATCTCGCGCAGGCCGCTCTGGTCCAGGCTGCGCAGCAGGATCATGCAGTAGTATTGGATCAGGTTGGGGTGTCCGGCGGTCTCTTCGAAAATGCGCTTGACGACTTCGTCCTTGCTGCGGATGCGCACGCGCAGGTTCTCCATGGGCGTAACGATCAACTCGTGAGCCTGCTTCAAAGAAAATTCGCTCAAGCGGATTTCCTGGGCGAAGTTGTAGAAGGGCGAATCGAGCATGTACTGTTCTTTCATCGCTTCGCGGAAGCCGGCCAGGATGTACTGGCAGGCGCCCTTGTTGGCAGAGGCGCGCAACATGCGGAACAGCTCCCAATCGCCGCGCTGCATGATCACCAGGTTGTCCACCTCGTCCAGCAGGAACACCAGCTTGGATTTGAACGCCCGGCTCATGCGCTCCAGGAAATCCGGGAAGAAAAAGACGTATTTCTGCAAGTGCAGGCGTGGCAGTTCGCGCGGGTTGAGTTTGCGCACTACTTCTCGAATGTAGTCATCCGTGCTCAGCAAATCCGAGCACTCCAGGTAAACCACGTGCGCCGGGTCGCCGCCTTCCTTCAGCAGGCGCTCGATCTCGCGCAGCAGGGAGGTCTTGCCGATACGCCGGATGCCCAGGATGGCATGGTTGCTGTCCGGGCTGGACAGGATGCGTGAGACTTCATACTCGCGCCCGAAGAAACGGCTGCCTGTAACCGGTGAGCGCGTCTCGTACGGCGAGAGCGTCGAGATGGGCAGTTGCGCCGCAATCATATCCAGCAGCTCGCCGCTGGGCCGCCGCGAGCGCAGCACCTGCTTCTGCTCCTCCGCTCCGATCAACACCAGGTTGTGCGTCGGCAGCGATTTGTGGCGGAACAGGGGCTGTCCGTTGCCATCCACCAACACCAGCACGATCTGCCGCCCCAGGTTGCGCTCGCGCACCACATCCCCCAGGCTCTGCATCAAATCGCGCGGCGAAACGCCATCCAGGTCCGAGTACTTGACCCAGATCGCTGGTGTGCGGTTGGACAGGCGCAGCTTCCACGCCGAAAGGTCGATAGTGTACAGCTCATACCCCAGCGTCTCCCGGCCTTCCCGCACCGTGTAGCCTAATTCATCGTTGAAGTGAACCAAAAAGCGCGGCCATTTATGTTCCATATCGCGGTTTCCTCATCATCGATTATAACTCAGATTGCCGCTTCGCTCGTTTGTCAAGATCAGCCTCACAATTCCACTGCTGGCGCACCCCCTATGGTATCATTTCGCGCATGTCCACATTCCTCCCGCCCTCCGAATCCGAACTCGACCCCGCTCGCCAGGAGCAGGCCCGGCACTACGCCCGCCTGGAGCGCCGCCTGATGCTTTTAGACCTGGCCCTGGGCAGCGCTTACCTGCTCACCTGGCTGGCCGGCGGCTGGTCACAGCGCCTCAAAGCCGCCTTGCAAGCGCTCTCCGCTCCCTATCCTTACCTGGATCATCCCTGGCTGCAGGTGGCTGGCTTTGCCGCTGTATTCTTCGGGTTGCTGTTCCTGCTGGATCTGCCGCTCAATTTCTACAGCAGCTATGTTCTGCCCAAGCGCTTTGGTCTGTCTACCCAGAGCCTATCTGGTTGGCTGGGCGACCTGCTTAAAAGTGGCCTGATCGGCGGGCTGTTGGGTCTGCTGGTGCTCGAAGTCATCTATGCCGTGCTGCGCGCCGCCCCGCAGACCTGGTGGCTGTGGGCAGCAGCCTTCTTGCTGCTCTTCAACGTGCTGCTCGCCAACCTGGCTCCTTTGCTGCTCATGCCCTTATTCTATAAATTTACCCCTCTGGGCGAGGCCTACGCCGATCTGGAAGCGCGCCTGCTGCGCCTGGCCGAACAGGCCGGTGTGAGCCTGCGCGGCGTCTACCAGTTCGATATGAGCCGCCGCACCAAAGCCGCCAACGCCGCCCTCACCGGTTTGGGCAACACCCGTCGCATCCTGCTGGGCGACACCCTGCTGCGCGAATTCTCCCCTGACGAGATCGAAACTGTTTTAGCCCACGAGCTGGCACACCACCTGCACAAGGATATTCCCCTGGGCATCGCCGTGCAGAGTCTGCTCACCCTGCTGGGCCTGTACCTGGCATCAGTGGGCCTGAAAGTTGGTACCGCCGCCCTGGGCTTCGCCGGCCCGGCCGACTTCGCCGCCCTGCCCCTGTTCGTGCTGGTTATCGGCCTGTATAGCCTGGTCACCTTGCCCCTGGGCAACGCTTACTCACGCTGGCGCGAGCGTCTGGCGGACGAATACGCCTTGCACGCCACCGGCAACGGCTCGGCCTTCGCCTCCGCCATGACCCGCCTGGCCAACCAGAACCTGGCCGAAGCCGATCCCGAACCCTGGGTTGAATTCCTGTTACACTCACACCCCGCCCTGAACAAACGCATCGCCCTGGCCCGCCAGTTCTCTCCGGTCTCCGAGCCGGCCCCACCCCCAGCACCCAACCCCTGATCCGAATCGAGAACCCCGGAGTTGGGTTAGCTCCGGGGTTCCTTTCTCACCGCAACCCGGGCAGGTAGGTTTTGTGTGCACAAGCCCCACTCTCACCTCTGGTTGCCGTGCTTTCAATCGCCGGAAACAGCCCTTACTCGTTCGGGACGATGATCCAGCACAGGAAATACACCAGCAGCCCTGGCACACCGCCAGGGATCAAAGCGATCAGGAACGCCAGGCGGAACCAGAACGAGCTGATCCCGAAGAACTCCGCCAGCCCGCCGCATACCCCGGCGATGATACGATTGCGCTTCGAACGGCGTAAAGGACCTCGTGATGTAGACATACGTACCTCCTCGTAAAACGGTTTTTCGTTGTGTTGGCTGTACTTTGCCAGTCACAACACTCGATAAAAGAATGCTGTGCCTTATTCAATATTATTTACGAGAAGCGCCCCAAAAAGTTGCGCCCCGCTGGCTGCCAGGAGCACGATCAAGGTGATAACCACGACGCGCAGCGCTTTCAAAGCAAACATCCTCCTCTCCACAGCTCTATGGCTATACGAATAGTCTCTACCTGGATGTCGATCATGTCTTCGATCCGGCGGGCATAGCCTCCACCCATCACGATGGTGGTCGGCAAACCGGCTGCCCGGCACATCCCCAACGCCAGCCGGTCGCGCTGACCTAATCCCGCCTTGCTGACCGCCATCCGCCCCAACCGGTCGCCCTCGTACGGGTCTGCCCCGGCAATGTAGACCGCCAGATCAGCGTTCGCCTGCTCAAGCGCCAGGCGCGTCCCCTGTTCCACCGCTGCCAGGTAGGCTTCATCCCCACTGCCATCCGGCAAGGCGATATCCAGACTGCTGCGCTCCTTGTGAAACGGGAAATTTTTCTCACCGTGCACCGAAAAGGTGAACACACTCGCATCCCCGGCGAAGATGGCTGCCGTGCCGTTGCCCTGGTGCACATCGCAGTCCAGCACCACCACCCGCCTGGCGTGGCCCTGGGCCTGCATGGCCCGCGCCGCCACCGCCACATCGTTGAACACGCAGTACCCCTCGCCGTGGTCAGGGTAAGCGTGATGCGTACCACCGCCCAGGTTAGCTGCTACACCTTCCACCAAAGCGGCCTGGCACGCTCCCAGCGTGGCCCCTACCGAGCGCAGCACCCGCTCCACCAGCGCCGGCGACCAGGGGAAGCCGATACGTCGCATCTCCTTATCAGTCATCTCCCCACCCAGCATGCGCCCGATGTAATCGGCGGTATGTACCCGTAGCAAATCTTCCCGGCTGGCTGGCTGCGCCTGGCACAGCGCCCCATCTGGGGCCAGTCCTGCTGCCTGCAAGCGCTCCAGCAGCAGCGTGTACTTAGGCGCCGGGAATGAGTGACCCTCCGGCAGCGGCAGAGGCCGCCGCTCAGAATAGAATAATTTCACGCCCCCTCACCAGTGCCCCCAGTGCACCATCTCATCCAGCGCCTTGCGCCCGCCCTTGCGCGGCGGCGCGCTCAGCACCTGTGCATCCAGCGGGTAGCCGAATGACAGCGCAATGCGCAGGTGCCGGTCTTCCGGTAAGCCCAATACCTGGCGCGCCTTTTCCAAATCGTAGATCGAAGCCAGGCACGAGCCCACCCCCAACTCCCAGGCCGCCAGTTGCATATAGGCCGCCGCCTGACCAACGTCGAACATCATCTGAAATTTCTCACCGGGATCAGCGTGGACGATGGCAACGCCCAATGCCGCCCCTGCCAGGTGCCCGGCCCACGTCCCGCACTCGGAAAACGCCTTGAGCACGGCCTTATCCGTGATGGCGATGAAATCCCAGGGCTGTGTATTCTTGGAACTCTGGGCGCGGCGGCCGGCATTGAGGATTGCCAGGGCAGTTTCCCTGGGAAGCGGCCGGTCGGCGAATTCGCGCACGGCGCGCTTGAGGCGAATGGCGTCGTTAACGTTTAGGGAGACGTTCATGCTATCTATTCCTCTGTATCGGGTTCCTGAGAGAGTAAATCAACATCAATCAGGTCTTGTGGCCGGCCCGAGGCTTTTTTGGCTTCGATCAAGTCTTCCCGTGAGATGAACTTCACAACAAGACCATCAAAATCCACTTCCACACGATGCTGCCAGGCTTTTTCAAATTCCAACCCGAGAATACCCATCAGAATATCCACCCTCATGGGCGGCCGGCCCATCTGGTAAAAATAACCTTCTTCGGCGAAATCTGCCTCGGCCAGTCCAGTCAATGGGGCGCCAAATTCCTTCAGCGCTTTGTAAACCGCGGCTGCGTTGTTTTTATCCGCACCGATCCACAAATCCAGATCTTTGGTGTAGCGCGGTTCAGCGTATTGAATTACTGCATACCCACCAATGATCAGGTACTTAACGTTGTTGGCGTTGAAAAGATTCAACAGATCGCTGAAGTCTGAGTTGACGAACATCGTATCCCTTTACCTTCCAGGCGTGTTGAATAAGCTCCCAGGCTGCCTGGAAGCGCTCGCCTGAGGATTGGGCTTGCCAGAATTTCAGGTCGAAGGATCTGTCAAGTTCAGCTAGTTTACCTTTGCGTTCCCAAATTTCCTTTTGCATACTTCTATTATACCCATCACTGAGGCCTGTGGATCCTGGATTGATCGAAGAACGGCGCTCAGCCTATCCTGAGACATTTCTCTTCATCGCTTACGTCAAAACGATCAGCACCAGAGTGGAATTACCCTGTGCTACCACACTAATCGCAGCTACCCTGCTACCTTTCATGTACATCAAGAACAGGTTGCCATTGTCCCCTGTGCCCGTCGCAAAGGGCTGCCAGCCCACTTTCGGCATTTCTTGATCGTAATACGCCTGCACCTGCTTGACCGTAGCCGCCACAGTGTAGGTATACGATTCGCCATCCGCTTTGCCAGAGATGGCCTGCGGCATGACCGGGATGCCATTCCAGGAGTGCACCGGCGTTCCCCCTTCGAAAGGTATCGGCGTTGGCGAATATGTTGCAGAAGGAACAGGTGTGTCACTGGGCTTCGTCGTCGGCGTGGCTGTCAATGTTAGCGTAACCGTAGGGCTGGAAGTCGGCGTGGAGCTGGGCGTTGCCGTCGGGCTGGGTGAAGCAGTCGGCGTCGAAGTTGGCGTTAAGGCAGGCGTTGGCGCTATCCTGCCACAAGCCGCCAGAGTGAGCGCCAGGCAAAGGTTGATAACATATTTTCTGAACATGCGTTTCTTCCTCCCAAATAATGGCTTTCTCATTCAAGGTATCCAGAGCATGTTTTCCGCCTCAAAACCACAATATTTCTCAAGCGACTGGCAGCTATCGATCAGCACCGGTACCCCATCCGGGACTGTTATCGTATAAAGTTCGCGTCCGGTGGTCACAACCAGCCCCGAAGAATCGCGCCACCACAATGCTCCCGAAATTTTCAGGTCGCCAAAAGTCCGCACAGGCTGGTCGGTAGCCGAATACAGACGTGCTTCACCACCATACAGAAGAAACCACTGGCGATTAGGCGAAACGCTAATCTGTTTATTCGGGCCAATCCCCATATTGGCCAATGTACCGTCCAGCGCGATGGTTACAATGTACTTGCCATCCAGCCCAATGAAATTAGAGGCCAGGCCGCCCCGAAAGACAATCTCCCAGAAAATATCATCCGAGATTTTCTGTTTACGCCCATCGTAGGTGGCGAAATAAAAGGCATATTCCTGAGAATCCCACTCGATATCGTCTCTCGGCTCTCCACTGATAGCAATTAATTGCCTTTCTGGATCGATAGCAAAACCAAAGTATGTCGATGTCCAGATATCCTTTCTCTGACCAGTTTCAACGTTCCAGGAGCGCAGTCCAAAGAGCTCGCCCCCGTCCGGAGCGCCCGAAACCAGGTACAAATTGGGAGCGATCCACTCCACACCTGCCCAGAAAGCCCCCTTTTCAAGAGCCGCCGGGTTACTGACCAGGTTTCCATTTGCGCGGATGCGATGCAGCGTTTTAACCGTGTAATTATCCGGCAACATATTTACGATCATCAGCCATTTGCCATCTGGAGACCAGCTTATCCCGTATAGGATTTGCAGATCATCTGTCAGCCTGCGAATCTGGCCTGTCTCTACCTCGTAGATGTAAAGATCTGACGATGGCCCATCCATTTGCCCGGCGAAAGCCAGGGAACTCCCATCGGGCGACCACGCCAAAGCGCGCATCATAGCGTCAGGGAAATAGAGCTGCAAAGATTCCAAATCCAGAGGGTACTCCAGTTGAGGTGACAACCACTCCACAACCACAGACAATACCTCTGGATAATCGCTGGAAAACAGCCGCGTAACTGGCCACACGATCCCATCCGGGATCGACATCACGTTCAATGTCAGATCGTATGGCGCTTCCATCGAACCGCTGTAGAAAGCCAGCCAATGGCCATCCGGCGATACCATACAGCGCAAACAGTACGACTCATGAGCACCCTCGGGGAGCCGAAATTCCTGCCGTCCCATTCCTCCTGCATTGGTTACCACGAACGGCCCATCCCGATCATAGCGGCTGTACAATAGATAAGGCCCTTGCGGGATCAAGGTCGGGGGCGCTGCAATCGTTTGCGATGGAACGATCGTGGTCAGTATCGGAGTAACCGTCTCAGACGGCAGCGCCTGAGCACTGGGCGATGGCGTAATCGTGGGAACTACTTTCGTTACACTTGGCGATGGCGTGTTGGAGGCTGTAAGCGTGACGCTTACAGCGGTTTTTGTCACCGGCGAATTCGTAGGGATCGAGTTGCAAGCAAACAAAAGCACCATGCCACAAAGCAAGAGCGCACAGAGCCCGAGATGATAAGCCTTGTTCACTTCATCACCTTCCCGGATTCTTAGTCAGATGTACTAGCTGGCCGGGATATATCCCATCCCTGCCCGCTCGAGCTTCTCCAACGGGAACACATCCACCAGGTCATAGGCCCGGCTGCCCAGGTCGTATTGCTCCGCAAAGGCCGTCACCATGTAAGGGTCCTTGAGCGGGCCGTGCAGCCAGGCCAGCGGGTGGCCGCGGCGCGTGTGTACTTCCATCGAGGTAGGTATATTGTCTTCGATCAGCGGTGTTTTCGCTGTGGCATCGATGATAGCCTGATCCAGGGCCACGATATCGTCTGAACCAAAAATGCCTGCATCCGGCAGGATCGGCATGCTGGTAAAGCCAAAGCAGTCGCACACCGGCGTCATGTGCGTTGCCAGCCCGAGGTGCACAGCCTTGCCCGCTTCGAAAGTGCTCATCGTTACTGCCGTGCTGATAGCGCAGGCTTCCATGAACGCATTGAAATTGATCGCGTCGATCTTCAAAGCCCCCACTGGAGCCACTTGCAGGCAGCGCCCACAGGCGTTGCACGGCTCTGGATGCAGATGCAGGTAGCCAGGGCGTTCTTTGTCGTCCACCAGGGCCTCGAAAGGACAGGCATCCTTGATCTTTTGACGAGTCGCCTCATCCGGGCAGTTCTCCGGGAACCAGTAAGAGTCGAACTGCACTGTATCGTGCATGGCGCTGCGCGTTGGCCCTGCCACACACCCAAGGGCGATGTTCTTGATCGCCCCGGCGTAACCGCACGAAGGGTGCCCCTTGATATGAGCGAAATTCACCAGGAAACTGGCGTCTTGCACCATACCCGCCACCAGCCATTGCTGGATGTTCTTGAAGGTTCGTTCGTGTGCGTAGAAGTATTTCTCATCCACGCCCGCCGCCGGGTACACCGGGCAACCCAGGACCTCCATGGTGTAGCCGCGCGCCTCGCACCCCTCTACATCCCAATCCACATCCACGATGAAGGGCTTGCCACCGCCATCTTGGATGGCCTGCACCACCTTGCGCACGAAGATCGGATGTATTGTGGAATAACCGATGCCATTGCCCACATGCAGCTTGATGCACACTCGCTCATCTTTCACCCGGTCGCGCAGATTCAAGCGCTCCAGGATCAGATCGAGCTTGGCAGGCAGGGTTTCTTTGGCTTCCAGGCGAGCCTGGCGCGGGGAACCGTAATAAACTGTGCTGGGCATTTTGAACTCCTTAGGATATATGCAAATTGCAAACCTGGCGGAAGTGATATCCGTAGATCGTAAAAGTGATCGCCAACGGGAACAGCCTCGGCCGGCGGAACAGAGTCCACACGAAGAGCTTCCAATATTGCAGCCGCTCCCGCTCCACGATACCCAGTTGGACAATGGAGCGGAAAAAGGCGATCAAATACGAGAAATCGATCGGCACCCGGATCTCGGGCGGCTTATAGTTACGCAAGAAGGTTTTGACGCGGGCATAATAGTTTTCTGGGGAGTAGATGTAACGCACTACCGCCCGGTAGCCCTTGTTGAGAGCTTCCAGGCCCATCTTGGGGACGATATTGGTTGTCCCATCTACGTTATCACCGGTAGACGTGCCCCGCAAGCGCCCTTCACCCGCCAGCCGCTCGTAGAGCCGCGTGCCAATCGGCGCTTGCAGCAAACCCACCATAGCCGTCACGATCCCACTCTTCTGGATGAACTCGATCTGCTGCTGGAAAATCGAAGTCGTATCGCTGTCAAAGCCGATGATGAACCCGCCCTGCACCTGCAAGCCATGACTTTGGATGCGCTTCACATCCGCGATCAGGTCACGCTGGCGGTTATGCTTCTTGCCACACTCAGCCAGGCTTTCATCGTTCGGTGTTTCGATCCCAATGAATACGGTATCGAAACCCGCCGCCGCCATCAGGCGTAGCAGTTCTTCGTCGTCAGCGATGTTGATTGAGACCTCGGTGTTGAACGGCATGCCGCTCTTGCCCTTGCGCCATTCGATCAAGGCCGGCAGCAGTTCTTCCTTGAGCACCTTGCGGTTGCCGATCAGATTATCATCCACGAAGAACACATTGCCGCGCCAGCCGAGCGAGTAAAGCGTGTCCAGCTCTTCGATCACCTGCCTGGGGCTCTTCACTCGCGGCCGGTGGCCGAAGAGCACCGTGACATTACAGAACTCGCAGTTATACGGACAGCCGCGCGAGAATTGGATCGCCATTGTGGCATAGCGCTTCAGGTTAGCCAGTTCCCAGCGCGGCGCAGGTGTCTCGCGAATGTCGGCAAAAGCCGTTGAACTGTACACCCTCCTGGCGCAGCCCTGCTCCAGGTCTTTCAAGAATGGCGGCAGAGTCACTTCAGCTTCGTTCAAAATGAAGTGATCCACATCATCGAACTGCTCCACCTGACTAGCAAACAACGGCCCACCCACCACCACCTTCAGCCCGGCCGCCTTGCAGCGCACAATTGCCTGTTGCGTGGAAGCGCGCTGCACTTCCATGGCACTGATAAAGGCATAATCAGCCCAGGCCAGGTGTCTATCGGTGAGTTTTTCGGTGTTCAGGTCCACGAGGCGCTGCTCCCAGGCCTGGGGCAGCATCGCCGCCACGGTCAGCAGGCCCAGCGGTGGCAGAGATGCCTCTTTGTGAATGAATTTAAGCGCGTGCTTGAAACTCCAAAACGTGTCGGGAAACTCCGGATAGATCAGCAAAATTTTCATGGCAAACTCCTGGGAAACACACCTGCTTTCCCTACACTTATCCCACATCTGCCGGGGAATGTCAATACCTGGATGCTCGCGCATATTGACAGCCGCCAGATCCTGGAGTATACTGCCCCCTGCAATTAAACCGACGGTCGGTTTATTAACAAAGAGAAACGACATGGCCCGCGCTGTCAAAGAAGAACAATACGCCGTGAGGCGTAACGAAATCCTGGATGTTGCCCAGCGCCTGATCTTCACCCAGGGTTATGAACAAACCAGCATCCAACATCTCCTCGATGAGCTTGGCATCTCCAAGGGGGCTTTTTACCATTACTTCAGCTCGAAACAGGCCTTGCTGGAAGCCCTGATCGAGCGCATGGTGGAAGAAGCCCAACAGGTCATCGACCCGATCCTCAATGATTCTAACCTGCCGCCTCTGGAAAAACTCGAAGTGTACTTTTCCACCCTGGCGCGCTGGAAGACCGCTCAAAAAGCCTACTTGATGGCCTTGTTGTACGCCTGGTACTCAGATGACAACCTGGTCGTGCGCCAGAAGATGCAAACCCGCATCCTCGCCGAATTCACCCCCATGTTGACAGGTGTGATCCAGCAGGGCATTCAGCAAGGCGTCTTCGCCTCGCCCTTCCCCAATCAGGTCGGCGAGGTGGTTCTGTCGCTGATGCAAAACCTGGGGGATGCCCTGGCACGCATGCTCATGACCCCTGAAGCCAGTCAAAATACCCTGCAAGCCTTCCAGGATACCTTGGCCGCCTACACCGATGCCCTGGAACGCGTCCTCGGCGCGCCTTCCAATTCATTACATCTCTTCGACCTGGAAACTCTCAAGGAGTGGATACCGCCGCCAACTCCGACCAGATCACCCTGACCATCCAGTAGACCTGGGCAGAACATTGTGCTAACCACGTTCACACGTGAGCTTATTGATTGATAGGAGTGTCCCACATGATGCTATACCTGCGCCTGGCATGGCGCAACGTCTGGCGGCACCGCCGCCGTACCCTGATCGTCGTCCTGGCCATTGGCCTGACCCTATCCATGATGATGATGTATGATGGAATGATCGTCGGCTTCGAGCAGGCCATCTACGGCAACGCCATCCAGGTCCTGGGCGGCAATATCCAGGTGCACACTGAAGGCTACCACCTGGAAAGCGGGCAAAATCCGCTTTTGCCGTTGAAAAACGACCAGGCAGTCATCGATGCCGCCCTGGCCCAACCCCAGGTGCTGGCGGCCACACGCCGCATCAACACTGGCGGCATGGCCACCAGCCGCGAAGGCGCTTTTGGCGCTACCATCGTGGCCATCGAACCCGAGCAGGAGCAGGCCATCAGCCTGCTTGCCCAGCACATCACGGATGGCCGCTATCTGGAAACTGGCGATCAGGATATGGTTTTCATCGGAAGGGGCCTGGCCGACGCCATGGATGTCACCATTAACGACCGTATTACCCTGGTCGGGCGCGCCACCCACGAACAGATGCGCCAACGCACCATGACCGTGGTGGGCATCTACGATGTCGGCATGCCCGATATCGAAAAACGCTCCATCTACATCACCCTGGCCGAGGCCCAGGATTTATACGGCCTGAGCAGCCAGTCCACCGAAGTGGTCATCACGTTGAAGCAGCTCGGGCAAGAAACGGCTGTTATCGCCGCTTTAGAGCCCTTACTCCCCGGCTACGAGCTGACCTCCTGGCAGAACAATTTTCCTGAGCTACAAGCCACCATCCAGACCAAGAGTAGTGTCATGAACGTTTTCGGCGTGATCATGCTGGCCATCGCTGGCATTGGCATCCTCAACCTGCTGCTCATGGCCGTATACGAACGCACTCGCGAGATCGGCGTCTTGGGCGCCCTGGGTCTGAAACCACGCCAGATATCGATCCTCTTCATCCTGGAGGGGGCTCTGATGGGGCTGATAGGTGTAGCCTTTGGGGCTGCCCTGGGAATGCTCTTCAACTTCTTACTTGGACGAGTCGGGTTGGATTATAGCCAGTTCGCCTCGATCACCGAGTATATGGCCTTGATCAGCGGGCGCGTCTATCCTACCCTGGGGCTAGAGCACCTGCCCCAGCGTGCCCTGACGGCGATCATCATCGCTGTTCTGGCCGCTTTCTACCCGGCGCGCGAAGCCGCTCATAACGAGCCTGCTGAAGCGCTGCACTATGTATGAGGCCTGCGATGATACAACTCTTTAAAATGGCAATTCGTAACCTGGGGCGTAACCGCCGCCGCTCCTTCTTCTCGGCCCTGGCGTTGGGCATCGGCCTGGCTTTGCTGATCTTCATGGCCGCTTTCGTTGAAGGCGAAATGCGCGGGGCCCTGGATTTGAGCATCAAACTGCAAAGCGGCCACTTGCAAGTACGGTCGAAGAACTACGAGGAAAACAAAAGCAGCCTGGCCTGGGAAGATCTGGTTGAGAATCCTGAGCAAATCGCCGCCCAGATTGCTGCACTGCCGCCCGTGAAAGTCGCCACGCCGCGCCTGTTCGCCAATGGCATCCTTTCTGCAAGCGATCAATCTCTGGCTGTGCGTGTCATCGGGATCGATCCGCCTTCTGCAGCCAACGATCCCTTCCGGGATGGTTTGCTCGAAGGAGAATTCCTCAGCGCCGATGACCGTGAAGGCCTGCTCATTGGCTATCCCCTGGCCAACAAATTGCACGTCAACGTGGGCGATAAAGTCAGCCTGCTGGCCAACACCTCCAACGGCGATGTGGACGAACAGGGTTTCACCGTGCTCGGCATTTACACCACCCGTACCCCCGGCTACGATGAAAGTACCGTTTTCATTCCCCTCGCTAAAGCCCAGGCCATCACCCGCACCGAAGGTCACGCCAGCACCATCTTTGTCCTGCTCAACAACCAGGATCAGACAGACGCCGTGGTAGCCGCCTTGCAATCCAGCCAGTACGAGGTGAAAACCTGGCAGCAGATGAACGAACTGATCCTTCAATTCGAACAGATGGCCAATGCTTACATCTATCTGCTTTATCTGATCGTTCTGGCTATCACCGCCACGGTGATCGTCAACACGCTTGTCATGGCCGTCTTCGAGCGCACGCGCGAGATCGGCATCCTGGCTGCTATCGGCATGAAAGGCAGGCGCATCATGGCCCTCTTCTTCGCCGAATCCGGCCTGCTGGCCCTGGGCGGCATCCTCATCGGCCTGCCCCTGGGCGTCTTGCTCTCGTTGTATGCTACCCGTTACGGTTTCTACATTGGAGATTTGGGTATGAGCGCATCCGGCTTGCTGATCGGCGAGCGGATTCACGCCTACCTCACTTTCCAAGACACGCTCAACCTGACTATCTTGGCTTTTGTCATCAGCCTGCTGGCCGCCATCTACCCGGCGCTGCTGGCCGCCAACCTGGAACCTGTCGAAGCGCTGCACAGCAGTAAATAAGCGCAAGGAGAACACAATGGAAGTCACTAAGATCGAAAACATTACCCGTACCTACAAGATTGGCAAAGTCGAGACCAAAGCCTTGCGCGGCGTCAGTCTTTCTATCGAAAACGGCGAATTCACCGCCCTGGTCGGACCCTCCGGCTCGGGCAAGACCACCCTGCTGCAATTGATCGGCTGCCTGGACCAGCCTAGCAGCGGCAAGATCTACATCAATGGCAAAGATGTCAGCAAGCTCAACCGCAACCAGCGCGCCGATATGCGCCGCGGCACCATCGGCTTCATCTTCCAGTTCTTTGCCCTGATCCCCACCCTCACCGCTTACGAAAACGTGGAAATGCCGCTGCTGCTCATCGGGCAACACGCCGCCGAGCGCCGCCAGCGTGTTATGGAACTCCTCGAGGCGGTTGACCTGAGCGACCGCGCCGGCCATCGCCCCGACCAGTTGAGCGGCGGCGAGCAGCAGCGCGTCGCCATCGCTCGCTCCCTGGCCACCCGCCCGGCACTGATCCTGGCGGATGAACCCACCGCTAACCTCGACACGCCCAACGGCAAGCAGATCATGGAGATCATGACCCGTCTCAACCAGGAGACCGGTGTTACCTTCGTGTTTGCCACCCACGACCCGCGCGTCATCCAGTACGCCCGGCGCATCATCACCCTGCGCGACGGAGTCGTCGCCGAGAACGGCGCTAACGAGCCCATCAATCTGGAAGGATAGTATGAAGTTCAAGACCCTGTGGGTGTCCCTCACCCTCCTGGCGCTGGCTGGCTGCAGCGCCCTTCCTGGATCTACTCCCACTGCCCTGCCGACGGTCGTCCTGGGCAGCGGGAACGCCACAACGCCCAGCGCCCCAACCTCCTCGGGAGTTTCATCGGGCCTGGTTGCCTCTGGCGTGATCGCTCCTGCCCAGCAGGCCCAACTCGCCGCCTCCCTGGCCGGCACGGTCGCCGCGGTAGATGTTGCCGTTGGTGATACCGTCCAGGCTGGCCAAACGTTGGTCCAACTGGAAGGCCAGGAGAGCCTGCAAGCTGCCATCAGCGCCGCCCAGTTCGAACTGGAGTTGACTCAGCAGGCCCTCAAAGACCTGGATACCCAGGCTGAAACCGCCCGAGTCCAGGCCATGCAGGCTATCGTCACCTATGCCCAGGCCGTCAAGAACGCCCAGTACATCCTGGACAACTTCACCATCCCTCCCGGCCAGGCCAGCCTGGATGCCGTAACCGCTCTCAACCTGATGAAACAGCGCCTGGACGAGGCCCGCCGCGCCTTCGAGGCCGTCAAAAGCCGTCCCTCAGGCGACCCAACCCGCCAGGACCTGAAAGAAGCCCTGGACGAGGCTCAATCGGATTACAACACCGCCGTCCGGCGCTTGCAATATGAGTACGATCTGCAAGTCGCCGAGTCGCAACTGGCCCAGGCGCAGCACGATTACGAGATCTACAGCGCCGGCCCCGATCCGGATCAGGTGCGCCTGGCCAATGCCCGGGTATCGAACGCCCAGACACAGCTTTCCGCCGCCCAGGCAGCCCTGGGCCACCTGACCATCCTCGCCCCCTTCGACGGCGTCGTCACCCTCCTCAACACGCATCGCGGCGAATGGGTCACCCCTGGACAGATCGTCCTGGCCCTGGCTGATTTGGCGCACCTGCGCGTCGAGACCACCGATCTGAGTGAGCGTGACATCCCTGGCGTTTCCATCGGCCAGCCCGTCACCGTCTTCATCGAGGCTCTCAACCAGACCCTCCCCGGGCGCGTCAGCCTTATCGCCCCCCTGGCCGATACCCTTGGCGGCGACGTTGTCTACAAGACAACCATCGACCTGGACATCTCCTTGCCCAACCTGCGCGCCGGCATGAGCGTCGAGGTACAATTCCTGGAAGCCCAATAGAAACGTGAACCGTAGGGGCGGCTCTTGGAGCCGCCCCTACTTACACCATATTTATGGCACACCGCTGAAATCGGGGTAAAATAACGGCACATGTGAATTGCCATGACTCAAGATCAAACCGACTCAGCGACAGCCGCACAGGATGAGGACATCTCCAAGCGCATCCGCCCGCGCTCCTGGCACTGGATGGCAACCCTGGCTTTGTTCGCCTTAATAGCCGGGCTGTTATCCATTTCTCGCAACAACGGTGCATTCCGGCCCGAGGCCAGCCGCCAGGTCACACCTACCCTCCCAGCCGCGCCCACCAGCACAGATCGCCCGCTTTCCCCTACGGTCCCGCCTATCAGCACCTCCACCAACACACCTGCCGCCACTGCCACCCAAACCACTCTCCCCTCTTATACCCCAACATACCCACCCAGCCAGACTCCTGCTCCCAGCCCCACCCTGGCCCTGCCAGTCCAGGCCGGCACCCCCTTGCCGTTTGCGCAAGAACCCATCACCATCGAGAACCTCGAACGCCTGCAAATGCTGGGCATCATTGATGTAGGCTTGTGGGTCGAAGAAATGCTCTGGCTCCCAGGCGGAGAACGCCTGGCGATCCTGTGGCAAACCGAGCAGGCCCGCGGGCAAACTGCCGCCGGAGTGAATATCTACACCGTCCCCGATCTATCCCTCCAGAGCACTTTCACCGCAGATGAATATGGCCTCATGCAGAATACCCTGGCTTTTTCGCCAGACGGGCAAACCTTCGCCACCGGTGATAACGATGTAAGCGTACGCTTGTGGCAGGCAGCCAATGGCCACCCATCGCATAGACTGCGCGGTCACAATAACCTGGTGTACGGGCTGTCGTTTTCACCAGATGGGCAGTACCTGGCTTCAGGCTCCGAAGACCACACCGTAAAAATCTGGCAGTCGCCGGATTGGAATTTGTTGCGCACGATCCCGGTACACCCAGATGCAGTCACCGATGTAGAATTCTCCCCGGACGGGCAGTACCTGGCCACCGCCTCACGCGATCACACCATTCGCCTGTGGAGCACATCCGATTGGAGGCTCTTGAGCACCTACCTGGCCGACGAAGCCCAATTGGGCGCGGTCTTCTCGCCCGACAGCCAGTTGCTGGCAGCTACAACGCCCAGCAAGGTGAACGTACTCGCCACGAGCGGCGGCGAGTTGAACTTTCAGTGGTACCAGTACATCACCTACCAGGAGCACGACTGCGCCTCCTTTTCGGCCGACAGCCGCCTGCTGGCCAGCGGCAACCTGAACGGGAAACTTTTCCTGACCGAATCGTCCACAGGCTGGGTGGTAAAAGAATTGGATCTGATCGGCAGCGTCAACCACCTGGCTTTTTCCCCCGAAGGGCGCTACCTGGCCGTCCATCGCACCGAATACCGCGGCACCCCCAACTGGGAAATCCAGATCTGGGGCATCGTACCCTGAATCAGCCTTCAGCCTTCTGCTGTCCAGGCTGGTCATCCTCCGGGGCGTCTTGCTTCTCCCAGTTCTCGATGCCCTGCGGATCGTAATCACCCCACTTGCCGCTGAAGGATGAGGCAAAAACGATCGCATTGGTGCGGTCGATCTGCTCCAGGTTGCGGCGCAAGCGCTCCTGGCGTTCGGCGGCGACCAGTGTGCCGGGGGTCTCTTCCGCCGGACCAGCAGCCAGGATGCGCACCCAGCGTGCATCGCCCTGGTGGTAAGGCACGCGCCCGCCCACCGGCTGTCCGAGCAGCGCTTTGGCCAGGGGGGTGCCCTCGCCCAGCAAACCCCGGCTGAAATCCGCCTGGGCATCCGGCACGATCACCAGAGTCATCTGCTCCGGGCCTTCCTCGTACAGGATTTCGACCTGCACGCGCATCCCGCTCCAAACCAGGGTGGTTTTCTTTTCAGAGGAACTCATAAGCACCCTATTTGCATGCCCCTTCTCCTGCCCACATCACAACGACATCTTCGATGGTTTCGCCTGTGCTGCCAGGTAGAATCTGGAAGCTGCGCTCGGGAGCCGGCGCACAGGCCGGGCCGCGCTCCAGCGTCTCCCAGGCGCCGCGCCCGTACTGGTAGCGCAGCGTGACGCCGGGCGGCAGATCGAGCGTGATCTTCCAGCGCCCGCTGCCCTCTTTGATCATCAGGATGCCGTCCGGCTTCCAGGTAGGATAAGCCGTCGTGGCAAAGTCGCCCAGCAGGTAGATTTTAGCCAGCGGGTCGAGCGGCGCTTGCAGGCGGAAAGTGACCGGCACGGTCGCCACGGGCGGCTGGTAAGTCACCGCGGGCACAGCCGCGCAGCCGGGCGAAGCGCTCACTTCGCCGGCGCTGATCCACACCCCCGGCGGCAGCCGCCACCATTGGGACCCATCCGGGGCGAGCAACTGGCCATCCGCCAGGGCCGGGTTCAGCCCCTGGTACAGCAGCGCCGCCACCGGCGAACCGCTGTCTGGGGCTGTATAGAGGTTGGTGTTGCGCGGCGCCGAGAGCAGGCAAGGCTCGCCCGCCTGCGGCGCAGTGATCACTTCGATCTCGCTCCAGGCCGGCGGGAACCAGCCAGACAGGCTGTTGACGCGCACTGCTCGCACCTCACTTAACGGCGTAGGCAGGTTCACCTCCAGCAGCTCGCCAGAGTACAGGTAGCCCAGGAAAGTGCCCACCAGCACCGAGCGCCCGCCGACCAGGTGCAGCCACACCTGGGTCTGGCCCTCACCCGGCAGCCCAGAGCCGACTGTCAGCCCCACGCGCCCCGCCGTGATCGCTTCCTTCAGGTCAACCTCGATCCACTGCGGCGGCAGGCCATCCGCCTGCCAGCCGCGCATACCACCGTCTACCGCCAGTTCGGGTGGCCCATAGTATGTCTCCGAGAAAGCATAGGCTTCCTTGCCCAGGGCCGCGTTGCGCTCGGCCAGATCTGGTGGATTACAAGAACTCCACGCCGCCGGCGCCAGGGCTTGCAGCAAGCGTTCGTTTTCATCCAACAGCGACCAGAACGGAGGTTGCAGCCCATCCGGCTGCGCATCGTAAGTCCATTGCAGCCAGCCATCCACGCCCAGCGTGCAGGCTTCCGCCAGCCAATTCGCCGCCAGGGTCTGCGCCGAGTATACCGACGGCGCGACTTCTTTGCTCAACCCGCTGGCCCCCAGGATCACCGGCCGGGTGTCTTCATCCAATGCGCCGAAATTTTCCGCCGCCTGCTGCAGGGTCAACTCACCATCGATTTGAACCTGGAAATCGACAAAATCCAGCGGGGCCGCTCCCAGCATCGAGAGGCTCAGGCCATAGCGCCCCTGGCTCTCATAGCCGTTCGGCGCAGCCGGCGGAGTCAGCCCTACCGAGACCAGCGCTTGCGAGTCGCGCTGTTTGATCACCCCTGCCAGGGTTTCCACCCAATACTGCGTGCTCTCTACGATCATCTCCTGCCAGCGCTCGGCCAGGTCGACGTTGTAGATCATCCCATTGGCCGTAGTCACCTGGCCAGAATAGCCCGCAAGCGGAGGGCGCTGGGCGTACAGGAAATATTCCTCTTTGAGTTCCCATCCCAGGATCACGTCCAGCGGTGCGCCGCGCTCGACCAGAGCCAACAGCAAATCGCCCCAGTAGCGCGCCTGCATCGCCACGCCGCCCAGGTGCAAGAAATAAGCGTTGCTCTGGGGGGTATCGAAGCCAGCCTGCTCAGCCCCGCTGAACTCCTGCTCGAAGCGCGGCCAGTAGCCGCCCTCCAATGGGGCATAACTGGAGGCCAGCAGCAGGTAAATCCCTTCGTCACGGGCGATGCGCATCACCTCTACCAGGTTATCCAGGTAGGCCGGGTTCAGCCCGCTCCCGCCCTGCAAGCCAATACAATCCGGGCCGGAGCCGCAGCGGTCGAAGAGCAGCCGCACGGTATTGTATTCCAGGCCCGCCAGGCGCTGGAAGTCCGCACGCACACGCTGTGCATCGAAGCGCCCGGGCATCAAAACACCGCTGGCATAGCTTCCGGTCCTGTCCAACACGATGAAATCGATGTAGTTGGCGCCGCGCGGCACGAAACGATCGCCGGTCAGCGTATCGTAGAATTCACCCGCGCCGCCCGCTTCCACCCGGCGCACGGCGATGCGGTGTGCCGGCTCCTGGGTGGGCGTGCGCGTCGGCCGCGGCGTTGGCGGCAGGCGCGTTGCCGTTGGCGGGGGCGGCGGTGGGATGGTAGGCGTAGGCGTGGGTGTTGGCTTGCCCAGGCAGGCCGTCAGCAGCGCCAGCAGGAGCGCCAGGTTTATCAACGAGCGGTATCGAAGTTTGCGCATAAAGCCGATTATATTCGATACGCTTTGCTCCAGCAATAGTGGGGGAACTGGCGTGCGGCATGGCTGCCGCACCAATGGAATTCATGAACCCCACCGGGTCCGCCCGAGTATAATTCAAGTACAGGTTTGAGCCAGGCCAGAGCCTGCCCAGAGCATCTCATCAACGGAGAACTTATGAAAATTCGTCATGCTACCCTGGAAGACAGCGCCGGCATCGCCGGCGTACAGGTGGAAAGCTACCGCCGGGCTTACGCCGGCATCCTGCCGCAATCCTATCTGGATCACTTCACTTACGAAGAACAAACCTAGGACTGGCGCGATCTGCTGGCGGAACCCAACGGGAACATCTTGTTGGTGGCAGAGAGCCCTTCTGGCGAAGTAGCCGGTTATACCCTGGGCCGGCCTGGCGAGTGTGATATTGCTCCTTACGACAGCGAACTGGTGGCACTGCATGTGCGCAAAGAATTCCAGGGGCAAGGCACCGGAGAAGCGCTGGTACGCGCCATGGCAAGAGAACTGTATCAAACAGGCTGCCGCTCCATGATGCTGTGGGTACTGGAGCAGAACCCTGCCCGTGCTTTCTATCAGCGGCTTGGAGGAGAATTGATCGGTGAAAAACAGACCCACCTGGGCGAAGGGGATGTGTCCGTCCAAGAAGTAGCTTACGGCTGGCCAGAGATCGAGACCTTGTTTGCAGTCGAAGCGAAATGATCGAAGTCCAGCTCAACGAGATGTTCCCCTAGGGGATTGCCACTGCCCGAGCCACACAACTCCTGGCTGAAACAAATAGTGCGCTCTTAGGCAAGAACGGCCCAAGAGCGCACCGCGTCTACAGGGGACTTTCACTTCTCAGCGAACAGTATCAATGTGAGATTAATTGCCGCCTGAGCCCAAGAGACTGAGGATGATGCCCAGGATGATCGCCGCGGTCCACACGTACATCCAGGTCTTCAGTTGCAATTCCTCTTTCTTGAAATTCATCCATCCCCAGATGAAGGTGTACAACATGCAGATCAATCCCAGGATGCCTTTCAGGATGCCTTCTTTCTGGAACAGTTTAACCAACACTACGATGCCCGCTACCCAGGCAATAATCATTCCAATCCAGCTAAGCATATGCGCCTCCTTTTGTGGTCGCTAATACATTAGGTGAGAAATTGCTTGCAATGGTGCTTCATACCAACCCGAACAGGCGAAAGCCCCAGTAGACCATCAAACTAAATAACACCCAGGCCATCAATCCGGTGCGCTGTTCACAGGTCGCTATGATCGCTACAGTTCGCTGGCGCGCAGCCTCAGGCAGAACAGAGACGATCAAGAGCAGGATGAAGGCTAACAGGAAAAGGGGAGCAAAAGCATGAGCGGCCATCGCCCCGCGCCAGTCGCCGTGCAGCAAATCGCCCACTGCCTCCGTCAGGCCGCAACCAGGGCAAGGCAACCCCGTGATAGCTTTGATCGGGCATTGCCAGCCGGGCAGGCCTGCTAAGTGCAGGCCCACCTGGATTGCACCAACTCCAACCAGGATCAGACCATCGCGGCGCTGAGACAGCAGCGTAGCAAAAACCGGAGTAAACACGAGGCGTTCGAACGCAGCCAAGCGCATGCAATCCTTTCAGGGCAAGACTTACCGGAAGAGCTGCCTGTACATACAAGTGTATCACATGCGATCCATTCGTGCTCGCAATTCCGAGGCAAGTTACGGAGTGAGATTGTCCCACTGTTCGCCGGAATCGGTTGTGACCAGCGCCCAGGTATCCTGCAAATCGTGAAAGTCCTTTTCTAGGCCGCCAAACAGGATCAAAACATTATTGCTTGAATCGTAACTCATCGCAGGGTTTACGCGAGGTGAGGGTTTCGTCGCTACAGCCGTCTCTTGCCAGCGGGTACCCGATGCACTGGCATACCAGGTATCGTTGGCAAAGCCGGTGTTGCCATGCCCGCCGAATATTACCAGCCTGCCCTGCGCTGAATCGAAAACAGCCTGATGCCAATACCTCGCAGGCGGCTTGTTGATATACGGCAGCATTATCCAGACATTATTTTGGTAATCGTAGCACCAGATGTCATTGCCATATCGATGCGAAGTGGCATGCCCGTTTTCATAGAGCAACTCGTGTCCACCCCACAACAACACCTGGTGGTTTATGCTGTCGTAAATCATCGTTTGACCGTACATGATCGGTGGAGAATAATCCGGATACATTTCGATCCAGGTGTTCGTTTCGGGATCGAAGACCCAGGTGTCATCATATAGCTCCTGCTGCTCTTCCAATCCATACCCGCTGAACAGAATGACAACATGATTATCCTGATCGTAGACCATGCCCGCATCGCTCCTGGGAGCTGGCGAAACAACCGGTGTTACTTCATGCCATTGATTTTCGTCCAGGTTATAAATCCACGTGTCTCCGAGGCGTTGCTTTTCAATACCCCCAAACAGGATAATCTGGTGGTGGTCGGGATCGTAGATCATACTGAAATTGCCCCTAGCCGAGGGGCGAGACTTGGCTCGGACAAGCTCCCAGCCTCGCCCCGCATAATCAAATCGCCACAGATCATCCCGGTAAGCAGTTCCAAAGATACCTTCGTACCGGCCTCCAAACAGGTAGGTTCTACCTTCTGCGGGCACGAAGACCATCCCGGCCGCGTAGCGCGCCGCCGGAGAGGATGAGAAGACAGGCGGGTTTGAACATCCTTCAACCGTAATGACTATCACCAGAATCCCTAGCCAGGTAATTGTAAAGTAGATACTCTTTGCGCTCACTGAAAACCTCCATCAATCTGCTTATACTACTATCCTAAATACTGCTAGCAACGGGAAATGGCTCACAACATGCTGGCGCAGCACCGTGTCAAAGAGGGGAAATCAAGATACAATTACCAGGATAATCAGGCTCGTTCACTTTCGATTGATGAAATCACTGATGAAAGCCACATTCAAACGCATTCCTGTCGAATTGTTGGTCTTCGCCGCCAGCCTAGCTTTCCTGTTGTCGCTCGAGGCTCTGTTTGCTCGGGATGCCATCCAGGGAGTTTACTTCCAGCGCTGGACATCAGAAGACATGATGCAAACCGTCTCTCTGATCGACTTGCGCGCCGAGCCATTGCAATCTCTGTGGTATCTGCACATCCAGCCCCCATTGCTCGACGCCTTGCGCGCCCTGCTGGCGCAGTTCTGGCCAACCGCCGAGCCGCAATTATTGCTGCACAATGTTGATCGCGGCCTGTACTTCCTCTGGGCAGTGACATACGCGGGAATGATGGCTTTGCTCTATCATTGGCTCAAACAGCTCACCCAACCCGTAGTCGCCCTCGTAACCACTCTGGGCTTCGCCATGCACCCCGCGGCGATCCTCTATGCCACCTTTCTGGAGAACACCATTCTATTTTCCTTTGGCATATTGTGGTCTTACTACGAGTTATGGAAGTTATCCAAAGCGCCTCAGGCCCGCCCCATCTGGCGGTTATCGCTATCCTTCTTGCTGCTGTTTGTCACCCGCTCGGTTTACCAGTGGCATTCTATTATCATTTACATCCTGGCTTTGTTGCTCATGCGCATCCCGACGCGTAAAATCCTGGCCTTTGCTGCCCTCACCGGGTTGGTAGTCGGGTTGTATACTGCCAAGCAGTACCTCCTTTTTGGCGTTACGTTCAGCTCCTCGCTATCTGCCGGTAACTGTATGCACGGCCTGGGAAATTTTTCGGATTACGCCGGGTGGGGCGTTGCCGATATTCCTATCTCGCCACCGCCAGCGCCCGTAGGAGTTCTCACTCGCGAGTTCAGGATCACTGGATCGTCGAATTTCAACTACTACACGCATTTACAATATCATAAAGCCATCTTTAGTAAGTGCTTTGAACTGCTGCTGACCCAACCCTGGCAACAGACAGCCTACGCCTGGTTTGGCAACCTGTTGATCTACTTACGGCCATCGAGCGCCTTCACTACGCCGCACGCTATCGCCGACCGGCTGCCGTGGCGTCCGGTTTATAACTGGTTATTTTCGGGTATTCCTCTGCTTCTTTTGATTTGCTCCAGTCTGGCGATCTCCTGCCGCGCAATGGTCGTTGCCGGCAACCAAACCAGACCCCTTTTACGAGGTTTGGGCTTACTGTTACCTGCACTGATGATTTTCCTGATGACCGTTATCTTTGAGCGCGGCGAAAATATGCGCTACAAATTCTTCCTGGAGCCGGTGTTTTACACCTTCGTTGTCGCTCAGATCTATTCGGCGATTGCCTCCGGGCGAAAGCCACCCTTGATAGAAGAAACGCCTTGCCCCGCTCCGGGCTTCAATGCAATTTCGCGCCTTGGCCGTTACACTAACTGGCGCAGAAAATCAATGTTCCGCCTGGCTGCTGTGCCCGCGTCCGGCCGAGGCATGAATTCGCCCGATACGTAGCCTGTATAGCCAGTGTCGAACAATGCGCTCAAAATCGATTTGAAATCCAGGTGCCCCGCGCCGGGATGCCAGCGGTTCGAATCGGCCACGTGGAAATGGAAGATGTGCTTGCCACAGGCGCGAATACTCGCCTCGATGCTGGGTTCTTCGATATTCATGTGGAATGTATCCAACAGCAACCCGAGGTTGCTGCTACCCACGCGCTCGAGTAATTTCAACCCATCGGCAACGCTATGGATCAGGTCGGTCTCGTAGCGGTTGAGCGGCTCCAGGGCGAAGCGCACGCCACGCGGCGCAGCCGCACTCGTGCATTCCTGGAGGCTTTCGATCAGGTATTGCATGGATTGCATGTGAGTTTGCCCCTGGGGAGTAACACCTCGGATCAGTCCCAGGATAATGATCGCATTGAAGCGCTCCGCCAGAGGAATATGGCTCTGGATCCGCGCCACGGCTGCCGCCCGCACATCCGCCTCTTGGCTGGTGAAGGACAACCCTTCTTCCCCCCAGGCCTGCCCTGTACCAATCGCAGGCACTTTCAGCCCCTGGGCCAGCAGGCTGCGCTCTAGCTCAGTCGCATCCACCAGGTTTGGGTCGCGGATCGCCAGTTCAACTCCCTGGTAACCCCAACCGGCAATCCTGGCGATATTCGCTGCGAAGTCACCCTTGAAAGCTACGGCATCGAAGCGAGCCGCGTGTGTCGAAAGCACAATCGAAAGTTTCATCGTTAGTTCCACCTGGCCCCTTCTCCCCGGATACACGAGGAGAAGGGGTTACTGTGAGGAGAGATTAGACCTTCAGCTTGCCATGTAAGTGATCTTACACTCCGAACGGTCCGTCTGCAACCGGATGATATTCTCAGGCAGTTCTTCCAGGCGGATCTTCTTGGTGCTCATACGGGTCATATCCATGCCATCAGCCATGCACTCGATCACGCGCGGGAAATTGCCGTGCCCGGAGTGACCCTGCGCCCCCACGATGCGCGCCCGGCGCACCTGCAGCACTTCACCGGTAACGGGCATCTTGGCTTCCGCCCGGGCTGTTACGATGACTGTACTGTTCAGCGTCCTGCCTTCCCAGATAACGCGCTCGATGCCCGGATATACTATTTCCGGCAGCCCGGTCGCCTCCATAAACAGATCCGCGCCCATACCATCGGTAAGCTCCAAAACCCGGTCGGCGAAATCCTCTACGAGCGGGTTAACAGCAACATCCGCACCCAATTCCAGGGCCAACTGTCTGCGTTCTTCCTGGGTTTCGGAAATGATTACCTTCGAAGCCCCGGCGCGCTTCAGGATGGCGCAGGCTGCCATGCCAATCGGCCCGCCGCCCAGAACGACAGCCCGGTCTCCGGGGCGAATCCCGCCGCCGCGCTCGATCAAAGCGTTATATGCCACACAGGTCGGCTCTACCAGGCTGCCAGCTACAAAGATATCGTTGCCCTGGTAAGCCTGAGCTAAAGGTTCCAGGCTCCACAGCGTCCGGGATGGCAGCACCATGTACCTGCCATACGCCCCATTGACATTGAAACCGACCTCATCCAGCCTTTCGCAGTGGTTGGGATAACCGTCTGCACATGGTTTGCACTGCCCACACCACAGCATCTCTTCAGAAGTGACCCGCTCGCCGCCTTTGAACGGCTTGTTCGTGCGCTTATCGAAAGCATCCTTGCCAGCTTCTACCACAACGCCGGAGAACTCGTGCCCCAGGATGCTGGGGAAACCGGTCAAACCCGGGTAAAAGATATACCCCTCTTCGTCGGCCTGCGCCATATGCACATCTGACCCACATATCCCGCAAGCCTTTACCTCCAGTAATACTTCGGAGGGCCCCGGTGTAGGGATATCATATTCGCGGATTTCAAGCCTGGGATTCCGCCACACCAGGCTGCCCAGGTATGTCTGGCGGCCTTCGATATCCTTCGCCCCGAGTTTGAAGCCTGGTTTCGGGTCCCAATCCGCTACCAGCGTGACGCCTTGCATTTTCCCTTTCATAACTTCGCTCCTCTAGCCGTCAAGCAACTAAACTTCTGTGCCCTGCCCGATGCGCGGAATACCATACACCGGCTTCCAACCCTCACTGAGCGGTTCACGCAGGTAAGGTTCCATCTCTTTGGCGCTGCGCAGCGTGACCTCTTCAATCGGGGGCACCTCCCCAGCCGGGAATGTTTCAAGGATTTGATCGTTCCACAGCGTCAGGTATTTCAGGATAGCTGCCATCGGCCTTTTTGCCTTGTGCGCCGCCCCCGATTTGGCCTTGCCTACCACCCCTTCCGGAGTAGCCGCGATCTCGATCGCAAAGTGACCTTCGCCTTCTGACCAGCGGCTGGGCCGCCCGAACGGGTCGACCGATTTGTCGAAGTGCCCATCGGGCAGGTAGTTCTTGCCCTCAGTATCCACAGCGTAATCCATATCAACCATCTCCGGGTGCAGCAGCAAGCTCAACGAGGTCTCGGATTCGTCGGCGTGGACAAAATTCGTACCCATCTGTCCGCCGCGCTCGCTTGGGCGGAAGAATTCGCGCACGCCGCGGTGCCAGTCGATCACACGGAAGATACCCGGCAACTGGTAGCGCTTCTGAAATTCCTGTACCGCCGATTCCAGCATCCACAACTGGCCGTGATTGTTGACGATCAACTGCTTGCGGAAGCCATCGTTCCACAGTCCCAGCATCACGTCGATCATCATTTCGCGCACCACATGCTCGCGCACAATAACAGTGCCCGGCATGCCCATATGATGGTAGGGATGCCCGCCATACATTAGCGGCGGCAGAGCCAGGTTCACCGCTGCGCCGCGCTTGGCCGTGAAACGCCGCACGCCTTCGCAGATAGCGCTGACGTAAAGCGTGTCGGCCGCACTGGGTAAATGCCGCCCATGCAGTTCGGTACAGCCCACGGGAATAAAAACGACATCGTTCTTTTTACGGTTTTCTTCCACCTGCCAGCGCACCGTCATCTGGATGTATGCACCCGGCTTGCCCCATTCAACCGGCGAGGGGATGCCATAATCAGCCAGGATAGCATCGATCTGCTCATCGGAGGCATCCCACACCTCTTTCTTCATGCGGCCAACCGTATTATCCTCGAAAAACAGGTCAGGCTGGTTCGTAGGAAGGAACCCTGGGGGTACGTTCGTGTTCGACATTTCACAACTCCTTACTCTCAAGATAATTTGATCTCTAGGTTTGCTTTACTTTGCCGGCTGTTTCCATGCTACTCTAGGAACACCAACCGGGATTCAGAAAATCAATTTGATCTACACTATACCAACTCGAAATAAGGCGACAGCACCTGTATGGCCGTTTGCCTTGCGCTCGCCGCCACCTGTTCGGGCGGCCAATCCCAATACTCGGGCCGGAACAGTTCGATCGAACATGCGCCGTCATAGCCAGTGCGCTTGAGTCGCCCGCAAATTTCGCCCAGCGGGATAACACCTTCGCCAGGGAACAAACGCGTGCCATCCGTGATCGCTTCTTTCGGGCCGTCTTCGAGGTCGTTAAGGTGAAAAGCGAAGATACGCCCGCCATCCAGTTGATCCAGTTCCTGCATCAACCCGCCGCCCGCATAAAAATGCGCCGTATCGATCGCCATACCTACGTTAGATCGCTCCACCTGTTGAACGATCTCCCAGGCGGCTCGCGGCGTACGCACCGAGCACCAGCCGAAGCCCAGAAATTCGAAAGCCAGCCGGATGCCATACTCCCCGGCAATCCCGCTTAAATCGCGCAGCACTTTGACATATTCGCCAACAACCTCGCTCCACCCCAAGGTATGATCCGGGGTAGGGCTGGGCACAAGAATGATGTTCGGACAGCCGATCTCCCGGGCGATCTTACTCAGTTCGTAGCAGCGTGTGCGCACCTACTCATACTCTGCGCCGCGAAAACCGATAAACTCAATCGCATTGAGCGCCTGAGGCGCCACGCCCTGGCTGGCAAACAGCGCCTTGAGGTCGGCCATCGGATGTTTCTCCAGGTAGCGGTCCATCTTAGCTACCCACACATCCAACGCGCCAAAACCTGCCTGAGCAGAAACGCGCACATCCATCTCCAGGTCGCTCGTCATGGTTGTCGCACCGTGAAAACTCAGCAACATACATCTGCTCCTTTTTCCACCAGGGTAAAAAGACAGGCATCCATAATCAGACCGCGGCGACCTCGCTCAATCGCACGGGGCGGTTCTCTCGCAGCGATCTCCCCGCAGCATAACCCAACACCACCGCCATACGCCCATCTCTGCCCGTGATCGGAACCGGCTTATCCTCGCGCACGCACTCGATAAACTGGCGCACCTCCTCCACGTAACAAGGGGCATAGCGCTGCATAAAGAAGTAAGGCGGCCTGGCAGAGTGGAAACCATTTTCGATGCCTCTCACCACAGTGTTCTCGGCCTCGTTGCCCGCCATTGCCACACCATCCGAGCAGAACACCTCCAGGCGCTGGTCGTAGCCATACACAGCCTGTCGGCTGTTGTCGATCACACCCATCGCCCCGTTGGAGAATTTCAATGTCACCACGTTCGTGTCCACATCATCCGCTTCCGTCAGTTCCGGCGCAACCAGCACATTGCCAATTGCGTAGACCTCTTCGATCTCGCCCACCTGGAAACGCGCCATATCGAAATCGTGGATGGTCATATCCAGGAACATGCCTCCCGACGAACGCGCGTACTCAACCGATGGCGGTTGCGGATCGCGGTTGGTGATGCGCAGGATACACGGTCTTCCGATTTCGCCCGAGGCTACAATCTCGTGCACACGCTGAAAGCTTTTATCAAAGCGCCGGTTGAAACCCACTTGTAGTTTTACGCCTGATCTCTCGACCACGGCAAGCGCGTCATCAATGCTCCCCAGCTCGAGCGCCAGTGGTTTCTCGCAAAAGATATGCTTCCCCGCCGCGGCGCAGTCTTTCATGATGAAAGCGTGCGTATCCGTAGTTGTGGCAATCAGCACCGCTTCGATTCTCTCGTCTGCCAGGAGCTCGTGATAATCTTTGACTACTCGCTGGATGCCCTGTTCATCAGCGACCGCCTGGGCCACTTCGAGGCGAATGTCGCACACCGCCACCAGGTTCGCTTCCGAGATCAGGCGCGCCAGGTTGCGCGTGTGGACGCTTCCCATGCGTCCCGTTCCAATCACAGCAATGTTGACTTTTCTCGTCATCTTGGCCTCAACTCAGATTTTCATCACGATCTTCATGGCGCTCTTTGGCTTATGCTGCAAAGTATTTATATCTAAACCCAACAAGTCGAAGGCGCCGACTCCCTCTGCCAGTGGAATGACTTTGGTGAAGAACGGCTGCATATTAAGGCGATTTTCCTGGTATATGCGGATCGACGGCACCATTGTATTCTGTCCCAGGTACAGACCTAAAATCTTCGTGGCCCAGCGCGTGATCTCGTTGGGGATAACGTTCGCCCGGATGCTCGAGTCCATGCCAAACGGCAGCACTTTCCCCCCAGGCGTCACGCACTGCAGCGCCTGCTCGAAGGCGTTCCCCGTGGCCTCGATGACAATATCCGCCTTGCGCCCGTAGGTAAATTCGGTGATTTTTTCGACGACATCTACCTCGTGCGGGTTCCAGACGGTCAGGCCGCATTCTTTAGCCACGTTGATACGGAACGGGTCGATCTCGGTAACGGCTACTTTCGCCGCGATGTTCTTAGCAAACTGGGCGAACAGGTAACCAATCGGCCCGAAACCCAGGATCATCACGTAATCGTATGGCAGCATCAGCAGCGTATTCATGCCATTGACCACCGTCGCCAGTGTTTCGACCTGCGTACCCAGGATGTCATCGATTTCATCCGGCAGCACGTAACATTGCTTCTCAGGCACCAGGCAGTATTCGGCGTAACCGCCATCGCGCATCACACCCAACGCGCTGGTTTTGATCTCGACACATTGGCTGGTCAGACCCATGCGGCAAAAAGAACAAAAACCGCAGCGGATGTTATTGTCAATCGCCACCCGGTCGCCGACTTTCAGGTGGTGGACGTGTGTGCCCACTTCGATCACTTCGCCGCAAAACTCGTGACCCAGCACCGTGTTAGGCTTAAAGTGATGCTTGCCCTCCAGAATTTTTACATCTGTGCCACAAATCCCAACAGCTTTGACTTTGAGCAACACATCGTCCGGCTCTTTCACCCTGGGGATCGGGATCTCCTCCCGCACCAGCTTGCCGACATCTTTGAATACGAGCGCCTGCATTTTGTCCATAGGTTCCTCCTGTATTATTTTTTTCATATGTACTTTCGATTATGATCCCCTGCATCCCATCAGATGCAGGTATTTATTGCGGCGCGGTAGTTTCCCGAACTACCAACCCGCCGCGTAGAATCAATGTTTGCCCCGAGTCGGCCTCCATATCCGCTTCGGACCGTAATAGTGCAGACATCATTCTTGCTGCCTCATGGCCCAGTTGATATTTGGGCTGCTCGAAAGTAGTCAACGGTGGATTCGCGTAAGCAGCGAAAGGGATATCGTCAAAGCCAGTAACTGAGCAAACTCCCGGCACCTGTATGCCGGCATCCCGCAACACCTTGATCGCTCCAATCGCCATCATATCGTTGAAACACATGATCGCGCTTGGCAGATCAGGCAAGTTCATCAAATAACGGGCGCCTTCAGCTCCCCCCTCCAACTGCTCCTCAACGCTATGATAAACATACCGATCCAAGACGGGTAGATTTGCAGCCTGCATTTCGTGGAAAAAACCATTCAGCCGCCCTTGAGTCGTGAGTTCCGCGCGGGCATTCCCCAAAAACGCAATCCTCTCGTGCCCCAATCCAATCAGGTGGCTTGTGACCTGGCAGCTACCATAGAAATCGTCATGACAGACCATATATTGGTAATCCGTCAACTCATGATTGCCCACGGTCACAATTGGAAGGCCATACTGTTTTAGCAGCCGATAATGTTCTTCGCCGAATTGTGTAGTGCAAATGATCAGGCCATCCACTCGATGCTCCAACATCGTTCTGGCGATCTCTTTTTCACGCGACAGATCCCGGTTGGACGCCGCCACGAACAGGCTGTAACCAGCCTCTTGGAAAACATCCTCGATTCCCTGCAAAATCTCACTAAAAAACGGGTCATCGATGCGACTGACGATCACGCCCAATACCTGCGAGCGGCTGGTCTTCAAACCCCTGGCCACTGCGCTGGGAATATAGCCTAATTCCAAGGCAATCCCACGGATTCGCTCGGCCGTTTCCACGGGAATCCCAGGATGCCCCCCTAAAGCGCGCGATACCGTCGAATGAGAAACGTTTGCAACCCTGGCAATATCTTTAATCGTGACAGCCATGATAGCCTTGATGCACACGTGTGCATCAAGGCTATTTTACCTGCCTCTGATAATCAAGTCAATCCAATTTGAAAGCCTTCTTGCACATTTCTATCATTTGTCTTATCATACTCGCATCTCTCGCGGTCTCGATGACCATAATCAACGCCTTACTGCTAGCCTTGAGTTACATAGACCAGGATAGCGTAAATGGCAACTCTGGATAAACTCCGTGATCACTTCAAGAAAATCAATGAACACCACCACAATCTACGACGTTGCCTGCATCGGCAACTACACCAAAGATACCATCATCTCTCCAACTGGCACAACTTACGTGGATGGCGGCGCGGTCAATTACGCCGCTCACGCCAGCGCCCGGCTCGGATACAAAGTCATCGTCATCACGCACCTGGCGCAAGAGGACCAGCGCGTTGTCGAGAAATTCACGCAAGCCGGTATCGATTGCGCCGCCACTTACACCCCGAACTCCACCTGCATGCGGTTGGAATACCCCACCACCAACCCCGATATCCGCAACCTGTCCGTCGCCAGCACTGCCGGCTCGATCCTCTCTACCGAAGTTACAGGGTTACAGGCCCGCGCCGCCGTGATCGGCTCCAGCCTGCGCGGTGAGGTAGGTTTAGATGTAATTCGGGCCCTGCACGAGAAAGGCCTGCTGCTGGCTGCAGATGTGCAGGGCTTTGTGCGCGTCTTGAGCAGCCAGGAACTACACTACGCACCCTGGGAAGAAATGCCAGCCACGTTGGCCCACCTGGATATTCTCAAGAGCGACGCCGTCGAAGCCGAATACCTGACCGGCGAGACCGATATCTACAAAGCTGCCCGGGCATACGCCCAGATGGGACCATCCGAGATTGTACTGACCCACAAGGATGGTGTGTTGATCTACGCCAACGGGCAGTTCCACGAAGCCGGCTTCTATCCCAGCAAACTGAACGGGCGCAGCGGGCGCGGCGACACCTGCGTCGGCACCTATGTTGCCATGCGTTTGTCCAAACTCCCGGCTGAGGCTGGCATCTGGGCCGCCGCAGTCACCAGCCTGAAAATGGAGAACCAGGGCCCCTTCAACCGTTCGATTGCTGAGGTGAAAGCGCTGATCCGGGACAAATACCGGAATGGATCACAGCACAACTGCTGACTTCGCTGCAAAACAGGCACAGATCGACCACCAGCGGGCCCAGGCTGCTGAAGAATACCCGCGCATCTGGCAGCGCATCATCGCCGAATGGAGCAACACAGGGGATGAAGATCGCGCCTGGCTGGTGTACTCGGCCAATTACCTCTTCCGCACTGCCGGCCTGCGCTGGGCACTTGACCCGCTCACTCTCAAACAGCGGATTCCCCAGGCCCCCAGGGTCGATGTCGCCCGCGACTTGAGCAGGCTGTCCCTGGTCTTGCTCACCCACCGTCACGCAGACCACCTGGACCTCAACCTGCTGCGCGCTCTGCGTCACTTACCCATCCAATGGATCATTCCAGAGCCGATCCTGCCAGCCGTTCTTTCGCAAGCCGGCCTCTCCCTGGATCAGGTCATCATTCCCAGACCGCTGCAGCCTATCCGGACCGCCAGCCTGTCCATTATCCCGTTCGAAGGCCTGCACTGGGAAGAATCGCCAGCCACTGGAGGGTCGCTGCGGAGCGTACCAGCTATTGCCTATCTAGTCGAATTCAACCGTAAACGCTGGTTATTCCCTGGCGACACGCGCACCTATGATACTCAATCGCTGCCCTCCTTCGGCACAATCTCCGGCGCCTTTGTCCACCTGTGGCTCGGGCGCGCCTGCGCCTTACGATCAGAACCACCGCTGCTGGATGCCTTTTGTGCCTTCTGCGCCAGCCTAGACGCGCCTCGGGTGATCATCGCCCACCTGAATGAATTCGGACGGGATGCCAACGATTACTGGGACAGTGGACATTATCTCAAAGTCCAGGCGCGCTGCCAGGATATCGCTTCCCAGATGCAGCTCGAGCAGGCAGCCTGGGAGACAGCCTGGTCATCTAACAACCATTGCCATTTCCGCTGATTTGCACTATCATGGGCGTTATCACAGCCGCGCAGTAAACCACACTCATCCCCCCACCCAAATGGAGGTACGATGAAAGATGAAACCTGGCACGATAATGATGACTTCTGGGGAACAATGGCGCCCATGCTCTTTACAGAGCAGCATTGGAAAGCTGCGCCAGAGGATGCCGAGCAAATCATCAACCTGTTGCAGCCGCCGCCAGGTGCAGCCGTGCTGGACCTGTGCTGCGGGCCCGGACGCCACTCGCTGGAGTTGGCCCAGCGCGGCTTCCGGGTCACCGGCGTAGATCGCACCACTGCCTATCTGGAAATCGCCAGGGTTCGGGCCGAACAGGCTGGGCTGAAAGTCGAGTTTGTTGAAGAGGATATGCGCCGGTTCTGCCGCCCAGGAGCTTTCGACCTGGCCTTGATGATGTACACCTCCTTCGGCTACTTCGAGGCTCCCGCAGAAAACCAGACCGTCCTGGACAATATCCACAAATCCCTGAAGCCCGGCGGAGCGCTACTCATCGACCTGATGGGCAAAGAGGTGTTAGCGCGCATCTTCCAGGAGCGGGTTTGGAGCGAAGAAGGCGGCATCCTGTTCCTGCAAGAGCACAAAGTATCCCAGAACTGGAGCTGGATGCAGAACCGCTGGATCCTCATCCGCGGCTCGGAACGCTTCGAGTTCGCCGTCTCTCACTGGCTTTACTCGGCGGCGGAACTGGTTGAGATGCTCGAAGCCAGCGGGTTCAGCCAAGTGCAGGTTTTTGGCAACCTGGAAGGCAGCGATTACGATCACACCGCCAGGCGGCTGGTGGCAGTCGCCCGTAAATAAACCTGCTAACCATCCAGTATCTCGATTTGCGTGCTCACGTTGGAGAGCAGCGCCTGCGCCTGCGCTTTCCCAACCAGCGGCTTCAAGTCACGGCGCAGCCGGGCCACTGTTTCACCGTACACTCAGGCCGTGCTCACCACCCGCCAGAAGATCTCCCGGACGTACTCATCCATCTCCGTCCACATCGCCAGCAGGTCCGCTGCCTGTGCGTGGCGCGCCTGCTGGCGTATGCGCTCGCACCAGCGCGGCGTGCGCTCCAGATAGGCTGGCAGCCCGCGCAACCCGGCCCTTTGCTTGCGCAGCAGGCGCAGCGCATAAGGATCACCTACCGACCCAGGCTCAAGGATGCAAGAATTGTCCGGACCGCAGCACCCAGCGTGAGCTGGCCAACCAGGCGCCTGTCCCCGAATCGAAAACCCACTGCGTTGCCGTTTCCGGGCAGGCGCACAGCACCTGGTATATCAGGCGGCGCTGCGTGGACCCTTCCTTACCAATCACCAGGTAGGGGATCTCGAAAAGCAGATCGTAGACCCCCGGCTCGGCGCAGGTGATGGCGAAATCGTACCCGATGTCGCTTTGCCCGCCAACCTGCAGATCGACCGACGAGACGTCCGTTGGCGAAATTGCCACCTGTCCCGGGCGCAGCGTCAGCGTGGGGAAAGCGTTCACCACCCCGCCTCCACCTCCACCGACCGGCATCAATAGATTGACATCCTTGACCCGGTTGAGAGCCGGGTCATCCGTGAAGCGTATGTTCACCTGGATCGGATAGGCCAGCGCGATGCGCTCGCCAGCGTCTTGCGAAAGTGTGCTCAGCCAGATCGTGAACCCGGGTACGCCTGCCGTCATCCCCCCAATCCACTTCAAGCGCATGGCATCATCCTGCACCGCCTGACGATATTCCACCACAGCTTGCTCGAACTGCGTGGACGGGTCGATCTCGGCGGGGATGAGGCGCGCGGGCATCTCGAACTGGGCTGCCAGCAGGTCGGGCAGCCCTTCAACCAGGATGGGGGTCGGCTCATTCTTGTGCAAAGGCTCGACTGTAGGCGCTTCGTAAAGCGTCCGCATCGTTGGCTCAGGGGCGATCGCCTCTGTTGCGGTCGCACTGGGCTGCACTGGCACCTGCGTAGCCGGGACAACCACCACTGGCAAAGCGGCTGTCGGCGTCGCCTGAGGCGCACAGCCAGCCAGTAAAACCAGGATCAATACCCCTACCCGGAAACTCGCTTCAAACTTCCGATCTTTTGACATGTCGATCTCCTTTATCAACAAAATGGGACCATAACCAGCCCTAGATAGGACGAAACTGGCACGCTTTTTGATCCACCCGTTGATTTCAGATATCGCCCTATCACAATCAGAACATTTGTGCTATAATCCGCAAACCTGCGGAGCGACCAGGCCCCGCCGAAACAAAAATCACCCAAACCAAATCGTTCAAATTCAGGAGGAACCCAATGGACACAATGCTTGCCATGTGCGGGCTGGTCTGCACAGACTGCCCGGCTTATCAGGCAACCCAGGCTGACGACGCTGCCTGGCTGGAACGCATCGCCGCCGAGTGGCGCGAGCAGTACAACGCCCCGGCCATCACTGCCGAAGCAGTGCGCTGCAACGGCTGCCTGGTGCGGGAAGGTAAACAGTGTAGCCACTGCGCTGAATGCCAGGTGCGCGCCTGCGCCGTAGCGCGCGGCGTCGAGAACTGCGGCGCTTGCCCGGATTACGGCTGCGAGACCATCTCTGCTTTGCTGGCTTACATCCCAGACGCAAAAATTCGCCTGGACGCTATCCACGCCGCGCTTTAGCGCCAAAACTCACCCTCGAAGTGAGCGCTAAGCCGGCTGCCTGCCGGCTTAGCGCTCTGCCATCACCTCCCGGTAGAAGTCCAGAGTCAAACGCTGCGCCTCCGCGCTCACCCGGTGCGTAACTCCCGGCAGAATGTGCAAATCCACGCGGAAACCCTGTGCCTGGAGCAGCTCGCTGAACTGCCTGGCGCCCTTCAACCCAGCAGGATCATCTTCATCTCCGATCACCACCAGAAAAGGGATCCCGCGCGCCTGCTTACGTGGGGCGTAATAATTTCCTGAGGACAGCACGCTCACCCCTGCCACCAGCCCGGGCTGGTCGAATACGAAGGCCTGCACGAACTCCGCCCCCGCCGAAAAGCCCGCCAGGAAGACGCGCTTCTGCGTATGGCACTCCTTGCGTACGCGCTGTAAAACCATCATCAGCACCTTCTCGCCGTAAGACACATACCAGCCGCCGCTCTCATCCGCCAGCGAAGGGCACACCAGGATGTAGCCTTCCTCATCTGCGGAAGCCTGCCACAGGTTCAGGCAGCTCCGCCCTGATCCGCCGAAGCCGTGCACGCCCACGAACACCGGCCAGGCGCGCTCCGCCGTGTAGCCAGCCGGCAGGTAAAGAAAATATTCGGTGGGATCGTCGCGCACGTAAGGCGTAGGGTCAGGCTCCAGCACGTAGGCCGGCTTGGCGCATCCCGCCGCCCAAACCACCGACAGCAGCGCCACGACCAGCCAGCTCCTATTCATACGCCAGCACTTCCCGGATCGTCAGGCGCGCCGCGTTGCGCGCTGGCAAGAAGCTCGCTGCCGCGGACAACACCAACACAATTCCCAGCCACAGCAAGAAGCCATTCGGTGTGACCACAAAACCGGACGAGAAGCCAAACAACGCCTGGCTCACCTGGTCAGACATGGCCTTGCTGATCGGGAAGGCCAGCCCGCAGGCAATCACCCAGCTCAGCACGCCGATGGCGCCCCCTTCAATCAGCACCATGCGCATCAGCATGCGGTTGGAGGCCCCAATCGCCCGCATTACCCCGATCTCGCGCGTACGCTCCATCACGTTCATGCTCATCGTCCCAGCCAGGCCGATGCCGCCCACCGCTGCCGTCAGAACCGCCAGGAACAGCAGGAAGCCGGTCAGCACGGCAAAACCGCGCGAGGCCGTCTCGCTCAGCCACTGCCCTACCTGGATTTCGCCGATGTCGATGCCCTCCCGCCGCAGGCGCTCCTCGATGCGCTGCCCCAGGGCAGTCTGCTCGGCCTGGCTCATCCCGGGGTGGTCACCCACGATGCGAAAGGTGCTCGCCTGGAAGGGTTGGTCGATCAACTTCGACAGGTAGTCGTAACTGGCGTAAGACAGGAAGCTGCCGCTCTTTCCCGCCATTTGGAAAAAGCCGATCACATCCCAGTCGGTCTCGTCGCCGTTCACCCGCAGCTTGAGGGTATCGCCTACGTGTATTTCAGGGAATTCGCTCAAGAAGCGCTCGTTGAGCACGACTACATTCTCGTCGCCCGGCTGGATCCAGCGCCCCTCCAACATCAAGGGTTGCACCAGGCGGCTGTCCGCCGGCGGAGCCAGCAGGATCACCGCCTCGCCGGCTTGATCATCGTCCAGGATCAGCTCGCAGCTCGCCGCCGCCCAACCCTCGATGTAATCGATGCCGGGCACGCCCGCCAGTTCGTTCTGGATGCGCTCGATGCGATAAGGTTTCGTCAGCGTCAGGTTGATATCCGCCAGGAAGTAGCGGCTGATGCGCGTCACGTAATCGGCCATGGAAAGCTGCACGTTGAAAGTGCTGATAAACACCGCCCCGCCCAGCGACAGCGTAATCAGGGTTAGTGCCAGACGCCCCTTGCGCCGCAGCGTGTTGCGCAGCGCCAGCCGCGTCGGGCGCGAGAGTAGTTTCCAGCGCGTGATCCAGCGGCTCAGCCAGTCTTGCGAGGGCAGCACGTTCTGGCGGATGCCGCTGAGTGCCTCCTGAATGGTCAGCAGCGTGCCCTGCGAGATCGGGACGAAAGCCGCCAGTTGCGGCACCAGAAGCCCCATACCCACCTGCAGCAGGATCACCTGCGGCAGCACCCGCCGTCCCTGGAAAATCGAGTTGATCTGCGTCGCCAGGTTGGCGATGATCTCGAAAGCGATCCCGTACGTCAGCGGTACGGAGATCGCCACCGACACCAGGCTGAACGCCACCACCAGCATCATGTATACGCCCAGCACCTGGCGGCGGCGCGCCCCCAGGCTCTTCATGATCCCAATCTGCTGCATCTGCTGGTTCACCAAAGCCTGCAAAGTGTTCGTGATCAGAAAACCGCTCAAGAACAGCACCAGAAAGCCCAACACCAGCAACAGGCCCACCAGCGCGTCCCCGTAGATGCTGTTGGGGTGGTTGTAAGAGTCGCGCGTAGCCAGGCTGATGATCGTCAGCCCGCTGTCCTCCATCTCATTCCGCACACGCTCCGAAACTGCCTTCACGTAGGTAGCGTCGCGCGAATCGCCCTCCACCGTCACGTACAAGGCGTTGAACAGCTCCGGGCGCGGCTGCTCCAGCCACTCCAGGGTGTCCTGGTCGATATAGCCCTGGATCGGCGCCATGAAGAAGCCCGCCGCGAAGGAAAAAGCTCCCAGCGTCTGGTCGTTGACCACGCCCGCCAGCCGCACCTGCCGCGTTCTCCCGGAGGGCAGTTCCAGGGTGATCTCCTCGCCCAGCGCGGCGTGGATCTCGGGGAACTTGTAACGCTCCACGGCGATCTCGCGGCGTCCCGGGGGCCAGGCACCCTGCTCCAACCCCAGCAGGCCGATCTGACGCTTCCCCGGGTTGGGGAGCGCCTCGATGTTGATCGTGCTCCACTCGCCAGACGTTCCCACCTGCCCTTCGCCAGTTTTCACCCGCAGCGAGAGCGCCCGAAAGCCCTGCGCCTGGCGCACCCCCTGCAGCCGCTCGACGCGCTTGACCAGGTCCTCGTCGAACAGGCTGGCCCGCACGTAGATGTTGGGCGGATTAGCCGCGAAATAGCCCGCCCGCGTGTCCGCCGAGACCACCAGGAAAATGGTGTAAATCGTGCCAATGGCGAACAGCCCGATCGTGATCGAAGCCACCACCAACAGCGAACGCAGGCGGTTGATCCACAGATCGGTCAGCACCTTGCGCCAGCGCGGCCGCATCATCTCATCTCCCCCCAATGCTGCCAGGCGCGCTGCTCCAGGTAAGCCCCGCTGGCCGGCGATTCGTCCATCCACTGCCGGAAGTCCACCCCGGACAGGCTCAACACCTGCGCCGCCATTTCTGAGCGCCCATCCACCCGCAGTTCGAGTGTACCGGCCGCCTGACCTCCCCTGGCTTTCCCCAGCACCAGGGCGTCTTGCAGACCGAAGAGCTCGCCTGCCTCAACCTTTGCCAGCACTTCCCCTGTGTGGCGCTGCACTTGCAACATGCCCGAAGTGACCAGGTAAAGACCTGTTGGCCCTTCCGGGCAGCCCGGCTGGGCCACATCCGCCAGCCGCTCTCCGGAGGCCGCTTCCTGCACCTGCATGCGGTGCGTCAACCACAGTAAACGCCGGTGGGCCAGGCGCGGCAGGGCTGCGGCGATGTACGTTTCGATCAGCTCGCCGTCGCACAGTAGCAGCATGCGGTTTGTGCGGCGCGCCAGGCTGGCGTCGTGTGTCACCATAATGACTGTCTTGCCCTGGCGCGCCAGTTCCAGGAAAATGCCGAAGACCTCATCAGCCGTGCGCGAGTCCAGGTTGCCGGTTGGTTCGTCAGCGATCACGATGGGTGGGTCGTTGGCCAAGGCCCGGGCGACGGCCGCCGCCTGCTGCTGCCCACCCGAGACCGCCCCGGGCAGCTTCTCCGCCCAATCCCCCAGCCCTACCCGCTCCAACAGAGCCAGGGCGCGCTCAGTGCGCTGGCGGGCATCGTACGCCCCGGCGAAGTCCATCGGCAGCATGACGTTCTCCAGCAGCGTCAGCGTTGGCAGCAGTTGGAAGAACTGGAAGACGATCCCCAGGTTGCGCCCGCGCCAGATCGACATGGCGTTCTCGCTCAGGTTGTGGATGGCGCGACCATCCACCTGCACCGAACCGGCAGTCGGATGGTCGATGCCCGTCAGCATGTTCACCAGGGTCGACTTGCCGCTGCCCGACTTGCCCACCACGCTGACGAACTCGCCCCGGACGAAAGCGGCGTCGATATCCTTCAGCGCGGGGAAATCGCCCGCGGGAGTCCTGAACACCTTGCTGATGCCGCGCATCTCGATTAGAGGCGAACCTTCAGGGTGCGACTCAGAGAGTCGCTGTTCATTCGATTTCAGCATACGCCTCCGGGCTGCTAACGGTGTCCGTATCGCTCTCGGCGCTGTCCAGCGGCAGGCCGATGCGCCCATCCACAATCGAAAGCTGCCGCGAGACGCGCCGCGCCAGCCCCCGGTCGTGCGTCACCATCACAATGGTTTTGCCGCGGCCGATCAGATCCAGGAAAATCTGGAAGATGGTCTCCGCCGTGCTCGAATCCAGCCGCCCGGTGGGCTCGTCCGCCACGATCAGGTCCGGGTCGTTGGCCAGCGCCCGGGCGATGGCGACGCGCTGCTGTTGCCCGCCCGAGACCGCCGAGGGCAACTTGCCGGCGTGCTCCTCCAGCCCCACCTGGCGCAGCAGGTCCAGCGCCCGCTGGCGGCTCAGGCGCGGCTGGTAGGCCCCGCAGAAATCGACCGGCAGCAGGATGTTGTCCAGCACCGACAGCGTCGGCATCAGGTAGAAAGACTGGTAGACGATGCCCAGGTTGCGGCCGCGCCAGCGCGCCAGTTGCGAATCGCTCAGCTCGTGCAGCGCGGCCCCCGCCACCCAGGCCTCCCCGCCGCTCAGCCGGTCCACACCCGTCAGCACATTCACCAGCGTGGTCTTGCCCGCCCCCGACTTGCCCAGGATGGCCACGAACTCCCCCGGGTAGACCTCCAGGTCCACACCTTTCAGCGCCCGCAGCGCCCCCGCCGCAGTCTGGTAGACCTTTTCGATGGCCCGCAGGCGGATGATCGGCTCGTGAGCATGCGGGGGAGGCGTGGAGGCAACTGTGAGTCTGGATGTCTTCATCGTGTTGTTTTATCCGCAGATTGAACAGATCTACGCAGATCAAGACGAAAATAAACAGGATTATCTTTGCACGCCATGTACGCTGTATGCCAACCTACGCGGCAAAAAGTTCCTGTTCGAATCTGGCAATCGCAGGCACAATTATACTCGCTATAGTACAATCATCCCTGCAGTCCTTCGCCTTCTCCCAAGCAGTTCGATGGAGGTCCCAATGAAATCCTTGCTGTCCTTTTGCGCCCTGCTCTGCCTGGTTGGGATCGCCTGCCAGGCGCTTAGCCCGGGAGCGCCACAGGCTATCCCGAGCGGAATCCCGGCAACCACATCCACTTCACAAGCGGCGCCCGGCGAGACTCCCATCCCCCAAACATCGCTCACACAGATAGCCACTCTCGACATTCCGACAACGGCTCCCAAGCCAACGCTCAGACCCACTTCTACGAATGACAGACCAGCTACCAGCCTGTCCAAATGGGACCTGTGGCTGGACGGCCCACACCTGCGCGGCGCCAACGTCTACCAGCGGCACGTCTACCCTGAGCTGGACGGACCAACCTACCTGGGCCCTGGCCCGCTCGGGCCGCCTTTCACCCAGGCCGACTTCAACCAGTTAGCCAGCCTGGGCGCCAATTATATTAATCTCTCGCACCCAGGGCTGTTCGCCGAGAAGCCGCCCTACGAGCTGGACCAGGCCGTGCAGGATAACCTGGACCGCCTGCTAGCGATGGCCGAACAGGCCGACCTGTTCGCCGTGATCAGCTTCCGCACCGGCCCCGGGCGCAGCGAGTTCACCTTCTTCTGGGGCGAAGACGGCGACTGGTTTACCAAGGATTACTACAACGACAGCGTTTGGAAGGATCCCGAGGCGCAGGACGCCTGGGTGGAGATGTGGCGCTACACTGCTGAGCGCTATAAAGACAACCCGGTAGTGGTCGGCTATGATCTGATGGTCGAACCCAACAGCAACGAGGTGTGGTTCGACGAGTGGGATCAGGAAGCCTTCTACGCCCGCCACGGTGGATCGAGCTACGACTGGAACCCGCTGGCCAGGCGCATCAGCCAGGCCATCCGCCAGGTCGACGAGCAAACGCCCATCCTGGCCGGCGGCAACAGCTACAGCAGCCTGGACTGGCTGCCTTATCTTCAGGATACCGGCCAGCCGCGCACCGTCTACACCTTCCACCAGTACGAGCCCCACGCGTACACCCACCAGGAGCCCGGCACGCCCGGCTTCACCTACCCTGGCCACTTCGACACCAACTGGGATGAGGTACCTGACGACTTCGACCGCGACTGGCTGGAACAGTATCTATCCACCGCCCAGGAATTCTCCGTGACCCACAACGCCCCCGTCGCCGCCAACGAATTCGGCGTGATGCGCTGGGCCCCCAGCGCGGCTGACTACCTGCACGACTTAATGGACATTTTCGAAGCAATACAGCTCAACTACGCCATCTGGGAGTGGAACACCACCTGGCCCGAGCACGCCGCTGACAACGACGCTTTCAACTACCTGCACGGCCCCGATCCATCTCATCACGCTGCGCTGGAGAACGATCTCGTGCAGATCTTACGCTCCTTCTGGGAGCGCAACCAGTACCGGCCGTCGAACGTGGAGTTCGTGCCGGCGCCATGAGGGACTTACGGAGAAAAAAACACTCAAGGATAAAACAGATCGCACGGATTTTTTATGAGGGGGAGTGCGCTCTCGCAACCCGTCAGTCGAAATTTTCGATGGCCGGGATGCCCAACTCCTGGCAGACGCGGCGGGTATCGTTCAGGTGCTGCGGCGTGGTTTCGGCGTATTCCAGGCACCACAACAACTGGTAGAGCGGCCGGCGCTCGGGATAACCCTGCTCCACCGCCCGCAGCGCCCGGTAGGCAGCCCAGAAATCCGGCGAGGTCATGCCGCGCCAGAACTCCAGGCGGGCCAGGTCCGACTCGGGCGGTCCCGCCCAGGCCTTGTCGAAATCCAGGATGGCCGACAGGCGCCATTGGCCAGCCTGCCTGGCAAACAACAGATTGCCGTGGTGCAGATCCTCGTGGCACAATCCCGCCCTCTGGACGAGCTCGAAGCAGGCCGCCCGGGTTTCCAGCGCCGCCAGGAAAGCCTCCCGTGAGCGCCCCCCGGCGATGATCCTGCCAGCGTGCCACCTCAGCGCCGCCAGGGCGGTGGTCTCGGGCTGCTGCACCTGTCCACTGCCGTCGATCTGGCCGAAAGCAGGAAACTCGATGCAATGCAACTCCGCGACAGCGGCGCCGATCTCACGCTGCGCCAGGGCGAGGGCTTCGCTGTCCAGTCGCTCGCGCAAAAAACGCCATTCGACGCCGGGTAAACAGGTCAGGATCAAATAGCGCCAGGGCCAGTCCCGCATACTGGCGTCAACGGCGATTACTTCCGGCATGGGGAGGGTCGTCCCCTGCTTCACCAGGCGGTAAACCGCCGCCGTGCGCTCGAACGCCCCAGCCATCTGGGCGGCAGGGCCGGCCAGCTTGACCACCACGCGCAGATCGGGGCGCTTCAGACGAGCCAGGAACACACCGTAGTCAGGCTGGTGATTGGCAACCTGGCAGGCCACCACCCTGACATGCGCCCCAAACACTTCCTTGAGCAAGGAAGTAATTGTATCGAGTTCTACATCGCACAGCTCGTTCATACTGTCCTACATCATTGGCGCGAGCGCCTAATCCGTTCTTCCTGTACAATGCAAAAAGGCCCCGCCATGCTGACAGGGCCTCCAACTTACATTCTCACAGTCGACAGTGCCCCCGTGTCGACCGTCTACTGTATCCCGTTTAGTGGGTTTAGTACGAGTAGCGCCACCACAGGCCCACGGGGGCTTTGTAAGTGCGCCAGGCCACGCCCAGTTTGAAGGGCAGCCAGACGGTGTAGTGGCCGATGAACCAGGTCGGATCGGCGACCGAGAACCAGTGGAAGTCATCCGGGCTCCAGAAGGCGTCGCAGGTGTCCGCTGCGTCGCAGATAAATAGATCAGCCAGGATCGGGTCAGTGAGCTTGGTCCAGCGGATGAAGGAATACTCCTTGAAGTAGAAGACCTTCTCCTGGGTGGGCTCGCCGAAGTTCGGCATCATGTACTGGGCAAAGGCTTCGTAGTAATCGCCATTGGGGTTGACGGAATAATCCCACCACTCGTACCAGCGCCAGACCTTGCGCAGGGGGATCTTGCCGCAGGGGGTGAAGACCAGGCGCACGTTGCCGGTCATGGCCAGCTCGCCGCTGCTCTTGACGCCGTCGCAGGTCCAGGTGGTGCGCTTGTAGACGTCGCTCACCACGGTGAAGGTGACATCGTCATCAGCGGCGATGGTCAGGTAATAGAAGGCATCCGTCTTCTTGCCTTCCAGCTTGAGGTACACGGGCTGGTCGGTCTTGTTGATGACCTGCAAGCGGACCAGCTTGCCGGAGGGCACAGCGGCCAACAGCATGGCTGCCAGCATGGCGATGGCGATCAACAGGTTCAGTTTCTTCATTTTGGCTCTCCTTATTTGGCAAACAATATGAGACAGGGTTTTCCAGGTAACTTATTATATCTCGATCACTTAATAAAAGTCAAGTGGGAAATAACCCTTTCTTAACATTACTCGAAAAGCCGAGAGGTTCCCTTTGCACTTTCAACCATTCATACTACAATACATATGATCTAACCAGCCAATTAATCCCAGGGAGCAGCGCATGGCCAAAAAGCAGAAAACATGCATCAACTGTCATTTCCTGTCGGTGACGCACCAGTTTCAAGACAGCACAGCCTCATCTTCAGCAACGGGCCAACAAAGGAAAGCGATCCGGCAGCACGATTTCTCGGCGATGTCTTTCGGATCACTGGGCTGCCACTTTTCCGTTTGGAACGAAAGCAGCAACCTGGATCCCGATCAAAGGTACGAAAACATCGTCAACCGCAACCGCAAAGACAACTGCTTCTTCTGGGAGCATAAGCCGGAGATGCTGATCCCCGCCGCGGAGGAACTGCAGCGAAGAGAAACTGAACAACGGGCTGCCAGTAAAGACAGGCGTTTAGCCATCCTGGGCCTATTCATTGCTGCGATCGCCCTGGCGGCTGACGTGATTATCAAGGTGATCCAGTTATTTCGATAGAAATCTTTTCTGAGTAGAAGGGAAACAGTAGGCGGATAATCGAGATACTACAATCTTGATAATTGGTCACAACTGGGCGCGTAAACCTGGCTGCCATCTGGTGTGGTGGCCAGGATGGGGCTCCCCCCACCTGGGATCGCGGCGACTAGTACATCTTGGCATAAATAGCTATGCAGAAAGGGCTCTGCCCTGGTAGGTCCATTTGAACGGTTTAGCCATGGTACGGTTGTAATACTCGATGAAGGCCAGAACCTTGCGTTTCAGATCGTCG
>JBFMFR010000034.1:0-78144 GCA_040752025.1 Chloroflexota bacterium | reverse complement strand
TGGCACCAGTTCTTTGATACAATTCCATTGACTGTCGGTCATATCGGTTGGGTATATTTGGTTGGTCATACCCATAACTTACTCAACCTATGGCCGACAGTCAAGACTTTTCAGACAGGTTCTTAGATAACCTTGGCTATTCAGGTATGAGGGTTGTGCAGTTGCCTGTTAGAATAAAAAAGCCGTGCAGGGGTGTGCACGGCTGGTGAGTACGCCAGGTTGTGAGAAGGATGAACTTCGCTTGATCAGGTCAGTTGCTAACGCTTTTTGCTTTTCCCAGATTCTGCAATGCGCCGGAAGTATTCGAAACCTAACATCATGATGCCCAGAATACCGAGAACGAAAGCCGCTACCAGCACGGGGCTGGCAGTGCTGATCCATAAAAGCAGCATGGCAATAGATACCAAACTCCACCCCGCGCCGACCAGCCAATTCTTTTGTAACAGGTTGGAGGCTGCGAAGCTAAACACAACGAAGAAGGTGCCTACCGGCAGCAGGCGCTGTGGATCTCCCATAATCTCCAGGTCGAGCATCCAGGCGATGATCAGCAAAACGCCTGCCACCAGGGGTACCAGGGTGAGCGACAAAAGCAGACGCACCCAGGTTGGTGCTTCGTTCGGATCAGTTTTGCGCCGGATTGGTTTTGGCAGGTTTTTAGATTGCTTGGACATGCTATACTCCGTGTGTAGAGAATATGTAGCCTTTAGTGATGGCCAGCCATTTACAGCAGATCCTAAGTGTAACCGATTTTTACCAGTTCTTCTATAGAGAAGCGAGAAATGTCCTGGATCAAAACGATACGTAACTCCCTCAATAAAGCGGCTGGCAAGGCCGCACAGCGCAGAGCCGGGAGCGCCGCTGCGCACTCCCATAAACGCTCCTACGGTTTGTTTCAGATCGAGCCGACCTTGCAGTGCAGTCTGTCGTGCGTGATGTGCCCCTGGGCCGAGCTGCGCCCAGAGAATGCCATGATGACCTGGGAGACTTTCAGCAATATCGCCCGCTATCTTTCCTTAGCTGAGGCGGTCGACCTGACCGGAGGGGGGGAGCCGTTGCTAAGCCCCTTGTTGCCCGAGATGGTGCGTATGGCCAAAGAGGCCGGCTGCACGGTCGGCTTCAGTACCAATGGGATGCGCCTGGTTCCCGCGATGTCCGAACAGTTGGTCTCTCTGGGCTTGGATTGGATTTCGTTCTCGGTAGATGCCGCCACGCCGGAAATGTATGAAAGCATCCGCCAGGGGGCCAGTTTCGAAGTCGTTACGAGCAACATTCGCGCTTTGCACGAAATCAAGCAGGCTACCGGAAGCCAGGTCCCCAAAATGATGATGGTTTTTGTCATGATGGGTGATCTATCGGGTGGTCAAGATGGGAGAAATGGGAACTACCAGCAATTGCCGCAGTTTATTGAGACGGCTCACGCCTTGGGCGTGGAACAGGTGATTGCAAAGAATCTGGATGTGATCTTGAAGGATGGCGATGATGACCGCCGCCTGTTCAGCCATGATGGCCCGCCTCAGAACGAAGTGCATACGATCTTGTCTCAGGCACAGGCGCGTGCCAGGGAGTTGGGCGTCGGCCTGCGCACGTATTTATTACAGCCGCAGGAGCAGACGATTTGTGAGCATGACCCGCTGCGCAACCTGTTCTTCAACTGGCGGGGCGAAGTTTCACCTTGTATCACGCTCTCCTATGCAGAAAAGCGCGTCTTTGATGGTGAACGTATCCTGGTGCCTTGCCAGCGCTTTGGGAATATCAACCAGGGCAGCCTGGAATCGATCTGGGGAGAACCTGCGTACCAGGAATTCCGCCGGGCCTTTGAGCAGAGGCAGGCCTGGCAGCAGAGCGCTTTGATCGACATGGTTCTGGGTAGCTCAGATGAGGCTGCAGGTGATATTCCGCCTGCGCCAGAAGGCTGCCGCACCTGCTATTACCTGTATGGGATTTGATCAGACTCCGGATCATACGCTGGCAGGCGAACGGCTGCCTGCCCGGCTTCGCCGCTACCTGCTCGCCTACCAACTGGATGCGATCACAGCCCTGGCAGGTGAAAAACGGCGCGTGCTCAGTTTCCTGACGGCCCTCACGTATGATCTCGACCGGCTGGTGAGCTGGCGAGCGGTGGAAGCCATTGGCCTGGCTGCCGCCCGCATCGCCCAGGATGATCCCGAGTACGTCCGTAATCACCTGCGCCGCCAGGTGTGGTTGTTGAGCGATGAGTCGGGCGGCATCGGCTGGCGCGCTCCCGAGATCATCGGCGCCATCCTTTGCCCGCACCCAGGGCAGTTTGCCAGGCAGTATGCCGAGTTCATCCCTCTCCTGATTTCCATTCTGGACCTGGAAAGCGAAGATGTCGTTCGTTTCCAGGCCGGAGTCCTGTGGGCCATCGGGCGGTTGGCCCAGGCGCTTCCTTATGCTGAGCTGCGCATGGCTGTGCCCTTGATCCTGCCATGCCTGCAAGATCAAAGGGCGCAGGTCAGGGGGATGGCGCTATGGTGCTTGCAGCAGCCTGGTTTTCGCGCCCAGCAGCAAGTTCAGGGTGCTGTGCAGCCCCTCCTTAGAAGCTTTCGAGACGATAGTGGGGTAGTGGAATTCTACGAAGGTGGGCAGCTTATCCTGGTAAATCTCTCGCAGCTTTGCGTTACCTTTGATCGATAAACAAGTTTGCGCAAAAACGAGCGACATTAACTTGACATTCATGTCGGCTTATGCTAAAATCGAAACATAAAGAGCAGAAACGAGCACATATGGACACAAACGAAACCCTTATGAAAGCTGAAAGGCATGCGCGCATCCGCAAACTGGTGGAACAAAATGGCCGGGTGACTGTGCAAGAATTGAGCGCCAGTTTCGAGGTCAGTGAGGCCACTATCCGTCGGGATCTGGAAGAATTAGACGGGCAAGGGTGGGTGCAGCGCACCCATGGCGGTGCAGTGGGCGTTGAACGGGCGGCGAAAGAGCCTCCCATGCTCCAGCGTATTGCTGAACAGCGCACTGAGAAGCAGCGCATTGGACAGGCCGCCGCTCAAATGGTGCGAGATGGCGAGACCATCTTTCTGGGTAGCGGCACGACCGTGTTGGAGATCGCTCGCCACCTGCCCCAGGATCTGCACCTAACCGTGATCACCAATTCGCTGCCAGTGGTCAACGAGCTGGCCGGCCGGCCGAATATCGACCTGATCGTGATCGGGGGGCAGTTGCGACAGAGCGAGCTTTCTATGGTGGGGCACGTTGCCGAACAGGCGCTGCGCGAGTTTCGTGCTGACCAGGTCTTCATGGGCATGCGTTCCATCGATGCCGGCTGTGGTTTTACCAACGATTATTTACCGGAGATCATGACGGATCGCGCCATCCTGGGGATGGCGCCGCGCGTGATCGTGGTCGCCGACCATCGCAAGTTTGGGCGGGTCAGCTCAGCCTTGCTCGGCCCGGTGACCGTGGCGCACGTGATTATCACGGATGAAAAAACGCCTCAGAAGTGTACATCAGAACTCGAAGAATTGGGTGTTGAAGTAGTACGTGTGTGAGGCGATACATGGCAGAGTTGCCTGAAGCTTCCAACGCATTGAACTTGTTGAGTTTTGCACCTAAGTCACAGTTATGCGTGCCGCAGACTGCGGTCCTGCAGCCGAGGTTCCCGGTCTTCGACGCTCATAACCACCTGGGGGAGCCCTTTGGTGGGGGATGGGATCACCGCCCGCTGGCTGAACTGCTCGATCTGCTTGACCAGGCGCATGTGCGCACTTACGTTGACCTGGACGGGGGCTGGGGAGAGCACATCCTCAACGCCCATCTGGAGCATTTCAAAGCGCCTGCTCCAGAGCGCTTCCTGGTATTTGGTGGCGTGGATTGGGATGCCTGGCCTGAGCACGGCGACCAGTTTCCCGAGTGGGCCGCCGGGCGTTTGCGCGCCCAGGCAGGGCGCGGGGCGCAGGGCTTGAAAATCTGGAAAGGCTTTGGCCTGAGCGTGCGGGATCACCTGGGGGGGCTGGTGGCGGTCGATGATCCTTGTCTGGATATCATCTGGCACACGGCGGGAGAACTGGGCCTGCCGGTGGTGATCCATGTTGCCGATCCAGTGGCGTTTTTTGATCCACTGGATAATCATAATGAGCGTTGGGAGGAATTACACGATCATCCGGACTGGCAATTCCCCAGCCCGCCTTTTCCGCCCTTCCTGGATATCGTCAATGGCCTGGCACGCCTGGTCGAGCGCCACCCCGGCACGACCTTCGTTGGCGCGCACGTGGGCTGCTATGCTGAAAACCTGGCCTGGGTTGGGCAGTTGCTGGATCGCTGCCCGAATTTTTACGTGGATATCAGCGCCCGCATCAGCGAGCTGGGCCGCCAGCCCTACACTTCCCGGCGCTTCTTCTTGAAATATGCTGATCGCATCCTGTTTGGCACCGATGTTGGCCCGGAATTAGAAACCTATCGCCTGTACTACCGCTTCCTGGAAAGCGAAGATGAGTATTTCAATTACAACGAAGATGAAATCCCACTCCAGGGACGTTGGTATATCTATGGCTTGTATCTGCCGGATGACGTTCTGGAGAAAGTTTATTTCCGTAATGCTCAACGTGTGTTGATGGGAGAAGAATGATGGCGGAACAGGTTTCGATCGAATTTTCGCTCATTGGCGAGCCCACAACCTCTTTGCTGCGCTTGCTCAAGAACTTTGAAGCGCAGCACAAGGTCCAGGTGCGCTTGAAACTGATGGAATGGGAGAAAGCCTGGCCCGAGCTGTTGACCTTTGCTTTATATGGTCACGGGCCGGATATCTCACATATTGGCTCCACCTGGGCTGGCAGCCTGATCGCTATGAACAGCCTGCGGCCCTTTGCTCCGCGCGAAATCGCCGCCCTGGGTGGCGCTGAGGCCTTTTTACCCCAGACCTGGCAAAGCGGCGTCTTGCAAGGCCAACCCGAAGTCTGGTCGTTGCCCTGGACTTCGTTTACATTCTTGCTGTGCTACCGGCGCGATATCCTTCAGAAGGCTGGCATTGATGAGATCACAGCGTTTGCTACCGCCGAAGCGTTGGACAAGACCCTGGCCCAACTCCAGGCCGCTGGCGTCGAACAGGACTTCCTGTCCTGCATTCCCTGGGTAGTGCCGGTCGACCCGGCATTTGTGGATATCCTTCATCACCAGGCCAGTTGGGTATGGGGGGCGGGCGGCGACTACATCAGCGCGGACGGCCGCCAGGTTATGTTATGCCAACCCAATACCTGGCGTGGCTTGTGTTCATACCTAAGCTTACTGCGTTTTATGCGACCCTCTTTCAGCCACCTGGACGAGGCTGCTGCTTTGCAGTTGTTTGCCCGCGGCCGGGCGGCGGTCACTATCCTTGGCTCAGGGGCAGTCTATGAGTTTGTAGAAAGCCGCTCTGCTGTTCCTGAAGTGTTAGATAACCTGGGAGTAATGCCGGTGCCGGGTGTGCCCTGGATCGGTGGGGATAATCTGGTCATCTGGAAGCACACCCAGGGGTATCCGGAGCGTGAACGGGCTGCGGTAGCTTTGGCCAGTTTTCTCGCCAGCCAGGCCTCACAGCGTGAGTACGCTCAGGATGGGGTTGTGATGTTACCGACTCGCCCCGATTCCTTTTCTGCCTTGCCGTTTTGGGAGAGCTCTCTAACCCAGGCGGTCATCCGTTCTTTGCAGACGGGCCGCGCATACCGGGCTGTAGCCATCTGGGGAAGGCTCGAAAGCCAGTTGAGCAGCACTTTAGGCCAGATCAGCGAGGCCATCCTGGCTGGCGCTGAAACCGACGCGGCTCTTCAGCAGTACCTGGAGCCGTTGGCTCGCCGCCTGGAAATCACCTTGAATAGCTGACGGTGCCACGATGATTTGCAATGGGAATCTGGGCTTGAAAGTATTGGATGCCGGCCGCACGGAGGGCAGGTTGCAGATCGAGTTGATTCAGCTCGATGAGCAACTCAGCCTGGCGAGAGGCAGCGGGGTAGCCTGGCAAACACACCCGCCTGCCAACCTGGCTGTGCGCTCGCTATACACATCGATGAAATCGCCGAATGGCCTGGAGATGGAAGCCACCCCACAGGCTGCCAGCACTTCTTTAGGATCTGCCCAGCGCTGGTCTTTCAGTTGCCCATCGGGTGATGATGCTCTCAGCCAGACCCTGGTGGTTGATGCCTATCCTGCCTGGCCGGACGCCTTTGTCTTGTACTGGCAGTTCGAGAATCGTGGGACCGGGCCGGTTCAGTGTGCGCGCCTGGATTGTCCCACCCTGGTGTTGGGTGATTGGACTTCCACAGATCAACCCGGAGTGCGGCCCTGGACTTTGCAAGGCGCCGCGGTGAAATGGGGGCAAGATTTTGCTTTCCAACTGCCTGAGCACTTCGAACGCCAAAATTTCTTGGGGCACATCGACAATGGCGAAGGCGGCGGCATCCCGCTGCTGTATTGTTGGACGGCCCGGCGCGGCCTGGCGCTGGCGCACATCGAGCCTCAGCCCAAGGATTGGTACATGCCTGTGTGCGCCTCTGAGGGTGATGGCATCGAGTTCAGCCTCCAATATCGCCAGGCAGTGCATCTACAACCTGGCGAGACTCTGCACAGTTTGCGAGTGCTGGTCTCCTTGCATCAGGGCGATTTCTTCGCTCCATTATCCCTCTATCGTAAGTTACTGGCCCGGCAGGGTGTTGCTGCACCTGAGCCGGTGCCGGCTGATTTCGAGCCTGGTTGGTGTTCGTGGGGCTATGAATTCGACGTGCGCCCGGAGGAAATGACCGGCGTGCTGCCCGCGCTGAAAGAACTTGGCATCCGCTGGCTCACTCTGGACGATCGCTGGTTTGACGCCTACGGCGACTGGAATCCGCGCCCGGAGACTTTTCCAGACGGCGCTGCACACATGCGTCGCATGAACGCTGAGATTCATAACGCAGGGGCTTATTCGCAAATCTGGTGGTATCCCCTGAGCGCTGAAGATGGCAATGGCGATTGGGAAAGCCATCCCTATGGCAAAAGCCGGCTGTTGGAGGAACACCCCGACTGGGTGATCTTGAACGCAGACGGCTCAGTGGCGCGCAATAACCGCCATCTTGCCATGCTTTGCCCGGCTCTGCCCGAGGTGCGCCAGCACGTTGCGGAGCTGACCCGGCGTTTTATCGAGGATTGGGGTTTCGATGGCCACAAGCTCGATAACATCTACACGATCCCGGCCTGCCACAACCCGGCGCACCACCATGCCCGCCCAGAAGAATCTACCGAAGCCATGGCGGACGCCTACCGCTTGATTTTCGAGATCACTCGCCAGCTTCGCCTGAACTCGGTGACGCAAATTTGCCCCTGCGGTACGCCGGTTACGCTGCACCTGCTGCCCTATACCAACCAGACTGTTACGGCTGATCCAACCTCCAGCGCCCAAATTCGCCAGCGTATCAAGTTCTACAAGGCCCTCAGCGGCCCGCGTACGGCTGTCTTTGCCGACCATGTTGAGCTTTCCGATGGGGGGGTAGATTTCGCCAGCGAGATTGGGGCGGGGGGCGTGCCCGCTACGAAATTTATTTATCCGGATGACCCGGCAGTTGCAACCCGATTGAAAGAGGTCTGGAACCTGCCGCCTGAAAAAAGAACTCTTTGGAAGAAGTGGTTTGATATCTATGCTGCACATCGTCTGGCTGAGGGCGAATACTTGAACCTGTACGATCTGGCTTACGATCAGCCCGAAGCTCACGCGATTCGCAAAAACGGGCGCATCTATTATGCCTTCTTTGCCAGTGCGTTTCGCGGTGCATTGGATTTACGCGGCCTGGAGCCGCGCACCTACCGCGTGGTCGACTATGTTGACCACCGCACCCTCTGCCTGGTCAATGGCCCTACGGCGGCTCTTGAGGCCGCTTTTGAAAGTGCATTCCTCATCTATCTGGAACCTGTTTGATCGACGGGATTCGAAATGACTACGCATTATCACTGTCCATTCGCTGATATTTAATTTGACAAAATTAATTTCTAACCCGCTATATGTACGGGTAAATCAAAACAATGTACCATATATGGCAGTATTCGGAAAAGCTGCTTCGAACATTTAGCAACAAAAATTGCGACCATAAAGAATTTCTCCCACTTGGAGACGTAAACAGTATGAAATTAGTACCCCACGACCCATTTTTGCACCATAATTCGAGAAAGTCGTTTTAATTTCAGCGAATGGACAGTTATCACACCTTGGATGAAATCAATACCCAGCCTGCCGCCTGGCAGAACGCCCTGGAGACCATCGGCGCTCAACGCGACGCGCTTCGAAGCCTTGTCAAACGGCCGTATGGGCAGGTGCTTTTCGCTGGCTGCGGTTCCACCTATTACCTTTCACTGGCAGGCAGCGCGCTTTTCCAGGAATTGACCGGGCGTGTAAGCCGCGCTTTCCCGGCCGGCGAACTTTTGCTGAATCCCGGCATGGTTTTTGATGCAAGCCCGGCTCTGCTGGTAGCGGTCAGCCGCTCTGGAACGACCACCGAGACGATCAAAGCCGTGCAGCGTTTCAAGGAGGAGAAGCGTGGCCAGGTAATCGTAATCACCAATTATGGCGATTCACCTCTGGCTGCCCTGGCGGATGTCTTGCTGGCTATCCCGCAGGGCCAGGAGCAAAGCGTGGCGCAAACGCGCTCGTTCGCCTCGATGTACGTTGCCGCTGCAGCTTTCAGCGCCCTGTCTGCTGGCCGGGAGGATGATCTCGCCGCCATGGCGAATCTGCCCTCCGTGGGCGAAGCGTTGCTGTCCAGGTATGCTGGCCTGGCTCGAGAGATGGGTGAGAATCTCGCATACGATCGTTTTTATTTCCTGGGCAGTGGGGCGCGTTATGGCCTGGCGTGTGAGACCAGTCTAAAGATGAAAGAAATGACGCTCACGCACAGCGAACCCTTCCATTTCCTGGAGTTCCGCCATGGACCGATGTCTATGGTATCGAAGAGCACTGTTGTGGTGGGGTTGGTTTCACAAGCAAGCCGCGCTCACGAAATGGCTGTTCTGGATGAAATGCAGGCCCTGGGAGGTACTATCTTGACCCTGGGAGAAGGCGGAACAGGAAGTTCCGCTGGCACGCTCCTGGCGTTCGATAGCGGGCTCCCTGAGGCCGTCCGTGGTGTGCTCTATTTGCCCGCCTTGCAACTACTTGGGTTCTACCGTTCGCTGGCTAAGGGCCTCAACCCAGATCAGCCGACCAATCTGACGGCAGTTGTAAAACTCAGTTGGTAGTCCGGCGCCCTGTAACGCCGGTTTTCAAGAATTCGAAAAAGGAGTAGAGAATGAAAACCCGAGTTTTGATCATCCTGGTAATTGCCAGCCTGCTGCTGGCAGCTTGTGGCGGCGGGGCTACGCCCGCGCCTGCCACGGGCGGCGGTGAAACCGCGCCAACCAAGGCCCCCGAGGCCACCCAAGCGCCGGCCGGAGGCGAAGAGAAGATTCAGCTCCGTGTATGGGGCCACCAGGCGCCCGCGTTCAATGATGCCGACCAGGCCATATTCGACGCCTTTATGGCGCAGAACCCGAATGTGACCATCAAATACGAAACTTTCCCGTGGGATGTGTTCATTCAGACCATCCAGACCTCCCTGCCCGCCGGCAACACCGCCGACGTTATCTTGATCCCCGGCGGCTATACCTGCCGCTACGCCGCGGGTGGGCAGTTGCTAGAAGTGCCTGCCGATGTGATGACACTGGATCAGGCCAAGGATGTCTTCTATGCCGCGCCCCTGGGCGGGCAGACCTGCGACGGCAAATTGTATGGCTTCCCCGCTGAGTACAATATCGAATATGGCGGCGCCTATGTGAACCCGGCTCTATTTGAGGCGGCTGGCGTCCCCTACCCGCCCAAATGGGATAACTGGGATGCGGTCGTGGCCGATGCCAAAAAGCTGACTCAGGTTGGCTCAGACGATGTAATGACCGTGGCGGGTATGCACTATACCAACAGCGACCAGTTATTCACTTACTTCCTGGCGGGTATATTGGAGCAAGGGGCGGATTACTTTGCGGAGGATGGGAAACATTTCGTCTTTAATTCGCCTGAAGCGATTGCCACCATCCAGAAACTGATGGATATGGCCCAGGTCGATGAAATCGTCGATCCGATCATCTTCAATGCGGATAGCGAATGGGTGGGCGAGTCGTTCGCCCAGGGTCATAACGGCATTGGTGTGCTCGGCTCCTGGTATGCCGGCGATGCCAAGCTGGCTTACCCCGACTTGAAGTTCGACTACGTGACTTTACCTCCGATGATGAGTTCCACATACAAATTCGCCTCCGTTGGTGGTTGGGGGTATGTGGTGGGCAAGAGCACCCAGCATCCCGAACTCGCCTGGAAGCTGGCTGCTTTCCTCGGCGCAAACCAGGCCAACGTACTTGACTTCAATTCCACCTCGGCGACTGTCCCCGCCATGAAATCTGTTGCGGCCGACCCGAAGCTGCTGGAGAAGGCGCCCTTCATCGCCGCCACTTTGCCGCTCTTGGAGGCCGGTCAATACCAAGGCAACCTGACGGACTCGGATCAACTCTCGTATGAGATTATCTATCCGACCATCCTCGATGCAATCCAAGGAAACCTCACAGCAGAGGAAGCCGCCAATAGCATCCATGATGCCGCCAATGCGATGGTAGACGCCGCGCAGTAGGCAGAACGAGTTTCGTTCGAAGGTTAAATCGTAGAAGGGGCAGCTCGTTCCCGGCGAGTCTCCCAAACAGAGCTGCCCCTTCAAAATCAAGGAGAGTCAATGGCAGCAATACCTCTCTTCGGGAAAGAAATTGTTAACAACGGCGGTAAGCTCATGGCAAAGCAGCGTCGCTTTGCTTACTCCAGCCTGGCGCCTATCCTGCTCTATATGGGCTTGTTCACGTTGTTCCCGATCGTCTGGGCAGTCGTGATGAGCTTCTTCAGCTATACGCCCATCCGCACAGGCAGCGGCTTCCTGGGCCTGGGTGGAGCCAACCCGTTCATTGGCATCGATAACTACATCGAACTGGTTACTGGCAACAGTAAACCAGCCGAGGTATTTCGCCTGGCGGTCAGGAACACGTTCGTGTTTACTGCTCTGGTTTTGCCGCTCAATCTTTCCATCACGCTTCCCCTGGCTGTGATTCTCGAATCGATCGGTGAGCGTTTCAAGACTTTATTCCGCGCCATCTATTTCCTCCCGACCATCTCGTCCTCTGTCGCCCTGGTCATTATCTGGTCTTACATATATGCGCCGGGTTGGGGCTTGCTCAGCCTGATGTTCAAGGCAGTCGGGCTCGTCCCGCCTAAGTCCTGGTTGCAGGATCCAAATACGATCTATTTTGGCGTTCCTCTGGCGATGATTTGTGTTGTCGTGGCGCATGTCTGGCAGGATTTCGGCTATAACCTGGTCATTTTTGTTGCCGCGCTGCAAAGCATCCCGAAGACATTGCGCGAGGCTGCCCGCGTGGATGGAGCCAACACCTGGCAGGAGTTCTGGCTGGTGGTTGTGCCGTTGCTGCGCCGGACAATATTATTGGCCTCTGTTCTAACTGTTCTGTCTTCGCTTCAAGTTTTTGTCATTTTTCAACTGCTCACACGCGGCGGGCCGAAGAACCAGACCCAGACCATGCTGTTGAGTATTTACGAAAACGCCTTCCGCTTTGCCAATAATCTTGGGCTTTCCTCTGCGATGTCCATGATCCTGTTTATCATCATCCTGACTTTGACGGTATTTCAATTCCGCATCCTCAAGACGGAATGGGAGTATTAAAAACGAGCTATGAAAGAAAAACAACATACTATTGGCTTCCTTTTGGGCAAATCTGGCGCGTATGCGGTGCTCATTATCGGGCTGGTGGGCACGCTTTTACCATTCTTCTATATCATGATCTCTTCGCTTAAAACTGAGGCAGAACTGCGCCAGACCCCGCCGGATTTCTTCCCCAGGCAGCCGACCCTGAAACATTACACCACGATCTTGACTGATAAAGATATCCCGCTGGCCAAGAACCTCTTCAACAGCGTTTTTGTATCTGTTTCGCGTGTGGCGATCACATTGTTCACCAGTTCCTTTGCTGGCTATATCTTTGCAAAATATCATTTCCGAGGTAAAAACCTCGCCTTTGGCATCATCCTCGTCCAGATCATGATCCCATTCCAGGTGGTCATGATTCCCAATTATCTACTGGTCGTAAAGCTAGGTCTCATTGATTCCCTTTGGGCGCTGATCATTCCTGCCTTCGTCGACGCCTACGGCATTTTTATGATGAAGCAGTTCATCGAATCCATGCCGACTGAACTGATGGATGCCGCCCGCATTGACGGCGCTTCCGAATTCGGTATTTACAGCCGCGTGATCCTGCCGCAGATGGGCCCGCCGCTTGCTTCCCTGGGCATCTTCACCTTTATGGCAACCTGGAATGATTATCTCTGGCCCTTGATTGTGCTCACCTCGCCGGAAAAGCGCACCATTCCGCTGCTGGTGGTTTGGTTTCAGACCCAACACGTTTCCAACCAGGGGCTTGTCCTGGCCGCCTCCATCCTGACTCTCTTGCCGATCTTCTTCGTCTACATTTTCCTTCAAAGGTGGATCGTGGACCAGGCCACTCAAAGCGCATTCAAATAAGGTGCTTATGCAACGTTCTACTTTCTGCTTGCTGTGCATCCTGTTTGTTCTTGCCTGTTTCATCATTGGCTGCCAACCTGCATCTTCCTCGCCCGAACCTGTTGCTGTGACTCACACGTATTTTGCTACAGAAGCTGCTTTCCTCAACCCCGAGCGTGGCTTTTTCACCCCTTATCAGTTGCCTGGCCTGGCGGGATTCAGCCCGGTGCGCGCTACGGGCAACACGCTGGTGCATCTCAACATCCGCCTGGATGACTGGCGCGAAGCGGATATCCCCCAGGATGTGCTCGACGGGCTTGGCCAAAACTTTGCCGACATCCGTGATGCCGGGGTGAAAGCCATCATCCGGGTGGCCTACAACCAGGGACCCTATCCTGATTCTGAGCCGGACGCGCCCAAGGCCTGGATTTTACGCCACATCCAGCAGTTGGCGCCGCTTCTGCAAAAGCATGGCGATGTGATTGCCTGGGCGGAAGCCGGTTTCATCGGCGCCTGGGGCGAGTGGCACACTTCCACCAACGGTCTGGACAACCTGGCTGACAAGCGCGATATCCTGAATGCCTTGCTGGCTGCCCTGCCCGAAAATCGCATGGCGCAGGTGCGCTATCCCGCCAACATCATCGAGATGTACCCCAATCCGCTGGACGCCGTCAAGGCCCGCGTCTCCCATCACAACGATTGCTTCCTCTCCAGCGATACCGATGTCGGCACCTACGAGCGTGACGGTGTCAATACCATCGTCCGTGACCAGGCCTATCTCGCTGAGTTGACTCGCTACACCCCCATGAGCGGCGAGACCTGCGCTCCCAACCCGCCGCGTTCTGAATGCAATTCCGCAATTCGGGAGATGGAACTGCTGCACGTGGATGCCCTCAACGAGGCTTATCACAAAGGCATCCTGCGCAGTTGGGAAGAGGGCGGCTGCCTGGCGGAAATCGAGAACCGCCTGGGTTATCGCCTGGCGCTGACGACAGCCAGCTTCAACGAGCGCGTGCGTCCCGGCGGCCTGCTGGCGCTGGCGGTCAATCTGGTGAACAGTGGCTTTGCCGCGCCGGTCAATCCACGCCCGGTTTATATTGTTTTGCAGGAACCTAATTCCACCTTCCTGACCCGCCTCGACCTCGACCCACGCCAGTGGCAGCCGGGAAGCGCCTCCTTCACAGTCAAGCTGCGTCTCCCTTCTGAGATCGCTGAAGGGCAGTACCAGTTGGCTCTCTGGCTCCCCGATGAAGCCGAAACGCTCCAGTCCAACCCGCTATACGCCGTGCGCTTTGCCAACGAAGATACCTGGGATGAAAAGACCGGCTTCAACCTGCTCGGCAGCCTGAGTGTAGACCGTGCTGCTGGCGGCAGTGTAAAACATACCAATTTTCTCACCGTAGAGGAATTGAAGTAGGTATGAAAAGACAGATTCAACTGACTCGCCTCGATGTTGGCCTGTCCGTCTTGGTGGGACTGGTCAGCCTGACCCTGTATGCGCGTACGCTGGCGCCATCCTTGTTGTATGGCGATTCGGCGGAGTTCCAGACCATCGCTTACACTCTGGGCATCGGGCATCCTACCGGCTATCCTGTTTATATCTTTCTCGCCAGGCTTTTCACCTTCCTACCGGTAGGCGACATCGCTTATCGCGTCAATTTACTTTCTGCAGTCGCCGCGGCAGCGACCATTGCGCTGCTCTATCTCATTCTTTGCCGGCTTGGCGCCTGGCGCATCCCCGCTGCTCTCAGCGTCTTTACGCTGGCCTTTGTGGATTTATTCTGGAAACATGCCTGCATTGCCGAGATTTACACCGTTGCGTCTGCATGCCTGGCTGGTATCCTGTATACGATCCTGGCCTGGCGGGGATCTGGCAATCCACGCTGGCTCTTCGCCGCCGGGCTGCTGGGCGGCTTGAGCCTGGGCATTCACACCACCGTAGCCCTCAGCGCCATCGCTATCCTTCTCTACCTGGTGCTCGCCGCGCCCCAAAAAGCCGGCTGGCTCCAGGCCGCGCTGGGCGCGGTCGCCGGGGTCTTCGTTTTCCTGCTGTCTTTCCTGGTTCTCGATGCTCTCGACGCCTCTGCCGGCTACTACAACACGGTTGTGCGCCACGCCCTCAGCGTGTGGGACCTGACCCCCGCTGATTTCGATTCGCCCTTCGAGCGCCTGGCCTTTCTCTACTTTCCGCCCCAATTCAGCGGCCAGTTCTTCGCCGTGCCCCTTGCCCAGGTCCAGGAGCGCCTTATCGAGTTTTTTGGCAATGCCTCCTGGAGTATCGTGATTGCCCTGGTAGGCCTCGCCTCGCTCCTGCTCCCGCGCCAGCAGCCCCTTTCCTCTGCCTCCTCCCTCTCCTCCCTCTCGTTCCCACGCTGGCGCGAAGCGATCCTGCTGCTGATCGCCTTCACCACCTTCTTGCTCTTTGCAGCCTCTTACAATGTATACGACTACTATGTCTTCTACCTCCCCGCCATCGCCATCCTGGTGATCGCCATTGGCCTGGGCTTTAACGCCCTCCAGGAAGCGCTTTTGCTCATTCCCAGGCTTCCCAGGTTCATCCCGGGCATTGTAGTCGGCGCTCTGATCCTTGCCAATCTTGGGGATGCGTTTCCGCAGCTCCTTGAATCCTGGAAAAGCCGCCTGCCTCCTTTTGTGGAAGATCATGAAATAGCACTGTTTACCTTCCCGGAGACGCGCCGGCTCGAAGCGCAGCAACTGTTGGAGAAGCTAGAGGACAATGCCATCATTTTCACCGACTGGGACACGGCTTACAACTTTTACTACGTGGCGCACGTCTTGCAGGGACGGGTGGGCATGGATTTCCACGAGACCTACCCGCAAGAAGGCGCCAGCCAACTGGCCGATTCCACCCTGGCGTATATCGAATCTAACCTCGACACGCGCCCGATCTACTTTACCGAGCGCCCTCTGGGGCTGACGCGCCTGTACAAAATCCAACGGACTGGTTCGGGCCTGTATCGCCTCGAGAGGAAGTGAAACCAAAGCATGGAATCGAACGCCTTCCCCGAATCCACGCCCCAGCATAACTGGGACTCCCATCACTGGAATCTGAACAACCGCCCCGACCGGCTGTACCAGGGCCCCTTCCCGCTGGAACTCGTCCCAGATTGGGATGTGGTCATGACCACTATGCCATCTACCGAGCCTGTGCCAAACTACGGCATGGGCCTGATGGCCTATGTAATCGGCGATATGCTGCCCATCCGAAAGGATGGCGAGAGCGTTCGCCAAACCATCGAAAAGATCGCCCAGATCCCTATGGCGAGCAAACTGTACATCCGGCCTACCTGGCGGCAGATGCAGAGCCAGCGCGGCAGGTTGGATTTGTTCGAGCACTGGCAGGTGACTCTGGAAATGGCGGCAAAGTACAACCAGCGCCTTGGCTTCCGCATCATGCTGGCAAATCCAGACGCTGAGGGTGAAGCGCTCCCGGATTTCATCCTCGAAAACGTGCCCATGTTCTACCTCGGCACGGGCTGGGAAGATGAAGGCAGCGTTCAAAGCCAGGATGTGCGCGCCTGCCGCGAGCACCGCCTGCCGCATTACCACCACCCCTATTTCCTCGAAGCCCTCGAAGAATTCGACGCTTTGCTGGCAGAAAGATACAACGGTCATGCCGACATTGAGTTCATCGACACGTACATGTACGGCTTTTGGGGCGAAGGCCACTCGTGGCCCTTCGACTACATCTCGCCCTTCCCCGACCACGCCACCGCCCTCGAAACCTGGCTGCGCATTTTCGAGATGCAGCGCGCCCATTGGGATAAAACGCCGCTGGTCACCAACACCCAGCCCGATCTCAATCACGTGGGCAACGCCGAATTGCTTGAACGCACCATCCGCTCGGGCAACTGGATTCGTACCGATACGATCTTCATCGAGAACCAGCAGATCGAAGCCTTGAGCAATCGCCCGGCGCACATCGCAACGATCTGTGAGGTCGGTATGTCGGATGGCAGCCCGGCCTCCCTGCAGTTGGACCCGGACGGCATCCCGCTGACCGAGAACATCATCGCTCACGTGATCGATGTGGGCGCCAACTACTGGTCCTTGTGGAACTGGCATAACATCCACGCCGATCACATCATGAATTATTATCGCCAGTTCCCACAGGGCATCGACCGGATGCAGCGTGTGCTCGGCTACCGCTTACGCCCCTCCTGGATCTGGCAGTATAATCATGCCGGACGTACAGGCCTGGTGCTGGGTCTGGTCAACGATGGCATTGCTGGTGTGCCGGGCAGCCTGTATCTATCTCTGCTGGGCGCTCAGGATGAGGTCGTTGCTAGCGGTAGCCTGGATGCTGGCTACCCTATCCCGCATCGGGTGCGCCAGGCGCGTTTCATCCTGCCGCCGGGCATTGGCTGGGAAGGGCTGCGCTTGAAGGCTGAGTTAGAGGTCAAAGGCGTGCGCCACCCGCTGCGTTGGGCCTGTCGCCAGGCGCTGAACATCGACGGTACGCTTACCCTAAAAAAGGGCGAGATTATTTCGTAAGGATAGGAGAAACCTATGACTAAAATTGCTTTTATTGGCGCTGGCAGCCTCGGCTTCACCTCTGAGCTGGTGCGCGATATCCTCACCTTTCCCCTGCTTGAGGATGCCACCCTGGCTTTGATGGATATCAACACCGAGCGGCTGGGCTTTGCACAAACCGCCGTGACCAGGATCGTCAATGAGGGTAAGTACCCCGCCAGGGTGATCGCCAGCCCGGAGCGGGGCGAAGTGCTCGAAGGCGCCGACGTGGTCCTGACCACCATCCTGGCCGGCAGCACCGAGGTCTGGCGGCATGACATCGAAATCCCCAAGCAGTACGGCGTGGACATCAACGTCGGCGACACCCGCGGCCCCAGCGGCATCTTCCGCTTCCTGCGCACCCTGCCTCCCATGCAGGAGATCGTGCGCGACATGGAAAAATATTGCCCGGGGGCCGTCTTGCTCAACTACACCAACCCGATGGCGATGTTGTGCGGTGCCTTGCAGCGCACAACCTTTATCCCCGTGACGGGTCTATGCCACTCGGTGCAGGGCACGGCCATGATGCTGGCCGGATGGATCGGCGCGCCTTACCGGGAAATCACCTACACCTGCGCCGGCATCAACCACCAGGCATTCTATCTCAAGTATGAATGGAATGGCAAAGATGCTTATCCGCTCATCCGCCAGGCGGTCACCGAACGGCCGGCGGTGTATAACGAGGAAATCGTGCGCAACGAGATGTACTTACATCTCGACTATTACCCGACCGAATCCAGCGGTCACAACTCGGAATACAATGCCTGGTTCCGCAAACGCCCCGACTTGATCGAGAAATACTGCACCCACGGCACCGGCTGGAACCCCGGCGAATACGCCTATATTTTGAAAGAATACCAGCAGACCGAAAACACCTGGAAAGACATGGTCAAAGAGCGCCTGGCGGCCCCGCTGACCGCCGAGGACTTGCAGCGCGGCGAGGAGTACGCCGCTTACATCATCAACGCCTTGAAAGGCGGTGAGCCTTTTGGTTTCAACGGCAACGTGCCTAATACGGAGTTGATCACCAACCTGCCCGTAGGAGCCTGTGTCGAAGTGCCTGTTTACGTGGACAAAGCCGGCTTTCATCCCATTCACGTTGGCGCCCTCCCGCCGCAATTAGCCACCCTGGTACATACCAGCGCCATGATCGAGGAGATGGCCATCCAGGCTGCCCTGACTGGCGATGCCCGACTGGTGATGCAGGCCTGCTTGCACGATCCTCTCACCGCCGCGGTGCTGTCTCTGGCTGAAATTCGCCAGATGGTTCAGGCCATGTTCAGGCAGAACCGCGATTACCTGCCGCAGTTCAAGCGCATCGAGGTGTAAACAAATGTCCCAAAGGCCTTCCTTTCTATCAATTGGCAAGATGCGCGGCCTGCAGCAGTGCACCTCGGATCAAAGCACATTTACCTGCCTGGCCCTCGACCATCGCCAAAACTTGCGCCGGGCGCTCAACCCACAGGAGCCTGCTTCGGTCAGTGACGCCGATTTGACTGGCTTCAAACTGGAAGTCGCCAGGATATTGGCTGGCGAAGCCACGGCTGTGTTGCTCGATCCGCAGTACTCCGCCGCCCAGGCGCTCGCGCGCGGCGCGCTTCCTGGGAGTACCGGCCTGGTGGTTGCGGTTGAGGCCACTGGCTATACCGGCGATCCCACGGCTCGCCAGAGCCAGATTTTGCCCGGCTGGAGCGTGGAAAAAGCCAAACGCATGGGCGCCAGTATGATCAAATTGCTGGTGTATTACCATCCGGATGCGACCACTGCAAGCGAGATCGAGGCCTTTGTCGCCCAGGTTGCCCAGGACTGCAAAGTTCACGATCTCGGCTTGATGCTCGAGCCACTTTCCTATGCGCTCGAAGCCGGCAAGAAGCTCACCTCTGCCGAAAAACGCTATGTGGTCGTCGAGACCGCCCGCCGCCTGACGCCTCTCGGCATCGACGTGCTCAAGGCCGAGTTCCCGCTCGACCTGGCGGATGTGGACGAAGTTCGCTGGGCGCAGGCCTGCTCTGAAATTTCGGCTGCCTCCGTGGCGCCCTGGATCTTGCTTTCCGCAGCCGTAAGTTACGAGGTCTACGTTCGTCAGATTATCACTGCCTGCCAGGCGGGCGCCTCGGGGATTGCCGTCGGTCGCGCCGTATGGCAGGAGGCTGTGGCGATGAAGTCCGGCGAACGTACGGAGTTCTTGCAGACCATTGCCCGCCAGCGTTTGGTGAAGCTCACTTCTTTGTGCCGTGCCCTGGCAAAGCCCTGGACAGATTTTTACACCGCCGGCGAGATTACGCCTGACTGGTACAAGACCTATTAGAGCGTGTGCAGCGCCGTACGGAGTGCCGGATGCCAGCATTTGACCTTCTCGTGGCAGGTGAAATCAACCCCGACCTGATATTGTCCGGCGATGTCGAACCGGCTTTTGGACAGGTGGAGAAACTGGTCGAGGCTGCGGCGCTTACCATTGGCTCGTCTTCGGCCATCTTTGCCTGCGGCGCGGCCCGCCTCGGCCTGCGGGTGGCTTTCGTTGGCCTGTGCGGCGATGATGTCTTTGGTCGTTTCATGCTGGAAGCCATGCAGCAGCGCGGCGTTGATACCCGCAGTGTGATTGTGCGTTCTGGTGAGCAGACCGGCTTGAGCGTGATCTTGAACCGGGGTGCAGATCGCGCCATCCTGACTTACCCGGGCTTGATCCCTGCTTTGCAGAGCGAAGATGTCCCCGATAGCTTGCTTCGCCAGGCGCGCCATTTACACGTCGCCTCTTACTTCCTCCAGACCAGCCTGCAGCCAGGGCTTCCGGGCCTGTTCAGCCGCGCCCGTGCCTTGGGACTGACCACTTCGCTCGACACCAATTGGGACCCTTCTGGAAGCTGGCGTGGCCTGGAAGACCTCTGGCCCCACACCAACGTTTTTCTGCCCAACGCCGCCGAATGCCTGGCTATTGTAAACCCCTCCATCCTTGTTGTAGGGGCGGACGGCGTCCGCCCTGACAGCCTCCGTCCAGATGCTGTAGAGTTGGCCGCTCGCAAACTGGCTGCTCGGGTCGATGTGTTGGCGGTCAAGCTGGGCGCCCAGGGCGCGCTGGGGCTGCAGGGCGCAGCCAACCTGACCCGGGTAGCATCGATTCCGGTCCAGGTGGTAGATACGGTTGGCGCTGGCGACAGCTTCGATGCCGGTTTCATTTTCGGCTACCTGAGTGGCTGGGAGCTGGAAAAGTGTCTGCGCTTGGGGGTCGTTTGCGGGGCGCTTTCCACCCAGGCCGCGGGTGGAGTTGCCGGGCAGCCGGCTCTGGCGCAGGCTTTGGAGTTTTTGCCGTGAACCCCACAGGGCGCGCTGCCTTCTTCGATGAGATCATCCGGTCCCACGAGCGTGTGGGCGTAGAACGCCCGGCAAGCTCGCCGCTTGGGATCGTCTCGATCTGTTCTGCTCATCCCTGGGTGTTGCAGGCAGCCATGCGCCAGTTGGCAGGGCTGGGCACCCCGTTGTTGGTAGAGTCTACTTGCAATCAGGTTAACCAGTTTGGGGGCTACACCGGCATGACGCCGGAAGATTTCGTCCGCTTCGTGTACAACTTAGCCGGGCAGGTGGGTTTCCCTCAGGAACTTATCCTGCTGGGCGGCGATCACCTGGGGCCATTTGTCTGGCAGGATGAACCGGCTGAGCGTGCCATGCACAAATCGCTGGAGTTGGTCAGTGCCTACGTGCGCGCTGGCTATGTCAAAATCCACCTGGACGCCAGCATGAAGCTGGCGGATGATCCTCCTGGCGCGCTTCCGGTGGAAGTCTCAGCCCGGCGGGCGGCTGAGTTGGCCGGCGCGTCCGAGGCTGCCTGGGCCGAAAAGCGACAGGCTGGCCAACCGGCAATTGCCGCGCCGCGCTACGTGATTGGCACCGAGGTGCCGGTCGCCGGCGGAGCCAAGGCCGGCGGGGAGGCTGTCTCAGTCACATCGCTCCCCAGCCTTATAGAAACGATCGAAGCCACGCGCCAGGCATTTTGCCAGGCTGGCCTGGAAGCGGCCTGGGAGCGGGTGGTTGCGGTTGTCGTTCAACCCGGTGTGGAATATGGCGACGATTACGTGCTCAACTTTCAACCCGAGGCAGCCTGTCAACTTGCCAGTTTTATTGAGACGCAGCCGCACCTGGTTTACGAGGCGCACTCTACCGATTACCAGACTCCCCAGGCCTTGCGAGCGTTGGTGGAAAACCACTTCGCCATCCTGAAAGTTGGCCCGGGCCTGACCTTTGCTTTCCGAGAGGCAGTTTTTGCCCTGGCCTGGATGGAGGCAGAATGGTTGGGCAACAGGGCCGGGGTGCAGCTTTCCCATTTGCCTGAAGTGCTGGATACTGTCATGCAAGCTGACCCGAAAGACTGGCGCAAATATTATCGCGGCGACGAACAGGCGCTGCGCTTTGCGCGTAAATATAGCTTTAGCGACCGCTCGCGCTATTATTGGCCCTATCCACAGGTGAGGGATGCCCTGGAAACTTTATTCAAGAATCTGGAGCGCTATCCGGCGCCGCTGGCGTTGCTCAGCCAGTTCATGCCCGAACAATACGCCCACCTCAGGGCTGGAAAACTGTCAAATCAGCCGCGTGAGTGGGTGTACGACCGGGTCTCCGGTGTGCTTGCAGGCTATTTACAGGCCACAAGCCAGGCCTTTGGCCCAGCCTGCGATCAGGTTTACTTATCCGTCTAGATTGGCGCGCTCTAGCACCTGTCCTACGGCTGCAGTAACGCGTTCTGCCAGGCTGATCTCGGCCTCACTGAACTCGCGCCGTTCGGTCGCATCTACGCCGATCGTTCCAATCACTTCATCGCGCACAACGATCGGTAGGATTAACAGAGATACAGTGCCCCTTTGGCGCATTACGTCGCGCACCGGGGTTAGCAGGATGTCGTTTTGGGCGTCTGGCAGCGCCAGGGGTTTTTTTTGCTTCATCACATACAGCGAAGCCGGGTTTTCCGCTACCGGGATAATTACGCCCATCGCGCTAGGGTAGTGTTCCGACTTGTACTCGGCGATCACGGTCAGCGTGGTTTTCTCCTCGTTCAACAGCGCCGCGGCGGATTGCGCTACACCGAAAGCGTTTACCAGCGACCCGCACACCACTTCCAGGATGGCTTTCGGTTCCATGCCAGAGGTGGTTGCCGTAATCACCTGGTTGAGCAGAGTCAGTTCGCGGTTGCGCCGGGTGCTTTCTTCATTCGTACGGCGCAGTTCGCCTTCGATCTGCTTACGCCGCTCGATTTCTTGCTGGGCTTTTTCATATAATTGGGCATTTTCGATGGCCACGCCGATTTGCTGCCCGATCGACAGCAGCAAGTTTTGCTCTTGAGGGGAACGATCACAGGCCTGTTTACACACCAGGGTCATCGCTCCCAGGGCTTTTTCCTTGTGGACCAGCGGCGCACTGAGCAAAGCTTGTATGCCTTCGCTTTGCAGCAGGTTGGCAAGTTCTTTGCCGGATTGCGCTGCGTAGCTCTCGATATCCAGGATAATCAGCTTTCCCTGGCTGATCGCCTGGGCAGAGATCCCCTTAGCAGCAACTTCTTCCAACTTTGCTGTTGAATTTGCCGGAAGGCCCTGTTGTGCTCGCAGTTTGAAAGTTCCATCCTCCAAAAGCAGCATCGCCCCTGCCTGAATATCTAATCTTTCCAGCACTGCGCTCAACGCTGAGGTCAGGATTTCATCCAGGTTCAAAGAGCAGCTAACTACTTCCGCCACGGTGTTGAGCGTTTCCAGTTCGCTGGTGCGAGCAGCCACCATGCGCTCTAGATTGTTATAGGCATTCTGTAACTGCCCGGACATTTTGTTGAACTGAACGGCTAACTCCTCGATTTCATCCCCTGTGTCGGCGGTAACGGTCAAGCCGAAATTACCTTGCGCCACTTCCTGCGCCGCCTGTGTCAACTCTGCGATAGGTTTCGCAATGCGTTTGACCCCCAGGCCAACCACAACAACCGGGATGACCAGGCTGGATAGCAGCAGCAGCGCCATCACCCCTCGGTAGGTATTACTTTGCAGCGCCAGATAGGCCACCAGGGCAATCCCAACCAGGATGATCGCCGATGGAACAAAAAACCAGGCAACCAGCTTTGCACGTAGACTTCCCCAGCGGATGTTCAGCAGCATAGTAACCTCATACAATCAGATGCATCGTTTTTTGGGACGGGCTATTCGACCGATTTTACCACGTCTCCTTGGAAGCAAATTAACGCTTTTGTATGTAGTTCTGCGGTAGAATCATTGGAGAGGTACTGCCAATGAGTGAACCCAATGATTTGAAGCAGATGATAGATCGATCCTTCAGCCCCATCCTGCGCGCTCAATTGGATGAGTTGTGCAAACATTTGGGAAAGTCGCAATCTGAGGTGCTGGCTTTGGCCGTAGAGCGCCTGTACCAGGCCGAGATTGGCAGCGTAGTACCTACGCATTCGCCTGGGCGCGCCTCCGATGTAGCCAGGCGCGCCAAAGAAGCTGCCCTCAAAGCCAGACAGGCTGGCAAAAAGAGCGGCTGATCGTCTGACTCAAGCGCCATAAACTCTCAAATCCATGAGTGGTAAGAACTTATTGCCTTGAGTGGAGGCAGTTTTCCCATCCGAGAGAATATGTAGGGTTGTCTGGAAGGTTTGTTTATCCGATCGAATTTGCCGCAAGGCGCGTCGGGTGAGCACGTCGGCTTCGTGATTGTCCTTACGCGGCGTCCAAACCCAATGGATGCGATGGAAATGTTGGGCTAGCCGTATTGCGCGCCGGTAGAGCGGCTTCACGCTGCTCGCATTGACCTCTGCCATACCGCGCATCTGGTCGATAACGCTCTTGGCATCTCCACAGATTCTGACCTTCTCATTTTCACACACCAGATCCAGCAGTGCATCCATGCCCTCGATCAACGCCAGGTATTCAGCGATATTCGAGTTGGCATTCTTGCTGCGCGCTACGCCGCCGTGCCCGCGGGCAATGATCTCGCTGCCGCGCCAGACTAACCAGCCATAACACATAAATCCTGCCTGCGCCCTTTGCAAGAGATCCGTTGGTACATTGCGGAAAAGGCCATCGAAGCGTAAAGTAAGCATCTGTTTTCTCCTGTTTTTGTTGCAATCCAGATAAAGCGCAAATCGGCGGTGCGTTATGCAACCGCCGATTTGCTTATGAAGGAGGAGGGGAAGAGAAGAAGACAAATCCATAAGTGATAATCAAAAACACCGATTTTCGAGTGTTTTCAATGGCAGAACAGACTAACTCCCTGACATACAGAGGCTACCCAGGATAATACTGCCAGCATAAAAACGATGCCCGCCAATGTGCCAACAATCGTTTGAGATAGATCGTGGCGATTCAAGCGCAAGCGCGCCCAGGCCACCAGGGGAATTGCGATCACCGCTGGCGTGGCCATTGGCCCAAATATACTCCACAGAAAGACCGCCAGGCTGCCGATCGCCGTGCCATGACCGCTGATTTTCCAGCGCAACGTTACCAACAAAAGAAAGGCGACTTGCAAAATACCCATTGTAGCGAACAGGAGCAGCACCGTTGGAGCGTGAGCAATCAGCATGGTGCTCCAGGCCGCGATGCAGCAGGCCAGCATGAGCAGCATCGGGCGGATGCGCTCCTGGCGTACGCGCATGTGAAAATCAGAGATTTCGCCGCGCCGTACTTTCCAGACGATATAACCGCACGGCAGGGCTACTGTCAGGAGCACGTAATAGCTGCTCCACCACCAGGCAGCTATCGAACCGATCGCCTGGGCTGCCAAAAAGATCCCAAACAACGCCAATACGGGCGGGCTCAATATGTTGGAAACCCACTTCGCTAGATGCTCACTCCAGTTAGTTGGAATGAACTCGGCTGGGCTGGAAAGGTGATCTTTGAATTCTGAGCTGATCTGCACCGTGTTTTTCCTGTTGCACTCGATAAACTACTGTATGCCACAACTTCTGAGTTTATTGTAACCCATGAGTGTTAACGGGCTTTTATCCGGGTGTTAATAGCCCTTCAAGATTGGGTAAACGGTAGATAAGCTCAAACTATCTGCGCCAGGTTATGCATCCATTTCTTGGAGAAAAATCGCTGCATGGCGAACAGCCACTTGGTGAACTCTTCCGACATCACCATCAGGTACACCCAGTAGATAGGCAGGTGCAGCACGAACGCGCCCAGGTATGCGGCCGGCACGCCCACCAGCCAGATGATGAATCCATCTAGTACCAGTGCGAAGCGCGTATCGCCGCCGCTGCGCAGAGCACCGAGCAGCAGGATCAGGTTGGAGATGCGCAGCCATAAGGAGAAAGCGATGACCATCAGGATTTTCTGCGCATAGCCGATAGTTGTAGCCGAGACCTTGTACAGACTCAGGATGTATGGCGCTACCAGCAGGAGCACGCCGCCCACTGCCAGGCCCCCCAGCAGCCCCACGATCAGCGAGCGCAAGGCATACCGGTGGGCCTTCTCCTTTTCGTCTGCTCCGATCAGGTTGCCCACCAGGATGGAGCAGGCGCTGGAAACGCCAAAGAAGAACACGAAAGCCATGTTGTCGATGGCGGCCACGATATTCATTGCCGCAAAGGCCTCGGTGCCGATGCGGGCATAAATTGCGTTGTAAGTGGTGATGCCCAGCGCCCAAAGGAGTTCATTCAACATCACTGGCAGGACCGGTTTCATCACTTTGCCGATGAAGCTCAGGTCGAGATGAAAGATCATCCGCAATGGCGTTGCGGCTGGCGTGCGCAGTCGATACGTAAACCACAGCATTCCCAGGCATTCCAGGATGCGCGCCCACAGGTTGGCCCAGGCCGCGCCGTTTACTCCCATTGCCGGCAAACCCAGTACGCCGAAGATCAGCGCATAGCTCAGGGCTGTGTTGAAACCCAGGGCGGCGATGCTCACCAGTAGGGGCAGGCGTATGTTGCCGGTGCTGCGCAAGACCGCCGCGTAGCTAAAGGTGATTGCAATGAATATGTAAGACCAGCCGAATATGCGTAAATACTCGCTGCCCAGGGCGATCACCGCGTCATCGTTAGAATACAGGCGCAGCACGGCCTGCGGCGCTGCCTGGGAGAGCGCCATGAAGGCCAGCCCGGCTGCCGCCCCCAGCAGCACGCACAGGCCGAGCACTTTATGGATATTAGGAACGTCACGCTTGCCCCATAATTGGGCGGTGAAGATGGCCGAACCGCTGGTGATGCCGAATAGCAGGAGTTGCAGCAGGAAGTAAACCTGGTTGGCCAGCCCTACCGCGGCTACGGCTGTATCGCCGAGCTGCCCGATCATGATCCCGCCGACCATGCCCAACGAAGACATGACCAGGTTTTGCAGGGCGATGGGCATGGCAATTTGGAAAAGCTGGCGGAAGAATTCACCATCGGCGAAGAACTTGAGCGCTGCCAGCCAGCGGGCGCCGCGCTGCAATAACAGTGTTCGATCCAATCTGACCTCTTGTCGACCTTGTGCCAATACAGGGAGTGGGTGCCCGCGCCGTCTTCCAAAGGCGCGGTGCAGAGCAGTATTTTACCAGATTGAGCTGAGTCCGCGCCATTGCGTTCAACCAGATACCCCCAAATATCAATGATGATATAATTTTTCCGGAATAACATGGAGTTCACAGAGTTGTACCGAAAAATCTTCGTATCCTTCGTGGTGAAAGATAAATTCTGTCAATCAATCAGCTATCAGAGAAAATAATCGAAAGGCTAAAAGCTTTGACTACTCTGACACAAAATATTAAGGCGCGCTTGCCCTCCTTACAACAAATCTGGCCGGTATTCTCTATCATCCTTTTTGTTATTTTTAGTTGGATGTTATATCGTTTTTCTTACGAATTACCCGGCTGGCTTTACTATATGAGGGTCACGAATATTCTTATCCTATTGGCCTATATGCTCTCTTTTTCACTGGTTGAAAGCCTCTTAATCCTGGGATTCATCCTATTGCTAAGTATGATTTTCCCCGCCAGATATTTCAAAAGTGTATTTGTCGCTCAAGGGAGCATTCAGGTCTTCATCATTACTGCCCTCGCCTATGCCCTGCGACGGCGGGTCGAATACTTTGCCGCAATGGAAGGGTGGATATTTGCAGGCTTGTGCCTGGGTTTGATTGTCATTCTGGTACTTAACATGATCATCTTGTCTAAGATTTTTAGCCGCTTTCCAGTTGTAGAAAAATGGGTTTCATCATTAGCCGATCGCTTTACGATTTTCTTATACCTGTATACACCTCTGGGCGTGCTGAGCGCGCTGGTTATCGTTGTGCGCAATATTTTTTAGGGTAGGCGTTTTTATCGTGCAGGAGAAACACATGTCATCGAAATTCACTCGACGAGATTTTTTGAAGATCGCCGCCGGCGCTTCCATGCTGCCCGTTTTAGGAAAACTGCCGGTTCAACTCAACCAGCCCTCATTGCAAGGGAAAACACAGCCCAATATCATCGTCATTCTTCTCGATGCCCTTTCGGCTACCAATCTTTCACTATACGGCTATCCGCGCAAAACTTCCAGCGCTATGGAAAAGCTCGCCGGACGCTCGATCGTGTACCATGCGCACCACGCTGCTTGTAACTCCACTGCACCGAGCACTGCCTCTCTCTTTAGCAGCACCTACCCCTGGAAGCACCGCGTATTCAACTTCAATGGCATGGTCAATCCACAGGTGCAGCCCATCAACTTATTAAAATTGCTCCCAAAGGATTACTACCAGGCTGCCCTTGTGCAAAATTTCTATGCCGACGTTTTGATTTATCAATTCTCTGAAGAAATGGATCGACGCCTGGGCCCGGACACCGCCGGCATGGTAGGAAAAACGATCTACAACCATCTATTTCCTAAGGATGCTCTTTTTGGAGCTAAGGCCTACGATCAAGTCATCTTCGACGCCAAAGAAAATCCGGCCTCTCTTTTCTCAGCGCTTCTGGTCAAATTCAAGAGAGAGTTTGGAATGGTTGATGCTGCCAGGGAAATGAAAGATCTGTATCCAGAAGGACTGCCGTTCTTGAAAACTTCGGATACCTATTTTACGATCGATCAAGTGATGGGTAGCGCGGGGGATATGCTCAAGACATTGCCAGCGCCATTTTTTGCCTACGTGCATTTCATGCCCCCACACTCTCCCTACCGGCCTGGCCGTGATTTCTTGGGGACCTTCGATGACGGTTGGGCCCCGGAGCAAAAGAAGTTCCATCCCCTTGCTACCAAGCGAGCGCCCGAAGTGCTCAATCGAGCTCGCCAGAAATACGATGAATTTATCGCAAACCTCGACGCGGAACTTGGAAAATTGCTCGATAACCTCGAAAAGAGCGGAGTTCTCGAAAATTCGTATCTGATCCTCACCGCCGATCATGGGGATATGTTCGAGCGTGGACAGCAGGGCCACGTAAATTCATTTTTATTTGAGGCATTGACCCAAGTTCCTTTGATTATTTCAACGCCAGGTCAGCGAGAGCGCCGCGATATCTATACCACCACGAGCAACACCGATCTAATGCCTACCCTGCTCAACATAACGGGTGGGAGTGTTCCTGACAACATTGAAGGTCGCCTCTTACCGGGTCTGGGTGGTGAAGACAGTACTGATCGCAGTATTTTCAGCGTTGAAGCCTCGAATAACTCTGCTTTCAAGCCTCTGAAAAAGGCCACGATTGCCATGTGGCGCGGGCCTTACAAGATGATCCGCTATTCAGGCTACAAACACTATAACGGTTATGAACTTTATGACCTGCAAAGCGATCCCGGTGAAGTGAATGACCTGTATGGCTCTTTACCCATCTCCAGTGAATTACAGGCAGAGATGGATGCAAGCATAAACCAGGCGGATGAGCCTTATCGTTAACAAAATTGCCTCTTGACTTTGCGCTGCGATTTCGCTAATATATAGTCGTGCGACATGTCGTCTGGCGACATATATTGCGAGGTGTAGCCATGCCCCTGGACATTCAATCCAACTTGCCTCTGACCGAGGCGACTTATTTCATTTTGCTCAGCCTGGCGCCGGGTCCCCGGCATGGTTATGCCATCATGAAAGATGTGCATGCCATGAGCAAAGGACGCATCATGCTCAGTACAGGTACGCTGTATGGCGCCCTCAAACGCTTGCTGGACCAGCGTTGGATCTTGCGCACGGATGAGCCCGGTTCAAATGGCTCGGGGCGTGAGCGCAAAGCGTACTGCCTGACACAGCTTGGCCGGCACATCTTATCTGCAGAGATCGAGCGCCTGGATAGCCTGGTTGCTGCGGCACACCTGCATGCGCTTGAAGACTGCTTGTAGTGGGGGTGTAGGATGATCCTGCGATGCCTGGCTCATATGTACTCGTTTCTGTTGTATTTATATCCGCATTCCTTTCGCTATGAATTCGCCCAAGAAATGCGAGAGGTTTTCTCTGAAGCCCTGCAGGATGCCCTTGAACGCAGCCTGTCGGCGGCGTTTTGGGTATTTGTTGGCGAAGTGCGCGACCTGCCTGCCGCGGCGCTGCATGCTCACCAGTCTGCTAAACCCTTGTCAAGGGTTCGACCCGGGTGGAAGCCGCTTTCTATTCAGGAAACAGCGCTGGCGCTCTTCGCTTTTCTGCTGCCGATTACGCTGGTCGGTGTGAACCTGGGCTGCTCAGGGCTGCGCTCGGTTTGGGTGATCATCGCTCTGGTCCTGGCTTTCGCCATCCTGGGTGTTGGTCTGTGGCGAGGCCTGCCGCGCTGGTCTTTGCCCTATCTGAGCCTGGCGATCTCGCTGGCAGGTTATTTTGTGCTCTTCGAGTGGGTGGCAGATTTGGTCAGCCCGCTCCTGATCTCCAGGCTAACCCCAGGAGATTGGCAAGGAGATGAGCTGTTATTATTGCAGGCTTTTTGGGCTGGTTTCCTGTGGTTGGGCCTGTTCGCCTTCACCTTCCTGGTGATCGGCCTGCTGGTCCTTGTGCGCCGTTTTCGCTCGTTATACTGGCGTATCCGTCAGGATTGGACGCTGGCATCCTTTATCCTGTATGGCGAGGCAGTGCTAGCCCTGATAGTGCTCTTTGATGGCTATTCTCGCCAAGAACCCTATTTCATCGCCAGTTTCATGCTGTTGGCCGGCGGCGCCTGGATGTATTTGCGCAGCCCGGTCCCGTGGCAGCGCGTTTTGTCGCTGGTAGGGGCGCTGTCGTTCTCCATGTGGGTGGTTGCTTTCAGCAAATGGTTGCCTGTAACACAACGATGGTCGGATTGGTTCCAAAGTGCTTCGTTGCAGGTAGAGCGTTCGTATGAAGCCAGGCGAGTGCTGGTGGAGTGGGGATGGCTGGTGTTGGTTCTGCTTCTACCAACCTTGTTCGCCATGTTTCCAGATAAGAAACGCTTGTCGCTGCAAGATCAGCCGCTGAAGCCGGAATGTGGGCCGCCGTGTTAGCTGGCTTTGTCGTGAGGGTTTTGATGGTGGCCAAAGCATTGGGGAGCGGGCGATGAAATTAGCGATCCCGGCCACCCATTTGTTCCCATTGCAGTCGAAGCCAGTGCGGTTTGCACTCAATGCCATCATTTTGGCCCTGTGGTGCTGGCTCTTCCGGGCGGTCTTTCCCTACCTCTCGACCATTTTTACTCGCCAGGAATTCCGCACCAATCAGGTGATTTTGCTGGGCGTGCTTGCCCTGATCGTCATTCAATGGCGCAAAGGCGATTTCCGCCCGCGCCTGGACGCATCGCCTCAGCTCAACCTGCCTGCTTTGGGAATGATCCTGGGCGGCTCGATCGCTTTCTTACTCAGTGAGCGCTTCCTGGAAATCAACACCCTTTCGGCCAGCATGTTTGGCCTGGCCAGTTATGGCCTGCTGGGTTTGTGGATGCAGCCGCAGCGCTGGCGGCAGGATATGCCTGCTGCTCTGCTGCTGATCGGCGCACTGCCCTTTGGCGAGCACCTGGAGACCTTCGTCGGCTACCCGTTGCGCATCCTGACCGCTGCAATCGTGCGAGACGGGCTGTCACTTCTGGGTGTTCACTCGCTGGGCATCGATACGATCCTGGTCTTCGAGAGCGGCATCTCCCAGGTGGATATCCCCTGCAGCGGGATCAAGAGCCTGTGGACCGGAAGTTTGTTCCTGTTGGCGGCGACCTGGATCGAGCGTCGTTCGATAAACTGGCGTTGGGTGATGGCGGCGATAACGTTTTTCATCCTGCTCCTGGCAGCTAACCTGGGTCGTGTGGCTGTGTTGATCCTGGTGGGGCAGGTGGCTGGTTGGCGCATGGCAGCCGAAATGCTCCACGTTCCCCTGGGGGTGATTGGTTTTGGGAGTGCTTGTTTTGCTGCCCTGGGATTGTTGCGCTGGAGCAGCCCTGCAAGGGAAGTCGATGCGCCGCATGAGCAGGATCCCCCCCGGCCACAGGCGCGCTTTTCACCCACCCTGGCGCGCCCTGCCTGGTTAGCGCCTGTGCTGGCTGCCCTGATTTTGACCCTGGCCTTTTTCTACGCGCCTCGTCCGCAGACCGCCTCTGCGCAGGGGGCTTCGTCCTGGCAGTTCCCGGAAGAATTGCAAACAGAATCCTGGCCACTATCTCCTCGGGAGTACGGCTGGCTGACCTCCACAGGCGCCAGCAGCGCCCAGCGTTGGACCTTCCATTGGCGCGATCTTTCCGGGTCGATGCTGTTCGTCAGCAGTTCTACCTGGCGTGGGCACCATAAGCCGGAGCGTTGTTTTCAAGTTTATGGGTTGGAAGTAGAGAATTCTTATTCTCACGTGATTTCACCGGATTTCACCGTGCGCCTGGTATTGCTGGGGCAGGATCACCAGCGCAACCTGCTCTCGGCGGCCTACTGGCTGCAATCGGCCCAACTGCGCGGCACCGATGATTATGCCGCTCGTATGTGGGCCGATTTGAGCCCGGACCGCCAGACCTGGGTGATGGTAACTGTTCTGTTCGATGGCGATGTGGATCCGCGCGCTACCCAGGCCCTCGATTTGTATCAAGCTTTGTCTCAGGTTGTGCAAGATAACCTGGGGAAGAAATAGCAAAGGAGTGTAACCGTGAATACTGCCTCCAAACGAAAGCCTCTATCGGAACAATTGGCTTATGGCCTGTTTTGGTCCTGGAACCTGATTTTCCTGTCGTTTATGGTGCTGGGGTATGCCCCCCGGCTTCTACCGGAACTGATCATCGAAGTGCGCAATGGCGTGATCCCATTTTCTTACCTGATCTATGCCTCGGTGCTCGCTTGTGTGCCGGTCGCCGGGGTAATTTTGGGGCTCACGCTCTTGCGCCGCGCTCCCGCCAGGTTGTTTGCCCTGGGTTACGTGATCGAAGGTCCTTTGATGCTCATCCTGGCGGTGCGTTTCTTTGTCATCCGCCAGGCTACACTTTCTCTGACGGCGCTGCTGTTATACGCCGGGGTGGGTATGGCGGCTTTTCTGTGGCACCTGTTGGATGTGCAAGATGAAGGGCGTGGCGCCTTCCCTGGTGCGCCTTGGTTGCGCCTGGCGGGCCTGACGGTCATGCTGATCACCTGCCTGTACGCCTCCATATGGATTGCCTTCTACGCCGTGCCGGTGATCACCGAAGCCCTGCGCTGGATCTTGCACACAATCGGCCACCTGGGCGAGTTCTTTCGCGGCGTGGTCAGGTTCTTCCAGGATTCCTTGCGGGAAGGCCTGATCTGGCTGCCTTTTGCTTTGTTGGGCTTTATTTTAATTCTCTACACGGGTACGCTTTTCGTATTGACCCCGGTGGCTGTGCCGCTGCTGAGCGCGCGCGCCTGGTGGCGCGCCCTGCGCCAGCAAATCCAACGCTCGGGTCGTTTTTGGCCCTTGGCTCTGGTGGTCGTGGTTGTGTTAGCCAGTGTGGGTCTGTTCTTCTTTGCCAACCAGCAGCCGCAAAAGCAAGTCTTCGAGTGGCTGTCTGAACCACCCGCCTCCTCGCAGCAGGCGCAGGCCCTGGTGGAGAAGAGCGATGCCATCCGCAATGGCTTGCTCAATGCCTATCTTGCCCCTTTCCGCTACATCAGCTCGACTGGAGAAGTCCGCCACATCAGCGATATCTATATGGGCACGTTCAAGCTGGATTCTGCTCAGGCCTTTGCGGTGCAGCGTCTTTATGAAGGCGTGGCGCGACCGCTGATTTATAGCCCGGCAGCCGCCGAAAATAAGACCCCTGGCCAGGATAACATCGCTTTCCGGCAGGACCCTATCGAAGCTGCCCGGCTCTACCAGAGCTTTTTCGACCAGCCCATTGTGGAGGGGGAGCGGGCGGCCATTGTAAACGCGGTTCGCTCCACCTGGTCGGCTGACCAGGCTGAGGCCGCCTGGCAGGCGGTTGACGACCGTGAAGTGCACTTGATGCGCCAGGAAGTTACTGTTTCAGAGCATGGGGATTGGGCCGATGTCGAGCTTTTCGAGGTTTATCAAAACAATACCCTTCAGCGGCAGGAAGTGATCTACTACTTCAACCTGCCGGAATCGGCCGTGCTCACCGGGATATGGTTGGGTGAAAGCCCCGACCGGGAAGCGCGCTTTACTTACCGGGTGTCGCCACGCGGCGCCGCCCAGGCGGTGTATGTGGAGCAAACCCGCCGCCAGATCGACCCGGCCTTGCTCGAGCAGATCGGCCCGCGCCAATACCGCTTGCGAGCCTTTCCAATTCAGCCCCTCGTCTCGCGCTGGGATGAAAACCGCACCCGCCGGGTGGTCGAAGATGCGCCGCCGTTTTACTTATGGCTGACCTACCGTACCTTCGCCATAGAAAACGCCTGGCCTCTGCCGCGCCTGGCGGTGGTGCGTAACCTGTTCTGGGATAAAGACACGGTTCGCTTGCTGAACGGCGAGCCCTGGCAGGTGGCCGGGACCGACTGGCTTCCCGTCTCTGTTCCTGCTTCCCAGGCCGTTCAGCCGGTCTCCCATCGCTACGATCTGCCCGGCGGAGAGAGCGTGTTGGCTGTGCCAGCCTCTCAGGTTGCGCTTCCGGTTTTGCCGCAGGGATTGCGCCTGGCGATGGTGTTAGACCGCTCGCGCAGCATGGCTGCCTACGTAGAGCAAATCTCCTCCACTTTGCATGATTTACAAGAAAAGCTGGGTGCAGATGTACCCGTGGATATTTACCTGACATCATCAGCTTTTCGAGGCGAGCAGCCTTCGGTCATCTCGCTGGCTGATCTCGACGCGCAAAACATCCTGTATTTTGGCGGGCAGAACGCAGCCGAACTGCTGGCGCAATTCGATGCGCAACGCGAGAATCGCGCCTACGATGCTGTGCTGGTCTTTACAGATGGCAGCGGCTACGAGTTGGGTCCAGCCCCGGCGCAGTTCCCCATCCCGGATGTCCCGGTCTGGCTGGTGCACATGGGCGGCAATATCCCCCTGGGCTATGACGACCTGACCCTGGAAGCTATCCAGGCTTCTGGCGGCGGGGTAGAGGGCGATCTGGACGCTGCCTTGCAGCGCTTTGCCCTGGCGCGCGTCGGCGCAGAGGGGGAGGGGCGCGACGTGCTGGATGGCTATGTCTGGTCAGTGCTGCCCACCGATGCCGCCCAGGTGCAGGTGGCGTCTGTGGATGAGCAGGATGGCTTCGCCGCCTTTGCCGCTCGCCGCCTGATCCTGGCAGAGATGCAGCGCAACCGCAACCAGATCAAAGATCTCGAAACTCTGGATTACCTGCACGAGATCGCCAAGCAATACAGCATTATCACCCCCTACTCCTCGATGATCGTTCTCGTCACCGACCGGCAGCAGCAGCAGTTGGATTTGCTCGAGACCAAGGATGATCGCTTTACGCGCGAATACGAGGCCATCGGCGAGACCAACCTGGCCAACCAGATCCCCATGGCCGGTGTGCCTGAGCCGCACGAATGGCTGCTGATCGGCGTGGCGATGGCGATATTGCTCTACTATAGCTTCAGGAAGCGGCTCGCTTCTGGAAATGTATAGGGAAATTGCAGCTACCTTGTGGCTTTGCTAGCCCTGATCGATGAAATTTTGCTCGCCAACCTGAACTTGACAGGCTGGTGAGCTGCTAATCGCGCAAGTAGGGCTGGTCCACTTCTTTTAGCTTTGCTTCCATCTCGGCCTGCAGTTCCTGGATGATCGGATGCGGCCCGTATTGGTTTATCTTTTCCTCGGGGTCGTTTTCCAGATCGTAGAATTCATACAGGTCAGCGTTGTTGCGGTAGCCTTTGTAGCGCACCAGCTTATAGTTCTCGCGGATCATGGCGACAGAAAATTTTTGCAGCGGGCTGTGCGCCGAGTTGCGCTTGGCTTCCACGGCGAACAGGCTGCGTTCGCCTGAGCGCAAGCCGCGCAGCCGCTCGCCCAGGCCCAGGCCGGGCAGTACGGTTCCCTCGCAAGTATCCGGTGCGCTCTGCCCGGCGATTTTCATTAGCGTTGGCAGCACATCCACATTGCTGGTAGGCGTATGGATATCCTGGCGCTGGCGCTGGCCGGGTGCGGCGATGATCAACGGGATGTGGATCACCGGCTCGAACAGCAGCGGCGTAACGTGCCCCTGCTCGCCCTTTTCGCACATTTCACCATGGTCGGCGGTCACGATCAGGTAGGTGTTCTCTGACAGGCCTGTTTCGTAGAAATGGTCGATGAACCTGCCAAATTCCGCATCCATGTTAGCGATGAACTCGTCGTATTCCTGCCGGCGCTGGTTCAGGCGCTCGCGTGAGATGCCGTCCGCCAGGATGTGTTTTTTCGAGTTCGGAGGTGTCCAGCCGTCGTCGAACATTCCCCTGAACTCGCGGCTTGGCCGGTAGGGGGTGTGCGGCGGCATGAAATGCAGGTAGGTCAGGAATGGGGCAGGGCGTGAGCTGACATATCCCTTGGCGCCTTCAACCACCTGATCAATGGTAAAAAAAACATTCGTGCCATCCAATGATGGTACGCCATCCGGGTAGGTTTTGATCAACCGGTTTGTAACGGAGGCCTCCCATGCTCGCCTGAGCAGATCATTGGGAACCGATAGGAACAGCGATCCCGGTTTTTCCTTTGGGTCGAAAACGAACTGATCGAAACTTTTCGCACCAAAGTAAGCGTCTTTAGTAAAGAATTGGTCGTAGAAAGGTTTTCCGCCCAGGCCGAAACTCCTGGGGCCCAGGTGACTATCCAACCGCTCGTGGAGCTGGTACAGCATCATGTCTGCATACATGTTTTGCACGAATGCAGACAGGTGATAATCGTTGGCGAGCAAAGGCCACCAGTTCTTAGCAACCAGGTCTTTCCTGGGCATGCCTCCCAGGCTGAATACGCGGTGCGTCCAGGGGTAAGTGCCGGTGAAGAGCGAGACCGTGCTGGGAGCGGTGAAGTTGCCGGCGGAATGGTGGGCGTGGTAGACCGTCGAGCGCTGCGCCAGTCTTTCCAGGTTGGGGCTGGTTTTGCGTGGATATCCGTACAGCGAAAGATGCCGCGCTGACATGGCGTCGAAGATCACCACGATGATGTTGGGCAGCTTCTGCTCCTGGGATTGGGATTGTTGGAGTGCGACAGGCAGCTTCCCCACCAGCGGCGCCAGCGAGAGCGTCGCCGCTGCTTTGAGGAAATCCCGCCGGGTGAATTTGGATGGCATACCAGAATCCTTTGCGCGAAATTTCGCCTGCAAGAACTTAGAAAAGATTGCGTAAGATTACTACGATGGCCCCAACCAGGCCCAGGGGCACGTAGATGTACGCAAAAATGATCATCCGGTCGGCAATGGCGTTCAAGAGGCGCGACAGGAATTGCAGGCGGTCGAGGATCAAAGAAAAGAGCAGGATCGAAATAATCATAACCACCAAAAATAAGCCAGGAATGGCAGCCATGGTTTGGATGTCTTGCTTCGGAATTAACTCAATTGAATTTCTCAAGCCATACGTAATTCCACTGACCACCAGCACCTGAAGTGTGCCCTGCGCGACGAATTTATCTTTGAAAAACCGGGCCGGGGAAACCAGGCAAAACACCAGCAAGAGTAGCAGGATCGAGGCGCTTTCAACCAGTGTAAACGAAAAGGCATAAGCATATACCACCATCACATCCAGCATACCCATGTAATACAACCAGCTTGTGGTTTGCCGGAAGATGTGGTAAAGCATCCAGGAAAAGGCGATGAATATGATCAACGAGAAGACAGGCGCGATCTGTCCTTTCGTGGGTAGCCTGGAAGCTATTTTTTGATAAAGAATGGTCAAAGTCATTCCACCTTTCAAGTTCCTGCCGCGGCGAATAAGCGTTTGGGCTGCAAGTTGGAGCAGGCTCTGGTTTTATCGAGAAGGGGGATTCGCCGGATATGGGCCATTATAACATATGGGTTTGAGCCAAATCTAGCTTCTCTCAGATCAATAGTTAATGTATAATGAGCGCCGTCTTGGATTTCGATAACAACGGCGCTAGCGCCGGGCGTTCGTGTCATCAAGGAGCTAACATATGAGCAAACGGGTTGCAATCTTGACGGGGGGAGGCGATGTGCCGGGTCTTAACATGTGCCTCAAGAGCCTGGTTTACCGGCTGGTAGATCTGGGCTTCGACCCCATTGGTGTACGCAAAGGCTGGGAAGGCCTGATCCATTACAATCCTCACGACCCTACGACTTATGGCGATCAGTTCATCGAGCTGAGCAAGAACATCGTCCGCCCCATTGATCGCACACCGGGCTCTTTTTTGCATTCCTCGCGCCTGGACCCACGCCAGACTCCTGGCGATCTCGTCCCTGCATTCCTGAAAGCCTCCACGGACGGGCCGCAAGATATGACCGCGTATATCATCGATGTGGTCAAGCGCCTGGAATACCAGGCCCTGATTGTCATCGGCGACGATGACATGCTGCAGTTCGCCGCCCATCTCAGCTCGCTGGGCGTGCCGGTGATTGGCATCCCCAAGACGATCCATAATAACATCTTTGGTACGGATTACTCGCTGGGCTTCAGCACCGGCCTGGCGCGCGGCGTGGCCTTGATCCACGAACTGCGCGCCCTGGCGGGCTCGCGCGAGCAGATCATTGTGATCGAGACCTTCGCCGCCAAGTCCGGTTACAGCACCTTGTTGATTGCCATGCTGGCCGGTGCGGATCGTGTGCTGATCCCCGAAGTGCCTTACGACCCTGAGCGGTTGGCTTACCTGGCCATGCAGGATAAGCGCCAGACGCCGGCTAACTACTCGGTTGTGCTGGTATGCGATGGCGCCAGCCTGCTGCCTGAAGCGGCTGAAAAGTATGCCGACCTGGTGGCTGCGGAAAGCCAGAGGCAAGAACGCTTGTTGGGCAGCGGCATGGTGGCGGCGCGTTTGCTCTCGCGTATAACAGAAACAGAGGTTTTCGCCCAATCCTTGACCTATCTGCTGCGCACCGGCGCGCCGGACGGGCAGGATCTCTTGGGCGCGACCAATTTCGCTTTCCTGGCAGCGCACCTGCTCAAGGAAGGCAAATTCGGCCGCATGACTGCTTTTGTAAAAGAACGCATGTGGACGGACGTTGATCTGAATCTGGCCGTCCAGGGCGCTCGCCTGGTGGATGTGGAGAGCATGTACGATGCTCAAGAATACCGGCCCGAGCTTTCTCTGATCTGGTCCGTGGATTAGCCCCGAAATATATTCATACGACTTTATTTGAAACCTGCAGGGAATTTCTGCGTATCTTTAATGGCATGTCCTGATCGAAGCTGCATGTCGAACAAAGTGTTCGCTTGATATGGAGTAAAGATGATGTTTAGCAAGAGTCAGCCAACAAACGGGGGTAGCAACGGCCACGTCGTGCAGGTGGTTGATCTGGTCAAGAGCTTCCCGGTAGGGAATGACAGGGTGACGGTGTTGAAGGGCATTTCCTTTGACATCGCCACAGGCGAATTCGTTTCTGTTGTCGGCCCATCTGGCAATGGTAAATCCACCTTGCTCAACATGATCACCGGCATCGACCGGCCGACGGAAGGCAAAGTGATCGTCACTGGCCAGGAGGTGAACCGCATGAGCGAGAACCAACTGGCAGCCTGGCGTGGTAAGAATGTCGGCATCGTATTTCAATTCTTCCAGATGCTTCCGGCGCTCAGCTTGCTGCAAAACATCATCCTGCCTATGGATCTGGCGCGCAAGTTTCCCGCTCGCGAGCGCCGTGAGCGCGCCATGCACCTGCTCGAGCTGGTCGACCTGGAAGACCAGGCCAATAAGCTGCCCGGCATGGTTTCTGGCGGCCAGCAGCAGCGCGCTGCTATTGCTCGCGCCCTGGCTAACGATCCCAGCCTGATCGTCGCCGACGAGCCTACCGGCAACCTGGACTCGCGCAACTCGAATGATGTTTTCAATTTGTTCCTCCGTCTGGTAGAGCAGGGCAAAACTATGATCATGGTCACCCACGATAAAGAGCTGGCCCGCCGCGTGCCGCGCGTCGTCGAGATCATCGACGGGCGCATCGCCCGCGACGAATACGCCGGCGGCGCCCAGTGGACCGGCTTCTAAAGGGACGCGAGCATGGGCGTACTCTGGTATAAAGTCTTCCGTGATATTTGGGGCAACAAGAGCCGCACCCTGCAGGTAGTGCTGATCATTGGCATCGGCGCGGCCGCCATCGGCATGATCATGGGCACGCGCGACCTGGTGATCCCAGGCATGTTGAACATCTGGTCCGAAAGCAGCCCGGCCATGCTCAACCTCTTCGTGTACCCGCCGGTAGGCGACGATCAGATCAACGTGCTCAAGCGCGACGATCAGGTTTACCAGATCGAAGGGTTGAGCAATACCACCATCGAATGGCGCCTGGACTCCCAGGCCGAATGGCGGCAGGGCGGGCTGACTGCCCGCGCCGATTACGATAACCAGCAGCTCAACAAGCTGGAACTGGTCAGCGGCGACTGGCCGCGCGACAAAGTCGCCTCCGTCGAACAGGGCTCCGACTCCTTCTTCGGCATCCCGCTGGATGGGAAAGTCTACCTGCGCGTCAACCAGCGTGAAGTTGAAGTGCAGATCGGCGGCTCGGTGTATAACACCCTCTCGCAGCCTGCCTACCTGGGCGGCAGCGCCCAATTCTACGTCACCCAGGAGTTCTACGAGCGCCTGGTGGGCAGCATCGATTACGATCAATTGATGATCACCGCCCCGGTCTGGAACGAAGAGTCGGTCACCCAATTGGCCGACCGTTTGCAGGCCAGGCTGGAAAAAGCCGGGCGCGACTCCGGCCGCTTCATCACCGACCCCAACAAGCACTTCTTCCAGGACCAGATGGACGGCCTGTTCTACCTGCTCGGCGTGCTCAGCGCCCTTTCCCTGGTGCTGGGCCTGCTCCTGGTGTATAACACCATGAACGCCATCGTCGCCCGCCAGGTGGACCAGATCGGCGTGCTCAAGGCGGTCGGCGCTCGCACCTGGCAGGTGCTGGGCCTGTTCATGGTCACCATCTTTTGCTACGGCCTGTTAGCCATGATTTTTGCCGTGCCGCTGGGTATCCTGGGAGCCTGGATGATCTCCTCCTGGCTGGTGGGCAGTTTCGGCGCCGATATCGGCGGCTTCGACTACTCCCGTCCGGCGATCATCACCATGGTCGTCATCACCCTGCTGGCGCCGCTGCTGGCCTCCATCATCCCCGTTTTCAACGGGGCGCGCATCACCGTGCGCGAGGCCATCGCCACCTACGGCCTGAGCAAGAAAGCCGGCCTGATCGAGCGCCTGGGAGCGCGCCTGCGCCACGTTTCGCGCATGTTCTTACTCACCATCAGCAACACCTTCCGCAACAAATGGCGCGTGGTGCTGATGGAAGTCGTCCTGGTGCTCAGCGGGCTGATCTTTATGATGGTGGTCAGCGTGCGCGACGCCGCCCTCTACACCGTCAACGATGTCATCTTCCAGATCCTGGGCGCAGACGTTACCTTCATCCTCGATGGAGGCCAGCGCATCGATTACATCGAAGAACTGGCCCTGGCCCATCCTTCCGTAGAAGCCGTCGAGTCGTGGGCCTTGCTGAACGCCACGATGCGCCCGGCCGGCCAGCCCGCCTCCGACGATGATGAAAGCGCCTTGATCTTTGGCGTGCCCCTGCCTACCAACATGTACGGCTACCAGTTGCGCCAGGGCCGCTGGCTCAACCCGGATGACAGCTACGCCATCGTGCTCAACAAAAAACTGGCCGACGAAGTCGGCGTGGGTGTTGGCGATTGGGTCACCATCGAATACAGCGACAAAAACGAGCGCGATTGGCAGGTGGTCGGATTGGTCTTCGACCCGATTCTGGTCAACTCCTCCAACGTGCCGCGCGACGTTTTTCTGCACGATCTGAACCAGGTGGGCCGCACCGGCACGATCTGGATCGACACCGTCAGCAAAGACCCCGCCGTTCAGATCGCCACCGCCAAAGCCCTGCGCCAGTACTTCGAACAGAACCACGTGCAGATCCACCCGCAGCGCGGCGTGTTTGGCATCGGCGGCGATGCCACCGCCGAGACCGCCCAGACCCTGGTCAGCCAGTTCAACTTCATCGTGGTGCTGCTGGGCGTGATGGCCGTCATCATCGCTGCTGTCGGCAGCATTGCCCTGAGCGGTATGCTCTCGCTCAGCGTGATGGAGCGCATCCGCGAGATCGGCGTGATGCGCGCCATCGGCGCCTCTTCCTGGGACGTTGCCCGCCTGTTCATCGGCGAGGGCCTCATCCTGGGCTGGTTGAGCTGGCTGGTGGCCCTGCCGCTCAGCATGCCCGCCGGGCGCCTGATGGTGTTGGCAATTGGTCAGGCATTTAATAACGAATATGTTTATAATTACACACCGACCGGGGCGCTGCTCTGGTTGGGCATCATCACGGTCTTGTCCATTCTGGCAAGCTGGGCCCCTGCCCGCAGCGCCGTCCGCGTCAGCGTGCGCCAGAGCCTGGCTTACCAGTAGAAAAAAAATAGAATGCAGAGGTAGATTATGAAACGAAAGCTTTTCTCCTTAGGATACGTGTTTATCCTCCTGAGCAGCGCCGCCCTGCTCGTGACGGCCTGCGGCCAGGCGCCGGCTGGAACTACCGGTGAGCCTACGCCGATCCCGACTGTCGTGGCTGACACGCAGATTGTAGCTGAAGGGCGCATCGTGCCCGCTGATGATGTCTACCTGTCCTTTTTGGCCAGCGGCCTGGTGGATGAAATCCTGGTCGAAGAAGGCGATCAGGTCAAAGCCGGCGATGTTGTCGCCCGCCTGGGTAACCGCGAGGAAATCGAGGCCGGTATGGCCAACGCCCGCTCTGAACTGTTGGCGGCTCAGCAGGCGCGGGACAGCCTGTTCGAGAACGTCGAAGTGCAGCGCGCTTCTTTGGCGCGCGCGATTTCGGAAGCCAACCGCGCCGTGCGCGACGCCCAATACAACCTGGATAACTACACCGTGCCCACCAACCAGCAAAACATGACCGCCATGCAAGCGGTAGTGGAGATGGAGAAGCGTTTGAACGCGGCGCGCGCCGCGTTCGATGAAGTCAAGTATCGCCCCAGCGGCGATTCCAACCGCAAGCGCCTCAAAGAAGAGCTGGATGATGCCCAGAGCGATTACAATTCCGCCGTGCGCCGCCTGGAATTGGAGACGACTCTGAAGGAAGCCCAGGCGCGCCTGGATAAAGCTACGCAGGATTTCGCAGCCTTGCAAGATGGCCCGGATGCGGATGACCTGGCGGCTGCCGATGCGCGCATTGCAGCCGTTGACGCTTCCATTCGCTCAGGCGAAGCCGCTCTTTCTAACCTGGAACTGGTCGCCACCATCGATGGCACCGTGGTCGAGCAAGATCTGGTGGTAGGGCAGGCCGCTTCTCCGGGCCAGCCGGTGATGCGCATCGTAGACTTCTCTCAGATGTATGTTGAAACCGACGACCTGACTGAGTTGGAAGTCGTGGATGTATCCCTCGGCCAGAAGGCCAGCATTGTTGCCGATGCTCTGCCCGATCTGACCTTGAACGGCAGCGTCGAGAAAATCGCCCAGGTATACGAAGAGAAGCGCGGCGATATCACCTACACCGTGCGCATCTTGCTCGATAATGTGGATCCTCGTCTGCTTTGGGGCATGACCGTCGCGGTGACTTTCGAGGAGTAGGCCGGGCGACGGGAATTCCTGTCCCGCACGGGACTTCCCGTCCCGCACGGGACTTCCTGTCCCACACTGCATGAGCAAGCCGCCGGTTTACCACGATTTTATCGAAGCCTGCGCCGGGACTTCCTGTCCCGCCCAGTCTGGGTGTCCGTTGTGCCGCCTGGTCGGTGTTGCCGTCCAGGCGGCGTTGCGCGTCATGCTGCACGATGACAACCTGCTCAACCCCAAGACGCGCGACCAACTGCACCAGTCGCTGGGTTTCTGCCGCGAGCACACCTGGCTGCTGCTCGAAACACAGATCGGCAATGCCTTGGGCATCTCGATCCTGTACGAAGACCTGCTCAAACAGGTGCAGAAAGGCCTGTCTCAGGCGGCAGAGGCTCTGGAAGGGCAGCGATCCGTGCGTCTGAAGTGGGCGCGACCTGGCGCCGACAAATTGTCCCTGGAGCAGCAGGCCCTGCGTCCAGAACGCCCCTGCCCGGCCTGCCATGCCCAGGAGAGCATCGAACGCCAGGCCTTGGACATGTTATCTGCTTCATTGAACGAGCCAGACCTGGTGCAGGCCTTGCGCTCCTCTGGCGGTTTATGCCTGCCGCACCTGGATCAGGCTTTTGCGCGCCTCAGCCGCACCGCCGATCGCCAGTTGTTATTGGAGATCAGCCAGCAGCATCTGCAATCCTTGCGTGAGGAACTGCTGGAATTCATCCGCAAGAACGATTACCGCTTCCACCACGAGAAAATCGGGAAGGAGGGCAACGCCTGGAAGCGGGCCATGGGCATTGCCGTGGGCGAGAAGCGCGACGGCAAGCTGTAGGCATCGCCTACGGGGTTGTCATCAGCTTGACGTAGATCTCCTCTAACGCCGACTCGTGAATCGACAGGTCCACCAACCCCCAATCGTTCTCGGAGACTTTTTCGAGCAAGGCCGCGATTTCGCCGATATCGTCGCTGCGAAAAACGTAGTTTCCATTGTTCCGTTCGAAGCTGAGTTGTTCTTCCGCAGTGAAGACCACCTGGTACTCGCGCCGCCCCAGGCTGGCGCGGATGGCGTCCATGCGGTCGAACACCACCAGGTCGCCATCCTTGATCATGGCGACGCGATCACAGACGAATTCCACGTGGAACAGGTTGTGCGCGCTCAGCAGGATCGTTTTGCCCTGGCTTTTGAGCGTTTTCATGTAGTTGATGATGAAAAACGAGGTGAGTGGGTCCAGCCCGGAGCTGGGTTCGTCCAGGATCAGCAGCTTGGGGTCGTGCAGCAGGGCGCGGGCGATGGCGGTTTTGCGCTTCATCCCTTTGGAAAACTCGCCGGTGAGCTTGTCTTTTTGTGATAGATTCAATGACTCAAGCAGCAGGTCGATGCGCTCCACCGCCGCCCGGCGTGGCATCTGGTACAGCTCAGAGAAAAACAATAAATACTGCCGGGCGGTCATGTTTTCGTAGAGCGGGCTGTCTTCGGGCAGGAAACCGATCTGTTTCTTGACCCGGGCGCTGTCTTTCTGGATGTCCTGCCCCATGACTTGCACAACGCCGCTGGTGGGCTTGATCAGCCCGGCGATCATCTTGAGCGCGGTGCTCTTACCGGCGCCGTTGTGGCCGATAATGCCAACAATCTCACCCTCGTCAACTTGCATGCTCAAATTCTTGACGGCAGTGGTATCATGATACTGTTTGGTGACGTGATCGAGTTTGACCATGCGCCGATTCTACCCTAAATGAAGACGATCCTGATTGTTGCTTCGCGCGAAATCTCGCGCCTCGTCCGCAATTTCCGCGGCGGCGCCAGCCCGTTGGCCGTCATCCTCTTGCTGGGTGTGTTGACGGCCTCTGTGCTGGCTCTGCGCCAGACAGCCGTGCTCGGTTATGGCCTGTACCGCCTGGGTATCTCGAGCGAGACCCGGCCGGTGCAGGATGCTCGCTTCACGGTGGTGACCGTCGACCGCTCGCGCGGCGAGCAGCTTTTGCAGCAGGGCGCCATCGATGCCTACATCGACGGGCCCCAGGTGCTTGCCCGCCAGGATGAAAAGTCGCAGTATGCCCTGGGCGTGCTCAAGCGCTACCTGGCGCAGCAAGAGCTGGAGCGCATCGGCAGTACTTATCAGCCGGAGCAGGCCTTTCCATTGCGCATGGGCATTCACTACCTGGATGCTTCCCCTTCTCCTATCCCCTCCGCAGCGGAAGAGATCGTCATCCCCTCCCTGATGAAACCCACCGCCCCCTTTGCCCGCGTCATCGTCGCCATGTTCTACATCCTGCCGGTCACCTTCATCAGCATTTTCTTCACCAGCAGCTTCATGGATGAGAAGATCAACCGCCGCCTGACCGTCTTGATGTCTACGCCCATCTCGCCTTTCCAGATCATCCTGGGCAAGATGTTCCCCTACATCATTATTGCCCTGCTGGCTACGGCGGCAATTGCCGCCCTGACCCACGCCAATGTCTGGCTGGCATTGGCCATTTTCACCCCGGCCATCGCCTTTCTGTTTGCCATTTACCTGATGGTGCCGCTCTTCTACCGCACCTTCAAAGACATCACCTTCATTTCGATGCTGGTCTCCACCCTGACCACCACCTACCTGGTGTTCCCGGCCATGTTCACCGGCCTGAGCGACCTGGCTTACATGTCTCCATTGACCCTGGCCGTGAAGATGTACAACGGCGAGCCTTTCGGTTGGCGCGAATACCTGTTCCCTTCCTTGCCCATGTTGGCCATTTTCGTTCTGTCTATGTACGCCGGCACGCGCCTGCTCAACGAAGAATTCGTCATGGGCTACCGCCCCATCCTGCGCAAAGCCGCCGAGGCCATTTACCTGCTCCTGGAGCGCGAACACCCCTATCTTTCGGTGGGCTTGCTCAGCCTGATGGTCATCCCCATCACCTTCATGCTCCAGCTCGTCGTGTTGGTCGTCGCCTCCAACCTGCCGCTCGATTTGATGCTGGTCGGCGTCCTCTTCGCCGTTGTACTGGTTGAAGAAACCGTCAAAAGCATGGGCATCGTCGTCTTATTTCGCAACGGCGTCGTGCGTTCGGCGCGCCAGGTGATCGCCCTCGCTTTTTGCTCTGCCCTGGGCTTTTTGGTCGGTGAAAAGCTGCTCTTGTTTGTTTCCGTCAGCGCCGCCACCCAGGGCGCCATGTCCGGCGCCTTGTTCAGCACCGGTTTTCTCGTGCTCGTGCCCCTGCTGGCCCATTTCATTTTCACCACCATCGTCACCTTGCTGAGCGCCAAAACCAGGCTGCGTTACCCCCTGGCGCTCATCATCGCCGCCATCTTGCATTCGCTTTACAACTTCATGCTGACAGGAGCCCTGCGATGACGCCTCAGAGCGCTTTTCTCGCCATCGTCAAAAAAGAACTCGCCTCCGTGGCGCGTGAGCGCACCATCCTGATCGCCATCCTGATCCAGTTGTTCATCGCCTCGTTTTCATCCGCCTTGTTGATCGGTCTGCTCTCCCTCTACGACCCCGACTCGGTCAGCGAGTACCGCCAGTTGAACCTCAACGTGGCCTTCGTTGATGCCCTGGGGGGGCCGCTGTCGGGTTACATCGAAGCGCGCGGCGTGCGCGTCTACACCTACCCAACCCTGGATGCCGCCAGGGCGGGTTACTATCGCGGCGAGGTCAGCGCCATCATTGCCGTGCCGCAGGATCAGGGCGGCCTGGTGCAAATGGAGCTGTACCTGCCGCGCGCCCAGGCCACCTCTGCATTGATCCTGACTATCCTGCAAGACCCCCTCCGGCGTTACGAGAATTACCTGCGCCAGATGCGCGGCATCGAAGTGCGTTACACCGATTTGCAAGGCCGCCCTGCCACCACCTTCGAGTTTATCTATTCGATGATTATTCCCATTTTGATGTTCTTCCCGGCTTTCGTTGCCGGCGGCATGGTCGTCGATTCGATCTCGGAAGAAGTCGTCAATTATACTTTGCCGACCCTTTTATCCACGCCTGTCACGCTGGGTGTGGTCGTCAACGCCAAAATCACCGCGGCCATTCTCCTGGCGCTGGTGCAGTGCGCCGCCTGGCTGGCGCTCCTGCAACTTAATCAGATCGTGGTGCACAACCGCCTACTGGTGCTGCTGCTGGGTGTCATCGTCGCCGGCATCATCTCAGCCGGCGCCGCCTTAGTTTCGATCGCTTTCAAAGATCGCGAGCGCTCGCAGTTCGTCTATTCGCTTTCAATCATGGCGGTCACCAGCTTGAGCTACTTGCTGGACGTATCGCCGGTCAAAACCCTCTCGCGCCTGGCCGTCGGCGACTATGCCACCCACGCCGCCGATCTGCTGGGCTTCGCCGCCTTCCTGGCCCTCCTGCTCGCCCTGCTCACCCTCGCCGCCCGGCGCTTCGCCGCCCAATAGCAGCCCGCCGCGCCTCAGCCCGTGCGTTGCACCTGTACTTGGTGCGATGCACGTGGTTTTCCGGCGATGGGAGACAGGTGCAACGCACAAAGTGCATGTGCATCGCACCCTCGCCTCAGATAGAAATCGCCTGTTCAGCACCTGCCGGATGCGGTGCACGTAGCAAATTCCAGGTGTCTGCCTCAGCCTGTGCGTTGCACCTGCTGTACTTGGTGCGATGCACGTGGTTTTCCGGCGATGGGAGACAGGTGCAACGCACAAAATGCATGTGCATCGCACCCTCGCCTCGGAGAGAAATCGCCTGCGCTGCACCTGCCGGGTGCGGTGCACGTGGCTTGCGGGGAAAACCGCCCACGCCCACGCACACGAATACCACGCTTCGCTCTGCTTTTTGGACAGCCCCCTAATACTGGTTGTAAACCAGCGGCAGCAGTTTTACGTACCGGTAGGTCGCGCCCCAATACCCGCCGGTCAGGGCGTAAGGGCTCTGCGCCATCATCGCCGCATCCGCCTGCCCGCCGGTGCCGCGCAGCATGTAACCCCCTGCGCCTCCGCCGCCTCCTCCGCCATCTACCGTCCACCAGCCAATCCCGTACCCGGCGTCAGGTTTGGCGCTCGCCGCCTGTGAAACCCCCAGCAGCACCGCCAGCGCCAGCACCAGCAGCCACACCTTTTGCCACCGCCCCATTCGTTTTCGCATTCGTTTCATTCGTTCTATTCGTTGATCCATCCGTCGCTCCATTCGTTGGCACATTCGTTCCATTCGTTTGATTCGTTGATCTATTCGTTGATCAGCGCCTGCGCCAGTAGGGCACGCAGAATACGTTGGAGCAGTGGGTGAAACGCAGCAGGTTGTTGGTGTTATCGTGGTATGAGATCACCGGCATTCCGTCCGTGCCGATGGCGATGCTGCTGCTCGGGTTGCCCATGTCGGGCGTATCCACCTGCACGCGGGTGATCGAGCTGCACACGACGTTGTCGCAGTGCCCCACCATCAGTCGCAGCGGCGCCATGTTAAGGTAGCTGATCACACCCATCCCATCGCTGCCGATGCTGATCGCTGACGGCCCGCCCGTCGTTCCCCAGTTGTCCACGGCGTTATAGGCGGCTGTGCTGCACAGTGAATTGTTGCAGTGCGCCACCTTCAGGAAGTTATTGCCGAAATCGTAGTAGCTGATCAGCCCCAGCCCGTCGCTGGCGATCGTGATGGAAGTGAACGTGCCCACGCTGGCAGTTGGGTCCAGGACCACGATCGAGTCGGCGCTGGCGCACAGCACGTTGGCGCAGTGCGCTGCCTTCAGGTGTGTACTCATCGCATCGTAGTAGCTGACCAACCCCAGCCCGTCGCTGCCGATGGTGATCGATGAATACCAGCCAACGTTTGCGAAGAGAGACGTGTCCAGGGGTGTGACCAGGGGCGCAATCTGGCAGGGGATATCGTTGCAGTGTGCCACCTTCAAATGCCCGTTGGTCGCGTCGTAATAGCTGATCAGCGGGAATCCATCCACGCCAATGGTGATCGAGTTGTACTGCCCGACGTCCGGGTTGGGCGGCAGGTTGCCATCCACTGTCGTCACGTTCGCCGCCAACTGGCAGGCGAGGTCGTTACAGTGCGCCACTTTCAAGTCGCCAACGCCGAAGCTGGCATCGTAGTAACTCATCACCGGCATGCCGTCTGCCCCAATCGCCAGCGCCAGGTACTGCACCGTATCCCCGGCCGGGCTGACCTGCACCTTGCTGCTGGTCGTGCAGGCGTGATCGTTGCAGTGCGCCACCCACAGCGCGTTGGCGCGGCTGTACGCCATCACCGGCATACCGTCCACCCCGATGGCTACCGCGTTGAAAGTCCCCGATCCGGCGGTCGCATCCAGGTTCAGGGCGGCGTGCCCGGGCCGGTCGTCGTGCGCCTCGCACACCACCGAGCCATCCGCGTTGATCGCCCGGATCGCCGCCCCCACGCTGCACGTGGCGCTCACGCGTGCCTGGTAATAACTGCCGTGCTGCCCGTCCAGCAGGTCGGCGTTCAGGTCGGTGACCAGGTAGCTGCTGCTGACGTAGAACGGCGGCATCGAGCCTGTGCCCCCGTTGAAGTAAGGCCTTCCGTTCACGTTTTCATTCTGGTTGAGATTGAAATACTGCGGATGATCGTCGTTGCCCAGCCCGCTGAGCGAACTGTGCGAGTGGCTGTGCCCGGCTGTAGCGAAGGCGCTGGCGTGAAACCCGTCCACCATATCGGCATTGCTGGCGTACATGGCGTAAGGCGCCGGGCGCAGCGCCTGGCGCGGCAGGCTGGTAGGGCTAACGTCGCGGGTGCATTGCACGCCGATTCCCAGCCAGTACAGCGTCCCGTTCCACACGCTGCCGAAATCCAGGTCAACCGTGAAATGCCCGCCGTCCACGCCCACCCCGTAGCGCGTCAGCGTCGAGCCGGCCTGGGAGCCGCCGCTCTGCGCGTCCCACAGGCTGAACGTGAAATCGCAGGTGTCGTTGACCGGCAGGTTATCCTTGGTCAACAGACCCTGGTAAACGAAAGTCGTGCCCACCGGGGCCATCGGCGCCGCGCTGTTGGACGCGCTGCTGCTGCCCGGCGTCAGCGCCAGCACCGCCGCCAGCAGCAAGCCGAAGGCTTTGGAAAGGATCGATTTGGGATTCATTTGCTCCTCCTTATCAAAGAACGTTTTCCCGGACTGGTTGATTGCCCCTCGAAATAAAAATACCTGGTCTCCGCAGAAACCAGGCATTGTGCGCCCGATGAAAGTCGGTCGTTGCGGCCACCCTCTGATTACCCAGAGGCCACAATGAGACATCAACGTGTAGATTGTCTACACAGATTATACAGGAATATAACCTTGTGAGCAATCAAAAAACTGCTGGAAATGTTGCCTGTAAGCGGATAATATAGTATAGTTGATTGAGCCTGGTAAGATTCAGGTAATTATTTAATGTCAGAAAATTTACGATGACCATTTCCCCGGGGAGCATACTCAACAATCGCTATCGCATCGTCAAGCTGTTTGGGCAGGGTGGCTTTGGGGCAGTGTATCGCGTCTGGGACATCAACCTGGATTTCCCCCGCGCCTTGAAAGAAAACCTGGACACTTCACTTGAATCGCAGCGCCAGTTCAAGCGTGAAGCCCAAATCCTGACCATGCTCACTCACTCCTATCTGCCCAAGGTGATCGACCATTTTGTCATCCCGGGGCAGGGGCAGTACCTGGTGATGGATTTCGTAGAAGGTGAAGACCTGCAAGCGATGCTCAACCGGGTTGGCGCGCCGCTTTCTGAGCCCCAGGCGTTGGAGTGGGTTGGGCAGATTTGTGACGCCTTGGGTTATCTGCACGCCCAGAATCCTCCCGTGATCCACCGGGTGTCAAATGATCATTTAAGTGTGTATCTTGTCTATGGATTTCTTACCAGGATTCATCAACAATTTGGTTGATAATTCTTATTTCCTCAGATTCTGTATCTATCTCCAAAACATACCACCAATCTCCTATACCTGCAGCTGGGCAGGTGAATTTCAGAGCCTGTTCCCCTTTGCGAAAATCAGTTGTGCGTTACCTGTTGCAATTGATGGCGATTTTGAGTAATTGCGTACTGCAATAGAATACTTACCTGGCAACCATCTTGAGATCTCGATTTCTTCCGGCCCGTAACCGGATCGAATATCCTCCTTAAGCATTGCCCAGGGCAATTGCATAGTACTTCCCTTGTTCTGGAATGATACCAAGTGAGTTTCGCCCCGATGTAAGATTTTCAAAAGTAGATCGAGGTCAGATGGTTTTGCGCCCCATTCTAATCGAATTACTCCAGGGATTGAGGTTTCCTTTGTTTGCTGAACAATATTCTTATATCTCTCTGATATTGACTTTTGTACCAGATTCCTGAAGTTTCTTTGAGCTTCTGGTGAACTCGGTCGCATTTCCCCTATAATGTGCGCCCGATCGCGTACGCGCGAATCAACTGATTGAAGAATAAGCTGATCGGCAGGTCCGTAATTCACTAAAATCACACGAGCGTTTGGTCGTCCGCGCGCATAATCCGTTATTGCTTCCGCAAAGTTCTTTCTGGATGGCCTAAGATATTGTTTGCACTCTACTTCGAGAATGGAAGCATCTGGATTAGAGATCGGATCAGTAATCAATGAATAATCTGGTTGAATCGCCATTTTTCTGCTTTTCCCAACTGGATTCTCCAGGTGTGACCTCAACTCGGCCCAAATATGCAGATGAGGAAGCATGTTTGCCGTCGCGAGATGAGTTCCAGAGAAGGAGAAAACGAGTTTGCCCCCCACTTGGTGAATTCTTACTTCGATCCCCATCGCTTCAATGGCGTTAATGATTTGGGTCGAAATCCATGCAGAATAGAGTTCATGGCGTTGCTTCCATGCAGGCAGGTTTAGAAAATCAATAAGTTCACTTACGAGAGTTTCTCCTTTAACTTTTCCTTTGGGAATAGCACTGAAAGTTTCTTCCAAGCTGGCTTGTAACTCTCCGGCATATTTCTGCCGCTCAGTTCTTGTCATTTGCGATAGCCTCTCTGTCTTAGAGTAAGCTCCTGAAGCAAACGATTCTGCCCAATGATCCGAATCGATGGATGCTAGCATATTAGGTGACCAAAGAGAATCTTGGCTGTTTGGTAATATTTCTGCTGGTATCTCTGTTGTTTCAAGTCCAAGCCTGCGCAATATATTGCGATCCCTACCATACTTTTTGCTTTCGGTAACAATGTTTGTCCAGACCATCCAGGCTTTTCCCAGCCAAAGATCTAGTTCGGGTATTCCACTTCTTGGTGCAGGGAGGAGATCATCGGGCCAAATTCTCTCCCGCCTGTATTTATCGATCCAGGATTTTACGCGCTCATCATAGTATTGAGGGGTCTGCTCACTAAAAATCCCGTTTAGCTGCCAGATCGTGTTAAAATTCCAGAGATTGACATCAAAATACCCAGATACTTTTCTCCAAACTGATAACCAGTCTCTAAAGTGTTCAATATCGAATTTTAGATTGGGTAATTCGCGACCAAAATCAAACTCGATTGCAAGATTTCTATCCGTGCGCTTCGCTCCTGCCTTTTCAAACATGGCAAGGAGGTCGCTCATCATTTCGCTGAAGGGTTGGATGATTTGAAAAAAAGCAACGATCAAATCCTCAATGCTTATATTTTTCTTTTCTAATTCATCCCCTATATCGTTATTGGGGTCAAGCGCGAGTCTGTTCTGAAGGTCAAAAATGATGTTATTGTCATAACGTTCAAAATCCAACCCCGCCTCGGTTTTGATCGACTCCCACACTTTTTTTACATTGTCTAACAAACTAGCTAACATCATTCACCTCCATTTTATTGCTGATTCGGAAGGTTCCTAATATGCTCCTACGGAAACTCATCCTCCAACCTCTGTCCATGTTTTCTCAGCAAATCCTTGGTGCCTTGAAAATAAGGAGCCTGAGCGGCTACGATGTTCCAAAAACGGGGCGAATGGATATTATCAGGATAATCATAACATGGATAGTAGGAGAATATTATCTACTTTGGAAACTATGCCACCTCCCGTGTGCGGATGGATGGGCCTTCAAGGTGGATGTTTGCCAGGGGCAGGTTGGCCTGGTTCGCCAGGCGGCGCACATCATCGCCGAATGGGCAGAGTTCGGCGAGCAGGTTTTGCAAGTTGGTCAACTCGGAAGGCCAGGGCATTCTTTCGCCCCTTTTGGGTCGATGGTAAGTTGGTGCGGGTGTTCGATATCTTGATTTTAGGGCAGATAGCAGGATGAGTCAAGTGGATTCGGAATCCACAACACACCTCTTATTCCGCCGGCCCACAGTCTCTCCCAATTGCCTACCTACCCCAAAAACACCATCCCCCAACGGGTTAACCTTCGGGGGATTTCCCATTTTCTCCCTTGCTAACCCCGAACATCTGTGCTAAAACCAAGTATGCGCACACCCTCCTCCACACACCTTGCACCTCGCCTCTTGCAATTTCTATCTTCTAACTCGCCTCTTGCACCTCGCGCCTTACAATTTTGCTTTCTGCCTTGCATCTTGCAACTTCTTTTGTATCGATTTGAATTTTTCGCGAAACGAATCCCCGCACCTTATCTGCTTCCTATCCGGTCAACCGCTCACCGTTTTCCGGCGACCATTTTAGAATTCGCCCAATTCGTGTAATTCGTGGCTTTCCCCTTCACTGTGTAGCACCGGAACATAGCACCTTTCCAACTTCATAGATCAAAAAGCATCAGCGCGAATCTGCGTGCATCTGCGAGCGATCACGGGCCGCCCGCCCTCCAGACACCCGGAGATTTGGAATCTCCGGGTGTCTCACTGCCCGAAAATGATCCATGTCCTCCACGTCATCCGTGTCCTGATTTCTTCCCCCTTTCTACCGTCTACTGTTTACCCTCTACCCTCAAGCACGCCGCTTTGTGCCCCGCCCCCACCTCGATCTCGTCCGGGTCAATTTCCTTGCACGCCTCCATCGCTGCCGGGCAGCGCGGGTGGAAGCGGCAGCCGGAGGGGATATGGGCGGCGTTGGGCGTCTCGCCTTGCAGGATCACCCGTTCGCGGCGCAGGCGCGGGTTGGGCACCGGCACCACCGAGAGCAGCGCCCGCGTGTAGGGATGCTGGGGCTGGCGCAGCACCGCCGGCGTCGGCCCGATCTCCACGATGCGCCCCAGGTACATCACCGCCGTGCGGTCGGCGAAATAGGCCACCGTGCTCAGGTCGTGGGTGATGAACACGATGCTCACCCCCCGGCTCTGGCGCAGATCGTTCAGCAAGTTCAGGATTTCGGCGCGGATCGAAACGTCCAGCATCGACACCGGCTCGTCGGCCAGCAGCAGCTCGGGTTCCAGCACCATGGCGCTGGCGATTACCACCCGCTGGCGCTGTCCCCCTGAGAGTTCGTGAGGATAGCGCAGGAAGTAATCCTGCGCCGGGCGCAGGCCGGCGTCTTCCAGCGCCGAGCGCACGCGTTCGACGCGCTCCTGCCGCTCGCGGAAGAGGCTGTGCACCACCAGCGGCTCGGCCACGATCTCGAAGATCGTAGCGCGCGGGTTGAGCGACTCGTACGGGTCCTGGAAGATCATCTGGGCCTGCTGGCGCAGGCGTTTCATGCTCAGCTTGGGCAGCACCAGGTGCTCGCGGCTGCCCGGCCCGCTGGCTTCCAGCGGGGCCAGGCCGGCCCGCAGGCGGCGCTGGCTGGCGCCTACCATCTGCCCGTTGAACAGCACCTCCCCCCCGGTCTGCTCTTCCAATCCGATCAGCGTCCGGGCGATGGTGGTCTTGCCGCAGCCCGATTCGCCCACCAGGGCCAGCACCTCGCCGCGTTCCAGCGAAAAGCTGACTCCATCCACCGCCCGGACGAAGTTGGGCGGCTTGCGCTGCAGGCTGTCGCGCAGCGCCTGGCGGATGGGGAAATATTTGTAAAGTTCATGAACTTCCAGCATGGCGGTGGAGGATAGTGGCGTTGTCATTACAGTTTTGCCTCCGTTCCTTGCAGCAGGTGGCAGGCCGCCAGGTGCGAGCCAGCGGGCTGCCCGCTGCTGGTGGATACATCTAACAGCCGGGGCGCTGCCAGCCGGCAGCGTTCGGTGCGCACGTGGCAGCGCGGTTCGAAGCGGCAGCCCGGCGGCAGTTCGGTCAGGCGCGGCGGCGTTCCTGGGATCGATGCCAGGCTGCCAGAAGCCTCGTTCAGGTCGGGGAAAGCCTCCAACAGGCGCTGGGTGTAGGGATGCTGCGGGGTGTTGTAAACCTGGTCGCTCGAGCCGTACTCGGCCACCTTCCCGCCGTACATCACCACCACCGAGTCGCACACTTCCGCCACCACACCCAGGTCGTGAGTCACCAGCACGATCGCCAGCCCGAGTTCTTGCTGGATGTTCTTGAGCAGTTCCAGCACCTGGGCCTGGATCATCACGTCCAGGGCGGTAGTAGGCTCGTCGGCGAAGAGCAGGCGCGGGCTGCACGCCAGGGCCATGGCGATCATCGCCCGCTGGCGCATGCCGCCCGAGAACTGGTGCGGGTACTGCTCGCCGCGCGAGCCGGGGATGCCCACCAGTTCGAGCAGTTCGGCCACGCGCCGGTCAGCCGACTGGCGGTCCATCAAGTTGTGCAGCAGGATTGCCTCGCGGATTTGCGGCCCAACTTTCATCACCGGGTTGAGGGCGTTCATCGCCCCCTGGAAGACGATCGCCATCTCCTTCCAGCGGTACTGGCGCATCTGCCGCTCGCTCAACGACAGTAGATCGATGCCGCTGCCAGTCTTACTCGCGTCGATGGGTGCCGGGTCGGCGCTGGCGCCTGTGCTCCAGGCGCTGGCATCGAAGACCACCTGCCCGGCGGTGATGCGCCCGCTGGCGGGCAGCAAGCGCATGATTGCCATCAGGGTAGTGGTCTTGCCGCAGCCCGATTCGCCCACCAGGCCCAGGGTCTGCCCAGGGTAAACGTCGAAGGAGACGTCCTCCAGGGCGTGGGCCGCGGCCCCGTCTGGAGAGATGAAATCCACGCTCAGGTGGCGCACGTGTAACAGCGGTGTGGCCGCGCCCGAGGGCGCCGTGCCCAAATTCGGCGATACGTTCTTCTCAGTCATAGCTTTGCGCCTCCTGCCTCTGGCGGGCAGCCCGCTCTGGCTCGCTGCTAATTCCGCCGCCGCCGCCTTCCAGGTGATGCGAGGCCAGGCGCGGGTTGAGCATCTCTTCGAGCACGTTGCCCAGCAGCACGCAGCCCAGCGTCACCCACACGATCGCCAGCCCGGGCGGCAGGTAGAACCACCACGCCTGGTTGGTGACCGCGTTGCGGTCGAAGGCGAAGTTCAACATCGTGCCCCACGAGGGCTTCGTCGGGTCGCCCAGACCCAGGAAGGCCAGCCCCGATTCGATCAGGATGGCGGTTGACAGGATCAGCACCGTGTTGGCTACGATCAGCGGCATGATCTGCGGCAGGATGTGTTTGCGGATGATGTGCCAGTTCCCGGCGCCGATGGCGCGGGCCCGCGCCACGAACTGCCGTTCTTTGATCGAGAGCACCTGCGAACGGATCAGGCGCGCCGTGCTGGTCCAGTACAGCAGGCCGATCACCAGGATCAGGATCAGCAGCGGCGAGATGTGCAGGTCCAGTTGGCGCAGGGTCGCCACCAGGATCAGCATCAGCGGCAGGTCGGGGATCACCAGCAGCACGTCCGTGGTGCGCATCAGCAGGTTGTCGATCCCGCCGCCGAAATAGCCCGCCAGGATGCCGAACAGGCTGCCGATGAACATGGCGATGAAACCCGCCAGGAAGCCGATCGACATCGAGATGCGCGCCCCGTAGACCAGTTGCGTCCACACGTCGCGCCCGGCGTCGTCGGTGCCCAGCGGCAGGTGCTCGGAGGGCGGGGCGAAGGTCATGCCGCGCCCGTTCTCGTCGCGGATCGTTTCGGTCGGCTGGTAGGGCGATAAGAATGGGGCGAAAATCGCCAGGAACAGGGCGGTCAGCACCAGGAAGGCTCCCAGCAGACCCATGTGGTTGCGGCGGAACAGCTTCCAGAAGTCCAGCAGGTTACGTTTGAGTAATACCCAGCGCTCGGACATGTCAGTTAGCCCTCACTCTCGGGTCGAGATAGGTGTACAGGATGTCCGCCAGCATGTTGGCGATGATCACGCTGACTGCCAGCAGCAGGAAGGCGCCCTGCAGCAGGGGGTAATCCTGCTTCACCAGCGCCGTTTGGAACAGCTTGCCCAGCCCATCGTACGAGAAAACCGTCTCGATGTAGATCGCCCCCGAGACGGTGAAGCCCAGGTTGAGGGCGATCAAGGTGACGATGGGCAGCATGGCGTTCTTCAGGGCGTGCCGCCACATCACCTGCCAGTTGCTCAAGCCCTTGGCCTTGGCGGTCAGGATGTAATCCTCGCTCAACACTTCCAGGATCGACGAGCGCATGATCAGCATGTACTCGCCCATGTACAGGATCGTCAGCGTCAGGGTCGGCAGCGCCAGGTGCCGGGCCACGTCTGGCAGGATCGTGATCCAGGGCTTGCCCACGTTGCCCGGGCTGATGATCCCGCCGGTGGGCAGGCCCAGCCAGGTGCTGCCCGCCGCCAGCAGGATGATCCCCAGCCAGAAAGTGGGGATGGCCCAGGCGATCAGCGAGAAGGTCAGCGCGCCCACGTCGATCAGCGTCTTGCGCTTCCAGCCGGCTAGCAGGCCCAGCGCCACGCCCAGGATGATCGCCAGCACCTGCCCCAGCCCGATCAGCAGCAGGGTGTTGCCCAGCTTGGAGACCAGCACCTCGCTGACCGGCCGGCGCAGCGACCAGGAGATCCCCAGGTTGCCGCGCCCCCACTGGCCGAGCGTATCGAAGAACTGGTCCGGGAAGATCGGCTTGTCCAGGCCAAACTGGGCGCGCAGCGTGGCCTGCGTTTCTGGCGAGATGCGCACGTTGCGCCCGATGACCGCCCGCACCGGATCGCCGGGCAGGACGCGGAACAGGATGAAGTTGATCAGCACCACCACCAGCACGGTCACCAGTGACAGGATCAACTTGCGAGTCAGATAATCGCGACGGTTCATTAGTTTCGCTTTAGCTTCGTTTTTTACAGGTGAGATGGCGGCGGGCGGCTTCGCTCGTTGCACGGCGGAAGCCACCCGCCGCCTGGATCTCGAAAGGGATATTCAGGTTACTTGACGGGCTCGACCTGCACCAGGGACAGGGAGATTTCGATCCCCAGGGCTGACTCGATGAAGCCGGTGAAGCGGTCGGTGCGGTAGGCTTGCAGCAGGTCTTCGTACCACAGCACGATGTAGGGCCGGTCGTTGAAGACCATTTCCTGCATCTTCCACACGATCTTCTGGCGCTCGTCCTTGTCCACGGCCACCTGCTGGTCCAGGTAGAGCTGGTCGTATTCGGGGTTCATATAGCCGGAGTCGCTCCAACCGCCGTCGACGAACTGCTCGCTGGTCATCACGCTCAGGATGAAGTCCGGGTCGGGGTCTGGCCCCCAGCCCCAGATCACCAGGTCGTAATCGCCGGCCGGGGTGGTCAGCGCCACCAGGCTGTCGGGATCGACCGACTCGGGGTTGGTCTTGATGCCGGCTTGCTTGAACCAATCGGTCATCAGATCGGCCACGCGCGGGTAGAGCGGGTTGTCGGAGGGGAACTGCAAGCGGAACTCCAGGCGCAGATCGCCCTTGGCGCGCACCCCGTCGCTGCCCATCACGTAACCGGCGTCTTCCAGGATGGTGTTGGCTGCATCGATATCGAAGAGCACATCCTGGATGTTCGGGCTGTGCCAGAAACCGCCGCCCAGCGTGGGTGGGACGATGCTGTCGCCCGGCTCGCCCAGGTTTTGCAGCACGATATCCACCAGATCGGTCTTGTTGATCGCTGTAGCGATCGCCAGGCGCACCTGCGGATCATCCAGCGCCGGGTTCTTGGTGGGGGCGGGGTCGTTATCGGCCGGCGTCGAGTTGAGGATCAGCTCGGCGAAGTAGCGGCCCCTCGGCGAGATGGCTGTTACGTTCTCGAAGCCTTTGACCGTCTCGAAAGCGCTGGCCGGCACCTCTGAGACCAGGTCGATATCCCCGACTTTCAAGGCCTGCACCATGGCATCGGCGTTGTCGAAGGTCTGGAAGATGACCTCGTCGATCTTGGCCGGTGTGTCGAAGTAGTCCCGGTTAGCCTCCAGGATCAGGATGCCCTGGTCCTTCTCGAAGGTCTTCATCTTGAAAGCCCCCGTGCCGGTCAGTTCGAAGTTATTGAAGTTCTGCAAGTCCTCCGGGGTGGTGAAGCCTTCGAAATCCTTCGGGTAGACGGCGTAAACGAAGGACAGGCGGTACTCCAGGTTGCCGATCGGTTCCTCCAGGGTGATCTCCAGGGTCTGATCGTCCAGCGCTTTGGCCTCTTTGAACCCGGCCACGTAGTTCGACAGCGCCGCCCAACCATCCGGGTCAGCGATGATGGCGTTGATCGTCCAGGCCATGTCCTCGGCTTTGAAAGCCTCGCCGTTGTGCCACTGGATGCCGTCTTTGAGCGTGAAGGTCCAGGTCAGCCCATCCTCGCTGTGCTTCCATTCCTTCGCCAGGCCGCCCACGTACTCGCCGCTGGGGCTTTCGGTGGTCAGCGGCGTATATACCAGGTCGAAGATGGTGTAGGATTCCACCAGGAAGGCATACGCCGGGTTGAGCGTATCGGGCACCCCCAGCCAGCCGATGTGCAGCGTCACCGGCTCGCCGGGTTTTTCCGGCGCTTGTGTAGCTGCTGGCGCGCTGGTAGCCTGCGCTTCGGCCTTGGTCGGCGCGGCCCCTGGCGCATTCGTGGGCTCGGGTGCGGGCGCAGTCGTGGTTGGCTGCGGCGTGCAGCCCGCCAGGATAAGCCCCATAACCACAATCAGGGTAAACAACTTTGCTTTCATGTTCTCCTCCTTAGAGAGTTTTCACGGATTTCCGGGAATGCACGGATGGTTTCTTCAGAGATTGCCCGGCGGGCGAATCTTCCATGCCTGCGCCGCCTGGCCTCAGCCCTGGTAAACCACCCGGCCATCCACCATCGTCACCCAGGGCCGCACGGCGGCCAGGTCTTCCGGTTGGGTATTGAGAATATCCTCAGAGAGCAGCACCATGTCCGCCAGGTAGCCGGCTTTCAACTGGCCTTTGTGCGCTTCCTGGAATTCGGCGAAGGCTGCCTGGCGCGTGTAAGCAAGCAGCGCCTCGCCCAGCGCCTGGCGCTGGTCTGGCATGTCTGCCTGCCACGCCTGGCGCGTCTGCGTGGCGGCCAGGCCCAGCAGGGGGTTCTGGCTGGCCACCGGCCAGTCGGAGCCGAATACCAAACGCGCCCCGGCGGCGCGCAGGTTCTGCCAGGCGAAGCTGAACGGCCAGCGCCCAGGGCCGACGCGCTCCAGCCATACGTCGCCGCAGTCGCCTCTCGGCGGGGCGTGGACCGGCTGCATCGAAGCGATCACCCCCAGGCTGGCGAAGCGCGGCAGGTCAGCGGGGTGGACAACCTCGATGTGCTCGACGCGATGGCGGCTGTCATGCCGTCCGTTGGCGTGCTGCGCGGCCTGGCAGGCGTCCAGCACGCGCCGTACCCCCAGGTCGCCCACGGAATGGACGCACACTTGCAGCCCCAGCCGGTCGGCCTCCGCCACCAGGCGCTCGAAGTGCTCCACGGCGTAGTTGGCCGCCCCGCGGCAGCCGGGCAGGTCGGCGTAATCCTCCAGCAGCAGGCCGGTGTAAGACTCGATCACCCCGTCCATGAACAGCTTGACGCTCCCGCCGCGCACCATCCCGGATGCATATCGCTTTTTCAGCGCCAGCGCTTCCTGCTCCAATGCCTCCAGCGGCGTTTGCGGCGTCACGCTGTAGGGCACGTACACCCGCGCGGTCAGTTCGCCCTCGGCTTCCAGGCTGGCGTAAAGTGCGGCCTGTTCGGCGTCTCCGTCCATGTTATGCACGCTGGTCACTCCAACCTGCGCGGCTAGCTCCAGCCCCTTTTTCAGCAGCAGGCGCTTGCGCTCGGCGTCCGGTTCGGGCAGCAGGCGCACAATCGGGTCGTAAGCGCCGTCTTCGCGCAGTTCCCCGGTCGCCAGGCCGTGCTCGTCCAGCACGATGGCGCTGTTCAGCCCGCATTCCCCGCCCTGCGCCAGCCCGGCTTGCTGCAAGGCCAGGGTATTGGCCCAGGCGGTGTGGTAATCGTAGGCGAAGATGATCAAGGGCCGTTTTGCAATCGCTGCATCGATGTGCTGGCGCTGCAAGGGTGCGCCCCCCGGCCCCAGGTTGTAGCGCAGGCCGTAGCCTGCCAGCCAGTTTGCCTGGGGATGTCCGGCGGCGTAATCTAGCAGGGCTGCCAGCATGCCGTCGTAATTGGTTACGTTTTCCAGATGGATATCGTCGAGCGTGGTGGAGCCCCCCAGCAGGTGGTAATGGCAGTCGATGAAACCGGGCAGCAGCGTGCGCCCCTGTCCATCGATCACCCGCGTGCCAGCGCCGCGCCAGTCATTGGCTTCCCGGTTTCCCCCAACAAAGACAATGCGCTTTCCTTTTACTCCAACAGCTTCAGCGTCCGGCTGGTCTGCGTCTGCACAGAAGACGCGTGCGTTCGTAAAAAGAAAATCGGCAGAAGGCGGCATGCTCCTGACCTTGAGATTAGACTGGTTTTATTGTAGCAGATATTTGGATGTGTGCACACACAATCGGCGGGGAATCCTGCCGGGCCCGGCGATATTCGACCGTTCACCCCTCAAAATCGACCATTCGCCGTCAAATCGTTGCTTTTGGTTCATCTCTTCCGCTATCATAGCGTTGTAAACAATGCTATGGGACCGTTCAGAAAGGAAAGATGAGATGAACCGTTTTCGAGAGTTTATTTACAACCTGCACCCATATTTGCTGTCCTGCATCTCTGGGGCGATGACAATCGCCCAGATCGTTCTGGCATTTGTCTTGAGCCGGTCAGGTAACGAAGCGATACGGTGGATCGGTTATGCCGCATGGTGGGCGGGAGCTGTCTTCGGCTGGCTGCCGATCTTTACCTTGCGCAGCAAGGGCGGTGTACCCAAGGGGAAGAGCTACGTACACACGACAAGGTTGGTGGAAACCGGGGTATATGCCATTGTGCGGCACCCGCAAATGGGCTGCGCCTGGATGTTGATGTGTTCCAGTCTGATGCTCATCACCCAACATTGGGCCAGCGTTGCCTTGGGTCTCCCGGCGATGGCGCTGGTCTATCTGGACTTGCTGAAAGAAGACCAACGCTGCCTCGAAAAGTTCGGCGATGCCTACCGGAGATACATGCACAAGGTTCCGCGGGTGAATTTCTTGGCAGGCTTTGTCCGCTGGTCAGCCCGGCGAGCTGCCGGAATAGAGGAGATGGCGTAAATGGATACGATGGAGGTTGATTCAATGACTGCAAAAACTGACTCGGACAACTGGCTCACCAGGCGGATGATGAAGCTGACCCGCTTGGAGAAGCAGCACGTCAATAACCCGAAGCGCGCCCGAAATACGGTGCAAACGGCGCTGGGCTTGCTCGAACACGTCCGGCTGCCGGTCGAACCGCGCTGCCTGGAAATCGGCTGTGGGCAGGGAGCGCTGGCGCGATTGCTGGTGGAACGCTACCGCGCCCAGGTGGTTGCCAGCGATTATGACCCGGCGCAGGTGGCGCTGGCTCAAGAACGGCTGGCCGGTCTCGATGGTCGCATCGATTTTCGCGTCATCGACGCGCGCACGATCCCCTTCGAGAAGGCTGAGTTCGACGCCCTCTTTTCCTTTGGGGTGCTGCATCATATCCCCGGCGGTTGGCGCAAGGCGCTTGCCGAGATCGCTCGCGTGCTGAAACCGGGCGGCTGGTTTGTCTTCACCGATCTGGTCTTGACCCCGCTAACGGGCCGCCTGGTCAGATCGCTGTTCCCTAACCTGGGCCAACTGGAAGAAGCGCCGCTGCAAGACTGCCTGGCCCAAAATGGCCTGAACCTGGAACATTACGTCTACGACCTGCAAGAATCCAAAACGATGCTGGGGTTAATGAACTATTGCACAGCCATCGCTCACAGAGCATAGAAGTGCGGCCACGTTTCATCCCCGACCTGGTTGACAATCAATCGAACATCGCCTATGATTGAATGTAAAGGATTTAGCGACCCATCGCTAACCCGGTAAAGAAACCATGAGCGCTGATGGAAATCAACAAACCAACCTCAAAAGAAACTTGCGTTACAGAACGCTCGTGCATCAGGTGGCTTCTCCTTTCATTGGCTCTGCGATTGCCGTTGCCTACGCCACCGGGCGTTGGGACCTGAGCGCCATCGGCGCTGGATTGGCGATAACGGGCACGCTGGCGCTCTTTTGGAAACTGGATCGGACCTTCATCTACCCTTACTTGAAACGCATCCCCCAGGATTGGCTGCGAATAGAGATGGAGATATTTATCTCCGTCGCCTGGCACCTTCTGGGCGCATGGCTGGCGCTGGTCGTCTGCGGGACCCTCTTCGGTTTCGAGGTTAGGCCTATCACCTCATGGCTGCTCCTGATCGGTATCATGATGGTTTTCCCCATCCTGCATGGCTCGGAGATGGCCGTGGACTACTACCGCCAGTTATTGGAAAAGGAGCGCCTGGCGCAGGAGTTGCGCGCCCTGGCTGCTCAGGCCGAGTTGAAGGCCCTCAAGGCGCAGATCAACCCCCATTTCTTCTTCAATGCCCTCAACACCATCGCCGAGCTGATCCACACCGATCCGGCGCTGGCCGAGGCCTCGGTCGAGCGGCTGGCGACCCTGTTTCGCTACATCCTGGTCGGCAGCGAGCGCGGCCAGGTAACGCTGGAAGAAGAGCTGGCCTTTGTAGACAACTACCTGGAAATCGAGCAGGCCCGTTTTGGCAAGCGCTTGCAGGTCACTCGCTCCATCGAGCCGCGGGTACGATTGTTACCCGTCCCTGGCCTCATCCTTCAACCTCTGGTGGAGAACGCCGTCAAATACGGGGTTGGAAACGATGGGCGCATCGCCGTTGACATCCGGGTCGAAGCCGTTGGCGATGCTGCCAGGATCAGCATCGCCGACCGGGGGCCAGGGCTGCCCGCAAACTATCGCATTGGTGATGGCCCGGGTCACGGCCTGCGCAACGTGGACGAACGGCTGAGGAAGACCTACGGGTGCGGATTGGATATAGAGGAGAACAAACCCAGTGGGACGGTTTTTAACCTTTGTATCCCGAGATGCGAGGAGCCCGCATGCGCATCCTGATCGTTGACGACGAGGCCCCAGCTCGCCAACGCGTCAAACGCTTCCTGGCTGACATTGAGGGGGCGGAAATTATCGGCGAGGCCGAGGATGGAACCCGGGCGGTGGAACTGATCGAACAAGAACGGCCCGATCTTGTTTTGCTCGACATCCAGATGCCGGGATTGGATGGCTTTGGCGTGATCGAAGCCTTGCAAACCCCTCCGCCGATTGTCTTCATCACTGCTTACGACGAATACGCCATCCGCGCCTTCGAGGTCAATGCCCTCGATTATCTGCTCAAGCCTTTCAGCAAAGCGCGGTTGGAGCAGGCCATTCACCGTGCCCAGGCGGCGCAGGCTGATGAGCAAGGTTTTGCTGTGCGGCTTGCTCCCTTGCTGGAAAGCCTGGTCAGCCAGGGGCATTACCTGACCCGCCTGGCAGTGCGCGCCCCAAACTGCATCCGCGTCCTGGATGTGGACGAGGTGGACTGGATCAGCTCCGAGAATGATCAGACCTTCGTGCACATCGAGAATGACACTTTCCCCTTGCAGCGAACACTGACCGAGCTGGAGATTCGGCTCGATCCGGCCCATTTCTTCCGCGCTCATCGCGCCGCCATCGTCAACCTTGATCGCGTGAAGGCCATCATCCCCTGGTTCAAGGGCAGTCACAAGCTGCGCTTGACGACCGGCGCGGAAGTTGAGTTGAGCCGGGCACAAGCGCGGGCGCTGCGAAAGATCCTGGGCTGGTAACCTCGGGCGATTAGCTGTTGACTTTTGCCGGGATACCTGCCATACTAAACACAGACAGGTGAGTCAGCACCTGCCTATGAAACAGGTTGAAGTGTGACAGTGAGGAACAGATCGTATGACGGATCAAAGCCAACCTGATCCGCAGTCGACTGAGGTCGGCGGTAGTTATCTCGAGGGCGATGCCGAACTCCACGGTGGTGATTTTGTCGGCAAAGACAAGATCATCAGCGGCGATCAGGTGGGTCAGGACAAGATTATTGGCTTCAACAGCGAGGATGTCAGCAAAATCATCGATGTGCTGTTGAAGCATTTCCCGCAGGCGTATCTGGAACGCCCTGAGCAGCTCGACCAGGTGCTCCAGGAGTTCCACCAGTGCCACGATGAGTTGTCCGAATGGAAGGAACTGCACAACTATCTGGATATTACCATCCAGTTATACGACCAGTTCCTGGTGGCGGTGCGTAATACTAATCGCCAGAATTTCACCCCGGAAGGTTTGCAGAACCTGCAAAACGGCTGGTACAAGATCGCCCTGCTCCTGGACCAACTGTTGAGCTGGGCCAGGAAGATCTGTGTCATCGGCCGCCCGTTCGAGGACGCCGATAAGAACAGCTTGAAAGGCGAGGATTGGGCCATCAAGCTGGAACTGGCCCGGCGGGACATCGAAGGCCACCTGGCTGCGGCTCACGATAGCCTCGGGTCAGCGGGAGAGCGCCCGGCGGTGATGCGTTTGCTGCGTTCGTCCCCCCTGGATGAAAGCTGGTTCGTTCAATTGATGGATTTCACCAGCCGCTATTGGTCTCTGGTGTTGGGCTATTTGCATTACGCCGACGACAACTTGAGGAAGACCGCCACGCGCCTGGTCGGCATCTCGCAAGAAGCGCTCAGGAGGTAAAGCCGTGACCCAAACGTACGCTGAGCTGAGAAAGCGGCACAACGAGCTGCTGGGCTTGCAGAGACAACCTCCGCAGGATTTCACCAGCCAGGTCAAAGCCTTTATCGAAGAATTGAAGGCCAGCGGGCGAGATGTCTACGCCTCCCAAGAGCGCGACCAGTTGCGCGGCTTCTTGCGCTACTGGGCCTCTGCCCTGTATGAAATCGACCGCAGCCAGGGTTTCCAGGTGGTCGACCTGGACGTTTACGCCGGGCCGCCGCAGCCTTCGCCTGAAACACTCTCTTCCAGGCTTGTGTGGCTTTCCATTCTTGGATTTTTGGGTATTGTCGCTATGCTGGTGGCGATTATCGTCTACTGGATTGTTCAAGAATCTGAGATGAGAGCTCTACGAGCGGAACTTTTATCCACTTCAGCCGCCCGGCAAACGCAAATCATGAACCTGGTCTACCAGACCAAAACCGCCCTGGCCAACACACCCACGGCCACCGCCAGTCCTACGCTGAGCCCGACGCCCCTGGAGCCAGCCTTCTCGCCCACGCCGTCTGCTACGCCTGTAGAGACAACGCCGCCGGCGCAAGCTTCCCCATCCGCGCCGGTGGCAGTCCCCATCGGCCCGGCGGTCACCCTGGAGAATCCTAAGAACGGCCAGGAAATCCTGCCCGAGGTCGAGTTTTCCGGCAGCTACGTCAACATGCGCCCCGGCTGGAGCATCCACGTGGTCTTGCAGCCCGTATCGGCCGGTGGCAAATCTTACCTGCTGGCCGACTTCTTCACTGTACCAGATGGTATGACGGAGGGTGAGTGGGCGCTGCGCGCCAACCTGTACCAGCAGTTCGATGTGTCCAAACAGGAAACCTACATCGTTTCGCTGGTCGTTGCCAACAATGACGCCCTACGCCAGGAACTCCAGCGCCTCGCCAAAAGCGGCTTCGACCAACCCCCTGGCGATGCGATCGTTTTTACAGAAAATCCTGTGACCGTCAGGCAGAATGCCTATCGGGTTATCGATGAATATCGCTTGCTATACACCTCCTGGAGCTTATCAGAGAAGACTCAGGAAATCTTTACGGCTAACCTGCAAGGCGGCGATATCCACCGCCTGACTTCGGATTCCAAATATCGCAAATACTACCCCAGCCTGTCAGCCGACGGGCGGCAGATTGCCTACGCGGCCTGGATCACCAATCCGGACAACACTAACGAAAAAATATACTCGCTTTGGGTGATGGACAGCAGCGGGACCAACCAACGCATCGTGCTGGTTGAACCGGGCATGATGTACGAGCAGCCGGTCTGGTCGCCCGATGGCAGGTACCTGGCTTATGCGGCCAAGCAGCAACAGGAAAGCACCTGGGATGTTTATTTGCTAGATGTAAGCAGCGGCCTTGCCCCGGAAGACGCCGCCGGCGTTATCCTGAACGGATCCTTACTGTCAGAAGGAGAGTGGATTGACAACCGCTATCCCTGGTGGGTGAGCGGCGAAGAGATCATTTATTCCCAAAGGACGAAAAATTCCATCGCCCTTTCCAGGGTGAATATTCGCACGCAGCAGAGCCAGGACCTCCCCCAGTTTTCCGGCTCGATCCAACCCTCCGTCTCATGGGATGGGAAGCTGCTTGCTGCGGTATTGCTGGATCGCCAGACCAGCGCCCCCACGGTCTATGTGGGGGAAATCCGGGGCGACCATTTCCAACCCCTGACGCGGCCGGAAGACACGCTCTCCTGGCCTCATTGGGGTCCGGATAACCAGTCGCTCTACTGCCAGAAAATGTCAGAGATCTGGATCGTGAAGCTGGACGGTTCCAAGCCCCGCATCCTGGAATTGGGGAAGGATTACTACTTCCAGCCGTTCGTTGGGTTGATGAAAGCTTTTTTGCCAGTCGCACCGTAAGAGTTGCCAGGCAGTTACCCCAACAATCGCTCCAGGTTCTCTTTGCTCAACAACTCCAGGTTGAAGCCGGGCTCAACGAATGGGCGCACATCAGAGACGATCTTATCCCAATTGATCTTTCATAGCGTTTCATATTCCTGGGCTTCTTGCTTTGCCAGGCTGGCGACGTGCGCCGCGGCCCGGCTTAACTTGGGACTGTCGAAGGCCCGCGCCTGGCGCTGTAGTTCGGCCTCATCCAGGCGCTCCAGGTTTTGCAGGCGCAGCTCGCCCAGGTACGCCGGCGCGTCGCCGCCTGGCTGCAAATAAACCAGGTCCAGCAGCGCCTTCTCGGGAGTAGCCACCAGCGCTTGCTGGCGGTTTCCCAAATCGATTGTGCAGTAGCCGCGCAGCCGGGCTGGCTGGATGTGCCTGAACTCGAAATCGCCCAGCGGCGTCCTCCAGCGCCCGGAACGCCCGCTGGTGACGCTGATCGTCGTATAGGGCGTGTCTGGGATCAGCCCGTAGAAAGCCAGCGCTGACTGGCAGCTTACATAGGAAGCGCGCTGCAAGCGATTGGCGATCAAAAAGGGGTGAGGCCGCACCTTCTGGTAGGGCGGCGCCAGTGCGTACAGCCCGCGGCGCAGTTGGTACACCCGCCCGGCGTTCTTCCAGCGGGTGAGCTGCAAATGCACATTCGCCGGGTCGACCTTTCCTGCCAGCAATAAGCCCGTCTCGAAAACCGGCTCACCTGCGACAATTTCCAGTAGTTGTTCGAATTCCATATGGATATATTATCATGATTGATAAGTTAATGCAATCAATTTGCTGATATATTCAAACCATCTTCCGCAACGACCACAGTGCTCTCGCAACCTGCACTGCCACGCCTGCGATCGCCAGCCCCAGGTTCAACCCCAGCAGCAGCATCTGGTCCGGCGCGGACAGCGCCTGCACGCTGAAGCTGCGGTGACTGCTGACCGGGCCCATGTACCACAGCAGCCCCGCCAGCGCCAGGCTGGCGGCCCCTGCCGGGATGACCGCCAGCAGGGTGCGCAGGGTGGTTTGGGGGGCCGCGCCTGGCTGGCGCGCCCAGCGCTGCCAGCGGCGCACAGCCCAAAACAGCCCGGCCAGTTGCAGCCCAAGCAGCACCCCCAGTATCACCATCGTGCGCCGGAAGGATGGGTCCAGGTTGTTGCGCGCCGGGGGCTGGCCCTGTAAAATGCTGATCGCCCCGGGGGCGATCTCGTCCAGGCGCTGTTCGCGCTGGTTGGCGGCGATATTGCGCACCACGAACACGCCCCAATCGCCATCGATACGGATTCCGCTGGTGAAGCCGGGCGTCTCCCCGTTGTGGAACAGCGCCCCCTCCGGCGTGACGACCCAGCCCATGGCGTAGCGGTTGTCGTTCCCGAAGTCTGCCGCGGGGCTGTGCAGTTCTGCCATACCTTGCTCGGATAAGATGCGCACATCCCCATATTTACCCCCGTTCATCTGGGCGATCAGATAGTGCCCCATATCTTCGGCGCAGCTTGCCAGCATGGCAGACGGAGCGTGGGCGCGCGGGTAGGGCAGGCCTGGGGCCGGGAAAGGCTGCCCGAACCAAAAGCGGTAGCCGCTGGCCAGTTCCGGCGCTTGCCCTGCCAGGGCATAGCTGTGGTGCATCTCCAGCGGGTCGAAGATGTGCTCCTGGATGTAGGCCTCGTAGGATTGACCCGAGACGGCCTGCACGATCAGCCCGAGGACCTGGTAGTTGGCGTTGCTGTATTCGAAAGCCTCCCCAGGCGCGTGCACCAATGGGAAGTTATCAAAGGCGCGCACCGTGTTTTCCAGTGCATCATCGCCGGCTTCACGGCTGCTCCACGAGTTGGCCCCGGTGTATTCGGAGATGCCGCTGGTCTGGTTCAACAGTTGGCGTATGTGGATTTGCTTCCAGGCCCCGGCGGGGATGTCGCCTTTGCTATCGGACAGGCTGAACCAGGGCAGGTATTCCTGGATGGGCGCCTCCAAATCGATCTTCCCTGCCTCAGCCAGTTGCATCACTGCCAGGGCGGTAAAGCCTTTGCTGACCGAGCCGATCACCATCGGGGTTTGCGGCGTCACCGCACTGCCAGCCGCGTCCGCTGCGCCGAAGCCTCCCAGGTGGAGCACTTCGTCCTTATAGACAACCGCCATTTCTAAGCCCGGGATGCGCAGTTCGTCTATTTCGGCGCGCAGATAGGCATCCACCGCCTCGAAATCCGCCCCCGCCTGAGACGGGCTGGCCAATGCCTGGGTTGAAAGCAGCACAAAAAATAGACTGAAGGTCAGGAGTTGGCGGGTGAAATTTTGCAAGCGTGTCTGCATGAGTGTTCCTCCACCATATGTTGGCTGTGCCAGTTCAGTGAGCAGCGTTGATTGCTTTTTGTGCTTCGCCGGCTGCCCCGCGCCTACCTTTGTTTGACTGCGAAGCGCTGCACGTTCGTACTCCCGTTGGCCGGGATCAGTATCCCGCTTTCATCCAGCCGGTACAGCCGGCCGGCCTGCGGGCGCGGCAAGTTGGGCTGTTGGCACCTGGCTTTGAGCATCTGTCCCGGGTTATCCACGCTTTCGAACAGGGCCACGTCTTTGAGGTTGAACTTGACGAACCGCCATAAGCTGTTGGCCGCCTGGCCGGTCACCGGTTGGCTGGTCGGCGCCTGGCTGACCGGCGTTGGCTGGGCGAGTTCCAGCGTTTCTGTCGGGATCGGGACCAATGGCAGGTAAGCGGCGGGCAGGGTGCTGGTTGCCGTTGGTGCGGGCGGCAGTTCGGCTTGCAGTGCAGCCTGGCTGCGAGAGCGGTTTTTCATAAACACGTAGACCCCCACGCAGGCCAGGGTGAACAACACCAGGCCCGCTACGCCTATGGCGATGACGATGATCTGGTTCCTTCTGGATTTCAACCAGCTTGTGTCGAACTGCTTCATGTGCGCCTCCACTTCTGTCTGGTCCTGAACGGCCGCCATTGCAGTGCAAAGCTATCTTGTCTTTGTGATTATACCCCGCTATGCCCACCAAATGAAGGCGTTACCACCGCCCGGCTGGGTGCACTTGCCGTGCTAAGCCTCCCGGCCCAGCCTGACCCGGTAATAGCTCCACAGGCAGCAAAAGCCGCCGAAAATAACCACGAAAGCCCAGGCCATCACCGGCTGGCCTTCGGTCAGCAGAGTCAGCAGCAGGCCGGACAGGGCGCTCCCTGACCACAGCACCTTCAGGTTGAGCATGCCCCTGAAGCTTTCCAGGCCGGCGTTGCGCCCCAGGTAGGACTCGCCGCCGATGCCGATCAGGGCCGCCCCCACCAGGCGGGCGGAGATCGGATCGACGCTCGTCCAGCCCAGCAGCCCCAGGAAAGCCCTGGGGGCCAGGATCAGCGGGATGGAGAAGATGAAATCGAGGATAAAGTGGATCACGAACCAGGTGCGCAGACTTTTGGGTACCATCGCAGCACATTTCCTTTCCTGAATAACGGTAATAGCGGCTATGCCGGATAGACAGTATTATAGCATTTGTTTTGCTGTCCAAACCCTACCTGCATCCGGCCAATCCTTCCCTTTTATCGAGAACCGAGATATAATAAGCTTGTGATCATGTCATTCAAGGGTGAAGAAACCCGAAAGGTTTTCTCCCGTGCAGGATCGACTCGCTTGCCTCCTGAAATCCAGGGTAGCGCTTATCGCAAATTGGCGATGCTTCACTCGGCCGGTTCTCTGGCTGACTTGAGAGTCTTTCCGGGCAATCGTTTGGAGAAGTTGCGAGGTGATCGCTCTGGCCAGTATTCGATCCGTATCAACGATCGTTGGCGAATTTGTTTTGAATGGCGCGATCAAAACGCTTATAACGTGGAGATTGTGGATTACCACAAGTGAGGTGTATGGTGAACAAGATTCAACCCGTTCATCCAGGAGAAATCCTGCTGGAAGAATATCTCAGGCCATACAACATCAGCCAGAACCGGCTGGCCCAGCACATGGGCATTACCGCCACCCGCCTGAACGAAATCGTACGCGCCCGGCGCGGCATTACCGGCGACACGGCCTTGCGCCTGGGGCGCGCCACCGGTACCACCCCCGAATTCTGGCTGAACTTGCAGGCCCTCTACGACCTGGAGACCGCCCGCGACGCCCTGGGCGAGCGCCTGGAGTTAGAGGTCACCCCTTTGCCGCTGGCTGCCAGCGCTGGTTAGCCTTCCCGCCTGGGGGGAAGTGACAAATAGCACGTGACATTGAGGGCAAAACACGCCATAATCAATAGCAGAATCCCCAGGGACTGGAAAATCATCAAGATCATTTTGCGTGGCCCAGGGTACTGCGAGTAGCTTTTCGGCTAAGGTGCTTTGACGAAGCGTACTTCGATGCCATTTTCGGTTGATCTCAGGAAATAAAGCGAGCCATCTGGCATGATGCTCGTGCGTCCAAAAGGGTTTATCTCCGAATAATCTTCCCTGGGTAAAGTAACATCTTTCAACACCTTGCCTGCCTCATCAAACCAGACTGCCCGGAGTTGGTCGCCTTCGAAGACAGCCACGTATCCCTGGGGCGTCTTTTCAAAGCAGATAATCGCACCCAGCATGGACTCCGAGTGAACTGCAAAAGCAATCCCTTTTTCCCAATCAGCAAAGCGCACATCGTTGACGGTTGTAAGCATATACTTCATGGTGAGGCGTGGAGACTGTTTTTGTCGCTGAGTCTCCCGAGAATTGGCTTTCCCAGAAGCGCCGAAGGGAGTGACCAGTCTCATATCCCCCCAATCCATGACTTGCAGGTCTTTGTTCAGCCAGCCTGGTATCTCGACAAAAACAGGAGCAACCGCGCCGATATGCCCATCCGGGAGAAAACGAAAGAGGCGAGGAATATCTACGGTGGATTGATCTCCCAACGGCTCTCCTCTTGGATCGAACACGGCAATCTGTCCGTTCCGGTCGAATTGTACATCTGGATAGTCTAAGAGTATGAAGGATACAGGAATGGTTGTGAACCCTTTTTCGGTAGGATCGAAGATCAAGATTCGCTTTTTCACAAGGTCTAGAAGCGCAATTCTTTCATCGTCTGCCACATCCATAGCAACCGGCCCTTGTCGCCAGGGGTAGCCTGCACGTTTTTGCCGCAAACCAACGGCTTCAGGGCCATCGCCCCAGGGCAGCCCTAGCGCCAATTCTCCAGTCTCCACCGGTTTTTGAGCCGGCAGGTCAACCGGTATCAGCTCGGAAGCCACGAACAAATCCACTGCGCCTGCGGTCGGGTAACGGATGTCCAGGCCTACCTGCGGATCAGTTACCTGGAGATAGTAACGCCGCAGCGGCTGCCCGCTTTCATCACTGGCAGAAAGATCGGCAGAGAGAACACGTAAGCCATCCCGATCTCCCTCTATAAGCGCCGTCGGTGTGAAGTCACCCCCTTCGCCGTAAGAAATGTAAAGAGTGACAACGGAGGGGCACTTTGGCCCGAGTGGTGGATACTTGCAGACGAAACTGAACTCGATGTTTACTGTTTCATCCATTCGAACGATCAAGGGCGGATTATGCGAAACGTCAATCGGTGGATTTACATCGAAATCGTAGCGCCTGAGATCGATCTGGATTGCCGGCGTCGGCGTGGCGGCAGGCGTAGGAGTGAGCGTAACCGTGGGAGAGGAAGTCGCCGATGGATGTACGACCGTTGTTGCAGCGGGCTTTGTATCGAAAGCAGGCGCTGTTTCAGTCGAAGCCAGTACCGGTTGCGTCGCTGGCTGATTTGCCGGGGTGCTTGTCATTGCCTGGCAAGCGGTAAGCGCCAAAACGAGCGTTAGTATAATCGTGGGGGCATGCTTTTTCATTGCAGAACCTGTCGAGTGAAATTCTTCTGACTGGTGTTTCTCACATAACCATCTGCTAGTTCTTCGTAGATTAATCCTATGTGGTCATCAAAATCTGATGACGGGTTATTCAGTGTTACAAAAGCATCCATTGGCTCAGTGGCTGTGTATGGTGTCGGCGTCCGAATTAAATGATTGAAACAGGGCGAGTATGGCCGGAATAAATGGTGACGTATTAACCAAGTGGCAGCCTCCCCAGGGCCAGACAACCCAATGCCGATTGTAGCCGATTTTGGTCCGGATATACAGGAGTATTCCGAATTGTCGGGCGGTGGAGCAGATCATTGGGCACGGGTATTATGTGCGCAAACCGAAGGGTCTTGGGGTAGGGTATGTGATTCGGATCAGGCGCTGGCGGTCGTCACCGGGTTGGCCTCGGGCGAAACCGGGCCGGAGGGCGTCCGGTGGCTGCTCGTTCTCGCCTCGCTCGCCGTCTACACCCTGGCGCTTATTGCCACCGGCGTTGGCGGGGTGCTGCTGCTGGGTGACCTTTTTAGCAAAAGTTACAAATAACACGTGACACCGGGGGCAAAAAATGCGATAATGATTGGGAGAATTCCTCTCGAACAGGGAAATGAAATCGATTCTTCGACTCATCAAACACAGCGAGCAGCCTGACCATGCATCATTCGGACAACAAAACCCTGATCAGCGGCGATTACATCGGCCGTGATAAACTTATAGCCGGTGATGAGGTTTTCCAGAAGATCGTTCAGAACATCACCCATATTACCAACATTACCAACGTCATCAACCATCCGGTGACGGTTTATGAGCATCCGTATTTGGCCGAGCGCCAGGAGAAGAGGGAGCGGATTGAGCTTACCCTGCCGCATGATTTGTCGAACATCTCGGCCGATCGGGTGAATGCGGCCATTGCAGACGCGCGAATTGCTTTGGCCAGGGGGTTGGGGTTGTTGCCAGAGGAAATTGAAGTGATGCTGGTCAGTTTGGGCAGCCTGCAAGTCTTGTTCAGGATGCCGACTGACTCGGCTACGATGCTGGCGAAAAAGTGGGACAAGCACATCCTGGCCTCCTTTGCTCCGGTTGTAAGGGGCGGGGACGCCCGTATGCGCTTTATCTTGGAAGACCTGAATTTGCGCGGGGCCAACCTGCTGTGGGCCAACCTGTCTGAAGCCTGTTTGACCGAGGCCGATTTGACCAGCGCCAGTTTGATCGGGGCCAACTTATTCAGGGCCAACCTGGTCAGGGCCAACCTGCACAACGCCGACTTGTTCGGGGCCGATTTGCGCCAGGCCGATTTGGGCGGGGCTAACCTGGTTGGGGCCAATTTGACCAAGGCCAGGCTGGAAGATGCAAATTTGCAAGACACTTGCTTTTCCGATCATGATGTTTCGCATGTCAAATATCAGTATAATCCGATCAACCTAAAGAATCTCAAATCGCCCGATCAGTATCGCATTGAAAATAATCGCCAAAGAAAGTCGTCAGATACACATCATCTTGATGATTCACAAAACGATGATCTGCTCAAGTGGCTTCGCCATGACGATGCTACCTCGCATCACACTGGGGAGGATGATCAACGTCATCCTAAGTAGATCGGCGCATCGTTTGCAATAGGGTCTCTCGTTATTCCTGGCGACTGGGTTTCCTTCGAGAACCTAATCCGCCGCTCCAGGCTCAACCTGTTCGGCCTCCGCCGGCGGATGGGCAGCCCCCTGCGCCACCTCTTTTTCTATCGCATCTTCCCATTCCAGTTCCTCTTTGACTTTTTCCCAGTACCATTTTTCATAGTGGTATTCTCAGTGCAAACGCACTTCGGCTGGCTTATCGCCTGGAATTGCCACAGACAACAGGCCGGAATGCTCGAAACCTGGCGGATGCGCTCTTTTCCCAGGCGCTCGAAGCGGCAGGACATCCCTGACAGATTAGATGCTCCCAGGATACGACCGGGCCGGCTGTGAAGCTGGCCTTTTTCTTTCTCGAAAGTGACAAAAAACACATGACACAGGGGGATTATTACGCGATAATATTTTACAGATTTAGGAGCGGGTAACATGAGCGAACAGATAGAGCAGCTAATCCAGCAAGCTATTACAGAAGCCAGGGCTGGCAACAAAGCTAACGCCAGGGCGATATTATCGCGAGCGGTGAAGCAAGAGCCGGGCAACGCGCGCGCCTGGTATCTGCTTAGTCAGATGGTAGACAAACAAGAGCAGGTGATTTATTGCCTGGAGCAGGTTCTAAAAATTCAACCCGATAATACAAAAGCGCGCCAAAGATTAAAGGATATCAAGAATCCGGTTATTGATGCATCCCTGGCGGATGAAGTAAGTACAGTTGCAAAAAGCCCTGTGGAGACAACTAAAGCCGGCAGAGATATTAGGACTCCATTGAAACGGCGCAATATAGTATTGGGAGCCCTGGCCGGTATCTTGATTTTGTGCATGGTTTGTGTGGGGGCAGCGATGTTAAGCGGTGATGATACTGATAGCATATCCGTTACTGAAATGGCACAGAACGAAGGCACTTCAGTAGCACAGACATTAGCCCCTAAAGCTACCCTTGAGCCAACAAAAATAGTAATTCCTACGGATACAGTAGCGCCTACAGCGACACTAGAGCCGCGCGAAGCCCTTCAGGCTGAAGTTGAGGAGGTATTAGGGAGCGGCAATAGAGGCATTCCCAGGCTGACTAAACTTACTTTCGATGACTCTGATAACTCTATTCTTGTCAACTGGGCAATAGACGATAACTTTACAGAAAAACTCATTAAATACGGGGCAAAACTGGATGCGACCAAAATATTACGAACAATAGCTGAGAGCGGAATTGATTATTCCTATGTTATTCTAACGGGCTCGTTCTCAATGGTTGACAAGTTTGGAAACACCAGTGAAGATAACGTGGTGAATCTCACTTTCTATAAAACAACTGTAGACCGTATAAATTGGGACAATTTTTTAGGTGGCGATATATATTCAATTGCAGATTATGCAACTATTTGGGTAGCCTTTCAGGATGACTAATCTCCAAAGACAGGTGTGATTGATGCGCCGTTTATTATGCTTCTTTGTTCTGGTTGTTTTTGTCTCTATCGCCTGCTCAAGCGAAACCCAAGCAAAACCAACCCTAGAAATGTTGGAATCGGTTAGGCGAACATTGTAGCGATTGTCTGTAGCCAGCCAAAATCTAAGGAGTTTCTGGATAGCCCCATTGGGAGAAAAAGGATATGAAAAGATTAAAAGCGATCATAGATGAAGTCGATATTATTATCTCGGTTGCAGCAATTATATTAAGTGTGATAGTAGCGATTCTGGGAGTTCTCGAACGTATTAGCTTCGAAATTGTTGGCGCAAGTATACTGGCGGCTCTTAGCTTATTGGCAGGCTCGATTCTTGCAAATCGGCGCACAATGAAAGAGCTTCAGATGGGAATTGAGGCTTTGCACAAAAATCTTTCAGATAATGCAAGTATATCGGACTTCTTATCAGATAAAGGGTACCCTAATTTGAGTGAGGATTTTAAGACAGCGAAAAGTGTCAGTATTTTAGGCTCGAACCTCACAAGTACAACCATCTTATATTATTTTGATTTTTCGAAAATGGTAGCTAGAGGAGCTTCATTGCGATATCTAATGCCTGAAACGACTCCCGAAAATGTTGCGATTATGGCATTTAGGAGTGCGACTAATGATGATGCCAATAGTATGGAGACAGCCATAAATGGGAGCCTTAAACAGATAAGGCTGTTAGCTACCTCATGTAATAAACCTAAACTCGTACAGTTGAGAAAAATCCCATATGTATCATCTTATGGCATTATGCTTATTGAAGCTCAGGATGGGACTTTTCAAGTTTATGTAAAACTGTTGCCTTACAAAAACAATGTATTTCCTTGTTTGAAATTTGATAACCGATTAAATAAGTATTGGGTTGATTTCTTCCGCGATCAGTTTGAGTCTTTGTGGAAAGTTGCCGAGGATGCATTATAGTTTCCTAGCTATTATGTGTTCTTGAGTTGAGCTTTCATAATAGGAGTATGTCACGCGAGCATGAGCGAAATGACAGAGCAACTCATCCAGCAAGCCGTTACAGAAGCAAAAGCCGGCAACAAGGCTAACGCTAGAGCGATATTATCGCGGGTAGTGAAGCAAGAGCCAAAGAACGCCCGCGCCTGGTATTTTCTTAGTCAGGTTGTTGAAGAAAGAGAACAGGCAATTCACTGCTTGAAAAAATCTTTGGAGCTTAATCCAGATAACGCGCGGGCGAAGGAACGATTAGCAAGGCTTGGAACTTCGGAAAAAACTGGTGAAAGCCAAAGCCCCCAAATTAGCCAACAATCAACTCGGGATCCTGTAAGCTCTATCGAATCAGTGTCAAATTTGAAGGAAAAGCCAACAGGCGTTATTTACACGATGAGAGGTGTTCAGGATTTACTTGAGGTATATGAGGATAAGGTTGCAATTACCCCCAAAGGCGTCTTGGGTTTTTTGAATAAGGGATTGAAGGGCACAAAAATGATTCCATTTATCTCGATCACTGCCATACAATTCAAGAAACCTGGAATGACAAATGGTTATCTTCAGTTTACTCTATCTGGAGGTAATGAAAACGGTAGTATGTCAATAGTTGTGTAAAATCTCGGTGCCGGCGCTCTTGGCAGGAATTGAAATGTTTCTGAACTTCAGACTGCGGATCACCGCATAGAACATTAGCATACAGCTATTCTCGTTGCGAAAG
>JBFMFR010000033.1:0-81343 GCA_040752025.1 Chloroflexota bacterium | reverse complement strand
CCATCCAGATCAAATTCTCGGCTTCAGATCGCCAGCGCTGCATCAAACACAAAATGGAAAATGTGTTGGGCTACATTCCAGACAAACAGCACGACCAGGTCTATCCCGAACTGAAGGCCATTTTCTATCAGGACAGCCGTGAGCAAGCCGATCAGGTCTTGGTTGCCTTCTGCCAGAAATATGAGACCATCTACCCGTCTGCTGTGGCTTGCCTGCAACGTGATATTCAAGCCTGCCTGGCTTTCTACAACTATCCCAAGAAACATTGGAGGTATATCCGAACCAACAATATCATCGAGCGCATCTTCGGAGAAGTCAAGAAACGCAGCCACAAGATGGCTGCCGCCTTTCGCAACGAGAATAGCTGTATGTTAATGTTCTATGCAGTGATCCGCAGTCTGAAGTTCAGAAATATTTCAATTCCTGCCAAGAGCGCCGGCACCGAGATTTTACACAACTATTGACATACTACCTTTTCCACTAAGATCCCATCTTCGTTGTCCGAGTAGGGTTTTTGTATCAATCAAATTGCTGTCTACTATTTCTTTCTGGGTTATGATCCAATTTAACTGATTGCATAGATCTAACCGAACAGATTCAATGTCATATGAGGAACGAGAAATAGTATTTATGAATATTGAAACTGATGTCATCGAGTGACGTCGGCAAAATTGAGCCAACAACGTTGTTTTGCCAATACCCTCCGGTCCCTCGACAATAACCATTGTGTGGCTATCGAAAATGTTTTCAATTGCATCCAAAAAACTATCACGAATAAGTTCTGAAGGGGGAGTAAGGGGAAAACATCTGCAGACTTTTGTTAAGTCCATTATCTCTGTAGGATTCATGGTTAGTCCTTGTTTTCTACAATTTTTGCGGGATTATCTTTACTTAGCCATCCAAAAATGGCAAAGGATGCGCGGATCATCGCTGCTTTGTTAGGCAGACAGAACTCGACACGTCACGCTTCCTGGCAGTTGGGTGCTTACTCTCCTATTTCTTCTCTCGCCTATCTTTTTTACGGTGAACCCCATTATATAGCTCAAATCCAAAGTTTGAGATCTCTTGACGAATATGCATGAGCACTTCCCTTTTTCGCATATCAGGACGAGTTGGATGAACACAGTTTGACAGCAAAACGCAAGTAATTTGTTTTTGGCTGTCGATTACACAGGATACCCCAGTAAATCCTGTATGACCAAAGGTAGTTTGAGAAGCAAATTTGCCCATAAAGGGCAAATTTATAAACCACCCAAGTCCTTGTGAAGGCATAATATTCGCAATTTGTGGTTCAACCATGATTCTAGCTGTTTCTGGCAACATTATCAGCTTATGACTTTGATAATTCACCAAACTCAAAAAGGATTGGGAAAATTTCCCTAAATCTGTAGCTGTTGAAAATAAACCACTGTGCGCAGCTATTCCTCCCATGAGCCTCGCTTTTTCATCATGCACTACCCCTTGCAAAAAATTACCAGAGCTATCCCGTTCGGTTGGAGCAACATTTACAACCTGCCTAGTCCCAGGAAGATAAAAAGTACTGTACATCCCTAAAGGCTCAAAAATATGACAATACAGATATTCATCTAGATTCTTACCTGATACCAATTCAATCACCAATCCTAAAAGGATAAAACCCAGATCTGAATAACAATATCCTGCTCCAGGCATAAACTTCAAGTTCCTCATACATATCTTCGTTATCAAATCATCTTTACTATCAATAGCAGCTAGCTCTTGATCGTCAAACGAATCATATCCAGAGGTATGAGTAAGAATGTGCCATAGATTTAATTGATCTTTTCCTGCCCCCTTGAGTTGTCCAAAAAATCTTTTGACTGGATCATATATGTTTAGGAATCCTTTTTCATGCAACTGCATTATTGCTACAGAACTGAATAATTTTGTTATTGAGGCTATATCAAATAGCGTTCCATTTGATACAACATCTGCATCATCATCGTAAGTTAGTTTTCCATGGCATAGTTGAATTTCTATCTCATCTTGTACTCTTATCAGAATAGATACTCCTGGAAATATGGAATTCTGGAAGCCCTTTGCCAATATTTTTTCCAGTTCAAGGGAATATTCGGACATATTATTGATTTTCCAACTGAGCCAATGACCTCTTGATTTCTTCTACGTCTTCATCCATTCCCAATCTCTGGAAATAATCTATTGCCAGTTTGAAATGATGAAGACTCTGAGCAAATGAAAGCTTGCTTTGATACAATGATCCTAAATCGCGGTGTGAATAAGCCAGATCCAGAGTAAAGTTCGTGTTTTCACTAATTTCAAGACTTCTTTGTAGAAGCTTATCAGCTTCAACAAAATTCCTTTTCTTAAGCTCAATTCTCGCTAATAATCTATGAGTTGGAGCCAACCCTCTTGCTCTATCTCTGTCAATATTCTCAAAAATCGACTTTGCGTCTAGCAATCTTTCCTTTGCTATCTCAAGATCCCCATTACTAATATCTTCAAATGCAAGAGCATTTTGAGCTCGCGCGATCACGCCAATACAATTGTTCGATTTGGCTATTTCCAGAACAGCTTCTAATGTACTATGAACTTCCGTTTTCCGCCCCAATCCTTTTAGAACATTTGCATAATATAGCAAAGTACCTGCATAAGCATCGTCATCTTGTAGGTTTTTATATAGCTGCAAAGCCTCAGCTAAAAACTCTTCAGATTCTTTGAAATTCTTCTGGAATAATTTGGCCCTGCCAATCAAAGACAAAAAGTTAGCTCGTCTGATTTCATCATCATGACCAACATACTTAAGGCCATATTTGCATTGCTCCAATAATTCGGCCCAATATCCAAAATAATGCAGGAAATGAGCAAAAACGGATATTAACTCTATAGTTCTATTTGGATCAACTAGCTTGTAATTCTCAATCAATCCCAGCAGATTTTCTCTTTCCGACATCAAATTGTCACCCTTTGATGAAATCAAAGCCTCTGATGCAGCAAGAGAATTCAAAGACTCAAAATAGTAGTTGTAATATCTCTCAGCAAGTCTTTGCCTACCAGGATAAGAAGCTAATTCTGTGCTTACATATGCCTTCGTCAAAGACAGTAATGAATGTCGATCTGCTACCCTATTTACTAAAGATAATTTCTCGAGATGGGCTAATCCATCATCTTTATCAAGTTCTGATAATTCAGACACATACCCTAGAGCTTCTGAACTAGCATCTTTTGTGAAAAGCAACAAAGAGAGTAATATTTTATATGCCGACGTACTTTTTATATCCGGAATTATTCCTTCAAAACAGAATCTTGTTATATCATTTGTCGGTTTGCCAAGTCGATACAATACTTCTTCAATCGAGTGTCCAGATCTTACTTGGGCAAGACTCCAAACAATAGCTAAAGGAACACCACCCGTTCGCTTGTATAGTTGGCTGATTTGTTCATCGTTAGGTTTTATTTTCGTGCTTGAACATTCCTGATTGATCAATCTCCAGGCGTCATGCTGAGGCATTCCTGCAAGGCGTATAGAATAAGCTACGTCAATACGTAACCGCGTTGTAACGATCGCTTTTGTCGGTGCTGGCAATTCGCGCAAAAAATTTACAACATTGTCATCGCTAACTGTTTCTAAATTATCTACAATTAGCAACGTGCGTTGCTGCTTAAGCGCATTACGCGTGATTTCAGCCTGATTACCTAAATCGGCTCGTATAATATCTTCACGCCGCAGTGTAATCGCGACAGTAGTACAAATATCTCCTAAAGTTTTGAAGGCATAGGAGCGTAACTTTATCCCATCAGCAGTGAGCACATTTTGTTTGGCACTAACCCATATAATGGCGTCAAAACGCTCTTCTGCTGGAATCTTATCGTAGTTGCGCAAATATCGAAAAGCTATTTCTAGCGCTAGGGCACTTTTCCCAACTCCGCCAATGCCATCGATAACGACAAGGTGAGATTGGGAAAGAGGGTAAGGTCGCAGAATCTGATAAATTTGGTTGATTTCTTCTTCACGCCCGATAAATCGTTTATAGTCCGGCTGTGGCAAATTATGATATACCCGCGGGTGATCCGTAAAAGTGGAGGCCTCGCCAGATAGCAATAATTTGCGCTCTGCGATGGCATCAGTTAGCTGCAATAAAGCACCTTTCAAGCCAGAATTCAACTCTGTTAGAGTCATCAATTGCGCCTTTTGCAGTTCTACCTGCTGGCGAGATGCCTCTGCTGTCAGGCGCTGGAACTGCAAACTGTAGATCGGCTGTAATTCAGGCAAATGCCACAGCTCTTCCGCCAGGCATCTCAGCAGATACACCACCGCTTTATCCACGCGCTGGCGGTTTTTACGCTCTGGCAGTACGCTTTGGAAGGATTGTGCTAACCGCTCCTGCTCCTCAAACAGGGATGCCCCAGGCTGCTTGAGCACTGCCAGGAGCGCTTTTTGTACAGCCTCATTTCTAAAGAAATCGGATTGGGCGGTGATTGCCGCCACCAGGTCCTCGTCTTGCTGTTCATATTCAACCGCAAAGCGCTTGACCGCCCGCTGCAAGCCATCTTCGAACTGTTTATTGAAGGCGGCATCCGAGCGCAGTTTACTCAATTTGACAGCTACTTCGTCGCCCAGGTGTTTTTTGGCCTGTTCGGAGATGAAATCCACCAGCGTGTCGCGCATGGCAGTTCGCAGGTTGGCTGGGATCAAGTTCAGAGGGTCGATTTGGAAGAATGCCATGACGTCTACTCCTGGAACGCGCCCACTTTATTGCTGACCTGTTACGATTTGACCTTTTTCAAAAACTTAACCTTCATTTCTCACCCTATAATTTGCCAGTAATTTTCACCCCCAAAGTATACCGCGAGTTTTCATCTGAAGTGCGCCGGTGATTCGCTCCCAAACGCGCCAGTTCAGGCGCCCATCGCGGTCGGGCCTGGCCTGCTTCCTCACATCTCGCCCGCCAAAAGCTCCACGTGCTCCGGCCCGATGATATTCGCCGCCACCCGGCCCTGCGCGAAGGCCGCGGCAATCTCCTTGCGCGCCTCCACGGCTCTCATCCGATCCAGCACGATGATCAGGTATGCATTGACCTTCTCATCGCCAGCGGGCGTTCCCAGGCGTTCGCCCATCCCCCTAATGACCGCCAGGCGCTGCCGGGGGTCGGCCTCGGCCAAAGCTTGCAGGCCCATTGCTGCCAGGCCGCGCGGCTTTGGCAGCAGCCGCCTGTCGTCCAACAAGCCCCACAAGGGCCGGCGCAGCCGCCGCGCCCATGCGCCCCCAGGCGTCCGGCAGCCGGTCGGCGAGCCAGTCGTCCGCCCGCTGGTACAGCGCCATCAACCGGGCCGCGTATTCGTGCGCCCGCAAGACCCCCAGCAGGTGCAGGGCGTAGTAAGGCGCCCAACTGGCCGTTTCACCCGGCCAGCCATTTAGCAAACCCGCGTCGAGCGCCATGCGCGCCAGGTCCGGGATCGCCGCTCGCCAGCGCGCTGCCTGGCTGTCGACAGCTTGCAGGTTCAAATCCCATCCCAGCGCAAGCAGTTCCTGCTCCGGGCCGCGGTACACCTCAGCCTGCGGCGCGTGGAAATCCGCCGGGCGTCGCGGCGTGTCTGGCGGGAGCAGGTCTTCCCACAGGGCCGGCGGAGTCAGCGTCAATTCCCGCATCTGCTGTAAGTGCTTAGAGGGACGCAGTTCGACAGGCGACAAATAACGCATCGCTTCTATTCGGACAGTCTCGCCAGTCAATTCCTCGTACTCGGCATAGTTCAAGAAACGGCGCTCGCCCCCAAAGCGCGCAAACGCCTGGCGGTATTGGCGGTAGATCCAGCTTTCTTCAGCGATATAACTGGGACGCTGAAAACCGCGCTGCAAACTGTTCAACACCGCCAACGCGTCCCGCTGCCCATATTTTTGGATGAACAATCTGGCGCGCCCCTCCTGGCTGCGCCCGCTGCTGGACAGCATATCGGAAATCACCTCCCGCATGATCTCACCCCGCCGCTGCAAGATCGTCCAGCGCTCCTCCGGGGAGGGGTAGCCTTCCTGGGCCAGGATAGCCTGCATGATCTCATTCCCCAGTTCTGGCGCTGGTCGCTCCGTCTTCGCTGGATAACGTTTACGCCGGCTCACAATCACACCTCCCGCCGCAAGCGACCATAGAACACATACGCTCCTCCTACACTGAAATTCCTTCGTGCCCTTAGTGCCCTTCGTGGTAAAAAACGCAGCCTTCTCACCACCAAGACCACAAAGTCCACAAAGAACCACCGGATCATCATCCCTTCGTGCCCTTGACGCCCTTCGTGGTTTCACCACACTCGGTATCCTTCGCAGCTCCACCAAACCTTCGCGTCCTTCGTGGTTAAATCTGAGCCACTTGCATTATAACACCCGCCCTCCACGCACAAATGCCTCTCCAATGAACCCACCAGCCCCCATAGTTGTATTCCTCGCGAATCCTGCCTCCACATCCAACGCATTTCCACGAAAGGTACACCTATGCGCAATTCCTCGCCCAACCGCTCCACCTCCCCCTGGCGCCTCTCCCTGGCAGCCGCCTTAGGCTTGCTCGTCCTGTTCTCCCTGGGACTGCCTCCCTCTGCCCGCGCCGCCGCCATCACGGTGTGCGCCGACGGCTGCGACTTCACCAGCCTGCAAGCCGCCATCGACAGCCTTCTGTTAACCTCGGGCGGCGAAATCGAAGTCAGAGACGCATTCCTTACTGAAGCCGACATCCAGGTCACCAAAGACGTGCACATCCGCGGCCAGGGTGCACAGCGCACCATCATCCAGGCCCATGCCGAACCCGGACAGGCCACCCGGCGCGTCTTCTCCATCGCACCGGGTGTACAGGCCACCCTCAGCAACCTGACCATCCGCCACGGCAACCCCAAGCGCGAGCCCGAATCCGGCGGCGGCATCCGCAACGAAGGCGTGCTGCGCCTGGAGAACGTGATCGTTACGCGCAACAGCGGCAGCGCCGGCGGCGGCATCCTCAGCGATGGCACGCTGACCCTGGTCAACAGCCTGGTCAGCGACAATGGCTCGCGCGGCGGGGCTGATCCTTTCCTGGAATGCCAGACCGGCGGAGGCATCAAACTGCTGAGCGGCGCCGCTACCCTGATCAACACCACCGTCAGCGGCAACCAGGCCCTGGGCAAAGGCGGCGGCATCCACGTTAACTGCGAGAGCACCCTGGAACTGGTCAACAGCACCATCAGCGGCAACACCACCTCCGAGAGCGGCGGCGGCATCCACCTGGACGGCGTTGCCCACCTCACCCATGCTACCATAAGCGCCAACACCGCCCACAGCGGCGGCGGGCTTTACATCCGCGGCACGCGTGAAAAAGGGGTCGTGCGCGGTGAACTGCACATCACCAACACCCTGATCGCCGGCAACCACGCCACCCTCGAAAAGTACGGCGTGATAGACTGCCAGTTGACCGAACTGGGCAGCATCGCCGCCAACAGTGGCAACTGGATCGAGGATGGCAACTGCGCGCCGGCCCACTCTGGTGACGCCCTCCTGGCTCCGCTCTCGGACCTGGCGCAGCCCGGCGCCGCCGGCTCTCCGGAGAGCCTGGCGCTTCCGGTGCACGCCCTGTTCCCCGACAGCCCGGCCATCGACGCTCTGCCGGTCGAGGCCTGCGCCGCGCAAACCGACCAGTTGAACACCCCGCGCCCACAAGGCAAGGGCTGCGACATCGGCGCTTACGAGTACCCCAATGCCAGCACCTTTGCGCTGATCTTTTCACCCACGAACCTGCTGGTCGCCGCCGTGCTGCTCCTGGTTCTACTGGCAGGCGCGGCCTTCGCCCGCTACCGCAAATCGAAGACTGGTTAAAGAAGCAGCTTAGGCCCTGAGCACATCCCCCAACGGGTTAATCTTTGGGGGATTTTGCCGTTAACCACTTGCCTTTTCCCCGCATTCATCCTACAATCAAATATAGTAGCTTCTCAACTCGGCCTTCCGGTGCATACACTCCCATGCTGATTCCTGCCTCCTCCCCCTTCCCTGCCCCCGCCCTCCGGCCCCCTCGCCGCGCCTCCTCCCTTCTCACTCCTGACTTTCCTCCCGTTTCCCGCCTGCTGTCTACCGCCAACACCCCTCGATACAATTCGCCCTGTTCGTTTCACCATCCGCTCTCCGATTAATTTTTTTATTATTATTCACCCATAACCCATCTTCAGCCACAGGAGCAGTCTATGCCCACCTTCTTTAAACGCTTTGCCAATACCCTGGTCGTCCTGGTGCTGCTGTTCGGCCTGGGCGGCCTGCTGCTGGTCTTCTCGATCGTCGCCAGCGACCTACCCTCGGGGGTCTATACCTCCGCCCAGCGAGAGTACCTGGATTACAACAGCCGCCTCAAAATCTACCAGGAAGCCCCCACCTGGAACCTGGTCCTGCCCGGCGGCGAGGCGGTGCCGGCGGCGCTGACTGGCTGGCAGAGCACCGTGCGCGCCAACCTGGACGCCCGTTACGAGGAACAGGAAGGCGTCAGCGCCACGCTCTACGACCTGGAATTCAACAGCCAGTACCATTTCATCTATCCCGGCCCGGCCATCACCACCACCGTTGAGCTGTACTTCCCCTTCCCCAGCAACCTGGAAACCCTGCACCAGGTGGAGTTCCTGGTGGATGGGCAAGAGCCCGAAGGCGTGGTCTTCACCGTCAACGGCATCACCTGGCGCGCCGAGCTGCAAGCCCAGGAAGAGCACGACATCGCCATCAGCTATCGCGCCGATGGCGCCAGCAGCTTCAGCTACGCTTTGAGCCGCGACCGGCGTTCTGACGTGGACATCGTCTTCACCGTCAACGGCCTGACCGGCAGCCAGCTGCCCAAAAGCTCGCTGGCCGCCTCGCAAACCACCGCCGCCGCCGAGGGCGAGACCTTCGCATGGCAGTACCCCGGCCTGATCCCCAACCGCGACATCCAGCTCGACCTGCCCGCCCGCCAGACCACCGCCCAAAAAGTGGCCAAGCTGCAGGGCCGCTTCGTATCGTTGGCTGGGGCGGCCCCCTTCTGGATCGGCCTGTGCCTGCTCTCATTGGCCGGCTGGCTGCGCCTGGAGCAGATGCCCCTGCGCCTGGAAGCCTACCTGCTGCTCGGCCTGTGCCTGGCGCTATTCTACCCGGCGCTGGTCTTCCTCAGCGGCCTGCTCGGCCTGGAGGCGGCCTCCGCCCTGGCCTGGCTGGGCGTCTCCGCCCTGGTGATCGCCTTCCTGGGCCTGGCAGCCGGCTTCAGGCCCACCTGGTGGCGCGCCGCCTGGCTACTGTTCATCTTCCTGGGCGTGCTCTCCCTGGGCGGCTTTACCCCCTGGCGCGGCCTGACGCTGACCCTGGGCGGACTGTTATGGGTAGGCACCCTGATGCTGGTTTATGCCCGCCGCGGGCGCGCCCTGGCTGTACCACCTCCACCCGTCGAGAGCGCCTCGCCTGAGATCAGCGCCGCGCTGTCGGTTGAGACCCCAACAACCGCCAAGGAACAGCCCTCACAGCAAGACTTCGTATCGGCCGCCGCGCCTACCCCCGCTCCGCTCCCCCTGGAACCCGAGCGCCATTGCCCGCGCTGCGGGCGGCGACTGGAAGAAGCTTTTAAATTCTGTCCTGCCTGCGGTTACGATGCCCACGGCCTGCGGCGCTGCCCGCACTGCAGCCACGAGCAGCATCTGCTGCCCGGGCTACAGCCCATCTACTGCCTGCACTGCGGCAAGCCTCTGCCCGGCGATACAGGAGAGGTATTAGAAAAATAACCCGCCCGATACTCCACCTGGAGGATGCGCCTCAACCGTCTGAGTGCTATGATATAGGCGAGAATATGTGAAAATTTCTCTTCCTCGTAGTGAAGGGCGCTGGGGCTGAAAGCGCCCTTACACTTTTAATACCCACTGCGCCAGCCAGCGCCGCGCCCTGGCCTGGCTCTCTGTCGCCAGCATCAGCGTCACGCCGCAGCCGATGATCAGGTTGGTCATCAGGAAGAAGAGCATCTCTTCGAACGGCAGCGCGCCCAGCCTCAGCCCCGTCGTCTGGCGCGGGTCGATCACCCAGGTACCACCGACGATCGCCAGGTAATCCATCCCCCACAGGTACAGCGTCGGCAGGCAGATTGCCGGGACCAGGGAACGCCAGCGCGCAGCCAGGATATCCGCCCCAAAGGTGACCTGCACCCACACCGGGAACAGCGCCCAGGACAGGATCAATGCCAGGTAGCGCCCTGCCGTCCAACTCGAAAATAACGCTATAACGGCGAGCGCCCAGATTGCCAGCAACGCCAGGCTCGCCCCGATGCGCATGCAAACGCCAGACTGCGGCTCCGGTGTTCTCGCCCTGCGCAACAGCCACACGGTCCATAGCCCGGTCAGCAGCGTTTGAGCCACGAAAAAAGTATATTCTTCGACAGGCACATAGCCCAGCACCAGGCCGGTCACCAGGCGCGGGTTGTACCACCACACACCGCTCGCCACCAGGTAATTATCCCAGGGGGTGGTGTAGACCAGGGCCAGCGCCACGTGCACCAGAACGACCAGGTATGCGCGCCAATCGACGCGGCCCGAGCGCGTGCGCAGCCAACGCCACAAGTCGCCTGGCACAACCAACAACAAGAGCAGCAACCAGGGGAAAATGAAGGCCAACAGGATGCCGAAATAGGTCATCGTTGGCTACGCTCAGCGCTTCAACCGCCGGTAAGCTCTCACAGCCAGGCCCAGCTTGCTCAATGTGGAGGCGCCAGCGCGGCGCGAAAAGACATCATAGCCGCTGCGGCGAATCTCGCTCAGGATCGCCCGGTACACCTCCAACCCGCTCAGCACCGCCCAACGGCCGCTGGACAGCATCTTCACGCTTTCCCGCGCTTGCAGGTAATAGCCCTCGGTGCGCTGGAATTCGAACTCCAACAGATTGACAAAGCCCGGCGTGAGCCGCCCTGCTGCCAGGTCAGCTTCCGTGTACCCGAAGTAATCCATATCTTCTTGAGGTATATACGAGCGGCGTATGCGCCAGTCAGCGCTGATATCGCGCCAGAAATTGCTCAACTGCATGGCAATCGACAGGCTATCGGCCCCAGGCCGTGCCTGCTCGAGGGTGTAAGGAGCACGCACACCCAGGATGTGCAGCATCGCCCGTCCCACCGGGATGGCGCTGCCTTCCATGTATTTGAGCAAATCAGCAAAAGTTGGGTAACGCCGCACCTCCCGGGGCCCCAGGCTGGCGTCCTCTTTCATAGCGCGGAAATAGGTGGTCATCGTCTCGCGAGGGATGCCGCACGATATGGCAGTATCTAGATAGGCGCGCATTACCGGGTGCGGGCTGTCGCTCAATTCGAACGCCTGCCAGTAAGCCTGCTCCCAGGCCTCGATCGCCGCTACAGGCGAGGGAAAGCCCTCGTAAGAAACATCCACGCGATCATCACCCACCCGCAGGAAAGCATACAGTGCCTCGACATGCGGCCGTTTTACACTTGGGAAGAAATTGCTGGCAAAAGAATAGTTTTTGCTGGCCGCCCGCATCACCCGGCGGCAAACGGCGTAATCCTCAGCCGAGGCAATGCCTGCCGGAGGCTGCACCGGCAAGAAGCTACCTGCTCGTTTGAGTTCTACATCCATTCTGCTGCGATCCTTTCTGCCACCAACCTGGAGGATATCATCACCATCGGCATCCCAATACCCGGATAAGTGCCCTGGCCAACAAAATACAGGCCGTGAATGTCCCTGGCTTTATTGTTCGGGCGGAAATACGAAGATTGGAAAAAGCCATGCGCCAGCGAGCCGAAAGCCGTTCCCAGGGTAGAATTCAACTCCACCTGGAAATCAGCGGGCCGGTACTGGCGTTCCCAAACGATGTGCTGGCGGATCTCCGGGTCGACCAGGCGCTCCAGACGCTCCAGCAAGCGCTCACGCACAACCGGTGCGGCGCGCTCCCAATCCAGGTTGGCCTTCAAGTTCGGCATGGGCGCCAGCAAATAGATCAGGCTGTGCCCAGGCGGCGCCAGGCTGGGGTCGGTCACCGTGGGCACGCTCATGTGGAAAGAAGGCTCTTCGGGCAGTGTCCGGGTTTTGAAGATCGCGTCCAGGTTGGCGCGGTAATCCTGCGAAAAATACAGACTCTGGTGGCGCAGATGCGAATACTTGCGATCGATCCCCAGATATACCAGGTAGCCGGAACAGGCGTATTGCATGCGCTCCAGGCGCTGGTCGGGGTAAATCCGCCGGAAGCGCGGTTCGATCAATTCTCGATAGGTGTAAGGCAGATCGGCGTTGGAGATCACCAGGTCCGCGCTGATCTGCTCGCCAGAAGCGAGCACTACCCCCGTAGCTCGCCCATTTTCCACGCAGATTTGCGCCACCGCCGCGCTGGTACGGACTATGACACCCATCTCCTGCGCCAGGCTGAGCATATCCTCGACGATGCTGTAGATGCCTCCCATCGGGAACCACATCCCCAACGCCAGGTCTGCGTAGGTGATCAGACTGTACATTGCCAGGGCATCCATCGGCGATAAACCCAGAAACATCGAGTGAAAGGAAAAAGCCTTGGTCAATTTGTCGTTGCCATTGAAGAACTTCGCCACCTGCTGGTACAGATTCTGTTGGGCATTGGTCCGGAGCAAACGCCAGCCCGCCACCGGGTTGGCCAGGTCAGTCAGGCGATCGAAATTGCGATCAACGAAACCCATGCCCAGCTCGTATTTCCTGGCGCCTTCACCGATAAAACGGAACAGGCGCTCGGCCGCGCCCGGCTCGACCTTTTCCACCTCCTGAGCCAGCCTGGCCATGTTGCTATGCAGTTCAAGGTACGTCCCGTCATGATAATAAATGCGGTAATTGGGGTCCAACTGCACAAGCTGCAAGCGAGCCTGAAAGTTTTGCCCAATCGAATGGTAAAGCTCTTCGAAGGTATCCTTCATCACCAGGATGGTTGGACCGGTGTCCACCCTGAAACCACTTTCCCGGATCAGGTTGCTGCGCCCGCCCGGCCGGGCCTGCTTCTCCAGCACAAGCACCTCGAACCCCAAATATCGCAGGCGCAAAGCAGCCGCCAGGCCACCCATACCCGAGCCGATGATGATAATTTGCTGCATGCCTACTACTCCATTCGATCTCAGACGTTTCAACCTGACAACAGTAAACTAATTCTAGCACAACCCGGGTATTATTGTCAATGTAAACTATACAATATATATACAATTTCTCGCTTTATTTGGCATAGAATCAATACATTCTACCTCTTGAAATTTTCCCACAATTCACTATACTGATAAAGAGCATATTTCGAGAAGTTTTGATAATGTAAGTTGAGTAAGGAAGGATATCATGCCGCTCTCCACAGGACAGGTGCTCAACAACCGCTACCGCATCGTCTCGCTGCTGGGACAGGGCGGGATGGGCGCGGTTTACCGCGCCTGGGACCTCACATTAAAACGACCGCTTGCGCTCAAAGAAAATCTAGAAACTACTCCTGAGGCACAAAAGCAGTTCGAACGCGAGGCGCAAATCCTGGCGAATCTCTCCCATCCCAACCTGCCCAGGGTGAGCGATTACTTTTCAATTCCAGGGCAGGGTCAATATCTGGTGATGGATTTCGTCGAAGGGGTCGATCTGCAAACCATGATCGATCAACAAGGCGCATTGTCTGAAAACCAGGCACTCGAGTGGGTGTGCCAGATTTGCGAAGCGCTGGATTACCTGCACAACCAGTCCTCACCGATCATCCACCGCGACATCAAGCCGGCTAACATCAAGATTCGCCCGGACGGGCGCGCCATGCTGGTCGATTTTGGCATCGCCAAGCTGTACGACCCGCACCGCTCGACCACCGTGGGCGCCAAGGCAGTGACCCCTGGCTTCAGCCCGCCCGAGCAGTACAGTGGCAAGACCGACGCCCGTTCGGATATCTACGCCCTGGGCGCCACGCTGTATACACTGCTGACTGGCGAAACGCTGCCCGAGAGCGCCTTGCGGGCGGTGGGTAGTGGGAACTTCTCACCACCACGCCAGCTCAAAGCCAGCATCAGCCCGCACGTGGAAGCCGCGGTGCTGAGAGCAATCGAAATCTCCACCGATAAACGCTTCCAACGCGCCGGCGAGCTGCGCACCGCGTTGACTCAGCCCGCCCAGGCGGCAACACCACCAACCGCTAAAATGCAGCCACCCATCCCGGCTACCCAGGTTATGCCACCACCAGAAATCCCGGTGCAGCCTGCCGGCCGGGCGATGCCTGTGCCTAAAAAACGCCCATACTGGCTGGCCCTGCCATTGGGTGGCCTGGTTTGCCTGGTAGTAGCAGGTGTCATTTGCATCGCATCAGGGGGCCTGGGCTCAGGCGTGCCAGAGGTCCAACCAGCTACCCAGGTAGCCATCGGGCGCCCAACCGCCACCCGCAGTCAGCCCACCACAGCGCCGCAGCCCACTCCCACGCCGGCCCGCGGGGTAGAGCCTACCCAGCCTCCCGCTCCCAATTATCCCACTGCTACCCCCACGCCCTGGTCGCCGCCCCCCACAGAACCACCCCCACCCGTTCCATCCGGCCCCGCCATCTTGCGCGTAGAGCAAAGTTCCAACTGCCGCGGCGGCCCTGGAACTGACTATGTCTTGCTCAGAACCTTTACCGCCGGGACAGAGCTGGAGATCATCGGTAGGGGCGACAACGGTTGGTGGCTGATCCGCATCAACGATCCCAGCACGCGCAAGAAACAGTGCTGGATCAGCGGTGGCACACCGCAGGGCAACCTGGATGCAGTGCCCTACTCCGACTGGATTGGCGACGAAAACACCGCCATGACGCCCTGGCCCTGAGCCTCAGGCAGCCTCGCCCAGTGCATTCAACAGCCCGCCCAGGTTCTCGAGGATAAAATCCGGAGGCGCTTGCGACTGACGCGCCTGCTCCAGGCGCGTCGCCCCGGTCAGTACCAGGGCCGTTTGCATTCCAGCCTCTTGCCCCATGCGGATATCCGTCTCCAGGCGATCTCCCGTCATCAGGCAGCGCTGCGCTGGCAGCCCCAGTATTTCCAAAGCCATTTGCAAGATCAACGGTGAAGGTTTGCCCGCCAACAGCTCCAGCTTGCGCCCGGTCAGATGCTCCAGGGCGGCGATCGTGGCCCCGGCATCCGGGATGGCCCCGCCCGGCATCGGGCAGGCTTTGTCGGCGTTGGTGGCAAAGAAGCGCGCCCCCCGCACCAGCGCCTGGTAAGCGGTGTTCAGCTTGCGATAATCCAGGGTGCGGTCGAAGGCTACGATCACCGCCTCGATGCCAACTGGCTCGATCACTTCTTGTGCATCCTGGTCCGCCAGTTCGTCTACGATCGACAGGCCATAGCCGCGCAGTTCCCGGCGCAAAGCGCTTTCGCCGACGAGGTAATACGTCAACCCGGCGTGGTGTTTCGCCAGGTATTGCCCCAATACGAAAGCCGAAGTCAGCACGTCCTCGGGGCGGGCTGGTATGCCCAGGCGGGTCAGCTTATCGGCGTACTGCTGACGCGTCTCCAAAGGCTTGTTGCTGACGAACAACACCTGCTTGCCGCTCTGGCGCAGCGCTGCCAGCGTGGAGACTGCCCCCGGCAAAGCCTGCTCGCCCAGGAAGAGCGTCCCATCCAGGTCAAACAAGAAGCCATCGATTTTCATAGTGCGCCTTGGAGTAACCGTAAACCATCAAGCACACCTGATCTCGCGCAGTTCGAGGCTTTCCACTTCACAGCCCCAAGGCTGCATCACCTGCTGTAAGCGCTCCTGAACCTGCGTGCGGAGTTGAGAGCGATCGTGGAGGATATCACCATAATCCACCTCCCCAAACGCAGCCCGCAATACACCAGACATCGCTTCTTTTGCAGCGCTGTCCAAATCCTTCACATTGAGCACGCTCTTTGCCGGGTCAATCGCTTTGTAACTCCAAAACAGATCGATATTCACCTTCGCTCCATCTTGCGTAACGGCTTCTTGAGCAAGCACAGTTTGTTCTCTCGAACGCAGGTCAACCGGAATGCTCCGATCAATCATTGGGAGAAGGATCACGATACCCGGCCCGACTACGCTCATATAGCGGCCCAGTCGAAAGATCACCAACCGCCGGTATTCGGGCACAATCCGAATGGCTGTGGACAACATAACAAGCATCACCACAACACAGCCGGCCAGCACACAGGTAGCCATCACTATGGATGAGACATTTTCGCCGCCTTGCAAAAGATTGGTTATTCCAAACATGATGCGCTCCTCTCACCTGACATCCACGCATTTTGCACACTATACATCCCAAGTGGGTATGCAAATGATACAATAGGAAGGCAAAAGTAGCAATCGGAAAAACCATTTCTGCTAAAAGACCTGTTATGCGCACTTGCTTGCAATTGTTCATAACGATCGCTCTGGCCGCCAGCCTGGCGTCCTGCGCGACCGTAACGCCGCTGCCAACCGCGACCATGCCGGCAGCCCTAACGACAACCCTGGCGAACCAGCAAGCGCGCCTCGGCCAGCTTTTCGAGTTGCGCGGCGGCGAGGCAATCAACTTTCCGGACGAAAAGCTGTGGATTCGCTTCGAGGAAGTGCTCGAAGATTCACGCTGCCCCAAGAATGTCGCCTGTTTCTGGTCGGGCCAGGTGCGCCTGGCGCTGCAAGCCCGCCTTGGCGATCAAGAACCGGTCTGGCTCGAACTGGGCACGATCAGCCCGCAGGACAGCGTACAGTTCGAAGCCTATACCATCCTGCTCAAGATCGTCAACCCCTATCCCGCCAGCCCCGAACAAAATATCACATTCGAGGAATACATCATCAGCCTGGTCGTCAACCAGGCGCAGTAGCCGAGAAGACGCCCATGCCCCCCGATGATCTACCTGTCCCGCCCGCCTGGAGCGAAGAGAATTCGCAAACTTTCATCGACATGGCGCTCTACTACGTGCCCGACCGTGAAGAACAAATCCACACGATTTGCGCCCTGATCCCGCCCTGCGACCGGCCCTTCAGCGTGCTGGAGTTGTGCTGCGGCGAGGGCCTGCTGGCCGCCGCCATCCTGGAGCGCTTTCCGCTCAGCCAGGTGACCGGGCTGGATGGCTCGCCCAGGATGCTGGCGCAGGCTCACCAGAACCTGGCGGGTTTTGGGGCGCGTTTTTCGGCGGGCCAGTTCAATCTGGCTGCCAGCGACTGGCGGCGGCTGGCCGCACCCGTTCAGGCTGTGGTTTCGTCCCTGGCTATCCACCACCTGGATGACCGGGAAAAAGCTGCGCTCTACCAGGACATCTATGCCATGCTGTCGCCCGGCGGGGTGCTGGTCATCGCCGACCTGATCCAACCCGCCAGCGACCTGGGCAACGATCTGGCCGCAGAGGCCTATGATGAAACCGTACGCCGGCAGTCACTGGCGCTGGACGGTAACACCGCTTTCTTCGACCACTTCCAGCGAGGCGGCTGGAACCTGTACCGCTACCCGGACGAGATGGACAAACCCTCTGGCCTGTTCGACCAGTTGAAATGGCTGGAGCAGGCCGGCTTCCGAGCCGTGGACGTCTACTGGATCAAAGCCGGGCACGCCATCTATGGAGGCCAGAAGTGAACAGACTCGGTCTGGCGCTATGTCTGCTCGCCGCGCTGCTATCTTCCTGCCATGAGCAAGGCAACCCCATTGCTAACCCCATTGCTAACACCATTGCTAAAGAGCAGGCCATACAGATCGCCTGGGAAACCTTAGGGCCCTACACCAGCTCCCATAACCTGTCCAACTGGCAAACAATCGAGACAAGTACCGTCCGTGGAGATAGCCTGCCAGAGGTCTTCCAAAAGCCGCTCAACCTGTATTGCTTCGGCGGCAAGACTCCCGTAGCGGAAGATATCCGCCCAAACGCCACTTATTGGTACATCCTCATGGAGCCGCTACCCGCCACCCAGCCGCCGGAGATCACACCGCTTTCGCCTACCGCCCCGCCGCGTATCCCGGAACCCTTCGTTCGCCAGGCATACTTGCTCATCGATGCCTCCGATGGAAGGGTAGCCGCTCTTCGCCTCAACTGCGTCGTTTACTGAGTTCTGGCCCAGCAGGCCAGAACATACCCAAACTCTGATACACAAGGAACTCACATGACCCAAACCAACTCGCAAAACACCGAAATCATTCCGCCACGCAGCGCCATTGCGCCCGAACACACCTGGAACGCCGAAAGCGTCTTTTCGGACGCCGAAGCCTGGGAAGTCGAGCTGAAAGCCATCCAGGCTGACCTGCCCGCCCTGGCGAAATTCCAGGGTGAGGTCAAAGCCGGCCCGGACAGGCTGGCTGGCGCGCTGGAAAAGCGCGACGAACTTATCCGCAGAATGTATGTGGTTTACATGTACGCCAGTATGCAGCACGAAGTGGATAAGGGCGACCAGGCGGCGGCGATGATGAACGCCAAAGCCGGCGGTGCATTCGGGCAGGTGCTGGCGGCTGCGGCTTTCATCGAACCCGAGACGATCGAAATCGGGCAGGCCGTTGTCCAGGAGTGGATGCAGATTGAGCCGCGCCTGGCGATCTACGCCCACTACTTCGCTGATCTGTTCCGCCAGCAAGCACACGTACGCTCGGCCGAAGTCGAAGAACTGCTGGGCATGCTGGCCGACCCGTTTTCCAGCGTGGGCCAGACGGCCGGTATGCTCACCGACGCCGACCTGAAATTCGCCCCGGCCGTGACCAGCGAAGGCCACGAACGCCAGGTGACCCAGGGCAACCTGCTCAAGATCCTGGCAGAGCCCGACCGCCCGGCCCGGCGCACTGCCTGGGAACATTACATGGACGCCCACCTGGCGGTCAAGAACACCCTGGCCAATAACCTGGCGACTTCCATCAAACAGAATGTGTTCATGAGCCGCGCCCGCCGTCACCCGGCTACCCTGGAAGCGGCCTTGTTTGCACTGAACGTCGACCCGGCCGTCTTCCACAACCTGATCGAGACCTTCCGTAAGAACCTGCCCACCTGGCAGCGCTACTTTGCCTTGCGGCGCAAGGCATTGGGGGTTGAGCAACTGGAGCCTTACGATCTATGGGCGCCCTTGACCCCGCAGCGGCAGGCTGTGCCCTACCGGCAGGCTGTGGACTGGATTTGCGAGGGATTGGTCCCCCTGGGCGCTGATTACGTTGAAATCTTACGCAAGGGCTGCCTGGAACAACGCTGGGTGGACATCTACCCAAACCAGGGCAAATTCTCTGGAGCTTTCTCCTCGGGCGCGCCGGGCACCTATCCCTTCATCGCCATGAGCTACACCGATGAAATTTTCAGCCTGAGCACCCTGGCGCACGAACTGGGGCATTCGATGCACTCTTACCTGACCTGGCAAAACCAACCGTTCGTCTACAGCAACTACTCATTGTTCGTGGCCGAAGTGGCTTCCAACTTCCACCAGGCCATGGTGCGCGCCTACCTGCTGGAGAAAGAAAAGGATGTTCACTTTCAAATCGGCCTGATCGAAGAAGCCATGGCCAACTTCTTGCGCTACTTCTTCATCATGCCCACGCTGGCGCGCTTCGAGCTAGAAACCCACCAGCGGGTCGAGCGCGGCGAGGGGCTGAGCGCCGAAGCGATGACCGACCTGATGGCAGACCTTTTCCAGGAGGCCTACGGCGGCGAAGTGCACCTGGACCGAGAGCGAGTGGGCATCACCTGGGCGACCTTCTCGCACCTGTACGTGGACTACTACGTGTACCAGTACGCCACCGGCATCTCGGGGGCCAACGCCCTGGCCAGGCGCGTCCTGTCTGGCGCGCCCGGCGCAGCGCAAGATTACCTGTGCTTCCTGAAAGCCGGCGCTTCGCTCTATCCCCTGGATGCGCTCAAACTGGGCGGCGTCGATCTATCCACGCCGCAGCCGGTGGAAGAGACCTTCGCCGTCATGGCAGGTATGGTGGACCGGCTGGAGACTCTGTTGGCATAGCCACTCTATCAACTACATGATCGTAATAAAAGGCTCCAATCCCTCTAGTACATAACACCCTACCAGCAGTGAGGCTGGTAGCCCCGGCCTCACTGCTCCTTCACCCCGTCATTGCAGCCATCTTGCTCAGACTTACGTATAGTTAACAGATCAAACGAAAACGAGGTCGAAAATGCAACTGGTTATCGAAGATGTTGGCAAACATTATGGACGTAATTTTTGGGCGCTGCGCAACTTCAACCTGGGCCTGGAACCGGGTGTCTTGGGGTTGCTGGGACCGAACGGAGCAGGCAAATCCACTCTGATGCGCATCCTGGCTACGGTGACCCAGGCCTCAGAGGGTACAGTAACCTGGAACGGAAAAGACATCGCCAGGCAGCCCGACGCGCTGCGGCAGGTGCTGGGCTATTTGCCCCAGGATTTTGGTGTGTACCCCAACCTGAACGCCATCGAGTTCCTGGAATACATGGCTGCCATCAAGGGCCTGGAGCGCCGCTCTGCACGGCAGCGCATCGAAGAACTGCTGCACCTGGTCAACCTGATGGACTCCGCCAAACGCCCATTGGGCGGCTATTCCGGCGGCATGAGGCAGCGCGCCGGCATTGCCCAGGCGCTGCTCAACGATCCCAAGATCCTGATCGTGGACGAACCCACCGCCGGCCTGGACCCAGAAGAACGCATGCGCTTCCGCGCCCTGATCGCCGACCTGGCCAGCGAACGCATCGTAATCCTCTCCACGCACATCGTATCGGATGTAGAGGCCGCCGCCACTTCGATTGCAATCATGAACAAAGGCCATTTGATCGTGCACCAGACCCCGGAAGCGCTCTTGAGGGCGGCGGAGGGCAAAGTGTGGACCTGGATCCTCTCTAGCGGCGAATTGGACGCAGCAAAACAGCAATATCTAATCAGCAGCACCGCCCGGCGCAGCAATGGCGTGCACGTGCGCGCCATCGCCGAGCAAGCGCCCAACAGCCATGCCGGGCCGGTTCCGGCCACTTTGGAAGATGCCTATCTCTACTACATCCAGGGATTGGCCCAGCCTGCGCACTCCAACTAGAGGCGCTGCGCCATGAACCTGATCCGCGTCCTCTACCACTTGATGAAAGCTGATTTTCTGGAGCGCGTGCGCCGCCCGAGCTTCCTGTTCATGCTGCTCTTCTCGGTTGCCCTAACCTATTTCTTCATCCCGGCCATGGACGCGCCCGTGTACGCCCACCTGGTGCTGGGCGGCTACCGGCCCGTGTATAACTCGGCCTGGATCGGCACCGCCGTCACCTTGCTGATGGGCGAGTTCTTCTTGCTGTTCGGGTTCTACCTGGTGAAGAACGCCATCGAACACGACCGCCGGAGCGGGGTGGGCGAGATCATCGCCACCACACCCATCAGCAAAGCTACCTACCTGCTGGGCAAATGGCTGAGCAACCTGGCCGTGTTGGGCTCGATGATCGCAGCAATGACCCTGGCAGCGCTGCTGCTGCAACTGCTGCGCGGCGAAGACTTGCACATCCGAGTGTGGGCGCTGGCCTCGCCCCTCTTGCTGGTTCTGCTGCCCTCCCTGGCGCTGGTAGCAGCGCTGGCGGTGCTGTTCGAGAGCATCAACTGGCTGCGCGGAGGCCTGGGTAACGTGGTTTACTTCTTCGCCTATGGCTTACTGGCGGTCTTGAGCGATTTCCAGGGACGGTCAGTGCTGTGGCCGAGCGTCTACCAGGCATGTGCCAGGCACTTCGCGCACTGCAACCCCTCGCGCCAGATCGACATCGATGCTGCTCCCTTGAGCTATCTGACGACCTTCACATACGAAGGCATCACCTGGACAGGCAGCATGCTGCTGCCCCGATTGGGGTTCGTGCTGGCCGGCCTGGCTGTGGTGCTGCTGACAGCGCTCTTCTTCCATCGCTTCGACCCGGCCAGGGCCGGCAAGAATACGCCAGGATCGCTGCTCGAGCGTTTGAAAGAAGCCCTGATCGCCTTCGTGGTGCAACCCGCCGAGAGCGATGATGAACCACTGGATGTGTTCTCAACTGCCCAAGCCTCCGCCCGACCCATAACTTTATCGCCGGTAGCGATGAACGAGCAGCCCGCGTCCCTGTACAGGCAAGTGCTACTGGCCGAGATGCGCCTGGCCTTCAAGGGCGTAAGCTGGCTGTGGTACCTGGTTGCGCTGGGCCTGATTGCAGCGACATGGATCGTTGAACTGCCGATGGCGCACCTGATCGTACTGCCGCTGGCCTGGCTCTGGCCGCTATTCCGCTGGTCGGGGATGGGCAGCCGGGAGGTGCACTACCGCACCCACCAGATCGTTTTTTCCGGCCCGCACCCGCTGCGGCAGCAGTTCGCCGCCACCTGGCTGGTGGGCTTCCTGGTGGCGCTGGGCATGGGCAGCGGCGTAGCGCTCCGCCTGGCGCTGAGCGGAGATTGGGCCGCTCTGCTGTCCGTGCTGGTCGGAGCGGCTTTCCTGCCCAGCCTGGCCCTGGTTTTCGGCTGCTGGAGCGGCGGCAGCCGCCTGTTCGAAGCCTTCTATCTATTTCTCTGGTACCTGGTGGCAATCCAAAACGTGCCTTTCCTGGATTTCATGGGACGCTTCCCGGAGATGATTGCAGCGGGTATCCCATGGCTGTATATGGCGGCCACGCTGCTGCTCTTGGGAGCCGCGCTGGCCGGCCGCCAGCGGCAGATGAGACTCTAACAATCTGGAGATCGAGATGAAAGATCGAAAAATTCGCTGGGGCCGGCTGGCCATTCTGTTGGGCAGCGGCCTGGGAATATGTATCCTGTGCTGGGTCCTGGGCATTAAACTTGGCCCGAAAACGCTGCAAACCTTTCGGGCGCGCTTCTGGGATCATGACCCGACATTGGCGGCTCAACGCGCCCGCGCCCTGATCGATTACGATCTGCCGTCCGGCTACCAGGAAACCCGGTCGCTGCAGTTCCAGGAGGCCAGCATAGTGATCATCGACCGCATCGAACAGCCCAGCGAACTGTTCTTCGAAATCCAAAACGAGACGCTCAAGATTAGCGACCCTGAAAACCAGCAGTATCGCGAGAGCATCGAAGAAGCCTGGGCGCGCGATGTGGGCAACCGCCACTACGATACCCGGCGCGTGGGAGAACAAACGGCCACCATCCGCGGCCAAACTGTCAGCTTGAGCGTGCGCGAGGGGGAAGATGAAGACCAACGCCCGGTGCGCCAGTGGATTGGGGTGTTCGCCGGCAAGCAAGGCGATGTGATCCTGATCGTGGCGGGCACACTGGAAGCCTGGGACCAGGCCCTGGTGGAGGCCTTCCTGGCTTCCATCCGGTAAACGGTAAATCGAGAAGCCCGGCGGGGCAAGTAGCAAAGGGAATTGAGGCTTACCACGCCGGTCAAACGAAAACACGAGGATAAACACCTATGGTTATGAGACTCGATCAGCAAGTCATTCTGCAGAACGGCAAGAAACTCGGTTATGCCGAATTCGGCGATGCACAGGGGCAGGCAGTGCTGCATTTCCACGGGATGCCCAGCTCTCGCATGGAGGGCAACCGCCCGGCAATCGATGAGATCGCCACCCGCCTGGGGGCGCGCATCCTGGTGGTGGAGCGCCCTGGGGTGGGGCTGTCCGATTTCTGGCCCTATCGCATCGTGGATTGGCCAGACATCACCCTGGGTTTTGCCGACCAGATGGGGCTGGAGCGCTTCGCGGTGATAGGGCTATCGAGCGGAGGAAAGTACGTGGCAGCCTGCGCCTGGAAAATGCCGCCGCGCCTGAGGGCGGCCTGCATCATCTCCGGCAACGCGCCGGTGGAAATCACCGAGGTGCACGCTTCGATGAGCGCGCAGGACCGCCAGCTTTATTGGCTGGCTCGGCACGCCAACGGGGCCCTGCGCTTACTGCTGGGGAAAATCGCCGGGGATGCGCGCAAGGACCCCAACAGCGTCCTATCGCTGTTTAGCGAGGTTTCTGCGCCGGACCAGGCTGCCTTGCAGCAAGCAGACATCCAAAAAGTGCTGCAAGGGATGGTCTCCGGTGCGTTCCAGTCTGGGACGCGCGGCGTGGCCTGGGATTGGAAGCTGGAAGCACTACCGTGGGGCTTCAACCTGAGCGAGATCGAGATGCCAGTTGTGCTATGGCACGGGGAAGAGGACCGGCTGGTGCCGCCAGCGCACGGTCATTACATGGCAAAAGCGCTGCCCGACTGCCAGGCACACTTCGTGCCTGCTGAGGGGCATGTCTCGCTGATCGCCAGGCATTATGAAGAGATTTTGAAGAGTATTCTGAACTGAATATCGTTCATTTCCGCTCTCCGGTAAAAATCAAGTTACTATCCCTTGATAACCCGCATGGGCCAGGAGCCGGAATAGCGCTGCAGGTAGGCGGCGCGGCGGCGGGCGTAGGCTGGGTCCAGTTCTGAGAAACTGGCGAAGCGGCCATTGGCAAGCACATGCGGGTCGAGGGTGCGCAGCTTGGTAGCGACACGCAGGTCAGGGTTGGCTTCATCCCAAACGAAGCGGGTAGCAGGCGAGACCAGGGCCAGGAGCGCGGCCAGATCGGGATCGGAGCAAGCATGCAGTTTTTCCCATACCTGGACGTCAGTGCTCCACAGGTCTGACTGGTCGATAAGACCGCGCTGTAAGGCCAGGCGCAGGGCCTGGGCGGTCAGTTCATACAGGCCAACTTCGCGGAAGTTGGCCCAACTGGCCTGGTCGGCAGCCAGGTAGGTGTCAGCCATCCAGCGAGCGGATTGGAGATCAGCGCAAACCAAACGACCCTGGTGGACACGCAGGCTATCCAGAGCAACGTGGATTTCATCGAAGTTGGCCAGGCCCAGATCGAGGCTGTCGCGCAGGAAGTAGTCCAGCCGGTCAGCGCACAGGGCCGGGGCAGGTTGCTCAAGCAGGGTGAAAGGTTCCTCGTGCAGAAAATCGCGCCAGTCATAACCGTGGCGGGACAGCACTTCGGGCAGGTCGCTGTTTTCGATGTAAACAGCCTTCATGCGTTCGTGATAGCCCTGGTTCTGGTGGTCATTGAAGACGTAATCGATGACATGGCTGAAAGCGGTGTGGCTGACATCGTGCAGCAGCGCAGCGATCTGTTCTTCCGGGCCAGCGCCGAAGCGCTGCACCAGGTGCATGACGCCCAGGGAGTGCTCCAGGCGGCTGACCGGGTGGGTGATGCCGATCAAGGCAGTGATGCCGTGCTGCAAGACGCCTTGCAAACGCTGCATGGCGCGAGAGGCGAGCAGGTCGCGCAGGATGGGGAGATCGAGGTTGAGTGGGCCGTAGAGGCGGTCCGTGTCCATCCATGAGCTATTCAAGGTTTTTTCGGTGGGATGTGGCTCATGGCGTATTCGGCCAGGGCGGTGATGGTCAGGCTGGGGTTAACGCCGGGGTTAGCGGGCATGATGGTGCCGTCCACTACGTACAGGCCGGGGTAATTATGCACCTGGCAGTCCAGGCCAATCACACCTTCCTGGTCATCCAGGCCGAAGGGACAGCCGCCCAGGATGTGGGCGGTGATGGGAATGTTGAACAGGCCCTCGTTGATCGAGCCGGCCGGGCTGCCGCCGATCTTTTCGGCAAAACGGCGGACTACAGTGTGGCCAATAGGGATTTGAGCAGGCAGGGGGTTCTCCTGGTCAGGCCGGGTCTCCAGACCCAGGCGGCCCAGGGTGAACAGGCCGCGCCCGATGCGCATCTTGACGCGGTTGTCCTCGGTTTGCATGACCAGCAGGATGGTGGTGCGCTGGGCCCAGCCAGGCAGCACGTGGGTGCGGACGAAATCCATCGGACGCTGCAGGGCCTTTATGAGGGTGCGCCCGAAGCGCGCCGCGGCGCCGCTACTGATATCAGCCAACGGGCCAACCAGGAAGCGGAGCAGAGAGGAGCCGGCGTTGTAGCGCACCGGCTCGACAGCGGTAACCTCGTCAGCCATGAAGATGGAAGTGATGGCGATGCCCTTGGAGTAATCAATGCGCCAGTTCGGACTGGTAGCGCCCAGCAGCGATTCGCTGTTGGTGCGCACCATGTGGCCCAGGCGCGGTGAGAGTTCGGGCAACGAGCGGAACTGGTCGCGGCAGCGAAAGAGCACATCCAGGGTGCCGAGGGTGCCGGCAGAGAAGATCACGTTGCGGGCGCGCAGGCTGCGCAGCGGCTTGCGCAACCAGGCGGTGGTGCGCTGGTAATGGACTTCGTAGCGAGCCCCATCCGGCTGGGAGGCGGGCAGTGGGCGCACGTCAACCACCTTGCTCTCGGGCTGCACCCGGGCACCCCACTTCTCGGCGAAATACAGGTAGTTCTTGGGCAGGGTGTTCTTGGCGTTGTAACGGCAGCCGACCATGCAGGCCCCGCAGAAATTGCAGCCGCTGCGCGCCGGCCCCTGCCCATCGAAATACGGGTCAGGAACTTCGGCGGAACTGGCTCCGCTGCCATCCAGGCCAAAGAAGACGCCCACATCGGTGGGCTGGAAAGTTTCCTGGCGGCCCAACTCAGCGGAGATCTCCTGGATCAGTTGGTCGCAGGGCCACTGGCGCGGGTTGGTAGTTACACCCAGCATGCGCCGGGCGGTCTCGTAATGCGGGGTAAGCACAGCCTTCCAATCGGCCAGGTGCTTCCAGGCCGGGTTGGCGAACATCTTATCACTGGGCTGCATGAGCACATTGGCATAGCCCAGACTGCCGCCCCCCACCCCGGCGCCATGCAGCACCAGCACGTCGCGAAAGAGGGTCATCTGGAAAACGCCGAAGCAGCGCAGGGCAGGCAGCCAGAGATAGCGAAAAACATTCCAGGAAGTCTTGGCGTAGTCCTGGTCGCGAAAGCGCTTGCCGCGCTCCAGCACGAGCACGGAGTAGCCTTTCTCGGCCAGGCGCATGGCCGAGACGCTGCCGCCGAAGCCCGAGCCGATAATGACGTAATCATAAACTTCCTGCGTGGGAGTGTGATTCATGGCTGCTCCTGATCCTGGTAAAACGGCGAAGAAGAAACTGACTGGCGGGTTGGGGTTTAGCAAGGAAAGGCAGCGGCGTAAAACGAGAAAAAACCCGCACTGGAAAGCGATAGCCTGGATTATAACAGAACTACGCCTGGACAAAGCCCGAGGGCAGCGGTATAATCTCGGCAACTGGTCAGACCACTTACCACCTGGACAATGAAAATGCACTGGGATATTCCCCCAAAACCCGCTGAAATTACCGAAAACCGCCTGATCGACGCTATCCTGGGCGGCGCCTTCCCCATCGGCTCGAGCCTGCCCGCCGAGCGCGAGCTGGCAGCCCAACTGGGCGTGACGCGCCCGACGCTGCGAGAGGCTTTGCAGCGCCTGGGACGGGATGGCTGGATCGAGGTCCGCCATGGACGACCCACGCGAGTGCGCGATTACTGGCGAGAAGGCAACCTGGGCGTGCTGGGGGCCATTGCTCGCCGGGCGGAGAACCTGCCGGAAGACTTCGTGCCCAACCTGCTGTACGTGCGACTGGTGATGGCGCCAGCCTATACCCGTCTGGCGGTCGAGAGCGCCCCTCAGCAGGTGCAGACCGCGCTGCAAGCGCAGGGCCAACTGCCGGATGAGCCAGCGGCTCTGGCGGAGTTCGACTGGCAGCTCCACTACCAACTGACCCTGGCGAGCGGCAACCCGATCTTCACGTTGATTCTGAATGGCTTCAGCGATTTGTACCTGCCAATGGCGCGGCTGTACTTCCAGACAGCGCAGGCGCGCGCCAGCTCTCGGCGCTTCTACGCCGACTTGCTGGCAGCCGCCTTGGCGCAGGACGCGCAGGCAGCCGAGGAGATCACTCGCCAGGTGATGGCAGACAGCCTGGAGTTGTGGCAGCAAGCCAAACAAGACGAAAACGCCAGGCGATAAGCATTACAGGAGGCGCTTATGCGAAGATGGAACGGTTGGGGCGAAGAAAACACCAGCTACCATTTCCCCGAATCGGCCGCCAACTACCTAGAAAGTTTAGTTGGCCCCGGGCAGCCCAGCCCGGACGCCAGCCTGGAGGAGGCTCTGGCGCAAGCGCCAGCCAGCCGCCTGTGCCAGGCGAAGGAGCACCCCCTGGTGGTAACCGAAGCACTCGAGCGGCTGTACCATGCCCGCGGCCAGAGCCTGCCCGATTGGGTGGCGCTGCGCTCAGGACGCATCGGCTGCTACCCGGATGGGGTGGCCTACCCACAAAACGCCGCGGAAGTGCGCCAGTTGATGGCTTACGCCGCCCAGGTGGGAGCGCGCCTGGTACCCTACGGCGGCGGCACCAGCGTTGTCGGGCACATCAACCCGCTGCCGGGTGAAGCGCCCACGCTGACCCTCTCGCTGGCGCGCCTGAACCGGCTGGTGGAATTGGACGAAACCAGCCGCCTGGCAACGGTAGAAGCCGGGCTTCCCGGCCCAGTGCTGGAAAAATTGCTCAACGAACGTGGTTATACGCTGGGACATTTCCCCCAGTCCTTCGAATTATCCACAGTAGGTGGCTGGGTAGCGACGCGCTCGTGCGGGCAGCAATCTTATTACTACGGGCGCATCGAGGACCTGTTCGCCGGAGGCCACGTAGAAACGCCGCAAGGCGCGCTCGATCTGCCAACCCTGCCAGCCAGCGCAGCCGGCCCAGACCTGCGGCAGATGATCCTGGGCAGCGAGGGCCGCCTGGGAGTGATCACCCAGGCGGTGCTGCGCGTGCGCCGCCTACCTGAACGGGAAGCCTTCTACGGAGTCTTCTTCCGCAACTGGGAGCAGGGTATGGAGGCAGTGCGGCAGATAGCACAGGAGCGCATCGGTATTTCGATGGCGCGCTTGAGCAATGCCCAGGAGACCGACACAACTCTGCGCCTGTCGGGTAAAGATAGGCTGGTGGCGTGGGCCGAGCGCGGCCTGGGACTTTTGGGATACGAGCAGTGCGGAACAGGGTCGAACGGCGGGACAGGAAGTCCCGCGTTCGGGCGTTCCGGGCGCTGCTTACTGATCTTCGGTCTGACCGGCAGCCGCGCCAGCACGCGCCTGGCTGGGCGACAGGTGGGCGAGATCACCAGGGCGCATGGCGGGCTGTTCACCGGCGAAGTAGTGGGCAAGACCTGGCGAAAGTCGCGCTTCCTGACACCCTACCTGCGCAACACGTTATGGGAACGCGGCTACGCCCTGGACACCCTGGAAACAGGTGTGACCTGGGCGCGAGTAGCCAATATGGCCGAGGCGCTGCAAAGCGCTATCCGCCAGGCGCTGCAAGAGCACAGCCAGGGGAATGAGCGCGTCCTGGTCTTCGCGCACCTTTCGCATGTTTACCGCGACGGGGCCAGCGTGTACGTGACCTATTTGTTCCGGCGCGCCGAAGACCCGGACGAGACCCTGGAGCGCTGGCAGGCGATGAAGCGCGCCGCCAGCCAGGCGCTGGTCGCGCACGGCGGCACGATCAGCCACCAGCACGGGGTGGGCGTGGATCACGCCCCCTACCTGCCCGCCGAAAAGGGGCAGTTGGGGATGCGCCTGCTGCGGCAGGCCGCGGCCGAACTGGATCCGGAGGGGATGATGAACCCGGGTAAGCTGTTTGAGGAGCAGGGCAATGTGGACTAAGGGATGGCGCGAGCAGGTGTGGGCCGGGCTGGAACAGCCCTGGGATGTAGTGGTGATTGGCGGGGGCATCACCGGGGCGGGCATCTTACGCGAGGCGCGCCGGGCGGGGCTACGCGCTCTGCTGGTGGAAGCGCAGGATTTCGCCGCCGGCACCTCCAGCCGCTCTTCCAAGCTGGTACACGGCGGTTTCCGCTACTTGAAGAACGCCCAGGTGCGCCTGACGCTGGAATCGGTGCGCGAGCGCGAGCGGTTGGTACACGAGGGGCGCGGCCTGGTCAATCCCCTGGGCTTCCTGCTGGCGACTTTCGCCGGCGATCAGATCCCTGGCTGGGTCTTCGGGACCGGGTTGATCGTCTACGACCTGCTGGCGCTCAAGTGGGGACACCGCGCTTACGATGCCATTGACATGCGCGAGCTGTGCCCGCTGCTGCCGGAAGAAGGGCTACGCAGCGGCTACCGCTACTTCGACGCCCAGACCGACGACGCCCGCCTGGTGCTGCGGGTGATCGAAGAGGCAGTGCAAGATGGCGGAACGGCCTTGAATTACGCCCGGGCCGTTGATCTGCTTCGTCTGCGCTCGGGGCAGGTGTGCGGCGTGCGATTACGAGACGAAGCGCCAGGAGCGGATGGACGCACCTGCGAGCTGCACGCCCAGGTGGTGATCAACGCCACAGGGGCCTGGGCAGACGAGCTTCGCACCCAAATGGGCGGGCGGCAGCGCTTGCGCAAGCTGCGCGGCAGCCACCTGGTCTTCAGTAAGCAGCGCCTGCCCCTGACACGCTCGGTGAGCTTCTTGCACCCCAAGGATGGGCGGCCCGTGTTCGCTCTGCCCTGGGAAGGCGTGACACTATTCGGCACAACCGATATCGACCACGCCTTCGAACTAGCTGAAGAACCGCACATCAGCCCCGGCGAGATTGATTATTTACTGGATGCAGTGAAATTCGCCTTTCCAGGCCAGGAACTGGGCCTGGCAGACGTGCAAAGCACTTTCGCAGGCGTGCGCCCGGTGATCGATACCGGTAAGGCTGACCCCTCCAAGGAATCGCGCGAGCACGTGCTGTGGAACGAGAATGGACTGCTAACGGTCACAGGCGGCAAGCTGACCACCTTCCGCTTGATGGCGCACGATGCTCTGCAAAAAATCCGGGGGCGGCTGCCAGGCCGCCCGCAGTTCGACCCGGAGCAGCGTGTGCTGGCAGAACCGTTGGATTGCACGGGACTGGCAGTAGATCTGAGCCCGGAGGCGCGCCTGCGCCTGGCCGGGCGGCACGGCGGCTTCACGCCGCAGGTGTGCGCCGCGGCGCAAGGCGAAGAGATAGGCGCAATCCCCGGCACGCCCAACCTGTGGGCAGAACTGCGCTGGGCAGCGCGAGCGGAGGGCGTGGTGCACCTGGATGACCTGCTGCTGCGGCGCGTGCGGCTGGGGCTGCTGCTGCCCGAGGGAGGGTTGCCACTTATGGAGCGCATCTGCGCCATCGCCCAACCTGAGCTAGGCTGGGATAACGAGCGCTGGGAGAACGAGGCGTTGGCTTACGCGGCCCAGTGGAAAAGATGTTATCATTGGGACAGATAGCAAGCCCCATTCCAAACCCGGCAGGTAGATTGGTGGAGCAAGCCCCGCCCCTGTTGGACCCACGAGGATATCCATGAGCGCGAACAGAGACCTGATCCTGGCAATCGATAACGGCACCCAGAGTGTGCGCGCCCTGTTGTTCGACGGGCGTGGAGAACTGTTAGCCAAAGCGCGCGTGCCGATCGAGCCCTATTTCTCCACCGCGCCAGGATTGGCCGAACAACAGCCCGAAGTATTCTGGCAGGCAGTCTGCCAGGCCTGCCAGGGATTGTGGCAGGAAATGGAACATAGCCAGACGCCGGGCCTGACCCGGGAACGCCTGGCAGGCGTGACCCTGACCACACAGCGCTCAACGTTGATCAACCTGGACGCTCAGGGGCAGCCGCTGCGCCCGGCGATCGTTTGGCTGGACCAGCGCCGAACGGAAGGACTGCCGCCAGTAGGCGGGCTGTGGGGGCTGGCATTTCGCCTGTCGGGCATGTCTGGCACGGTGGCTTACCTGCAAGCCGAGGCGGAGGCCAACTGGGTGCGCACACACCAGCCTGAAATCTGGGCCAAAACACACAAGTATCTGTTCCTGTCTGGCTACCTGACCTACCGCCTGACCGGCAAACTGGTCGACTCAGTGGGCTGCCAGGTGGGTTATGTGCCCTTCGATTACAAGAACCTGCACTGGTCGAAACCCTGGGACTGGAAATGGCAGGCGGTGCCAATCGCCCCCGAGATGCTGCCCGACCTGACCCCGCCAGCAGGAACCCTGGGCGAGATCAGCCCGCAGGCAGCCGAAGCGACCGGCATCCCGGTTGGGCTGCCCGTGATCGCGGCGGCGTCCGACAAGGCCTGCGAGGTGATCGGGGCGGGCTGCCTGGAGCCCAACATCGGCTGCCTGAGCTACGGCTCTTCAGCCACGATTAACACCACCCACCAGCGCTACATCGAACTCATCCCGCTGCTGCCACCCTATCCATCCGCCGTGCCGGGCGCTTACAGCCTGGAGCTGCAAATCTACCGCGGTTATTGGATGGTAAGCTGGTTCAAGAAGGAGTTCGGGCACCACGAACAACGCCTGGCCGAGCAGCGCGGCATCGAGCCAGAAGAATTATTCGACGAATTGGTCAACGCCGTGCCGCCCGGGTCGCACGGTCTGATCTTGCAGCCATACTGGTCGCCGGGACTGAAAGAGCCCGGCCCGGAAGCGCGCGGCGCCATCGTCGGGTTTGGCGACGTGCATACGCGCGCCCACATCTATCGCGCCATGCTGGAAGGACTGGCCTATGCCCTGCGCGAGGGCGCGGAGCGCACCACGCGGCGCAGCGGTGCGCCAATCACCGAGCTGCGTGTAGCAGGCGGCGGCAGCCAGAGCGATGCCGCCATGCAGCTTACTGCCGATATTTTCGGTCTGCCAACCGCCCGCCCGCATATCTATGAAGCTTCTGGCCTGGGCGCAGCGATCGACGCGGCGGTCGGCCTGGGACTGCACTCCGATTTCGCCAGCGCGGTAGCGGCGATGACGCATCCCGGCGAGGCCTTTACACCTGACCCACACCGCCACGAAATCTACAACGAGCTGTACCAGCGCATCTACCTGCGCCTTTACCCACGCCTGCGCCCGCTGTACCAGGAGATTTACGAAATCAGCCAGAAAGCCTGAACGCCGGCCTGAACGGGCAAAAGTCCAAAAAGTAGAGAAAGTCACCTGATTTCGTTCATAATTTTAACAATTGCCGATCACGCCCGAATAGGTTATACTCGTAGGGGAACTCCAAAATGCTTTCGGCGCGTTCGGCTAATTAGCGTCGATTAGGGCAGCCAAGAAAGGGAAACATGGAACACCTGATCGGCCAGACACTCAACCGGTATAAAATCTTGAGCCTGCTGGGAGAGGGAGGCATGGGCGCGGTGTACAAAGCCCACGACCAGACTCTGGAACGCAACGTGGCGATCAAGGTGATGTACCCGCACTTCGCCCGGCAGCCCAACTTCCAGGAGCGCTTCTTGCAAGAAGCGCGCTCCACGGCCCGACTGGACCACGCCAACATCGTGCAGGTACACGATTTCGGGCAAGATCACGGCTATCTGTACATCGTGATGGAATACATTCCAGGGGATAACCTGGACAAGATGCTGCGCGATCTGCGAGCCAATCGCAAGTGGATCTTGCTGCACGAGGCCGTGCAACTGCTGCGCCAGGTGGCGCTGGCGCTGGATTACGCTCATCGCCAGGGGGTGCTGCACCGCGATATCAAGCCCAGCAACATCATGATCGAGCCGGAGGCAGTGGACAGCCTGCCATATCGCCCGGTGATCACTGACCTGGGTCTGGCTAAGCTGGCGGAAGGCGGGATCGTAACCCAGGATGGGATCTCGATGGGGACGCCAGCCTATATGTCACCCGAACAGGCCTTAGGGCAGATCACCGACGAGCGCAGTGATGTATACTCGCTGGGTGTGCTGTTATTCGAGCTATGCACCGGGCGGCTGCCCTTCCCGGCCAAGACAATCACGGATGCGATCCGCTTCCACGCCCAGACGCCGCCGCCCACCCCGCGCAGCCTCCGTGCGGACCTGCCAGCCGGGTTGGAAAACATCCTGCTGCGGGCGCTGGAAAAAGACCCCGGGCAACGCTACGCCAGCGCCAGCGAACTGGCAACGGCGCTCAAGGTGATCATCCCACTGGCGCAGAGCATCAGCTCAGCACCGGCGGAACTGCAGGCGGCAGTCAGCCTGCTTGCACAATACCAGCAAGGGCTGCAGGAAGCAGGGGCGTCTTCCGTTCAGGCCGAATCTAACCCGGCCCCTGACGCCAGCGAGGACCGCATCCAGATCATGCGTAAGGATAAGACCAGCCTTGCCGTGCTGATCAAACCCGGCGGTATGACCATCGGGCGCGATCCCAAGTGCGACGTTGTAGTGGACGATTCCAAATCGTCCCGCCAGCACGCCCGAGTGGAGTTCGATGGCGCGAAATACCTGATTACGGACCTGAACAGCACGAACGGGACCTACCTGGGCAGCACGCGCCTGCCGCCAGGTGTGCCGCAAGTGTGGCCGCCCGAGAAAGCCGTGCGCATTGGCGAAGTCTGGCTGCGGCTGCTAACGGCCCAATCCAGCGCGTCGGCTGCACTCAAACCCTTCTCAGCATCCACGATCCTGCGAGCGGATGGCACACCGGTGGACATCAGCCGGCTGCACACCAGCCAGGGCCAGGGCCAGGTGGCGATGCACATCGAAAACATGCAGGTGGCCGTCGAACCCGGGGAGAGCGTGGCCGTGGGTGTGATCGTGCTCAACCGTGGCATGGATGTAGATCACTTCATCCTGAGCGCCTCGGGCCTGCCTGAGGCATGGCTGATGCTGCCAGACAGCGCACAGCGACTGATGCCCGGGGCGCAGCACGAAATGACCCTGTTCATCCAACCGCCGCGCAGCCCCCAGAGCCGGGCAGGGCGCTATTCATTTACTGTGTCCGTCGCCAGCCAGACGAACCCTGGCGAGGTGGCTGAAGCGCGCCTGGTGCTGACTATCAGCGCTTACTCGCAATACGCCAGCGAACTACAGCCGCAGCGCATGGATGCCGGTCAATCCGGGCAAATCATCATCCACAACCAGGGGAATACCCAGGAAGTATTCGATCTGAGCTGGGACAGCCGCCAGCATGACCTGACATTCACCCCGGCGCGCCTGCAAGTGAATATCATGGAGGGACGCAGCGCGGCGACTGAATTCCGCGCACAATTGCGCCAGGAACGATGGTTTGGCGGTGAAAAAGGGCACATATTCACAGTGCAAATCAACCCAGGACTGGGGCAGCGCCAGACGCACAGCGGTGAAATCGTCAGCCGGGGGGTCATCCCAGTATGGGTGCTGCCAGTGCTGCTGGCCGTGTGCGTCGTCCTGGCCGGAATCACCAGCCTGTTCACAAGGGCATTGTCCAACCGCAACGAACGCGCCATGCAAACCGCGCTGGTAGCACAAACCGAGCTGGCCATATTCGTGCAGCAGACCTACCAGGCCGGCACTGCCACCGCCGCGGCCCTGGCTAACGCCAACCAGGCTACGATTTCGGCAGTTTCGGCGACTGCCTCCTGGCTGGGCGGTGACGACGATCGCGATGGGCTGACGAACGGTAAGGAACTCGAATTGAAAACGCTGCCGAATAAGCGCGACACTGACGAGGACGGCCTGGACGATGGCGAAGAAGTCAACCAGCGCAGAACAGACCCGCTAAATCCAGACACGGATGGCGATGGGCTGAAGGACGGCGATGAAGTCAGCCGAGGGTTAGATCCTTTAAAGACCGATACCGATGGGGATGGCATTCCCGATGCCCTGGACAGCGCTCCCCTTCAGACATCTACACCAACGCCGGATGTAGCTGCCACGGCGCAGGCCGCAGCAGCATTGACCGCCACAGCGCAGCAGTTGGGCAACAGCGCCACGGCCACGGCGCAGGTGCTGGCAGTGACCCAAACAGCCCAGGCTTACGCTACCGGGCAAGCGGCTACGCTGACCGCTCTATCTCAAATCCGACTGGCTTACATCTACAGCAGCGATGCAGTGACTGCCAACAGCTTCAAGTCTTTCCTGGGTGTGCCAACACTCACGCACACGAATGGGTATGTCGTCGATTTGATCCAAATCAACAACATCATGGCTACCGACTTCAGTGTCTACAAAGCCATCCTGATCGGCTATGAAACCGGCTCTGCACCAAACTGGGGCGATGCCACCGGCGCTCAAGCCAACCGCATCGCCTCCAGTAGCAAGCCTGTGCTGGCCCTCGGGCAGGGCGGCTATGCCTTCCTGGGTAAGCTGGGGCTGTTGATCGGTGCGCCACATGGAACCAGCGCTATCGGAGCCAAGGCAAAAGTGGTCAACCCGGCATCACCAATCTGGCAAATTCCTAACACCATCGCCATCCCCGCTGACCAGATCGTGACCATTTACAATAGCGATACCAGTTTCTACGCCATCAATCAGGCTGCGCCGCTGGCAGGCATCGAGACAGTGGCAGAAAATCCGTCCGACCCGAATTTTTACCCCATCATCATCCAGACCAACAATTTCTGTCTGTGGGGCTTCGATGCCGGTCCGGCCAACATGACCGGTCAGGGACAGCAAATCTTCGCTAATTTGCTGGAGTACCTGATCCCCTGAGCCGGGCCGGATTGCAACGAAAGATTTACCAGGGCAACCAGATTCCAGGAGAAAGTTATGCCAAAGCCAAGCCCGCTCATCGACCAGAACATAGATCGCTACCAGGTGCTCTCCCAACTGGGTAAAGACCGCTGGGGAGAACTTTACAAAGCGTACGATCCCAAGTTCGATCGAGGCGTGGTGCTGCACCTGCTCGACCCGCAGACGGTTCCTCACGAGCAAGCCCAGCAACTGGGCCGGGCGGCGCTGCACTGGCGGCATCCTGGCATCGCCCGCATCTTGGATTTCGGCCAAAGGGAGGGCTGGGCCTACCTGGTACGCGAGTTCATCCCTGGACCCAACCTGCACCAAACCCTGGAGGCGATGCGCCAGCAAGGTGTGTGGATCGGCCTGGCAGAAGCTGTTCAACTCATCCAGCAGATATGCCATACTCTGAGCTACGCACACCAGCGAGGCGTTCTACACGGCGATTTGCAGCCCGAGAACATTCTGCTGCAAGAGGAAGCCGGTGAAGAGCTGCCCTACCAGCCAGTGCTGACCAACCTGGGTTTGATCAACTCAGAAACACCCACCCGGGCCAGCGCGCAGGCTTATGAGGCTCCAGAGCAGGCTGGTGGAGGTAAAATCAACTCGCTGGGTGACATCTACGCGGCAGGCGCTTTGCTTTATGAGTTGGTTGCCGGTAAAGCCCCGTCGCGTGGCACGGCCGGCGCAGATAATTTACCCGAATCAGTGCCTTTCCTGCCAGCCAGCATCCTCAGGCCGGACTTGCCCGAAGAACTGGAGAAAATCATCCTCAAAGCGGTCTCTCAACAGGCAAACCAACGATACCCCGACGCGGCGAGCATGGCCCAGGCGCTGCAAGCTGTGCTGCCTCAGGCAGCTTCTATCACTTCGGCTCCAGCCGGCTTGAATCAAGCAGTGGGACTGCTGAGCGTTTATCGCAGCGCCGACGCGGTTATGGACAGCTCAGCCAAACCACCCGCAGTAACCCCAGCCACCCAACAGGACTCTGCTATGGACATCAGCCAGGACAAAATCCATATTCTATTAGTCGACAGTACCGTGCGCACGCTCGCCATGAAACCCGAGGGACTCAGCTTCGGGCGCAGTTCCGAAAACGATATTGTGCTGAGTTACCCCGGCATTTCTCGCCAACACGCTCGAGTCGACTTCGATGGGAACACCTACCAGATACACGACCTGGGCAGCATGAACGGCACTTATCTCGAGGATAAACGCCTGCCGCCCAACACGCCATACCCCTGGCTACCCGGCGAAAATGTGCGCATGGGTGAAGTCTGGTTGCGCCTGGAACGCGCCGGGCAAGAGAAAACCACCGTTGCCGCGCCAACGCCGGCGGCAAAGCCACCACAGACAACGACACCCGTGCCGGCGAATGCGCCGCCGCCCACCCAACCGGTGACTTCCCCGCCACCGCAGACCGAGGTGGCCATGCAGCGGCCGGACGGCAGCGTGGTGAACCCATCCCAGATCAAGTTCAGCTCCGGGCAAGGGTTGATCGGTGTTTTCATCGACTCGCCGAACCTGTCGGTAGCCCCGGGCAACAGCGTGGTGGCGTCTCTCTTGCTGTTCAATCGCGGCCAGTCGCCGGAAACGCTGCGCTTGAACTTCGAGGGCGTGCCATTGGAATGGATTCCCAACCGCCCGCAATCAGTCAGCCTGCCAGCCAACGGGCAGCGCGAAGTGCAAATCCATTTCCGCCCGCCGCGCGCCGCCGAAAGTCGCGCCGGGCGGCACATGGTCACGCTGCGCGCGATCAGCCAGAACAAGCCTGCCGAGGGCGTCGAAGTACGGCTGGCGCTGACCCTGGCTGCCTTTTCTCAATTCAGCAGCGAGCTGCGCCCCAAACAACTGCTGGCAGGCAAAACAGCCCAGGTGGTGGTGCAAAACCAGGGTAACCTGCCCGAAACATTCACCATCGGTTGGGACGACCCGCAGCGAGAATTGGCGTTCGACCCGCCTCAGGCCAGGGTCACCGTGCCGCCCGGTCATTCGGCGGTGGTGGAATTTCGCCCATCGCTGGCCCAACCGCGCTTGCTGGGCGGGGAGATGCGGCATACGTTCAATGCACTGGTCAGTTCACAGGCCGGTCCTTACCAAACCCACCCTGGTGAGGTGACTAGCCGCGGGCTGGTGCCGGCCTGGACGCCGATCGCACTGGCGTCATTGTGCATCATACTGGCATGCATTACATTAATATTTATCAACCAGGTCACCTCACCTTCACGGGCTGCCCGGCAAACCGATACAGCCAATCAGACCGCCCTGGCCCAGGTTACCCAGGGCACTGCTCAAGCGCTCACGCTAACCGCAGATGCACTCTCAAACGCCAACCAGGCCACACTTGCAGCCGTCACATCTACCGCTACCTGGTCAGAAGCCGACGATGATCAGGATGGCCTGCCAAATGGCCAGGAATTGCTTTACCTCACACGACCCGATGTGGCCGATACGGACGAAGACGGCCTGAGTGATGGCGATGAGGTCAACAAATATAAAACGTTCCCGCTGATCGCCGACAGCGATGTGGATGGCTTGAAGGACGGCGTCGAGGTGCAGCGCGGCCTGGACCCACTGAAAAGAGACACGGATGGCGATGGCCTGGATGATGCCATAGATCCTGACCCGCTCCATCCAGCAACGGCCACACCCGGCTTCAAAACGCCCACACCGACTGTTACGGGAACGCCCACACTGGTGCCTACAACCGCCATCCCAAGCACTGACCTGATGATCGCAATGAACAATGGGGTCAACTCATCGATCCCTGGCACCAGCGTGGCTTACACGATCCTGGTGACCAATAAAGGACCTGGCGCGGTCACCAACGCCCAGGTGATCAACAGCCTGCCCAGCGTTCTGGTCAGCCCTAGTTGGACGTGCAGCGCAACCGGAGGTTCGCGCTGTGTAAATGCTAACGGGAACGGGAACATCGATGCACGCGTCGACCTGGCAGTCAACGGGACAGCGACTTTCATCGTCAGCGCAACGGTTTCGCCCAATGCGACCGGCCTGTTGATCAACACCGCCAGCGTAACTGCACCGTCTGGCGTCACCGAGTCCAATACCGTCGATAACCTGGCCGTGGATACAGATACACTCACGCCCAAGGTGAGCTATGCCCTAACAGTCACCGACAATCGCACAACAATCGCACCCGGAGAGCCGACTTCTTACTCGATCGTAGCTACCAACGGAGGGCCAAGCGCAGCAACGGGCGTTTCAATTCAAGACTTCTTCCCCGATGCCCTGACTGGCATGACCTGGACGTGCAACCCATCTCCTGGATCCAGTTGCTCGGTCACTGGCGCACAAAGCGGCAATATCAACGTAAACGTAAACCTGAACCCCGGCAGCTCGATCACGATCAACGCCAACGGCACGGTAAAACCCAGCGCCACCGGCACAATCGAAAACACGGTTACGCTCTCCTCGCCGATCGATCCAGGGACAAACAACAAGAGCGTTATCGATGTTACTACGATTGTTCCAAAGACGGACCTGAGCATCTCCGTGATTGCCCCGATTACAATGACGGTCAACACCCCGCTGACTTACACGATCAACATTACGAACACCGGCCCAGTCAACGCCAGCGGCGTGGTTGTGACCGACCAGCTTCCGGTTGGGGTCACGTTCCTGTCATCCAACCCTGGAGCGCCCATCTGCACGGTAAACGTAAACCAGGTGACCTGTAACATCGGCAGCCTGGCGGTCGGCACCACAATTCAAATCGAAATTGTGATCATTACACCCGTCACGCCCGGATCAATCGTCAGTCAGTTCGAAGTCAAAGCCAACGAGGTCGATCCTGTCCCTGCTAACAACACTAAGACGGTTGAAGTACTGATCGAATAAGCGCATAACGCTGGTTGACCGCGGGCAAAATGCCACCCATCTCTTACGCCAATCTGCCTGAGGCGGAAAAACTGTGGCTGCTGGCACTAGATTTCGGCGGCACAAAACATTCCGCAGCGCTGGTCGCCTGGCGACCCGGGCAAGCTCAAGCGAGCCTGCTCGCCCAGGGATGGCAGGCTTTCGAACGTGTTTATTCACCGCCCGAGGCCAACGCGCAGTACGATCTGGATACGATCCTGGCGTTGTCGCACAGGCTTGCGGAAGGGAAGCAACTGGCTGCAGTCGGTGTAAGCTTCGGAGGGCCGGTGGAGGCGGCGACCGGCACGGTGCGCCTGTCGCACCACGTTCCCGGCTGGGAGAACATCTCACTGGCGGTCTATTTACAAACAGCGTTAGGCATCCCTGCTCGCGTAGATAATGACGCCAACGTGGCTGCATTGGGCGAGCACCTTTTCGGCGCCGGTCGTGGTTGCGACAGCCTGATGTATATCACCATCAGCACCGGGGTCGGTGGAGGCTGGATCTTGAACGGACGACCCTGGCACGGCGCTCAGAGCATGGCCGGCGAAATCGGGCACACCGTGGTCGATCCAAATGGGCCATTGTGCCTGTGCGGGAAGCGCGGCTGCGTTGAACGCCTGGCATCCGGTCCCTACATGGCAGCCGATGCCCGGGAACAGCTTCAGGAGTCCATCCAGAAACTCGGCGCGAACCCGCTGCATGCGCTACCCCCTGAGGAGGGCGGTGTGCTGTTAGACCTGGTACAGGGGGACCTGCAAAACCTGACCGCGGTACACATCAGTCAGGCAGCCCTGCAAGGCGATGGGCTGGCCCGGCGCATCCTCATGCGCGGAGCCAGCGCCCTGGGGACTGGCATTGGCAACGCGGCCAACCTGATCAATCCACAGCGATTCATCCTGGGGGGTGGTGTAACCAAGTCGGGAGAGCTCTTTTGGCAAAGCGTACGCCAGGCCGCGCGCCAGACCGCCCTGCCCGAAATAGAATTCGAGATCATACCCGCGGCGCTCGGCGACGATGCGCCATTATGGGGCGCAGTGGCCCTGGCGCAAAGCTGCTTGCAGCCCGAGAGACTTAGCCTGGATTCGAGGGAGTAAGATTATGACGACCGTTCGCACGCTAATTCTGTCCGGCGGTGGGGGCCGCGGCGCTTTTCACGCCGGCGTTTATAAATATCTCAGCCAGGCAGCCAAGCCTGGAGTCGACCCGGCCCACCAGGGAGCCTGGGAAGCAAATATCGTGGTCGGGACTTCCATCGGAGCGGTCAATGGAGCCGCAATCGTCCAGGGGATCACTGCCGATGAGATGGAAAACATCTGGCGAGGGCTGCGTGAACACGATATCCAGGGGCTTCCACCGGGCATGCGCGGCGCGACCCGCTGGATCTCTAACTTGCTGCTGCGCCAGTTCATCGGCGTTAAGCTCCCCAAAGTGCCCTCCGAACAGGCTACCTCGCCCACTCCACAGGAATCCTGGATTTCGATCGGCCCACGCTGGCTGACGGATCGCCTGGTTGGGCGCTGGAGCAACCTGCTGGATACCGGGCCGCTCAAACGCACCCTGGAGACCAAACTGCACATCGATCTGCAGAAAATTGCTGACAGCCAGCGCACCTTGCTGATCAACGCCACCAACGTGCGCACTGGCGAGCGGGTAACTTTCAGCAACCGGGTGATCACCCAACGCAATTCCGGCGAGCCTCGCCCGGATGTCATCCCGGGCATCGATCTACAGCGCATCCTGGCCAGTTGCAGCATCCCGCTGGTTTATCCCTGGACGTATGATGAGCAAACCGCAGAAGTTTATTGGGACGGCGCGGTCGTCGCCAATACACCCTTGAGCGGCGCGCTGGACGCCGCCCAGGAATGGCCGATCGAAACGCCCATGGAAGTCGTTGTCGTGATGATGACACCCTGGGTGGATCGCAACCAGGACGGCGTGATCGACGAACGGGATCTACCCTTACCCAGTTCATTCAGCGAAGCCCTGACGGTCACACTGGATTGGGCGCTGCTGGCTACTTTTCGCGAGCGCCTGCGCATCACCGAAGCTTACAACCGGCTGGCACAGATGGAACGCGAGCACGCCCAAAGACTGAAATCTACCCAACAGGATGGCGCAGGATCATCCCCGACCGAGACCTTCCAACCGCGCTACCGCCAGGTAAACGTGGTGGTCGTAGCTCCGGAGAAATTCTTCCCGGCCGCGCGCATCCTGGATTACGATGAACGCACCGAACAACTGATCTTGCTCGGTTACCAGGCTGCCGAGCGCGCCTTTCGGGGCCATTTCCCCGATCTCGGTGCTGCAAGCAAGGAAGTCTAAGCCAGTATGTCACTCGACCGTTTGTTGAGCAACTGGCGAGCCGAGGCAAGCATTGCCAGCAACATTTCGGATTGGCGCAGCTTGCCTGCCCGTCCAGCGCGCTATCTGCCGATACCAGACAATTTACATCCGGCTTTGCAAAGCGCTTTGCAAAGCCTGGGCATTACCGCACTTTACACCCACCAGGCAGAAGCATGGGAACACAGCCAGGCCGGACAGCATGTGGCTGTGGTTACTGGCACCGCCAGCGGTAAAACGCTGTGTTACAACCTGTCTGTACTCGACCACCTGCTACGCAACCCGCAAGCATGCGCGCTGTACATCTTCCCTACCAAGGCCCTGGCCCAGGATCAGGCTGCCAACCTGTACGCTCTCCTGGAGGCGCTGCCCGCTATGCAGCGCGATGCCGCGCCACCGGTGGCAATCTACGATGGCGACACCCCAGCGCACAGCCGCGCCCGGCTGCGCTCCCAGGCGCGCCTGCTGATTACCAACCCGGATATGCTGCACATAGGCATCCTGCCGCACCATACGCGCTGGGCACACGTGCTCAGCCAACTGCAGTTCGTGGTGCTGGACGAGATGCACATGTACCGCGGCGTGTTCGGTTCCCACGTTGCCAACGTGCTGCGGCGCTTGCAGCGCCTGGCGCGCTTCTACGGCGCGCAACCGCGCTTCCTGCTGGCTTCGGCCACAATTGCCAACCCGGCAGAGCTGGCGGAGAAACTGATCGAGGCGCCGGTCAGCCTGGTGACCGAAGATGGGTCGGGGCGCGGCCAGCGGCATTTCCTGCTCTACAACCCGCCTGTGGTCGATGCCGATCTGGGTTTGCGGCGCAGCGCCCTGCAAGAAAGCGTGCGCCTGGCAGAAGATTTGCTGGCTTATCGCCAGCAGACGATCATCTTCGGACGCTCTCGCCGCACGGTCGAGCTAATCCTGGCCTATTTGCGCGAACGCGCCGCACTGCCCTCGAACGCAGCGCAGCCTGGCGCCCCCCAACGTTCCCAATCAGAACGCGTGAACGAGAATGACGAGAAGGACAGCCAGGCCGAGGTAATTCGCGGCTATCGCAGCGGCTACCTGCCGCAGCAGCGCCGCGCCATCGAGGAGGGCTTGCGCCAGGGAAGCGTGCGCACGGTAGTTGCCACCAACGCCCTGGAGTTAGGCATCGACATCGGCGGGATGGGTGCAGCCGTATTGGTCGGATACCCAGGCAGCATCGCCGCCACCTGGCAGCAAGCCGGACGCGCCGGGCGCGGCCAGGAGGATGCCCTGGCTTTGCTGGTAGCAACTGCCGACCCTCTGGATCAATTCTTAGCAGCCCATCCGGAGTACCTGTTCGAGCGCTCCCCCGAACATGCCCTGATCAACCCTGATAACCTCTTGATCTTGTTAGCGCACCTGCGCTGCGCGGCTTTCGAACTGCCCTTCCAGCAAGGCGATGCTTTCGGTAGAGTAGAGCCCGCGCAACTGGCTGAATTCCTGGATTTTCTCGAAGGACAGGGCAACCTGCACCACGCTGGCTCGCAGTATTTCTGGATGGCAGACCAATACCCGGCCCAGGAGATCTCGCTGCGCAGCGCTTCGGCCCAGGCCGTGCTGCTGCAAACCTGGCAAGACGATCAGGCAGTGACCATCGGCCAGGTGGATCAGGCCAGCGCCAACTGGATGGTCCATCCACAGGCGATCTATCTACACGAAGGCCAGACCTACCTGGTGGAGAACCTGGACATGGAAGCCAACATCGCCTGGCTGCGCCCCACCGGCAGCGATTACTATACTGTACCGAGCAAGGAAACCAGCGTATCTCTCATCGAACAATACCAGTCACAACCAGTCCCTGGAGGAGGAAAAGCCTATGGAGAAATACTGGTCACTTCACAGGTGACCGGCTTCCGCATGGTCAAATGGTATACCCACGAGCAACTCGGCATAGGGCCGCTAGCAATGCCCGCATCTGAACTGCTCACAACGGGGTACTGGCTTTCGATCAGCGAAGAAACCGTGGAGCATCTGCGCCAGCAGGGCCTGTGGAACAATGACCCGATCAACTACGGTCCCAACTGGGCTGCTCAACGCGAGCTGGCCCGCGCCCGCGACGGCTACCGCTGCCAGGTCTGCGGAGCGCCAGAACAGGGCCGAGCGCACGACGTTCATCATAAGACGCCTTTCCGCACGTTCACGTCTTATGCACAGGCCAACGTTTTGGAGAACCTGGTCACTTTATGCCACGCCTGCCACCGCCGGGTAGAGACTGCCGTGCGCGTGCGCAGCGGTTTGGCCGGGCTGGCCTATGTACTCAGCCACCTGGCGCCCTTCTCGCTGATGTGCGATGTGGGCGACCTGGGCGTACATGCCGATCCACAATCGCCAATTACCGATGGACAACCGACCGTGGTGATTTACGACCAGATTCCCGCAGGGATCGGCTTCAGCCAGAGGCTTTTCGAACTGCACGATGACCTGATCCTGCGGGCGCGGCAATTGGTCTCGGCCTGTGCGTGCAGCGACGGCTGCCCCTCGTGCGTCGGCCCAGGCGGCGAGCAGGGCGTAGGCGGTAAGCGTGAGACTCTGTCGCTCCTGGAAGCGCTGGCAGAGCAAGTTTGAGAAATCAGGTTTTCGACTAAAACCAGTTTCTCCGGCTTCGTCCTGCTAAGAAGTGATAGAATCCCCCCCGTGCCATCGCTCGAAGAACGACTCAAATCCCTGGGTGTAAAAACAGGCGGGCGCGACCTGCCCGCACCAGCGCCTCGCCAGGCCGCGCCCCTGGACCAGGCGCTGGGAGGCCAGCCGCTGCAAACCCCGCAGGGTGAAACTTACATCGTAGAACAGCGCCTGCCGCTTGACGCGCCTTACGGCAGCGCCGGGCTGCGGCTGGTCAATTCGCTGCGCGTCCTGGGAAAGTGGGCGAAAGATGAGCGCATCCAGGATCTGCCGCCTCAGGCTTTCGCCTTCCTCGACACTGAAACTACAGGGCTTTCAGGAGGCACCGGTACGTACGCCTTTTTGATCGGCGCCGGGCGTTTCGAAGCGGAACCGGAGGAATGCTTCCACCTGGTGCAGTTCTTCATGCGCAGCCCGGTGGAGGAGACAGCCCAGCTCATCGCCCTGGAGCAATTCCTGGCGCCCTGCCAGGCGATTGTCAGCTTCAACGGCAAATCATTCGATGTGCCTTTATTACAAACGCGCTTCATGACACACGGCTGGCAATCACCCTTCGGCGAACTGGCGCACATCGACCTGCTGCACCTGGCACGCCGCCTGTGGCGAGAACGCCTGCCCAGCCGCACCCTGGGCAACCTGGAGGTGCAAATCCTGGAAGCAGCGCGCACGGAAGAGGATGTACCCGGCTGGATGATTCCAGAAATGTATTTTGATTACCTGCGCGACGGCGACCCTGAGCCGCTCAAAGGTGTGATGTATCACAACGCGATGGACGTCATTTCTCTGGCCGCGCTGCTCAACCACATGGGCGGGCTGCTAGATGAGCCGTTACAAGGTGGACGGCATCACAGCGTCGACCTGATCGCCCTGGCCAAATTGTTCGAAGATCTGGGCGAGTTGGAAACCGCCACGCGCCTGTACATCCACGGGCTGGAGGCGGAACAAGAAGTTCCGCACGAAGACGCCCACAACCAGCGCCTGCCCGTCCACGTGCTGCTGGATGCCATCAAACGCCTGGCTTTGATCCACAAACGCCAGCAAAACTACCCCGCCGCGGTGGCTCTATGGGAGCAGGCCGCTCACCACCAGCACCTGCCAGCTTGCATAGAGTTAGCCAAATACCATGAACACCAGTGCAAAGATTACGAAGAAGCCACGCGCTGGACACAAAACGCTGTGGAGCTGGTACAACAGGCTAAAGTAACTCCCTTCGAGCGCTGCCGCTGGTTGGAAGAACTCAATCATCGCCAGGAGCGCCTATCCAGATATGCTGCATCCCGAGCTCCACAAACACCTCAAGCATAACCTGACTGTCAACATCCTGGATGGCGGCTTCTTCGGTCTGGCGATCGGTTTCGCCTCGTTCTCCACGATCCTGCCCCTGTTCGTCAGTTCGATGACCGACTCGGCCATCCTGATCGGCCTGATCCCCGCCCTGCACAGCGCAAGCTGGCAGATCCCGCAACTGTTCACCGCCAACTGGGTTGCGCGCCAGAAGCGCTTCAAGCCGATGGTTCTGTGGCTGACCACCCAGGAGCGCGTGCCTTTCCTGGGCCTGGCCGTGGTGGCCTGGATGCTGCCATCCCTGGGCAATCGCCTGGCGCTGACATTGACTTTCCTGTTGATCGCCTGGCAGAGCCTGGGAGCCGGTTTCACCGCAAATGCCTGGCAAAGCCTGGTTGCCAAGATCATCCCGGGCGACCGGCGCGGCACTTTCTTCGGCGCCCAGGCCGCCGCTGCCAACCTGCTGGCCAGCGTGAGCGCCATCCTGGCCGGCCTGATCCTGGAAGGCGTGGTGGGATCACGCAGTTACGCCCTGTGTTTCCTGCTGTGTTCATTCTTCATGATATTCTCGTGGGTCAGCCTGGCTCTGACACGCGAGCCGGAAAAACCGGTGGACGAGATCGCAGCCGCCCCTATCTCGTTTTGGAACAACCTGGGCGCCATACTGCGTCGAGATCGCAACTTCCGCTGGTACCTGGTGGCGCGCATGCTGGCTCAACTGGGCGTGATGGGCTTCGCCTTCTACGCAGTCTACGCCGTCAACCATCACGGGATGAGCAAGGCCGAAGCCGGGGTGATGACCAGCGTGTTGTTCGGCACGCAGATCATTGCTAACCCATTGATGGGCTGGCTGGGCGATCGCTGGAGCCACCTCAAGCTATTGGAAGTAGGCGCCCTGGCCGCGATGGGCAGCGCGCTGCTGGCCTGGTGGGCGCCCTCGGCGGGCTGGTTCTACCCTGTGGTAATTTTAGCAGGCATCGCCAGCGTGGCGATCTGGACGATCGGCATGGCAATTACCCTGGAATTCGGCAGCGAAGCAGAGCGCCCAACCTATATCGGCATGGCCAATACCCTGGCTGCCCCGGCCAATATCCTGGCGCCCTTCCTGGGTGGCTGGCTGGCGGACGCGGCCGGCTACCCGGCAACCTTCCTGGCCTCAGCAGTCGCCAGCCTGGTGACTCTGGCCGCCTTCCATTTCCTGATTCAGGACCCCCGCAAGCTCAAGGCGCGCCACCCCTCGAGTATATAACACCGAGATCAAATCACTTGTGTTTTCACCTGGCCGCGCAGCAAGGCCAGCAAACGATCCCGGTCGCAGTGCGGCAGGCACAGGGCGGCCCGCTCCAGCCGGCCGCGCCGGATGTAAGCCAGGAGTTCTTCTTCCAGCCAGGAGGCGTTGACCGGCACGCCATCCAGGTCGAGAATGTCGCGCGTCTGGGTGCGCGTCGGCAGCCAGGCGTTGCCCTCCCGGCGCTGGTTATCACCCATGACCTCCACGCGCACGCCATCGAAATCGAACACGCCAAAATGTGAGCGATAAAGATCGGTCGAGCCCAGGGCAACCGGCTCGACTACCTGCACTGAGAAAAGTTCTTGAACATGGTAAGCGTCCTCAGCGCTCACTTCGATGTCAATGTCCCTGACCGCCAGCGGCAGCCCGTGCAATGCCAGCGAGGCGCCTCCGGCTACGTTGTAGGGGATGCCGGCCTGGTTCAAGCGCTGGGCGATGGCGCGCAATACAGCCCGCCAGCGCGGTTTGTGCGCCACGACCAACAGATGTTCGACACAGCCATGTAGGCTGGAGTCAGCCGCCACCTGCTCGTTGAGCGCCACCCAGGCTTCCCAGAGCGCAAGCCGTTCGCTGCCAGGCGCAGCGGCTTCACCCAAGGCATTCACCGGCGCTTCGATCTGGCTGATCAGGCCTTCCAGGCCCAACACAACCTGTACTTGAAAGCCCGCCTGCCAGCACAAGGGCGCTACCTCTGAGGGATGCGCCATGTAGGCGACAAAGCTGGCCGGTTCATCCTGCACAGGCAGCGGTATTCGCCCGGTGCGCAGGAGTTCATCGCTTTCGCCGTTCGCAATCATTTCCGGCCGGTTGAGAGCGGCCCAGCGATGGGCAGCATAGCGGCTGATGAAAGCCGCCAGGAGCGCACCGCCCGGTTTGAGCACACGCCGCGCCTCCTGTAAAGCCTGCTGGCGCTCTTCAATCTCCAGCAGGTGATACAGCGGCCCCATCAAGAGCACAGCATCGAAGGTTTCGCCAGCAAAGCGCGACAAATCCGTGGCCGTGCCCAACTCGTAGGCCTCCAGTTGCAAACCGGCGCCGGCGACCTTCCCCTGGGCCAGGCGCAGATTCCCGGATGAAAGGTCAAACAGCGTGACCCGATACCCCTGGCGGGCCAGTTCCAGGCTGTAGCGCCCTGGGCCACCACCGCAATCCAGGATGCGCGCGGGCGGCGCAGGCAGGTAATTCGCCATCGCCCGCATGGTCAGGGCGTACTCCATGCGATGACGCTCCAGGCGCTCCCATTCGTATTCGGGCTGGCGATCATAATAACCAGCGATGTAATCAGATATCTCTCCCATGCATGCTCTCCTTCACCCCTGAAAAGCGCTTCAAACCATCCAACAATCTGGCTCAATGTAGCGCGAATCATTATACCTTTGCTTGACTTTCAGGTGCGAGTTTGATATATTCAATGCGGAACGGCTTCGCTCGGAAGTTCCGTCCATCAAAAGCAATCCCTTCAAGTCCAGTTTTCAACAGCGGAGGCCCTATGGCACAACATTACATCGACAGCCTGCTCGGCGAGCGCGAGAAGATCGTGCACACCGCCCGCCAGCACTGGTTCATCCTGGCTCGAAATATCCTGGCCGAGATCATCGTAATTTTTCTGATCTTCATTGGAACGATCATCGCTTCGTTCACGATACAATCGAAAATTCCCCTCCCCATCATTGTGCTGATTGGCTTCGTGTTGATGCTGCTGCCGATCATCACGATGACCCGCGACATCCTGGTGTGGTCGAACCGCCAGTTCATCGTCACCAACCGGCGCGTGATCCAGATTTCCGGGGTGATCAACAAAAACGTGACCGACTCCTCGCTGGAGAAGGTCAATGATGTCAAGATGGAGCAGTCCGCCTTTGGACGCATGTTCAACTACGGGGATATCGAAATCCTGACCGCCAGCGAGTTGGGCGCGAACCTATTCAAACGCATCGAGAAGCCAGTCAAATTTAAAACTGCCATGATCAACGCCAAGGAAAACCTGGAGCGCGGCGCGACTGTTGCGCCACGCGAGGATATTCCGGCGCTGATCAACCAGCTCGATCAGTTGCGCCAGCAAGGGGCGCTGACCGAAGAGGAATTCCAGCAAAAGAAGAACGATCTGCTGGCCAAGCTGTAAGTCCGTGACAAATTTCTTCGCTTACGAGTCGCTGACCTGGCGCGAGGTAGAGGCCCTGCCGCGCCACTGCCCGCTGGTAATCCCTCTCGGGCAGGGTTATAACCTGGAACGCCTGGCGAGCGCCCTGGGGGACCCAGCGCGAACCGGCCTGCTGCCGCCTGTTCCCTATGGCTGGACAGGCAGCGGACTGACAGTTCCGGCCAGTCTGTTGAGCGCGCTATTGGGCAACCTGGTCGCCAGCCTGCGCGACGATGGCTTTTCCAGGGTATTCGCGCTGACGCCGCAGGGCATCGACCTGGGCCTCGGCGGCGCGCAGCTCAGCTTGTCGCATCCCAGCCAGGTGCGCCCGGCCGCGCCGCTGCCGCCCGACGAAGGACGCTCCAAAGTGGTGGTGATCCCGGTGGGGCATATTGAGCAACATGCCTATCACTTACCGATGTGGACAGACACAGCCATCATCGATGCCATCGCTCAAGGCATTGCTCACCAGGCCCCCGATCAGGCAGCCGTTTTACCCACGATGCCCTATGGAGTAAGCACGCACCGCCCGGCCTTCGCTGGCACGTTGAACTGCGGCGGGCGGGCTTTCGAGGATTTCTGGCTGGGGGTGGTTGATGCACTGGCGGGGCGCAGCTTCGAATGCATGTACTTCATCAACGGGCACGGTGGGAACCATTCCTTCCTGGTCAATGCAATCAAGTACGCCGGCGAACGATATCGCCAGACTTTCATTGCCACCTCCTGGCTGTATTTATCAGGCCCGCAGGGCATAGCGACGCTGGAGGCATTGCGCAGCTCACCGATCGGAGGCATGGGACACGCTGGCGAGTTGGAAACTTCGTTCATGCTTCACCTGCACCCCCAAATGGTGGATATACACGAAGTGGTCGATGAGACCGATTTCATCTGCACGCCTTCGTATTACATGGATTGGGTGGAAGGAGGGGCACTGATCGCCAACCCGCCCTGGGATGACGATACGCGCACTGGCGCCTACGGCGCAGGCAGCCTGGCAAGCGTAGAAAAAGGCCGCGCCTGGCTGCAAGCCGCGGTGGAGGAGAAAATCAGCCACCTGGCAGAAATCCAGGAACAGCATAACCGCCGCCAGGAACGCCGCCAGTCCGGTTTTGGCTTGTGGGGGCAGCGCTAATCAGCCCCCAGACTCAGGCATCCAAATAGTAAGTGTGGTACTGGTTGGCGCAGGGATTACCCCAGGCGATGTGCATGGCACGCGTCGTCAGGTCGATGATCATAGCGTTGATCGTTTTCTCGCGATCTAGCGGATCGATGTCCTGGGTGAAATGATTACAGATCGAGTTAGGATAGTTTTGGTGATCGCGCTGGATGGCCTGCAAGGTCTTGATGGTATGCACCGGGGTACGCTTGAGCAGACGCATGACACGAAAGTAGCGCAGGCGAGTGCTGATCAACTCGTCCGGCTCATCTTCGATCGCCTGCATCTTGGCATCCAGATAATGATTGGTGTGGGCGATTACGCCTTCATCACCGTACAGGATTGCAAAACGGCGCGCAGAGACTTCGACAGAATATAACTCGCCGCTTTCGTGCACCAACAAGTGGTTATAACCCGCGGCGCGCTGCGGCACCAGCACCAGGCGCACCGCTTCAGCCAGGGTGCGCGCTCCCAACACCGCTCTGGAAACTACCACGCGCGGCGTGCCAATGCGCGAGTCGGTTGGGTAGACGGAGTCGCAGCACTGAGCGATGCCGGCGCTGTTGAAACCCACATTGGGCAGCAAAGCCCCATAGGTCATCGACAGAAAGGCCGGCTCATCATTGGGAGTAGCGTGCACCACGAACACATCTTGCTCGTCTTCAGGCAACCAATCCTCGTTGTGCGCAACGAGCACATGTCCATCCGCTGTGCGGTCCTCGTTGACCGCCAGGCTGGTGCACTTGGTCAGGTGCAGCGCGTCCATGGTCACAGCTTCCATAGCATTGACCACCATGACATCTTCGAATGAAACATTGGCGCCATCTGCCATCCCCATCAGCTCATCTACGTATTGTGGATAGCGCTCCTGGGCAAAGGGGATGTACTTACGCGCCTGGATTTGAGCCCCGTCCCAGGTCAACTCCAGGTCATTGTAAGTGATTTTCAACAGACTGCGGGCGCTTTCAATGCTATGGCGGATTTGCTCCGCACAGGCCTGGCCGATCTGGCAGCCCATTTCGCGGTGCGTGCCACCCACGCGCACCAGGGGCGGTGGAGAAGCATACCGCTTTGTCGTAGAAGTAATCTCAGCCTCGTTAATCATATAGCTAACAACTCCTGATAGATATGGATCGTACCCCAATGCATATTCTACTTGACACAGGCAATAAAATCGAGGAAAAATCAAAGCAATCAGTCAAGATGATCCGACTCATCTCAAGCGCAGCCCCAATCTCGCTCAACCAGGGTAAAATAGCATTGATTACTTCTCCAGAATTATTCTCTCAGGGTAGATATGCGCGCTGATTTCGACCGGAAGAACCGCATGATTAAGCTCACCTGGATTGTGAGCGGCCTCACCGTGTTGGCCTTGCTGACAAGCGCCGGGGGCGCAACGGCGCGTACTCCACTTAGTGAGATGCCTCCAGCGGCCTCCAGCCACCCACTCGATGCGCCTCCGCCGCCTGCAGCAGGAACACCGGTTGACCCTGCACTATCTGCCTTGCAAGTGGAGAAACTGGACGTAGAGTCTAGCAGTGCAGCGCAACAATCTCTGGCGCAGGCGGTCAATTATGAGCACCAATATGAATGGACCGGCTCGCAGGCTATCTCAGACAATAATTGTTCAGATGGGACGCACCAGTTCATCAACCTGGGCGTAACAGAAATTTTCGACGTGCGTGAGCTGCACGTGGGCATCAACATCAGCCACTTCTGGCGCTCAGACTTGCGCGCCTGGCTGCACAGCCCGGCGGGCAGCAGTGTGCAACTGCTCAACGGGCTGGAGGGCGGCAGCGACGATAACCTGGATGTGCTCTTCCAGGATGGCGGCAGCACTTATTACCTGGGCAGTCATAACATTGGGATGCCCTACTACGAAAATAGTTGGGCGCCACAAGCAGGAACGCTGGCTTCTTTCAACGGCGAGCCTGCCCAGGGGAACTGGCAACTGGAAATCTGCGATGATTCAGCCGGCAGCACTGGAAAATTATTCCAATGGGCGCTGTTTTTCAACCCGCCATTGATACCCGATTTGTCCAAGTCCTATAAATCCGCCCCCCTAAGCGCCAGGCCAGGCGAGTTGATCACCTATACCATCACGATCTCCAACAGTGGGACGGCGCCTGCCAGCCAGGCCTGGATGCGAGATCCGATCCCCGTGGGAACAAGCTTTGCCTACACTGTAACCCCAGGGCTGGACTATAACGCGGCTTTGAACCAGGTGGAATGGGATGGCAACCTGAGCCAGGGTGAGCAGATCGCTCTGACTTTCGCCGTCCAGGCAGCCGTTGCCAGCGAGTGCGGTAACCAGATTCTCAACCAGGCGCTGATCAGCGATACCCTGAACACGAAACCGGTCAATTTGCAAGCGCGCAGCGAAATTTGGGAAAACGTTCACCTGTCGGCTGACTTCGAAGCCGATGCGGGTGGATTCAGCCCCAGCGGCAGCCCATCCTCCTGGGCCTGGGGAAACCTAACCACTTACCAGGGCAGCGGGATAGACTTCCCCACCTCCGCTCACTCCGGGATAAAGGCGTGGGCGACCAACCCGGGCAACGACTACGGCAACGATGAGGATGCCTACCTGACTTCGGCCGCAATCGATTTGAGCCGCGCCCCCAGCATGGAAGGCTACCCGCTGTGGCTCACCTGGTGGCAATGGCTGCGCAGCGAGGCCAACTACGATTTTGCCAGCATGGAGGTGCGCGGCGGCGCGTATAACTGGACGCGAATATATGGACCGGTAAGCGGGGCCGTAGACATGGCCTGGACCCAGCACGCGGTGAACGTCTCCCAATTTGCGGGAGTCAGCGATTTCCAGGTGCGCTTCCACTTCACATCAGATGTATCCATTGTGTTTGCTGGTTGGTATATTGACGATGTGCTGCTGGTACAATGCCAGCCACCCTCGGGTTTGCACCTGACGCCTGACGCGCTGGAAATTTCGGGCTGCAATGGGATCGTGCAAGAGCACAATCTCGTCCTGACTAACCTGACCGGCGCTGCCGGGACCTTCAACCTGTCCTACGAATTGGATCCCGCCATGGGCAGCCTGAGCGGCCCAGCGGCCTTGTTCCTGGAAGACGGATCGAGCGCTAACTTCCAGGTGATGCTGGAACCACAGGTATGCGTACCGGATGGGCTCTCGCTGCCTGCCTCTGTCAGCGTAGAAGGCAATGGTTTCAGTGATACAACCTCCATTACTAAAACGATCAGTGCGGCTGGATCATGGGAGCTAAAGGCGCAAATCCCCTCCGGCGGGCTGTACGACCTGGCGGTGATCGATGGCGGCGATGGTGGGTTATATGCATTGGGCGGCAGCGGAGCCAGCACGCGCCTGAACCTGCGCTACGATCTGGCCAGCGACTCGTGGAGTTCCCGCACGATTTTGCCAGCCGACCTGCGCATCCTGGATGGAGTGCAGATCGGCGGAACAAGTTCCGCCGGGAATATCTACCTGCCTGGGGGATACAGCGGCTCGAGCATCGTCACCAGCCATCTGGTCTATCACCCCAGCAGCGACACCTGGAGCAGCGCCGCGGCAGCGCCGCGCTCTGTGGCGGGCTATGGAGCCGCCGCCTGCGATGAGCGGCTCTATCGCGTGGGCGGCGCGCTGCAAGCCACCTGGCCCAACGGCGAAATGGGCGCTGAAGTGTATGACCCGGGCAGCGACAGTTGGGTGGCTCTGGCGCCCATGCCCAGCGGGCACACCTTCCCGGCTGTGGCCTGCATGGACGGCAAGCTGTACGTGGCCGGCGGCATCAACCAGGCTGGCAGCGCCTCGAGCGCGGCCGAGGTCTACGACATCGCCAGCAACACGTGGAGCGACCTGGATATGGCCGATCTGCCAGAAACGCGCTGGGGGGCAGCCGATTTCATCCTGGATGGAAGATTGTACCTGGCAGGTGGCATTCTGAACGGTTCAGCTACAAAGAGTGTGGCTGTTTACGATTTCACCAGGAACGTATGGGAAGCTGGCACACCTTTATCCGAGGCGCGCTTCCGACTGGAAGGCGATAGCGGTTATGTAGTGGGCGGCATGGAACCAGCCTGGCAGGCTCATACCACCAACGAGAAATTGACGCTTTGTCCATCCTGTTCGCAGCGCGGCTGGCTGGAGGGCTGGGTGCACGATTTCGATAGCATAAACCCTCCCACCATGCCTGCCAGCATCTCGATCGATCCCGGTAACTTACAAATCAGCGTGCAGGCCAGCGGTTACTACAGCGCCTCCCTGGTCCCCTGGGAATACCAGACCAGCGCCAGTGCCGAGGGATATCCCACGCCAGTTGGCCCGTGGCCGGTGACGGTTGCGAACGGGATCGCCAGCCAGCTAGATTTCACCCTACCCAGGCCAGATATCCAGGTCGAACCACAGAGCTTGAGGGCCACCATCCTGGCTCCCGGGCAGGCCAGCATGGACTTCAATATCGACAACAATGGCACCTGGCCCCTGGCGTTCGAAATACGCGAACTCAGACCGGCCCAGAGCCAGGCGTTACCACCGGATGAAACTACAACTAAAGCCATCCCGGCCCCCATCGAAATCGAGCCCGCACTATTGGAGCAAATCGACGCCAACAAAGCGGCTGGCGGGACAACGCCCGGCTACCTGATCTACCTGCGCCAACGTTCTGATCTCTCGCCAGCGCTAAAGATGAACTGGCAAAGTCGCGGCCGCTGGGTGGTAGAAACCCTGCAAAAGAACGCCGCGGCCACGCAAGCAGGCCTGCGCGCCTACCTGGACTCACAGCAGGTCGATTACAAAGCTTATTGGATCGACAACGTTATCGTGGTCAACGCCTCTTCCCTGGCTGCCTTCAACGGTTTATTGGCTTATGATGAAATATCGGCGCTGCGCGCCCGCCGCCACCCAATTTTTTACGAGCCCGAATCTACCCGTGATTACGCGGAGGCGCTCCAGGCCATGCTGGTGCAGTCGAACCTGACACACGTTGGCGCCGGCCAGGTGTGGGCACAAGGCACCCTCGGGCAAGGTATCGTGATCGCCAACATCGACACCGGCGTTAACTACACGCATGAGGCCCTGGTACAGAGCTACCGCGGCAACCTGGGCAACAATATTTTCGATCACAACCACAACTGGTACGACCCGCCCGGCGGAACGCAGTTGACCGAGCCGGCCGATTGGAACAACCACGGCTCGCACACCATGGGCACCATGCTCGGCAGCACCAACCCGGCCGACCCGTTGGCAGCCAGCAACACCATCGGCATGGCCCCCGGCGCGAAGTGGATCGCCTGCCGCGCTTTCGAACAGTCCGACCAGGAGTTGCTGGAGTGCGGGCAGTTCATGGCCGCGCCCACGGAGGTGGACGGCGTCACCGACCCGGCTCCCGACCTTCGCCCGCACATCATCAACAACTCGTGGGGCGACTGCACCCGCACGTACGACCCCTGGTACGATGGCGTGCTGGATAGCTGGCACGCGCTGGGGATCTACCCGGTCTTTTCCAACGGCAACGCCAGCAACTGCGGCTATTTCTACCCGCCTGGTTTGAACACGGTGGGCAGTCCGGCGCGGGCCGGCAACGTAACAGGCGTGGGCGCCACTGGCCGGGACAACGGTCAGTACGCCACCTATTCCAACTGGGGGCCCAGTGACCAGAGCGATATTTACAACCCGCTGGGCTACCCGCGCCTCAAACCGCAGGTAGTGGCTCCCGGCACGAATACCTCCGCCGGGCGGACCGGCAACGCCTACCTGGATATGACCGGCACTTCCATGGCCGCACCGCACGTTGCCGGCCTGATAGCCTTGATGTGGAGCGCCGCGCCCTGCCTGGTGGGCGATTACGTTGAGACTGAGACCATCTTGCAACAAAGCGCCAACCCGCTCCCTTACCCATCAGGCGGCGAGCCACCGCCCGGGCCTGGCAACGTGCCCAACTACGCCACGGGATGGGGCGAAATCAACGCTCCGGCAGCCGTGCAGGCCGGGATCGATTTCTGCACCACCGACTGGCTGCCCTGGGTTACGCTGACGCCCATCAGCGGTACAATCTCCGGCGGCTTGAGCTCGGTTATCCAGGTCGATTTCACGTGCAGCCCCGAGGCTGCTGAGCAGCCCCAGCCCTTGCAAGGCAAAGTGCGCGTCAAGCACAACGACCCCAGCCAGGCGGCCATCGACGTCGACTTGCAACTGTACTGCGTGGGCGAAGATCCTATACCGGTCTGGGATAAACAGGTGTGGATCAACGGCCAACTGGCAGAGTCCGTCAACGGGCCGCACACGGTGCGGCCTGGCGATCTGGTTACTATCCTCGATCAAGTGGGAGCCGCCTCCGCCCAGCCTTTCACAGCAACGCTCACCGAAACCTGGGGAGCGGCGTTGTCTCTGCTTTCTTATGACACTGCCGGCCTGGGAAGCGTGGAAACCTCCGGCGGGCAGCTCACCTGGGAGATCGACGCGGTTCCTCCTGGCCTCAGTTATTCGATCACCAAGACCTTCCAGGTGCAGTATGGGGATTGGCTGCAAGACACGCTGACGGAAACCTACCAGGTGCAGTCCGAGGCCATGCCCCTGCCGTCCGTGGTGGTCAGCCTGGAGCGTTACCTACCCGCCATCCAGTTGGAAAAGAGCGGTCCCGAAGTAGTCGAGGACGGCGACCTGGCCATGATTACGCTCACCGTCCGCAGCGAAGGGAATTTCTATGGCGACCTGGCGCTAACCGACCCGCTACCAACCGGCATGACTGTGCTGGGTGAAGTGAACGCCAGCTTCGGCACAGCCTGGATCGAGAGCGGAACAGGAAGTTCCGGCGGAACGAGTTCTGGCAATGAAATCCACTGGAGCGCATCTACTTCCCCGCCTGGGACAGCGCTGCCAGCCATCGTCACCATTCATTTCGTAGCTCGCTTCCGAGGCTCACCAGGCGACCGCTTCGAGAACATCGCCTACCTGGATTGGGCGGTGGGGCAAGTCCCGGCTGATTACACCAGCGACCAATTGATCACCTACATTGCAGGAACAGCGGATCTGGCCGTAACGCTGAGCGCCACGCCTTCCCCTATCTACACGGGCGAATCGCTAACATACGCGCTGTCCGTAGAAAACAAAGGGCCCGACGCGGTATACAACGCGATCTTGGCCGATACCCTGCCGCCAGGCGCCAGCTTTGTGAGCGCCAGCCCAGGCTGCAGCCACAACGGCAATGTGGTCACTTGCGAGCTAGACCGACTGTTGCGAGGCGAGAAGCGGGAGATAACAATCCTTGTGATTGCTCCGGCTGCGCCCGGTCTGATCGCCAACCAGGCCAGCATTACCGCAGCAGGCCATGATCCTTATGCCAAGAACAACTGGACGCTCCTGCTCACGCAGGTATACCTGCGCTTACTCATCCCATTGCTGTTCAGGTAATAGATCAGGGCTCGAGCAGCTCAAAGCCCAGGGTCAGCCGGCGCGCCCAACAGCCATACTGGTGGCAAAGGGATACCACCTGCCGGCTGATCTCTGAATCCTCGCCTGTCAGGATGATCCCTTCGATTGTGCTGCGCTCCAGAAGTTCGGGCAAAACCTGCACGTCTCCCAATACCTCCACGCCGTGGATCCATCGCCCTCGCATGAAGCGATCCTCGTCCAGAAAGCCTACCGGGCGGTAACGCAGTCCCGGGTTCATCAAGATCCAGCGCAGGGCCATCTCGCCCGCATCCCCTGCGCCGAAAATGATCACGCGTGCATCCACCGCAGCCTGCGGCTGCGGCGCAATCAAACGCAGGATGCGGAACGATGAGCGCGACGCCGCCAGGCCCAGCAGCAGGAAAATCGTAAAAAGCAAGAAAATCAACGGCGAGGGCGCCCTACCCTCCGGCCAGGAGATCAGGTGCATATAGTCGATCACAAAAACTCCGGCAGCAGCCAGGATAGCGCTGCCGATGGAGGCGCGCAGGTAGCGGGGGAGATCATCCATATCAACGTAGCGCCAGACGCCGCGATACACTCCCAGGGTGTAAAAAGCCAGGTAAGAGGCTGCCAGGGCGACCGGCAAAGAGCGCAGGTAGAGATCCAGGCGCGCATTGTCCATCACCAGGGCATAGCGAGTCAAGAAAGCCAGGTAATAAGTGGTGGCAATCAGCAAGAAATCCAGTAATACCTCCAAAATGCGCCGGCGGAAAGTAAGTTCCAACATCATCCGCGTCAGAGGTGCATCACGACCAGTGGAAACAGAGGAAGGCACCACTTTCAGGCCACCCAGGTAACCCGTCAACAAAGCCAGCGAGATCACCAGCAAGGGCACCAGAACCAGACTGAACCAGTATTGGATCGACTCCAACACAACCGCCAGCAAGCCACAGGCCAGAGCCACCGCGTATAATACCAGGACAGCCTGGCGCTCATTCAGGCCAAATGCAATCAAACGATGAGAGGTATGGTCGCGCCCTCCTTTTACCGGCGACTGGCCGCGCAGCAGGCGCGTGAACGTAACCAGAACCGTATCCAGGATGGGCAGCAGAAACAACAGCGTAGGCACCCCCAGGACTGCAAAGACGTTAGAAGCCTGGGGTTGGCGGGCAATCGCCAACAAGGCCAGGGTAAAACCCAGAAACAGACTGCCGCTATCTCCCATGAATATCGTGGCTGGGGGAAAATTATAGATCAAGAAACCCAGCAGGCTGCCTGCCAAAGCCAGCGCAATCGCCAGCAGGCCCACGTCCCCGGAATGCCAGAAGAAATAACTCAGAATACACACGGTGATCAGGGAAATTCCCGCCGCCAGGCCATCCATATTGTCCAACAAGTTGATGGCGTTGGTGATGCCTACCAGCCACAGGTAGGTGAGCAGGATGTTGGGAAGCTGGGCCACCACCTCATTCGACAGGCGCGGCGAGAAAAACCGGGTGGTGTATCCCAGGGCGATCACCAGGGTAGCTGCCACGATCTGGCTCACCAGCTTGGCTGGCGGCGTCATCGGGCGGAAGTCGTCGTACAGGCCGATCAGAAAAACCAGGCCCGAACCAGCCAGCAGGCCCCAACGCGCCTGGAGCCAACTGCTATCGAACAACAAACTCGCCAACAATCCCCCGGCAAAAGCAGCACAGATGCCAATCCCACCCAGCTTCGGTGTTGGCTGGTGATGCCAGCGATCCTGGCGTGGCTGAGAAAGCACACCCAGGCGCCGGCTAAGCCGCTTGACCAGTGGGACCAACGCCAGGTTTAGCAGCAGCGCCGCCAGGAAAGTTGTCAGAGCCCCCATGCCGCCCTTCTACCCGCCCAACTCGGTTACCAGCGCCTGCAAACGCGCCCGCTGGTCGTCCGGCGCATCCACCAGAGCCTGCCGTGCATATGCCAATGCGGTGACAGGGTCGCCCAATTGAACGTACAGACGGGCTAAAACTTCCTCCACCTGCCATTTTTCCGCTGCATCGGGCTGGATCGTCAAGGCAAGCTGATAAGCCTGGACCGCCGGCCCCAATCGATTAAGCTGTGTGTGCACGCTGCCCAAAGCGAGAGCATAGTTATAAGCGAGTGAACTGCTCTGCGATTCAGCATATTCCAATGCCTTGCTGTAGTTCTCCGCCGCCCGTTCCAGGGCGCTCTGTTTTTGTTCAGGTGTTATGTCCGGCGCTGCGCTTAAGTAACGCGAGTAATAATCTCCCAACAAAGCATAGGTCCAATCGTAATAGGGATCTAGCTCCAGGGCGCGCTGCAAATGATCGAGGGCTTGCTCTGGATCGCCCAGAACATTCATGTCCAATAACGCCCATTCATCCCACAGGCGAGCGTTGTTGGGACTGAGCACGAGCGCCCGTTCGAAATACTGCTGCGATGTTCTGGCGCGTTCATCGCGAATGACTGCATCGCTGGTCGTCGAAGCCCACAGATTATACAAACGCGCCAGGTTAGCGGTATGGTCGGTATTGAGCGGGTTGATCTTCTGGGCAGCGCGCAGGTCTCGAGCTGCCTGCTCGATCAACCGGTCGCGCTCGGCGGTATCCGTGAGAGTCTTGGCGTATTCCAGATAAGCCCTACCCAGGAACAGGTAGTAATAATCCTCGTTCGGGGCCAGTTCCCTGGCGCGGTTGTAAATGGAAATCGAAACCGGCCAGGAGCCAGGGCGGGCGAAAGCATCGGCGGTCTTGAAATCGATGTCCGCCTGCACGACGCGCAAGTTCGTTATTGCTGCCAGGATGAAGGCGAACAACATAGCGCCCACCCCAACCACCAGGCTCAGCGGTCTGAAAGGTGTGGACTCTGCCAACTTGTCAACGCTCAAAGCAACTGCCGAGGCGAAAATCAGTAAAAACAGGTAGAGATAATAGCGCGTCAGGATGCTCTCGGAGTCCTGAACCTGGGCCATAACTTCATTCAAACTATTGGCGCTCGAACTGGCCAGCGCTACCAAACTGCCGGCATGCCAAACCCAGAAGATCCAGGTGGCTGCCAGGGAGAGCCCCAGGGTAACCGCAAGCATGCGCACCCAGGTTTGCCAGCCGGCTTCCTGGTCCTGAGCCAGCAACCGGATACTCTGAGCGTTGAGCAGCAGCGCTCCCACCAGCCAGGTGGTCAGCACCAGCACCAAAAGCCCCGACTGGCCGCCGGCAGATGCCGAAGGATTCAAGCGGATCAGGGAGGCCTTGACAATCCCCATTGCTGTTGGCAGGCGGCTGGAATTGGTGATGTACAAATAACCAAGCGTGGAGGTCAGAACTGCAAGTAAACCGCCATCGACCAGCGCCAGGCGCAGCCAATCTGGCACTGCAATCCCCGCCGATTGGGCGCTGCGGCGGCGCTTACGCACCTGGGAGGTCTGCTGGGGGCTTTTCTTGCCTTTGCGGCGCTCCTGGCGCGAGGCGGCAGGCGGCGGAGAAACCGGCTGCACCGGGGCGTCTACCGCTGGCGCTGCCTCAGCTAACAATATACCGGCGCCCTGCGCAGGGGCAACATAGCCGAGCACAAACAACAAAGCAGTAAAGGCCCAAAAATACGTGCGGGTGGAAGCCACGGCAATGCCAAAGTGTACTTCCACGAAATGCGCCATGATGGCTGCCAGCAAACCCAACAAAATATAGGCGCGGCGCTTCTCCTCTAGAGCTTGTTCTGCCATCTGCGGTGTGGTAAAACCGCTGGAGAGTGAAACCAGGAGCATGTAAACAATCACGCCCAACATCATACCAAAGGGCAGCGCCACACCCAGGAAAGGTAGGCCCTTCCACAAAACAAAAACGAGCGAGCTGAGCAAGCCGCCTGCCAGGAAAAGCCCCAGGTAAAGACGGCGCTGCCGATCACCCGGGACCAGTCCAAGCCACTTCAAGGCGTAATACAATACAGATCCAAAAATTGCCAGGTTCGCCACCAAGCCCAATATGCCGGTGATCACCAGGGCATCCCAGGTCTCGTTATGCGAGCGATCTGGTGAAGCGTTGCGTTTCTCCACCTGGGTCAATTCCGGCGGGTAGAAGGAGTTGTACGCCACGTACATACTCTCTGGGCCATAGCCGATCAGCGGGCGCAGGAAGTTGAACGCATCTTTGCTGCCATCGGGGAATTCCAGCGGTGGATGAGGAGAAACCAGATCTGCGGCACCCTGCCAGATTAACGAACGCACGCGTCCGGTACGGCTCTCGGCATCGAGCAACTGCCCGAGGCGACCGAACTCCGGGCGGGTGCGCAGGCTCTGTAGAGGGCCATTGGGGATATTCAACAGGATCAGGAAAGTCGCGGCAGCCAGGGCCAGGGCCACGCCACTGATCGTCATCCAGCGAGCCCGCCAGATCAACGACAGGCCCAACCACATGAAAACCAGGCTGGCAGCCCAGCCCAGCCACGGGCCACGGCTGCCGGTGAAATACAGGGCGATCACTTGCAAAGCGGCAATGAACACATAGGCCGTCGCCCGGATAAAATCGGCCGAGCGGTGGCTGGCATCACCAGGCGCTCGGTTAGCTTCGCCAGGCGCACGGCTGGCTTCGCCAGGCGCACCCACCGCCATAAGCGCCTCGAACGACTCGACGATACGCATCAGAGTCAGCGGGAAAGCCATGATGAAGTAGGCTCCAACGAAGATCGAGTTGCCCATATTGGCAGCAATGCGATTGGTTACATCGCCGCCCCAGGGGATGGGATCAAGGCCGAAGCGCTGTAGGACTCCGTACAGGCTGACTGGCAGGCTGGCCAAAACAACCACAGTGATCAAGCGCTCGACCTGCTCGCGGCGGCGTAGATGAACCGCCAGGGCAGCAAACACGACCAGGTATGAGAGCATCGAATAGGTGCCCTGCAAGCGTTGGTAAGAACCCCACAGACTGACGCGCGGCGTAACCGAAAAAATCGTGGAGAGCAAATAAACAGCCACCAGCGCCAGGACAGGCAAGGCCAGAGGAATCCGGCGGAGCGACTGCCATGTGCTCCGAATGGATCCCAGGCGGACACCGCGCAGCCCGCCCTGATCGAATACCCGAGTGATCCAGGCTGCCAGAATGACCAGCGCCAGGGTGCGCAGCAAAGTAATCTTATCGGGCTCGAAAATACGGCTGGAATAGATGTCGAAGAATACAGGCACAACGATCAAAGCAGCCAGCCAGGCGGCTTCAATGATCCCTTCGCAGTATCGGCTGAGTGCGGAACAGGGCGGAGCAATGAACTCCGACGTCCCGGCGAAATAGCGGCTTCGCTCGGTTCCATTACTTGGCATAAAGAATGACCTGTCTACCTGGGATTTTTTGGATTACACTTATGCGCGGTATCTTACCATAAAAAGCAACTCTCGAGCGCTATGGATCAGCGACTACGTTCGGACAAACCTTCCAGTACGAATCCCCCGCACTCTCGACTACAAACAGCCGTTGAGGCTGTAAAAGGGCGCCTGCGCAACCCGCGCAATTGGCGCGCCGGGGGGCTACTTATGCTGGCCAACGTAATCGTCACCGGCCTGGGCCTGGTGCGCACGCCGCTGATGACCTGGGTACTGCCGAAAGATGAGGTTGGCATGCTGGGGGTGGTGGCTTCCTGGCTGCCGTTCATCCAACTGCTCTCCTTCCCTGGGCTGGACGCGGCTTCCTATCACTACATCGCCAAAGGACAGCGCTGGGCGTTCGCGGTGAACCTGGCCTACCGCCTCAGGTGGTCTCTGGTGAGCGCCCTGGCCCTGCTGGGCGGGGCAGCTTATTGGACCTGGCAGAATGAGCCCGTTCTGGCCTGGATGTTCGTTGTTGCTGGGTTAAGTTTTCCCCTGGCCAATGGCTTAAGCGCCGTTTCCGGCACGCTCGGCGCTCAGGAGCAGTTCAAAGCCCTGTTCTGGTACCGCCTGCTGGAGAGCCTGACCGATTTTACCGGATTCATTCCTCTGCTATTTTCTACCTGGTGGCTGAGCCATGTTTTGACTTTCTATGGTTTCAACCAACTCGCCACCGCCGTGATGCTGTCCATCTACAGCGCCTGGCTGTGGCGGCAACTGCGTGCCCAGAAAGTACAGCCTATGCCGGCCCATGACAAACGGCTTCGCTCGGAAATGCTGCGCTATGGCAAACACCAGACGGCCCTGGTCGCCATCGGCGTGGCCCAAAACCGAACCGACGCCCTGCTGGTGGGCGTGTTCCTGTCGCTGAACACCATGGCCGATTATTCCATCGCCCTGCTGGTCTACGAGCAGTTCAGGCGGCTGTGGATGATCTACCTGTCTGTCCGCTACCCTCCGCTGGTACGCCTGCCGGAGAGGCAGCGCCGCCGGCGCATCCTGTACGAGGGCCTGCTCGTCTGGGCAGGGTTTGCCTTCAGCGCGGCCGCTCTGTACCTGTTGGCGCATTGGCTAATCCCGCTGATCCTGCCCCCCAACTATGCCAGCAGCATCGTTTACATCGGCTGGCTGGCAGCTATTTTTGTGGTGGGCATCCCTGGCTTCCTGGCCGAAACCTATTTCCGCACCCGCCAGGACGAGAAGAGCCAGTACCTGCTGCGCATCACCGCCGCCATTTTCGGAGTGGCTTTGCCAGCCCTGCTGCTGCCAACCTGGGGTATCATTGGGGTAATGGCCGGGCGCTTCTTAGCCAGCCTGATCTTATCTCTGTGTGGAACAGCGCTGTTTGTGTACGTGAACAAACGAGATAGACAAACCTGACAATCATCCGGCGGAACATATCCCGCCGATTACGGGAGAATCCATGCTGCGGCGCATCGCAATTCATTTCTTGAACTGGTGGAGACAGATCAAAGTCAATTTTCTTGCATGGAGACAGCAAGGCAACATGCAAAAACACGCCTGGAGGCGCTCGCCCGAATACCTGCAATACCTGGACACCCAACTGCGACGAACGCTGTCAAAAAAAGATGCCCCGCTCCCGGCGCGGGCCAGGGCGCTGATCGATAAAGTCGCCGCTTCCACGGACCTATCCCAATGCGATGTGTTGTGCGTGGGAGCGCGCAACCGCGCCGAGGTGGACTACTTCAGGCGCAAGGGCGCCAGAAGCGCTACAGGCATCGATTTACACAGCGATTTCGCCCAGGATAGCCGCATCCTGGTCATGGACATGCACCAGATGAGCTTCCCGGATAACCGCTTCGACCTGGTGTATTCCAGCCATTCGCTGGAGCACGCTTACGATCCGCGCCAGGTGGTCAGCGAAATCGTGCGCGTCAGCCGCCCGCAGGCGCTGGTGGTGATCGAGGTGCCGGTGCAGTACGAAGTGCGCGGCGCAGACCGGCTCGACTTTGGCGACTGCCAGAACCTGCACAGCTATTTCAGCCCGCACCTCCATGAAGTCTTGTGGTGCGAAGGGCCGCAAGCACCCCAGCCGCCAGGAGAAGGCGCCTACAAAATCATCCGGACGATGTTTTCGATCCGCAGTGGGACAGGAAGTTCCGAATGAACCTCAAGAATCTGGCTCTCGACCTGTACCGCACGTTCAAGATCTCCCGGCAGGCCTGGCGCAACCGCCAAGACATCCAGAACGCCCACCAGGGCAAAGTCTTCTTCCAGCAGGAGATCACCTGGCTGTTGGACTGCGACGAAGGCTGGCTGCAAGAAACGGCGCAGGAATACCGCGCCTGCGAGGCTGCCTGGAAATACCTGAGCGGCCTGCGCAGCCCGTCGCGCCAGACAGATGGGGCCGCTAAGAGCCTGGATGTAGCGGAGGGCTTTGTGGTGTGGGCGCTGGTGAAGCATCAGAAGCCAGAAGTAGTGGTAGAGTTAGGTGTGCAGCACGGAATTTCATCGCGACTGTGGAAAGAAGCGCTCAAGGCCTACGTACCGGATCACGAACTGATCCTGTGCGACCTGGAGGACCGGCGGCAGTTCATCCAGGACTCCGAATGCACCTTCGTGCAGGGCGATGCCAGGCAGACGCTGCCAGAAATTTTGCGCTCACGAAGTGTGGGCGTGCTTCACAACGACGCCCATCCTTATGGGTTGATCCGCTGGTCGATCCAGGCGGCCCTGGAGCAGCAGGTAGCGGTGCTGACTTTCCACGATGTCGGCAGGCATCACCGGCGTGCACCCTTTAGAAAGGGAAGCTTCGCACTCAGCCCGGTTGAAAAAGAGCAGCACGCCGAAGATTACAGCCATTACGGCTGCTGGGAGCGCCACGTGATTGCGGAGTTGTTCGGCCAGCAAATTCTGGATGAAGACGCGATGGTGACAGGCGACCATCGTGTGCAGATCTTCGATTCCCTGTTCGGGTTTGGCGTAGTTCTGCAAGGAGCCGGGCATGACCGTTGAAGCCATCGCGGTTGACGGGCGCACTTACCGGGTGGAGGTGCAGCGGCGCGTGCAGCAGCCGGAAACGGCTCCCCGCCTGGCGGTGGTGGCTTACCAGCCCAACCCCACCGCCCGCCAGGTGCTGGAGGTCTGCCTGGAGAGCATCGAAAAGATGACCGCCAGCCCATACGAGCTGTGGGTGATCGATAACCACTCGCCCGCCGAAAACACGGCCTGGCTGCTGGAGCGACCGGGCATCAACTTGATCATAAACCACACCGAGCCAGTCTATCCTGCGGGCCGCGACCTGCTGATCTGGCTCAAGGTCCGACTGCGGGGCCAGAAGCGCCACCCCTACACCGCCAGCTACGCCAACGCCATCGCCCTGGAGCTGGCGGTACGCCTGATTTCGCCGCAGTCGCATTCCCTGATGCCGCTGCACATGGATACACTGGCCTGCCACCCGGGCTGGCTGGACTTCTTGAAAGGCAAACTCGATGATGGATACGCGGCTGCCGGTGTGCGCCGGGCCAATCAGCACAGTCCAGAAGAAACCCTGCACGTGCTGGGCTACCTGGTGAACTTCCAGTTATTCCGTGCAATGCAGCTCGATTTTCTGCCCAGACTGCCGCGCTACGACGCTGGCGACCTGGTGACGGTCCGGCTCAAACAGGCCGGCGAGCGCATCTACACCTGCCGCAATACGCTGTGGGAGCCCGAGCTGGAGCAAAATATCCCAGCCTCGTCGCCCTTGCGGGACTTCCACGTTGACCGGGCTTTTGACGACGCCGGCAGTGTGATCTTTCTACACCTGGGGCGGGGCATCCGAAAAGCGCTAAATATCCACGGGCGCGGCGTCACCGCCGAAGAATGGGTCACTTTCGCCCGGAAGCACCTGCTGAGGTAGAGGCGTGCGCATCTGTATCTGGTACCACACCACTCAAGCCGCCTGGGGCGGCAGCAATTCCTTCCTGCGCAGCCTGGCGGCTCAGCTCGAGCGCCTGGGACATGAAATCAGCCGCATCCCCCGCAGAACGGATGAGATCGTGCTGGTCAATAGCTGGTCGCAGGGCGGGGGGCGCTACTTGAATCCAAAAGCGGTCGCCAGTGTGCAGCAGGGCGGCTCGAGCGGCCAACTGCCCTCGATCTTGGGAAAGCTGTACGGCGGCGGGAAGCCGCTCGTGCAGCGAGCGGACGGCGTGGCGCGCCTGTACGGGCGCGACGATCCACGCGCCGACCAGACGCAGTTCGAGATCGCCCGCCTGGCTGACTGCGTGATCTTCCAGAGCCAGTATTCGCAGGCCAGCTTCGCCCAGGCAGGCGTCCGGCCCAGGCAGGTTCAGGTGATCTACAACGCTGTGGATGGCAGTGTGTTCTACCCATCGCCCGAGATACAGGCAGTCCACAGCCGCCAAGACTTGCGCCTGCTGGCGGTAAGCTGGTCGGCAAACCCGATGAAAGGTTTTGCAGATTTAGCCCGTCTGGCAGACCTGCCCGGGGTCAAGCTGCGCTTTGTGGGCAACTGGTGCCCGGAGGAGGCACCCGGCAAGGTGCAACTGCTGGGCCGGAAGACCAGGTCAGAAATCGCCGCCCTGCTGCGCCAGTCGGACGTTTTCGTGCACGCCGCGCAGAACGACCCGTGCTCGAATGCCATCCTGGAGGCGCTGGCCAGCGGCCTACCCATCCTGTACCACGACTCAGGCGGTAACCCCGAGCTGGCCCAGGGCTACGGCCTGGCGCTCACTGGTGATCCAGGCAGCGTGGTGGCGGCCATGCGCTTAAACTATACGCAATTCCGTCAGAAAGTGTTGGATAACCGGGCGGCCTTCCTGATCGAAGGCTGCGCTGAGAAATACCTGGGTGTCTTTTGCCAGGTGATCGAAGAACACGGCACGCTCGGGAGGGCCCGTTGAGCGCCCCCCTGCGCATCGCCTGGCTCGTGCCTGAACCGGGATTGCGCAGCCGGGCCTTAGCGCCGCTTTGGCGCCCGGCGTGGGACCCTGACCTGGCTTTAGCCAGCGTGTGGATCCGTTCCTACCAGCTTGCCCCCTACCTGGCGGCCTACAATTACCAGGTGGTGTGCAACCAGCTCGAGCCCTTACCGCAGGTGGCGATCTTCTTGCGACGTTACAGCACAGCAGACCTGGCCCTGGCGCGCCAGCTCAAGGCGGCGGGGGTCAAGATCGTGCTAGACGTGATCGTCAACTATTTCGAGGCGCGCCCAGATTTCCCCGGCGGCTACGGCGGGATCAGCCCGCAGGGCGTGGACGATTTTTTAAGGCTGGTAGAACTGTCCGACCAGGTGTGGACCGTCTCCCCCTTCCTGCAAGTGCTGGCCGGCCAGCGCCACCCCAGCGCCCACTTCGTCTCCGACTCGGTCGATCCCCGGCACTTCGATGCCAGCCGCTACGCTGAACGAAGTCGCCCGGCAGATCGCGCCCCGTTGACCCTGGGCTGGAGCGGCACAGCGGCCAAGGCCAGCGCCCTGGAGGCGCTGGCCCCGCTCCTAACTTCCTATATCGAAGCCGGGCAGGTGCAGGTCGCCGTCATCGCCCAAAATCGCCCGGTACTGAGCTTCCCCTTTCAGTTCCACCGCTGGCGCTACGCCAGCTTTCCCCGGCAGATCGCCGCCTGCAACCTGTGCCTGGCGCCGCGCGGCGTGGACAACGATTACGACCGTGGTCACAGCCTGTTCAAGATCGGCGTTTTCATGGCGATGGGCGTGCCGGCCCTGGCCGGCCCGGTGCCTTCTTACGACCTGCTGCTGGGCGATGGGCAGGCGGGCAGGATCTGTGCTACCCCGGCGGAATGGAAGCTGGCCCTGGGCGAATACATCCACAACGCGCCGCTGCGGGCCGCGGCGCGCAAGAAAGCCAGCGAAAACATGCAGCCCTTCCTGTCCCCCAACATCGCCGAACAGGTACACGGGCTGCTCAGGAGGCTGTGCCCATGAACCCCACTCCGGGAACGCCGGATGCGCCGCAGCAGCCCGACCCTGGCCTGCTGGAAAGCGTGCTGGTCCTGACGGTGCGTAAAGGCTTCTGGGCTGCACCGGAAGCGCACATCTTTCCGCAGCAGATCTACGCCAAGAGGCTGTTCCCTGGCCCGGGTCGCTGGGGCAGCAGCCGCAACCCGTTAAACGTGCTCACACTGGCAATCAGCGGCTACCGGTACTATCTGCGGTACCGGCCCAAAGTGATCCTGTTCGGGGCCGCCCCGCGGGTGTCGGCCTGGTTCGCCCGCCTCAAGCAGGCCGGGCGACTGCCGGGCGTGCACCTGGTAGCGCCAGGAGCAGTCTACCTGCGACCGGAACTGCTGCCCTTCTTCGAGCGGCTGTACGTGTTCTCGCGCGGCGAAATCCCGAAAAACATACCTCAGCTTGCCGAAAAGTTCGTCTTCGTGCCCCTGCCGGCTCCGGATATGGCCGAGGTGCGCCCCTATCCCAGCCAGGAGCCCTATGTCTTCGCCGGTGGCGGCGCGGGACGCGACTTCGACACGCTGATCGAGGCGATGCGCGGCCTGGAGCTACGCCTGGTGATCGCCACTTTCTCGCCGAAGTCGTTGGGCTACGCCAGCCCACTCCCTGAGAACTGCATCATCTATTGGGCCATGCCGCGCGCTCGCTTCCTGGAGTTGGCAGCCGGAGCCCTGTTCGTGGTGGTACCGTTGAAGGAAGGCAGCAACCCGCACGGGCATACCACGGTGGTCGAGGCGCTGCGCCTGGGCAAGGCGATCATCTCCACGCAATCGGCCAGCGTCGACGACTACCTCGCTCATGGACGAGAAGGTCTGCTGGTCAAAGCCGGGGACAGCCTGTCTTACCGGGAGGCGATCCTGAAGCTGGCGCAAGACCAGGCCCTGCGCTATGCTTGCGAGCAACAAGCGCGCCTGCGAGCTAAAGAACTCACCTATGAAGTCTTCGCAAAGCGCCTATCAAGCCTGTGCGCCGAATTATTACAAGCGCGCCGCATCCTATGAACCTCCCGAAGGGCCGGGCTGGGGCCCGGCGCCCCCCAGAAATGAACCTCTGCGACATTCACCTGGTCTTGTTCCTCTCACGGGCCACGCCGCTCAGCAAATGGGAGCGCACCGGCATCCTGGAGCGCGAGCTGGCCATCTACCAGCGCCTGTCCGCCCGGTTGAGAAGCGTGAGCATTGTCACCAGCGGCGGGGCCGAGGAGCTCCACTACCAGGAGCTGCTGGGCGAGATTCGCCTGCTGTACAACCGCTGGGGGCTGTCCCCCAACGCCTACAGCCTGCTAGCCCCAATTTTGCACGGCCCGGCGCTGCGCCAGGCGAGCGTTTATAAAAGCAACCAACTGGACGGCGCCTGGACAGCGGTGATCGCCGGCGCTATCCACCGCCGCCCGGTAATCGTGCGGGCCGGGTACTTGTGGGCCGAATTGATCCGCCAGGAGGGCAAGAGCAGGCTAAGAGCGGCCCTGACCAGCCGCCTGCAAGCCTTTTCGCTGCGCAGTGCGCAGACTATCTTCCTGACCACGGAGGCGATGCGGCAAAGTGTCGCTGGCAATTACGCCATCGCTGCCAGCAAGATCAAGGTGATCCCCAACTACGTCGACTGCCAGGTGTTCCGCCCCTTGCCTGAGGTCACCTCGCAAGAGGAGCGCATCTGCTACGTTGGGCGGCTGGAGCCGGTGAAAAACCTGGATGTATTAATCGAAGCCCTGGCTGGCCTGCCTGGCATCTCGCTGGTTCTGATCGGGGAAGGCCAGCAACGCCCCGAGCTCGAGCGCCTGGCCCAGGCACGCCAGGTGGATGTGCAGTTCCAGGGCGCGCTTCCGCAGGCGCAAATCCCGCTGGAGATCAACCGCTCTCAGGTGTTCGTCCTGCCTTCTAAAAGCGAGGGGCATCCCAAGGCCCTGATCGAGGCCATGGCCTGCGGCGCGGCTGTGATCGGTACAGAAGCAACGGGAATCCGCGAACTGATCCGGCATGGTGAAACCGGCTGGCTGTGCCAGCCGGAGCCGGGCAGCCTGCGCCAGGCTACCCAGCAAGTACTGGCGGACCCCGGGCTGCGCCGGAGGCTGGGCGACAACGCCCGCCAGTACATCCTGGAGCACTTCGCCCTGGAGAAGGTGGTCGAGATGGAGCTGCAAGCCATCCTGGAGGCCTGCGCAAGATGAGCGAGCACTGGGACCCGCTGGCCGCCGATATCCTGTGCTTCTCCTCCACGGATTGGGAAGGGACGTGGGGCAGCCGCCAGCAGGTGATGCTGCGCCTGGCGCGCCGCGGCCAGCGCGTCCTGTACATCGAGCAGCTCGCCGGGCTGGAGCACCTGCTGCGCTACCCGGAGCTGCGCCAGCGCAAACAGCGCCTGCACCGGCAGGGTCTGCGCCTGGTGGCGGACAATCTGTGGGCGGCCAACCCGCCCATCCTGCTGCCTGGGCGCTATTACAGCGCCCAGGCCAACCGCCTGAACACCTGGCTGGCGGCCCGCTGGGCTAAAAAAATGGTGGGCCAGCTTGGCCTGCAAGCGCCGATCTTGTGGGTGTACAAGCCCGAACACGCCGGGCTGGTGGGTGTCTTTGGCGAGCGCCTGAGCGTGTATCACTGCATCGACGAATGGACGGCGGGAACGCAGGGGCGCAAGCGCCGGCTGATCGCCAGCCTGGAGGCGCAGTTGCTGGACAGGGTAAACCTGGTGCTGGCCAACTCGCCCCCTACCTACGAGGCAAAGCGCCGGAGGCACCCGCGCGTCTTTCGCATCCCCAGCGGGGTGGACATAGCGCTCTTCGCCCAGGCCCTGGAGCCCGGCCTGCCGGTGCACCCGGCCATTACTAACCTCCCCCGGCCGCGCCTGGGCTACAGCGGGGCGATCAACGAGCGCCTGGATTACGCCATCCTCGAACACCTGGCCGGCAGCCATCCGGAATGGTCGCTGGTACTGGTGGGCGAGCCGTACCCCTCCCCGGCGCTGCGCCGCCTGCAAACCTTCCCCAACGTGTACTTCCTGGGTAAATTCCCCCCCGAGCAGATTCCCGCCGTGCTCAAAGGCATGGACGCCTGCCTGATCCCCTACGTTAATGATGAGCGCGGCTACTATCGCAGCCCGCTGAAGCTGTACGAATACCTGGCGGCCGGCAAGCCGGTGGCCAGCACGCCCCAGCCGGAGGTGCAGGAATTTGCGGAACAAGTTCCGGCCGAATATATCTACCTGGCAGACACCCCGGCCGCTTTTGCAGACGGCGTGGCGCAGGCCCTGGCGCAAGACAACCCAGATAGAGCGCGCCAGCGCGCCCAGATCGCCGTCCAGCACTCCTGGGAGCGGCGCGTCGACCAGATCCAGGACATCCTGCGCCAGTATGGAACCCAGGACTTCGATCCAGCGAGGGCCGGGCATTGAAAACACTCACGCACGGAACTTCCTGCTCCGCACCCGTGCACCTGCTGTATTTGATCACCGACCTCGGCCTGGGCGGGGCGCAAACCTTGCTCCTGAACGTGCTCGAGCGCCTGGACCGGCAGCGCTTCTCCCCCAGCGTGGCCTGCCTGTTCGGCGGCCAAACGCCCATCGCCGCAGCAATACGCCAAAGCGGTGTGACTGTATTCGACCTGGGCATGACTGGGGCCTGGCGATTGGATGCCCTGTGGCGGCTTTACCGCCTGCTGCGCAGCCAGCAGCCCGCCATCTTGCACGCTTCGCTCTTCCACGCCAACCTGGCCGGCCGGCTGGTAGGACGGCTGGCCGGAACGCCAGTGATCGTCACCTGGCGGCACAATATCAACATCGGCGGGAAACAGCGCGAGCTGGCCAAGCGCCTGACGCGGGGCCTGGATGACCACGTTGTGGCTGTCTCAGAGCTGGTGCGCCGGGCGGAGATGCAGGCCGCCGGCGGCGGCGCCGGCAAGGTCAGCGTGATCCACAACGGCATCGACGCCCAGAAATATGCCCCAAGCGATACAGCAAGGCGCGCTCAGGTGCGGCAGGCCCTGGAACTGCCCGCCGACAGCTTCCCGTTGGGCTACGTCGGGCGGCTGCACCCGCAAAAAGGCCTGGACGTCTTGCTGAAAGCCTTCTCGCAGGCGCGTGCACAGGCCCCTGACATGCACCTGCTGCTCGCAGGGGATGGCGAGCTGCGCACCGCTTTGCAAGCCCAGGCGCAATCCCTGGGGATCGACGCCGCCACGCATTTCCTCGGCCCGCGCAGCGACATCCCCGAAATCCTGGCGGGCCTGGACCTGTTTGTATTGGCGTCTTTGTGGGAGGGCCTGCCGATGGGCCTGCTGGAGGCCATGGCAGCGGGCCTGCCAGTGGTTGCCACCCAGGTGGGAGGTACGCCCGAAGCCGTGCGTCACAACGAAACCGGGCTGCTGGTGCCGCCCAACGACCGCGCCGCCCTGGCGCAGGCCATCCTGCAAATGCACGGCCAGCCAGATTTGCGCCGCCGCCTGGGCCAGGCCGCCCGCCAGCGCGCCCAGGAGGTTTTTTCGATCGAGCAGACCGTGAAGAAACTGGAAGCGCTGTACTTGCGATTGTTACGCAAGAAAGGGCTGAACGGCGGAACAGGAAGTTCCGCATGACCCCCATCCGCGTCCTGCACCCCATCACGCGGCTGATCGTGGGCGGAGCGCAAGAGAATACGATGTACACCGCCACCTTGTTGGACAAGGCGCGCTTCCAGGCCGAAATCCTGTGCGGCCCACAGACCGGCAGCGAGGGCAGCCTGATCGAGGAAGTGCGCCAGCGCGGCGTGCCGCTGACCATCCTGCCCGACCTGCTGCGCCAGGTCAGCCCGCTGCACGACCTGCGCGCCCTGGGGCAACTGGTGGGCATCCTGCGCCGGGGGAATTACACTATCGTGCACACCCACAGCTCCAAAGCCGGCATCCTGGGACGACTGGCGGCGCGCCTGGCGGGCACGCCGGTGGTCGTGCACACCGTGCACGGCTGGAGCTTCCACGACTATATGCCGCCGCTGGTGCGCCAGACCTACATCCTGCTCGAGCGTTTGTGCGCGGCCTTCAGTGATGCCCTGATCGTCGTGGCGCAGGGCGATATCGAAAAAGGCCTGCGGGCGGGCATCGGAAGCCCGTCACAGTACCACCTGATCCGCAGCGCCATCCCGCTGGATGAGTTCGACCCGGCTCATGCCGACCCGGCGGCGGTGCGGCGCGAGCTGGGCCTGCCTGAAGGGGCAATCGTGATCGGCAACATCGGACGCTTCTCGCCGCAAAAGAACCCGCTGGATTGGGTGCGAGTGGCCGGGAAAATCGGGCGGGCACACGCAGAGGTACGCTTCCTGATGGTCGGGGATGGCCCGCTGCGCCCGCAGGTGGAAGAACTGCTGGCGCAGGAAGGCCTGGCCGGGCGGGCCGTGCTCACCGGGCTGCGCCGGGACGTGCCGCGCTTACTCTCGGCCATGGATATCTTCCTGCTGACTTCGCTGTGGGAGGGCCTACCGCGCGTTATCCCCCAGGCCATGGCCATGCGCCTGCCGGTAGTTGCCAACCGGGCGGATGGCGTTAGCGAAGCCATCCAGGACGAGCAAACCGGCTGCCTGTGCGCCGCCGGCGACATCGACGCAGCCGCCCGGCGCTGCCAAGAGCTGGTCGAAAACCCACAGAAACGGCTGTCCATGGGACAGAGTGCGCGCGATTTTGCCAAGCAAGAATTTGACCTGGATCACATGCTCGCTCAAATCGCTGCTTTGTACGATACATTGCAGCAATCCAAAGCGCCAATGCAACAGTGAATTTCGCCATCGCGGCCCTGTGTCATGCCGAATTTCACCGCAAAATCAGAAAAGTCAGTTAGAATCTGAACTTACGCAGCAACACCAATTCGTCCGCCTGAGAGGAGACCGCACCATGGGAGAATTCTTCGTCCGAGATTATCACGGCCAGCCCTTCGAGCTTTTCGGCACAGCTCACCTGGTAGCTTTGGGGATTGTATTGCTGATCAACCTGTTGGTAGTTTATCACCGCAAATCTTTCAATCCCCGGGCTCAGTTAGCAACGCGCTACGGCCTGGCCGCCATCTTGCTAATAAACGAGACCGCCTGGCACCTGTGGAATTACTTCACCGGGCAGTGGACGATCCAAACCATGCTGCCGCTGCACCTGTGCAGCTTGCTGGTATTTACCAGCGCGTACATGCTGATCACCAAGAGCTACGCCGTATATGAATTCGCCTATTTCTTGGGAATTGCGGGCGCCACACAGGCGCTGCTGACCCCCGACGCCGGCATCTATGGCTTCCCGCACTTCCGCTTCTTCCAGGTGATCGTTTCGCACGGCGCGATCGTCACTGCAGCGATCTACATGACCTTCGTAGAGGAATATCGCCCCTACGCCCGTTCGATGCTGCGCGTCCTCGGCTGGACCAACCTGTACATGATCGCCGTGTTCATCTTGAACCAGGTATTGGGCAGCAATTACCTGTTCATCGCCCACAAGCCTGAAACAGCCAGCCTGATCGACGTGCTGGGACCCTGGCCCTGGTATATCCTGAGTCTGGAGGCGATTGGGGCTGTCCTATGCCTGGTACTGTACCTGCCCTATTTCATCAAGGATCGTCGCGCCGAAGCTTCCCAACCGGCTGTGTCTGAGACAGCCTGACCCGAAATAAACCACCAAGCAAAACCGCCGTGGATCTGTATTCCACGGCGGTTGGCGTTATTCATGCGCACAAGCTAATGCTTTACGCCACATGAGGCGCAAGAAGAACTGCTGCAAGAGGCACAGCCGCTGCTGCCCCCAGCCACCACGCGCCCGCCGCTCTGGGCGTTAAAGAGCGATAACATGCGCGAGGTGTGGTTCCCAGCGCACTTGCTGCAAGCAGCCGGCACATCCGCATCTTTCATTGAACGCATCTTTTCGAAGCGCTCCCCGCAGTCCTGGCAAACATATTCGTAAATGGGCATAGCAATACCTCTTCAAGCAATTGTTACTACTTGTAATCCCTTGACCGTGTACGGGCGCCAATTTCAAAAAGCGCCTTGCGGATGAGTAGAAACCGGGTTTTTCACCATTCAGGCAGGGAAGTTTTGCAAATTGGGCACGATGATTGCAGATGATTCTTGCAAATCAAAAACCCGGTTTCTTTTGGCGAAGGGATTGACCTTAATTATAACATTTGACAAGCGCACACAATAGGGGTATAAACGCGCAATGCGCGGCGCAACACGCCTCTTTTGGGAATTGGTCGGGCTTTCGATACGGCGGCAATTCACCTACCGGGCAGCTACTTTCGCTGGCCTGCTGACGAATTTCTTCTTCGGCCTGTTGAGGGCGGCTGTGATGGTGGCGCTCTACGGGGCCAGGCAAGAAGTGGAGGGCATCTCCCTGGCCGGGGCAATCACCTTCACCGGCGTCTCGCAGGCCACGATTGCCTTCCTGTCGCTGTTTAGCTGGTTCGACCTGATCCGCTCGGTGTACACCGGGCAGGTCGGTGCAGATTTGCTCAAACCCATGAATTATTTCATGTTCTGGATGGCACAGGACCTGGGCCGGGCCCTGGTCAACATCCTGCTGCGTGGGGCAACCATCATGATCTTCTACGCCATGTTCTTCGACATCACCACGCCGCAAACAGCCTCCCAATGGTTAGGGCTGGCAGCCGCTATCTGCCTGGCCTGGATGGTAGGTTTCGCCTGGCGCTTCCTGGTCAACCTGGCTTCCTTCTGGACGCCCAACGCCGTTGGCATCGCCCGCCTGTTCTTCTCGCTCTCCTGGTTCATGTCGGGTTTCCTGATGCCGCTGCGCTTCCTGCCGGAATGGTTCCAGCGCCTGTGTTACCTGACGCCTTTCCCGTACACGGTCAACGTAATCCTGGAAACCTACCTGGGGGTGCTCTCCGGGCCAGCCCTTGTGCGAGCGCTGCTCGGCCAGGCAGCCTGGATCGTGGCCCTGGTGCTGGCCGGCCGGCTGGTGTTGCGCGCCGGTGTGCGCCGTCTGGTGATCCAGGGAGGTTAGGTATGCCTAAGCTGAACCTGTACTTTCGCTTGATCAGCATCCACATCCGCGGACAGATGCAGTACCGGGCTTCTTTCGTTTTCGAGGCCTTCACTACCGCCCTGGTGAGCGCGGTGAGCTTCATGACGATCGCCCTGGTTTTGCAGCGCTTCGAAGGCATCGGCGGCTGGAGCCTGGCCGAAGTAGCCTTCCTGTACGGGATGGTGGAAAGCGCTTTCGGCATGATGGACATGCTCTTCAGCGGCTTCGACCCAGGCAACTTCGGCGCGCAGGTGCGCCTGGGCGCTTTCGACCAGATGCTGCTGCGCCCGATAGGCATCACCCTGCAAGTACTGGGCTCCGAGTTCCTGCTGCGCCGCACCGGGCGCGTCCTGCAAGGCGCGCTGGTTTTAGCCATCGCCCTTTCAACCCTGGACATCCACTGGACCCTGGCCAAGTTACTCTACCTGCCCGTGGTCTTCTTGAGCACGGTGGCTTTCTTCGGAGGCCTGTTCGTCATCGGCGCGACGATTACGTTCTGGACAGTCGAATCGATCGAAGTGGTCAACATTTTCACCTATGGAGGCACCGAGCTGATCACCTATCCCATGCACATTTATCCGGACTGGATGCGTAATTTCTTCACCTTCATCATCCCGGCCGCTTTCTTGAACTATTACCCGGCGCTGTACCTGCTGGGGCGGCCCGACCCATTCCACCTGCCAGCCTTTGCGCCCTTCCTGGCGCCCCTGGCCGGGTTCGGCATGCTGGCAGCCGGGCTGGCTTTCTGGCAGTTCGGCATCCGCCACTACCAGAGCACGGGCACATAGCGATGCAGACCGATCCTACCATCCAAGTACGAAGCCTGAAGAAACATTTCCGCCTGCCCAGGCACCAACGTGGCAGGCTGGGGGCGCTGCGCAGCCTGTTCAGCCGCCAGTACAACCTGGTGCGGGCGGTGGATGGCATCGATTTCGAAGTGCACAGCGGCGAACTGGTAGGCTACCTGGGACCCAATGGAGCGGGCAAATCGACCACGCTGAAGATGCTCACCGGCCTGCTCGTGCCTACCAGCGGTGAACTGCTGGTGAGAGGCTGCGTCCCCTGGCGCGAGCGAAAAACTTACGTGGCCCACATCGGGGCCGTGTTTGGGCAGCGCACCACACTGTGGTGGGATTTGCCCGTGATCGAGTCGCTGGAAATGCTGCAATACATCTACGCCATCCCGCCGGAGCGCTTCCGCCATAACCTGGACGAGTTCCGCCAACTGCTGGAGATGGACCCGTTCTTGAGCACCCCCGTACGGGCGCTTTCACTGGGCCAACGCATGCGCGCCGACCTGTGCGCCGCCCTGCTGCACAACCCGGCGCTGCTATTCCTGGACGAGCCGACCATCGGGCTGGACGTGGTGGCGAAGGAGCGCATCCGACAGTTCATCCTGCACATCAACCGCCAGCGCGGCGTTACCGTGATCCTGACGACCCACGACCTGTCCGACGTCGAAAAGCTGTGCGAGCGGGTGATGATCATCGATCATGGCCGGCTGCTCTACGACGGCAGCCTGGACAGCCTGCGCCAGCGTTTTGGCGGCAAACGCCAACTGCTGGTGGATTTCGCCGAGCCCTACGAGGCGATCGCCGTCCAGGGCGCCCAGGTTGCCAGCCGCGAAGGCCAGCGTGTGACTTTCGAGTTCGAGCGCAGCGCCATCACCGCTTCCGAGCTGATTGGGCGCATCTCCGCCCAGTACCGCATCCGCGACCTGGAAGTGCGCGAGCCGGATATCGAAGCTACCGTGCGCCGGATTTACGAGGAAAAGCTCCTGGAAAAACAGGAAGATTGACAGAGATCAGTTACAATATACATACCTTACTTGGAGAATACCTCATGACAAAAACCAGGCCATCTTTCTTGCTCCCGGCAGCAGGCACACTGCTGTTTACTGTACTGTTCCTGGCAAGCTGCACCATGCCGATGAACTATCCCACCCCCACGCACGCGAATGCCGGCCCGGTGAACCCGGCTTACACGGCGGCGGCGGAGACGATCGCCGCCCAACTGACCGAGCTTTCCAGCGGCGCCCCGCTATCGACTCCGCAGGATGTGCCCGAAACGCCCAGCATCCTGATCACGGCAGCGGACGGAACGCCCACGGAGACGCTGCCAGCCACCTCCACGCCGCTGCCGACTAAGACGCCGCTGCCCAGCGATACGCCCACGATCACTTTGACTCCCACGATCACTGTCACATCTACCAAGGGCCCAGTGCCCTCACCCACACGCGCCGAGCCGAAAGCCGGCCTGGGCGACCCCACCTGGGAAGACCCTCTCGACAACGCCAACAACTGGCCGCTGTACACCGACGGGCACGTCGGCATGGAAATCGAGGATGGCAAGCTGGCGATGACGGCCTTCAACCCGGACGGCTACGAGGCGATGATGTTCACCTGGCCCATCCTGACTAATTTCTACCTGGAAGCCGAGATCACTACCGAAGCCTGCTCAGGCGGCGACCGCTACGGCCTGCTGGCGCGCGCCCCCAGCTTCAACCCGATCCAGACCTACGTCTTCGGCCTGACCTGCGACGGCAAGTATTCGCTGCGCATCTGGGATGGCGCCAGGTTCGTCATGCTGCGCGAGTGGATGGCCAACCCGGCCATCAAGCAGGGTGCCGACCAGACCAACCTGCTGGGCTTCAAGGCCGAAGGCAGCAGCCTGTCGATCTTCGCCAACGATACGCTGCTGGCCCAGGTGCAGGACGAGACCTTCACGGCCGGCTACTTCGGCCTGTTCATCAGCGCCAACCGCACCCCCAGCTTTACGGTGCAGATCTCGTACATGGCTTATTGGGAGCTGCCGTAGGGGATTATCCATGGCCTGTTGTGGCATAATGAGAGGCGGTAGCGGGCTTTGTACCCACTTTTCAATCCTGAATTATGTCACTATGACGGGCCATCTTAATCTTTTGGTTGCGACTAGAGGATCATTGTAATGAAGAAAAGAGTAAAAATCGGCCTAGTACTCTGTCAACCATACTTTGATATGTGAAATGGTGTTATCCTGCCTCCCCAATAAGGAGACAGAGATGAGCAAGAAATATGTGGTAGTGCTGAATAAGGCTGAAGAAGAAATGCTGAATGATCTGATAAAGTCTGGAACACAGCGAGTACGCAAAGTCACGCATGCGCGCATCCTGTTGAAAGCCAATGCTGGTTGGATGGATCAGCAGATTAGCCAAGCGGTGAATGTCAGTGTGCCTACGATTGTGCGAGTGCGACAACGTTTTGTGGAAGAAGGGATTGATCAGGCTCTGCAACCCCGCCAGACCAGCCGCAAGTATGAACATCTGTTGGATGGTGCGCAAGAGGCGCATCTGGTTGCACTGGCTTGTAGTGAACCACTTGTTGGACGCCGGCGCTGGAGTTTGCGACTGTTGGCCAGTCAAATGATACGGTTGGAATATGCGGATAACATTTCTCATGAAACCGTGCGCCAGGTTATGCAAGAGAATGAACTGAAACCCTGGCTCAAAAAGGAGTGGTGCATCCCGCCAAAACAAAGCGCCGAATTTGTCTACCGCATGGAAGATGTGCTGGATGTTTATCATCGCCCTTACAATCCATTGTTTCCAATGATCTGCTTCGATGAAACGCCAGTTCAACTGGTAAGTGAAGTGCGCCAGCCCATACCAGTGAACAAAGGCAAGCCAGCTCGCTATGATTTCGAATACTGTCGAGAAGGAACAGCTAATCTGTTCATGTTCTTTGCTCCGCTTCAGAACTGGAGGCACGTCAAGGTGACTGAGCACCGGACTAAAGTGGATTGGGCCTGGTGCATGCGTGAGTTGGTTGATGTGCACTTCCCAAATGCTGAGCGTTGTGTGGTGGTTGAAGATCAATTGA
>JBFMFR010000032.1:0-81451 GCA_040752025.1 Chloroflexota bacterium | reverse complement strand
CGCTTCGCTCTTACCCACTTTTCCACACCCTCTACTACGACTACGCCGGCGATCCACTTCTCTCCCTGGCTGCCCTCAACAACTTTCTCTCAATACCCTTGACGGTTCTAAACATCTGTAAGCCAGCAGCCCCGGCAACAACCAGCCCCAGGTAGATTTCCTGGTTGGCGTAGGCAATTGAAGAGAGGGCATCCGGGGAAAAAGCTGCCAGGGCACGGATTTTGTTCAGGCGTTTTTCTGCGAGTTGGTAGGTGGGTAGAGGCGAGCCGATCAGCAGGTGTTTGAGTTTGTTGAGCATAGGTTGCTGGTTATCGCAAACGAATTTGGCGCGGTTATGCTCCCGTGTTGGTAGAGGTATTTCTGAACAGCAAGTATCCGTAAGCCAGGGTGAACAAGGCAAAAACGCCAGTGAGGATCCAGCCCGCAGACATGCCCCAGATGGCCGCCTGCTGGGTAGCGGTGACGATGGCGATCATCAAGTTCGACAGTGTAAGGGCAGACAGGATACCGCGCCTGGCGCTGGCCAGGAACTGCTCTTCGATGCTGCGCACGGCCCACAACAACAGGCCAAAGCTGAACAGGGCCGCGCCGAACATGCGGGCGAAGGTTGCCACCTGCCAGTAACTTGTGTCGCTGTTTACTCGATCTGGTATGCCAAAGAAGGCCAACATCAGCGGGCCATACAGAGCGAAAGCGATGCCAAGCCCGATCAAGAAGATTGCGTGGATTGTCATCAACGGTTTTAATTTCATGCCATGTTTCCCTTTATGATATGGATGGTGTAAAGATCATTTTTCCACAAATTGGATTTTCGCACTCAGGGCTCCAATTTGACCATCGGGCTCGTAGATCAAAGCGAAATTGTCGATTGTCATTTCCCAGTTGAACGTTCGGAAAGCCAGTTTTTGCATCAAGGCCATGATGTTATTCTGGTCAACATCTTCATACGCCAGGCTAATGTGAGGCACCCAATGACTGGGAGCATAATAGGGGCTCAGACCCTGGCTGACAGGTTGGGTGTGCGCCCAGATTTCCTGGTGCAGGTTTACCAACCCGGCGTTTTTGACCACCGGGATGAAGATCACAGGCCTGGGGCCGGTGAAGATGCCTATCCCAGTGGTACGTATCACAATCGGCGCTGTGGTCAGGGCTATTTGCTGAAGAATCTCTTCAAGATCGTCAAATTGGTAAGATTGGGCGATTTGCCAGGAGAAATGAGGGTAGGGCGTTACGCGTATGCCTTGCAGGTGATGCTCGTCAGCAAGTTCTTGCCAGAGCGCTTCCACCTGTTGGTAGTAGGGGGGAGGCAAAAGTGAGACCAATCCGTGCACAGCCTGTCTCCTGTATGAGAAAGCGGGTAGAAGCGTCAGTCTGGCTGTATTGACCAGCGAGCGAAGATCGCCGTGGATAAGCGCCGCCCGGCGCTGCGCTCGACCAGCACCAGTTCGCCGGTTTCGAGAGTCCCGCCCAGGTTGGCAACCAGCTCTTGCACTGCATAATAGATGCTGAGGGCCGAGGCGCGGATGGCGTAGGCGGTGATGATCACGAACAAAGGCTGGGGGCTGAGTAAAGCCCGACAGTCGGCAAACAGGGCGGGCAGGGACTCGAACAATTCCCACACCTGGCCCTGCGGGCCGCGTCCAAACTTGGGCGGGTCGAGGATCAGGCCATCATAATGCGAGCCCCGGCGCAGCTCGCGCTGTACGAATTTGTAGGCGTCATCAACTAACCAGCGAATGTGACACGCCTCCAGGTTTGAAAGAGCCTGGTTCTCACGCCCCAGGCTGATAGCTTTTTTGGAGGCGTCCACGTGGGTCACATGCGCTCCGGCCTGGGCGGCTGCCAGGGTTGCTAACCCGGTATAACCGAAGAGGTTCAAAACCTGAATCGGCCGCCCGGTCAGCCTGATCTGTTCATCCATCCAATCCCAATGGGCTGCCTGTTCGGGAAAAACGCCCATGTGGCGCGAGTTGGTGGCCTGCGCCCGGAAGCGCAGGCCTTTATAACTCATCGTCCAGGGTGACCGCACCGGTTTACGAAACTGCCACTGGCCTCCGCTTTCGCCGCCTGTGGGCTGAAATACGGCGTGTGCGGCTTCCCAGCGCGATTGTGGCAAGGCGGGTTTCCAGATGGCCTGATGTTCAGGACGCACGAAGGTATAGGCTCCATATCGCTCCAGCTTGGCGCCGTTGCCGCTGTCCAACAACTCGTAATCTTGCCAGTCGGGCGCGGCCAGCATTAGCAAGTTGGAAGGTGGGGGTACAGTAGGGATGTGATCCTCCTAAATGAAGAAGCGTAGATACCTTACAAAGGCTCGAAGCGCGCCGTGAAGTGTCTGAGGAGTTCAGGTGCATAGGTGAAGCGATAGCCGCCTACCTGATCGCGCCGGCCGGCGATTTTAGCAATCGTATCGATCACGTAATCCAGATGGCTTTGGGTATAGACTCGCCGTGGGATCGCCAGGCGAACCAGTTCTAATTCGGGGTGTTTCATTTCTCCCGTTTCTGGATCCGGATAAGCGAACATCACAGAACCGATTTCAACGGTGCGGATGGCGCCTTCTCGATACAATTCTACCGCTAAAGCCTGGCCAGGGAAAGCGGACTGGGGTATATGGGGCAAAAGGCGGCCTGCGTCCAGGTATACGGCGTGGCCTCCGGGCGGTTCGATGATGGGAATATCCAGTTCCAGCAGCCTGTTTGCCAGGTAGGCAGTTTGGCCCAGGCGGTAAGCGAGGTAATTCTCATCTAATCCTTCCCACAGGCCTACAGCCAGAGCATCCAGGTCGCGACCTGCCATGCCGCCATAGGTGGGGAAACCTTCGCGCAGGATCAACTCATTGCAGGCGCGTTGGAACAAAGCTTCATCGTTCATGGCCAGAAAGCCGCCGATATTCACGATGGCATCTTTCTTGGCGCTCATGGTGGCCCCGTCAGCCAGGGCGAAAATTTCGCCGGCGATTTCCAGTGTAGATTTGTTGGCGTAACCAGGTTCGCGCAGCTTGATGAAGTAAGCGTTTTCAGCGAAGCGGCAGGCATCAATGAAGAAGGGGATGCCAAATTCGTGATAGGTGGCGGATACAGCCCGCAGGTTTTCTAGAGAAACGGGTTGGCCTCCGCCAGCGTTGTTGGTGATGGTGATCATGCCCAGGGGAATGTTTTCGACGCCAACCTGCTGGATGAATTCGCGCAGCTTACCGATGTCGAGATTGCCTTTGAAGGGATGGCGGTCGGTGGGATTGCGCGCTGCGTCGATGACCAGATTGACGGGGTGCGCTCCCCGGGCGCGGATATTGGCGTCTGTAGTATCGAAATGCATGTTAGAGGGCACAAACTGGCCGGGCTGCACCAGCAGGCTGCTCAAGATGCCCTCGGCGGCGCGGCCCTGGTGCGTAGGCACAAAAAAGCGGAAGCCGAAGATTGCCTTCATCGCTTCCGCCAGGCGTTCGTAGGAGCGCGCCCCCGCGTAAGACTCGTCGCCCTCCATAATAGCCGCCCACTGGTGCTGGCTCATTGCGCCGGTTCCGGAGTCAGTCAGCAGGTCGATGTAAACATCTTTGGCAAGCAAGGCGAACAGGTTGTAGCCAGCGCGCTGTAAAGCCTGTTCGCGCAGTTCTCGATCAATGAGCTGGATAGGCTCAACCATTTTGATGCGAAACGGTTCTGCAGGATGATTGGTCATTCGTTTGTCTCCACAGTTCTCCATGTTTGGGGTTGGTTTGTACGTACAGTGTAGCACGCTTCGCACAGGAATCCTAGTCAGGGAAGTCAGGTTTTACACCTGACTCTTTTCCTGAGGTGGCGGTAAATTGTTTCAGGTATAATACTCCTATGAACCGACGAAAGCTGCGCCTTGTTATTGGAATTGTCATTTTGTTCATCTCTCTGGCGCTCCTGGTTTGGGGACTATGGCCTATGGCTCCCGAAGTGCGTATTGTGCCGGTATCGCCAACGGAAATGCAACTGCCGCTCCCGGGTAGCTTCTTGCTGGGATGGTCAGGAGTGATCTGAGCGTGGCGTCTGGATCAAAAGCCAAGGAAATCTCCTGTAATTATTGGAGAATGTTTGTGGCGGTGGCAGCCTTGTTTTTGTTGTTGGTAGGTGTGTCTTGTAGTCCGCAGGCCACACTTGAAGCCACACCTCAACAGGCAGGCCCACTCCCTTTGTTGACTGCCACCGCCCAAGGAGCCGCGCCACTCAAAGCGACGCCTGAACCGCAGCCGGCCATTCCGGAGCAGCGCCTGTTGACTTTAGAGTGGCCGGCCAGAGTCCGCAAGGGGGACGCGGAGATTATCCGGCTGTCACTGGAGATAGATGAATCCGGCCAGCTAACCCCAACCGCCTGGGTGGATGGCAACCAGGTGCTGGTTGAGCCGGTGCAGATCCCCAATCTCTATGAAACCCATCGCATCGTTGCTGAGTCCAGGCTGGATATCGCCGGTTTGGATTACACACCGATGGGTGAGATCAGTGAAGCTTTGCTGCCGGGAAAGCCGGTGACTTTCCTTTGGAGTATCCGCCCGGAGGCAGTTGGTAAGTATCGCGGCACTGTCTGGCTGCATTTACGTTTCATCCCACTGGATGGCAGTGCAGAGACGCGCAGCGTGCTTTCGGCGCAACTGATCGAGATCGAGGCGGTGAATTTCCTGGGGCTGGGTGGAAACGCGGCGCGCCTGTTGGGTGGCGTCGGCACTGTGCTCGGATCGATGTTGAGCCTGGACAGTGTGCTGTCCTGGCTGTGGAAGCTGGTGCGCGGGCGCAAGCCGCGGGCCCGTCAAGGGAAGCGTTGAAAGTTAGAGATCATACGGCTATGCTGGAAATTGTCACCTTCGTTTTGGGGCCAGTACAAACCAACGTTTACCTGGTTGCCGATGGGCAATCTGGGGATGCGGTGGTGGTCGACCCGGCCTGGGATGGAGAACTCATCTTGGCAGAGGCAGATCGCAAAGGTTGGCGTATCGACGGTATTTGGCTGACACACGCACATTTCGACCATACCGCCGGGGCGGCGGCGATTGCGCAGGCGGTCAATCCCACGCCAGCCGTGGCCTTGCACCCGGCAGATCTGCCCTTATGGCGTATGCAGGGTGGCGCGCCGCTGTTTGGCATGCACATCGAGCTTGGGCCGGAGCCAACTGTTGCGCTGGCGCAGGATATGATCCTGCACCTGGGTGGGTATAAATTCGAAGTGCGCCATGCTCCAGGACACACGCCCGGTCACGTGGTCTTTTACTGCCAGGCTGAGAAAGTCATGTTTTGTGGGGATGTGATCTTCGGGGGCAGCATTGGGCGCACGGACCTGCCAGGAGGCAGTTATTCTGTCTTGATGGAAAGCATTCACAGGCAGATCATGAGCCTGCCAGACGACACGCGCTTGCTTTCAGGGCACGGCCCTGAAACTACGGTTGGCGAGGAACGGCGCGAGAATCCATTCCTTTTATTTACCTGAGGTAATTGACAAAATAGATTGCTAAATCTTATACTATTACTATAGCCCCTTTTTTGTTTCGCCGTTGTTGAAGGTGAGCGCCTAATGGAAGAAGAGCAAAGTTACGAAGAACCCCGTTCTGGTAATAGGCTGATCAAATGGCTGTTCGTGATCTGGTTCGTCATTGCCTTTAGAAACGAATTGGGCTTGTTGTTTTCCCTGGCGCTCGTTTTTTTGAAGTCGCTGATCGGTTTCCCGGTTGGCAATATCCCAGATACAGAGTACGTCTTGCGCGTGTTTGGCTACATGGGTGGATATCTGTTCTTCTTGATGTTATTGGTCTTGGTCATCATTGTCTTGCTTTCTCAGGTGATTTTGCCTGTGTATTCCGGGCCCGGAAGGAGAAAAGTTGCTGAAAGGTTGTTCGGTTTTCTTACGGGCATGAAGATGCCGGTGATTTTTGTGCGGCTGGGTAAGCTGACCAAAGAACTATCGGATCCAGGGCGTGTGCGCGGCGGGATGGCGATCGTGGATCTGAATTCTGCGATCGTGTTGGAAAAACAGTTGACTCCCTTCTTGACGAATATTCAGGGGAAACCCGGGGACGACCAGGCGGACTCAAAAGCGAAAGCCGCATCGCGTTCAGTAGCACGCGTGGCAGGACCTGGCGTGAATTTTATCGAATGGAACGAGCGCTTGCGTGGTGTGGTCAGCTTGCAGAAGCAGTTTCGCATTAACCTGGGGGTGAAGGGATACACCAGCGATGGGATCGAAGTAGGAACCCACGTGTTTTCGATCTTTACGCTGGGTCAGCCGGCCACGGTAATGAAAGTTGCTTATGATGAAGATGGTGATAATATCTGCCTCGTGAAGGTTGACGAATCCACAAAAAGGATCGAGGCGATTTTAGATGAGTTGGACAGCCAGGATAAAGCAGAGATAAACAGTTTCGCTCAATGGTTTTTGGCCAGTAGGGAACCCAATGCCCAATTATCCCCCACTGAAGACAACAAAGATTACCCGCCTTTTGCGTTGGAGGATGAGCGCATTATCGCAGCGGTGTATTCGAAAGCTCTGAATGTTAGTGATAGTGTCCCTGTCCTTTGGGACGATTTGCCGGCTTTGATCGCCACGGAGGTTTTTCGTAACCTGATCTCCCAGGTTCCCTATGATTTGCTCTATCGCCCAGATAGTGCGGAGAGTTTCCCGCTGGTTCAGGAATTAAAACCACGATTGGGGCGAACGGTGCGTTACATGGGGGTGATGTCTTACCAGTTCTTACAGCGCCTGGATGGGATGCCCGTCAAGGTTGGACAGAAGGTGGAACATCGCCAGTTTCGCATCGCTCCGGTGCAGTCATTGCGCACTTCGAAGGTTTTGCGCGATAGAGGCATCAAGGTTTTGGTTGCGGGTTTTTCGAACCCGAAGCCCACTGATCCAGGTGTAATGCAGCAGAGACTGGAGAACTGGCGGGCGCGCTGGCAGCGCGAGATCGAAATTGCCAGGGCCCAGCAAGATCGGGAAGTGATGGGTATTTTCAATCGGGCGCGCCTTCAAGAACGGAGCAGGATGGTTGAACAATTGTCAGAGATCTTGCAAGGGCCTTCAAATGAAGTGTCTTTGATGAGCATCTTCCAAATTTTGGAAGATTGCACAATCGATCCCCAGGTTCGGCGGGTGTTGCCGCAAGAATTTATTACCTTGCTGCGAAGCTTGCGAGCCTGGCTTGTGTCATTGCAATAGAATTGTGTGTATTACAAGCAGGGTAACGCCTGCTTCGTGGAAGACTGGACCTCGATGATGGAATGAAGCCATGAAACTCAAGATCCCCTCCTACCGGATATTTCCTAGCAGGATTGCTTTTGATACCCCCGTCTGGGGGACTGTGCGGATATTAGCCCTGCTGTTTACGATTTTCGTTCTGATGGTGTTGAGTTCGCTCTTCTACTCCCAGAGTGGCATGCCAGAATTTGCTTTCCTGTATTGGATCTTTCCGATTGGTGTTCGTTATTTGATCTTGATCTTGATCGTGACAGGCTGGGTAATTATGAACGGCGCCAGATACATCCAGGCGGTTTATGATCTGGAGACTGCTGGGAGGTCGTTGTTCTATCTGTTGGCGTTGTTCACCGGGTTTGGGTATCCTCGCCTGACCGTTCGTGATGGGGAGAAACAACTGAGCTCCGACCAGGAGAATTTATTGGATAAGATCGGTGGCCCGGGGTACTTGTTTATGCAGCCTGGAAATGTGGTTGTTATAGAGAATTTGAGTGGGACGCCAAGGGTAGTTGGCCCGGGCAGGCAGTTCCTCTCTCGCCAGGAAGTGATCAAAACGACTTTGAGCCTCGCAGAGCGCAGCGCAACTGTGGAGAAAATGGTGGCCATCACGAAAGATGGTATTCCAGTGGAGGCGCGAGATGTTCGCTATCGCTATCGGTTGTTGCGTAAGGCGGACACCCAGGTTAGCGCATCGCCGGTGAATGATTCACTGTACAATTTCTCTGAAGAGGCTGTGCTGAAAATGGCTTACAATCGGACGATTCTTTCCACAGGTGAGCCGGTCTGGCATGATGGCGTCAACCGGGTAATCGATACGGTGATCACGGATTACCTCGCTGAGAACTTTATTGATGGCTTGACTGCGCCAATTACCCAGGGCAGGGATCCACGCAGCGAAATTTATGCGCAATTGCGCTCAGAAGGAGTGCGCGGTCGTTTGAATGGCCTGGGCGCAGAATTGTTGTGGATCGATATTGGACAGTTCTACATTTCTGAGAAGCTGGTAGAAGAAACCCGTGTCAGTAGCTGGCAAACCAGGTGGGAGGCAGAGGCCAATCGCGATCGCGCCGATGGTGAGTCTCAGCGCCTGGCGTATCAAGAGTATGGGCGCGCTGAGGCCCAGGCTGAGATGGTAAAGAATGTCGTCGATGTGGTAGATGCGATCAGAGTGCAAAGAGACCCGAATGATGATCTGCAAGGGGTGTACAGAACGGTTCTGACAGGCATCGCTCGCTTGCTAGAAACGATGCGCCAACAGAATCAAGGCTGAGTGTAAACATCAAATTTGAAATCAAAAGGCTGCCGCTCGTATTCGTATGCGGCAGCCTTCTTTTTTAAAAATGGGGTTTTACTTGGCGTAATCGACCGCCCTGGTCTCGCGAATGACGGTGACTTTGATTTGCCCAGGGTACTGCATAGTCTCTTCGATCTTACGGGCTACATCTCGCGCCAGTCGGATCGATTCGAGATCGTCGATATCTTCCGGGCGCACGAAGATGCGCACCTCGCGGCCAGCCTGCAGGGCGTAGCTCTGGGTGACGCCCTTTTGCGAGTTGGCGATTTCTTCCAGGGAGCGCACACGCTTGAGATACTGGTCCAGGCTTTCACGGCGAGCGCCGGGCCGGGCGCCAGAGATGGCGTCTGCGGCTTCAACGATGGCGGCTTCCACCGTTTCCTGCTCGATTTCGTGGTGGTGGGAAGCGATGGCATTCACGACTTTGGCGCCCATGCCGTAGCGCTTGGCGATCTCTGCGCCAAGCTGGGCGTGGGTGCCTTCCATGTTGTGATCCACGGCTTTGCCCAGGTCGTGCAACAGGGCAGCGGCGCGGGCGACTTCTACGTCTGCATCTAGCTCGGCAGCAATAACGGCGGCGAGCTTGGCGGTTTCTACGGCGTGTGCCAGTTGGTTCTGCCCGTAAGACGTGCGGTATTTCAAGCGCCCCAGGGTTTTGATGATCTCGGGATGCAAGCCGGGAACGCCAGCCTCGTAGACTGCGTTCTCGCCGGCCTCGACCATGACGCGGTCGACTTCTTTTTGTTCGTTTTTCAGAACCTTTTCGATGTGAGCAGGGTGGATGCGGCCATCCTGGATCAACTTGGCCAGGGCGCGCTTGGCGACTTCGCGGCGGACAGGATCGAAGCAAGAGATGGTGACGGCCTCGGGGGTATCATCTACGATCACGTCGACCCCTGCAGCCTGTTCGAAGGCATGAATATTACGGCCATTGCGCCCGATGATGCGGCCTTTCATTTCGTCGGATGGAATCTCAACGGTGGAAGTCGTAATTTCGACAACATGATCCGAAGCCACACGCTGGATGGCTGCCGTGATCAATTTGCGGGCGCGTTCTTCACCTTGTTCGCGAGCTTCCATCTCGATTTGGCGAATGATGCGAGCCATATCGGTGCGAGCATCTTTTTCGACGTCGGCCAGAAGTAACGTGCGCGCTTCTTCTGTGGTCATCTGCGAGATGCGTTGCAATTCTTCAGTCTCTTGAGCGTGCAGCTTCTCGATCTCGTTGGCGCGTTTGTCCATGAAGCTCTGGCGCTTATTCAGAGTCTGCTCGCGTTTTTCCAGCCGGTCCAGGCGGTTATCGAGTTCTTCACGGCGCTTCAACAGTCGATCTTCCTCTTTGTTGACTTCGTTGCGCCGGCGTTCAACTTCAGCTTCCGCCTTTTTCAGGACTTCAAGTGCCTGATCGCGAGCCTCAATTTCCATCTGTCGCGCTTGCTCCTTGGCGGCCTCCAGCAAGCGCTCGGCTTCATCTTTCTGTAAACGTTGGGCTTTGTCTACCTGGGTTTGCTTGTACATATAACCGGCCCAAATTCCCAGTCCAAGGGTGATGAGCGGCAAAATCAGGGCAGCCCAAAGCAATAAGCTATTACCATTCATTGTGAGACCTCTTCCTCTTCTTCCTCGAGTGCGTTGTTCGCGTCAGTTATTTCTGCCCAGATGCGAGCAGTTACATCGCGGATGGTATCGTATTGAAAACCGCGCTGTGCTAAAAAGCGATACATCTTCGTACGAAAATCATTCCAATCTGCGCTTTGGAGTTTACGGGAGCGCTTTTGCGCGGCCTGGTAGGCCAGTGCATCTTCATTCACCCCTTCAAGCGATTGCTCGATTACCTGGGAATCGATGCCGCGCTGCGATAGCTCATAGGCCAGGGCGCGGCGGCTGCGCGGGCGCATTCCGCTGCGGTTTTCGACCCACGTCTGTGCGAAAGCCCGATCGTCTAGCAATCCACTGCGTTTTAGCCGCTCGATGACGTGCTCGATATTCTCCTCGGCAACATCGTGATCCTTCAAGTTCTTGCGAATTTCTGCCTCGCTGCGGATACGGTAGTTCAGCAGTTTCAGAGCACGCTGGTAAGCGACTTCACGCCCATCCTCTGCTTGCAGTTGAGCGATTTTCTCATCGCTCAACTCCTGACCGATTTCCAGCCAGGCGGCAACGATGCGCGCTAATCCGAAAGCGAATTCCCCATCCAGGGAAACGTTCACTCGTTGGGGGTTATGCTTTTGTACAGTTAGCGCAGTCACCTTATGTGTCATTACACTTATAAAACAAAACAGCCATGATCCTGCCTGAACAGATCACGGCCATGCGCAACTGATTGATCTCATTTATGGTTACCGATAGTCAGAGCAGCGAAAGGGAGTTGGATAAAGCCCAGGAGCATCACTGCCTGTCTATATGCTTGCTTGTGCGGTTCCCCGCCCGATTCCGGATACCGGCGTTTATGTTGTAGGGTTGATCACTTTAGATTTTCCCGACACCAGCCCAATTGAGAAAAGTGGGCTGCTACATACCGTTCCAATCCGTCGACCTGACTGAGATCAGATTTCACGAAAAGCAAACTCAAGTTGCTTCCAGTTCACGCAGTAGCCGCAAAATACAATCTATCAACGCGGCAAGGATTTATCTCCGGTGACAGCCTGAACCTGTCCCAATAATCTCTGGCGGATGATCTGTTCGATCTCTGCGGATACGCCAGGGTTTCGCTTCAAGATATCTAGCGCTGCCCGGCGATCTTCGCCGAGAGGGATATCTTTGAAAGCATTCATCAAGCCCTGTTGTTGGATCAGCCCCAGTTGAGAGCCCAGGTCGAAAATGTCGCCGGTTTTTAAGATACCATCACGGTACATTATATCAAGTTCTGCGAATTGGAAACAGGGTTTTTTCTGATTTTTGACGATTTTTACCTGAATTCTGCTACCAATTACCTGATCTTTTTCCAAAATGGGTCCAGATATGCTTAATTTGAGGCGCAGCGCCGCAAATAACTTGAGCGCCAGGCGCGCCGGATCGCGCGCCAGGTTGTGATAAACTGCGCTCCGGCTGCGAGAGGGCAACTGGTTGGTGAAGATAATTGTGGTGCCATTACGCTGGATCGCACCAGATAAGCGCCTGAGGGTGCGAGAAAGCAGGGGAGCAGAAGAGATTTCGAGCGGGTTTTCCAGGCCAGATTCAAGCACACTTTGCGGAGTGAGCCCAGAGAGCGAGTCGATAACAATGATGGTCAGGGCACCGGAGGTTGCCAGACTTTCAGTGATAGCGAGGGTCTGTTCGGCGTTGTCGGGTTGGGAGATGATTAATTGTTTTTGATCTACGCCGCAACGAGCGCTCCAATGGGCATCCAGCGAACGATCGCAGTCGATGTAGGCACAAACACCTCCGGCCTTTTGGGCTTCGACGATGGTGTGCAGGCAGAGGCTGGTTTTCCCGCTGGCCTCCGGCCCAAAAATCTCGACAAAGCTTGCGCTGGGTATGCCGCCAGTTCCTAAAGCGAGATCTAATTTGAGCGAGCCGGAAGAAGTCACGCGAGCAGGTGCAGGCTGTTGGAACTGGGGGAAAGCATCGCTATCTGAGGTGCACATAGGCGCCAGTGTAATCTCCTGTGGATGAGTCTAAAGGATTTTGGCCGTTGTGACAAGCCTATCTGGATAGCTTGTTTTACTGATAAAGCACACGTTTGAACAGAATTCGGTGTTAAAATCATCGGACGCAAGCAGCGATTAGATTTTTATTGATTTCGAAGGAGAAAGAACATGAGCAAAATAACTCGCGAAGATGCCCTGGAGTATCACCGGCTGGCAGGTAAGCCTGGTAAGGTGGCCATTGTGCCTACCAAGCCGATGGCCACACAGCGCGATCTGGGCCTGGCCTATACTCCTGGCGTGGCTGTACCGGTATTGGAAATTGCTAAGCAGGCGGATCTGGCTTACGAGTACACCTCCAAAGGTAACTTAGTAGCGGTTGTTTCGAATGGAACGGCGATTTTAGGCCTGGGAGATCGCGGCGCCCTGGCAAGCAAGCCTGTGATGGAAGGCAAGGGGGTGCTGTTTAAGAAATTCGCAGATGTCGATGTGTTTGACATCGAGCTGAACACCCACGATCCTGAATTGATCATCCAGATCGTGGCTGCGATGGCGCCAACTTTTGGCGGAATTAACCTGGAGGATATCAAGGCGCCAGAGTGTTTTCACATCGAAGAAACCTTGAAAGCCATGCTGGATATCCCGGTCTTTCACGATGACCAGCACGGCACGGCGATTATCTCGGGCGCAGCTTTAATGAATGGATTGGAGATTGTGGATAAACCAATCGATGCGGTCAGGATCGCCATTTCGGGCGCAGGAGCCTCGGCGATTTCGTGCGCGGAACTGATGATCCGTCTGGGTGCCAGGCGGGAGAACATTTTATTGGTGGATACGCGCGGGGTGGTTTATCGGGGCCGCACTGAAGGAATGAATCAATATAAAGAGCGCCTGGCGAACGATACCGAGGCGCGCAGTCTGTCAGACGCCGTCCGGGGGGCAGATGTGTTCTACGGGCTTTCGGTGGCGGATATCCTGACGCCGGAGATGGTGAAGACAATGGCAGAGCGACCGTTGATCTTCGCCATGGCTAACCCTGACCCGGAGATCCGCTATGAACTGGCGCGTGAAGCGCGCCCGGACGCGATTGTCGCCACCGGGCGTTCGGACTATCCCAACCAGATCAACAACGTCCTGGGATTCCCGTTTATCTTTCGTGGGGCCCTGGATGTCCGCGCGAAAGCGATCAACGAGGAGATGAAAGTGGCGGCAGCTTATGCGCTTGCCGACCTGGCCAAGCAAGATGTGCCCGACAGCGTCCTACGGGCCTACGGTGTAAGCAGCCTGAAGTTTGGCCCTGACTACATTATCCCTAAGCCGCTCGACCCGCGCGTGATGCTGTGGGAATCGCCAGCGGTAGCGAAAGCTGCAATGGAAACCGGTGTGGCTCGCCGCCAAATCGACCTGGATGACTATCGCCAGCAACTGGCATTTCGCCTGGGCAAGGGCGAGCAGGTGCGCCACTATATTCTGAACAAAGCGCGCACCAGCAAGCCCAAGAAGCGTATCGTATTCGCCGAAGGTGAGGAGCCTAAAATCATCCGGGCTGCGGCACAGATTGCTGATGAGGGCATAGGCACCCCGATTTTGATTGGGCGACCACAGGTGATCAGCGAAAAGATCGTAGACCTGGGGCTGGATTGTTGCCCGGAAATCGTTGATCCCATGCAGCTCAGCCGGCTGGATGAGTATGCCCGGGCGTATTTTGAGCTTCGCCAGCGCAAAGGGATTACATACTCGGAAGCTTTGAAGCTGGTGCGAGAGCCCAATATCCTCGGGCCGATGATGGTCAAGATGGGCGATGCCGATGCACTCGTATCTGGCTTATCTTATGACTATCCAGACGTGATCCGCCCGGCATTGCAAGTACACCATGCACATTCGCACAATGGGCTGGCGGCCGGTGTGTATATTATGATTGTAGATGACCGCACCTACCTTTTTACGGATGCTACCGTCAATATCGATCCATCTGCAGAAGACCTGGCGAAAATCGCCTGCCTGGCGGCGGATTTCGCTCGCCAACTGGGATTGGAGCCGCGGGTCGCCTTGCTCTCTTTTTCGAATTTCGGCAGCACCAAGCACCCCCTCTCGGAGAAGGTGCGCCGGGCTGTGGAAATCATCAAGAGCCAATGCCCGGATTTCTCTGTAGATGGAGAGATGCAAGCGGATACAGCTGTAGTGCCGGAAATCATCGAGGCGCGTTATCCTTTCAGCCAGGTGAAAGATGCCAATGTGCTGGTTTTTCCCTCGCTCGAAGCGGCCAACATCGCTTATAAACTGCTGGCTCGCCTGGGCAATGCGCAGGCGATTGGACCGATCCTGCTGGGGATGGGCGCGCCTGTGCACGTTTTGCAAACGGGCGACGAGGTGCGCGATATCGTTAACATTGCGGCAGTCGCGGTGATGGACGCCTTGAATCGCAAGTAGAAAGGTAGTGTTGATGCCTGTAAAAAAGCGCATCTGTTTCGTATGCCTGGGGAATATTGTTCGCAGCCCTCTGGCTGAGAACCTGTTCATACACCTGGCAAAACAGGCTGGGGTGGAAAACGAATACATTGTTGATTCGGCTGGGACCAGCGCCTGGCATGAAGGTGAAGCGCCCGACGCGCGCATGCGTCGTGTAGCTGAGCGGCATGGTTTGCAGTATGGCGGGAGTGCGCGCCAGTTCAAGCGCAGCGAGTTGGATGCGTTCGATTTGATCCTGGCGTTGGACCGGGAAAATTGGTCCGATCTGAATGCAATGGCGCGCACTCCTGAGCAGCGCGCCCGCATTCACCTGCTGCGTGAATTTGACCCGCAATCGGATGGGCAGAGCAACGTGCCGGATCCGTACTATGGCGGCATCGATGGGTTCGAGATCACTTATCAGATTGTAGAGCGTTCTGTCAGTGGTTTGCTGGGCGCTTTACAGGCGGGGGAGTTGTGATCCCGCAAGCCGTAATCCACTGGCTGGAAGCCAACGATTTCGGTGAAGTCACCACATCCCGTTACGTAGGGGGTGGTTGTATCAACCAGGGGACGCGGCTGCATACCACCTCGGGCGACAGTTTCTTCTTGAAAACCAACACCTCTACGCCGCCAGATATGTTTGAGCGCGAGGCCGAGGGATTGGAAGCGTTGAATCAAGTGGGAGGGCCGCGCACCCCGCGTCCGTGGCTGTACGGACCGGATTTCATCCTTATGGAAGACCTGGTGCCGGCGCCGCGTGCTGCAGATTACTGGCGGGTTTTTGGCCGCCAGTTAGCAACGCTGCACAATGTGACCCAGCCACGCTTTGGATTCGACCATGACAACTACATTGGGAGCACGCCTCAGCCGAATGAATGGACGCCTGACGGTTACCAGTTTTTTGCGGAGCAGCGTTTGCTTTACCAGGCGCGCCTGGCTGTCCGGCAGGGATTGATGACAGGTAAAGTCGCGGCTCAGGTGGAGCATCTGTCGGCCCGTCTCCCAGACCTGGTGCCGCAGCAGCCAGCTTCTTTGCTGCATGGCGATCTATGGAGCGGTAACGCCATCACCGATGCCGGCGGCGGTCCGGCGGTGATTGATCCGGCTGCTCATTATGGATGGGCTGAGGCCGAACTGGCCATGACCGCATTGTTCGGCTCTTTCCCGGAAGTATTTTATCGTGCATACCAGGAAGTCCGCCCTCTGGATAAGGGTTTTACGGAGCGCTTCGCTTTATATAACCTGTACCATTTGCTCAATCACCTCAATCTGTTTGGAAGTGGATATCTGGGACAGGTGATGTCCATCCTGCACTATTACCAGTAAGACCAGCTCCCGAGGAGATAGCGCCTCGGGAGCTTCATTCTAGGTGGGGGATGTGGGTGAAAAGTGGGTAAATTTTCGCAATCAATTTGGGAAAAATACTTGCAAAACCATTAAAAATAGATTATACTGTGTGTAATCGTGGGATAAAGTGGGAGAAAGTGGAGGACGCCGGGTGGTGCCGGCGTTTCGGCGTTAAAAGGCAAGGTAGAACATATGTTCTTGGGACAGTATTACCACAATCTGGATGATAAGGGGCGCCTGACAATCCCGGCTCGTTTCCGGGAGCTTTTGGCTGCCGATGGCGCCTATATCATGCAGGGTTTCGACAAAAACTTGATCGTACTGCTTTCTCCTACTTATGACTCGATCTCGCAAAGCATCAGCGAGATTAGCATGACGGATCGCACAGGACGCATGCTCAGGCGGTTGGTCTACTCCACGGCTGATCGCGTGGAGGTTGATAAAGTTGGCCGTATCTTGATCCCACAATTCTTACGCGAGTTTGCTTCGCTGGAGAGCAGCGCAGTGATCGTGGGCAATGGTGATTACTTCGAAATTTGGTCGCCCGAACTCTGGGGTGAAGAAACCGAGCAACTGCAAGATGTTCAATTGACCGCCGATCGTTTCTCTGGGGTGAAGTTAAACTCCACTCCCTAGCCCATAGTTGCAGGCGATGGCCGATTTGATCCGGTCGGGTGAAAACCCGCACCTTCCTGTTCTTTACCATGAAATTATACACGCTTTACAGCCAATTGCGGGAGGTTTTTACGTGGATGGCACCGTGGGAGCGGGTGGGCATGCCTGGGGCATTCTTCAAGCCAGTATGCCAGATGGCCTGCTCCTTGGGCTGGATGTCGATCCACAGGCTCTGGCGCTCGCAGGAGAACGATTGGCGGAATTTGGCCAACGAGCCACGTTGATACGGGCCTCGTACACAACCCTGGGTGAACAGCTTGACCGGCTGGGCTGGAACAAAGTGAATGGCATTGTGCTCGACCTGGGCGCTTCCTCGATGCAGTTCGACACGCCTGAGAGAGGTTTCTCGTTTCGAGTAGATGCGCCACTGGATATGCGCTTTGATCCGGAAAGCTCCCTTCGAGCCGCGGACCTGGTGAACACCCTGCCTGAGGCAGAACTGGCAAATTTGCTTTTTCGCTATGGAGAGGAGCGGCGGGCGCGCCAGATTGCACAGGCAATTGTCAATTCCCGGCCAGTAGAAACGACCGGGGAACTGGCGGACATTGTCCTCGGTGTTATGAAGACAGGGCACCGTTCTGAGAGCAGGAGGCCGACACATATTCATCCTGCTACACGCACGTTCCAGGCCTTGCGCATTGCGGTAAACCGAGAACTGGATGCATTGGAGATGGTTTTGCCTCAGGCTGTAACAGCGCTGGCGGTGGGAGGCCGTTTAGCTGTCATCGCATTTCACTCTTTGGAAGATCGCATTGTAAAGCAATTCTTCCGCCGCGAAAGTCAGGGCTGCCTGTGCCCACCACGCCAGCCGGTGTGCACTTGCGGGCATAAAGCTACCCTGGTGGAGGTGGTCCGCCGCCCGCTCCAGCCACAGCCCGCTGAATTACAGCAGAATCCGCGAGCACGCAGCGCACGACTGCGGATTGCAGAAAAAATTAGCTAACCGAAAAGGCCTTTCTTTTGTTTTACTGGTGTTTTGGCATATAAGTTGCAAACCAGATTGTAGCAATTAGTTTCGGAGTTTAGGAAACAAAAATGGATCATCTGGAGAATCTGGCTCAATCCTATTCACAAGCCCCCTGGCGAAAGCAGGTGCAGTTCATCGGCCTGTTCTCGTTAGTGTTGGTTTTCATCGCCGTGATTGCAGGCATTTACTTGAATGTAAGCGCCCGGGCGGCCGCCATCGGACGAGAGATTCAGGTGATGCAGAGTGATATTGAAGAACTTGACAGAGAAATCGAAGATATGGAAACGCAACTTGCCTCGCTGAATTCATCCGAGTTGATGGATAAGCGCGCCCGGGACCTGGGTTTCGATTTGATCCAAACAGACGAAATTATGTTCCTGGTGGTTCCGGGCTATATCGAGCGCAGTACGGCTGCCCTGGCGCCTTATGCGGAGCCTAGGCTTCCCAAGGTAAATTACCTGCCAGCAGAATACACCGAGTCGCTTTTTACCTGGGCAAGAAGGCAGGTTGCCCAGCTATCCGTTCCCTAGATTTGAGATTCGTTTGGCGAGTATAACGATGAACGATAAGGTTTATTCACAAAAAGATTTCACCTGGCGATATTCCTTTTTGGGAGCAATGATCTTTGCTCTCCCGATACTCATTGTGATCCAGGTTTTTCGCATTCAGGTAAATCCCTCCTGGGTTGAGAGCTTTGACAGGGCCAGCAGATACTGGTCGGTGACCCCGCGCACCATCAAGCCAGCGCGCGGTCAAATCTACGATCGGTGGGGCAGTCTGTCGGCGGGGAATCGCACAGTTTACGAAGTCGGGCTCGAACTGCAACTGGTTAGCGATCCTAAGGCGATTGCAGGCACCTTGAGTTCGGTTCTGGATATCGATTATGCCGATGTCTACGCGGCTGCCAGCATCGAGGCATCCGAGGATGCTGTTTACGCGGTGGTGGCAGATAATATTACGCAAGATAAGATCGATAAACTGGAAGCTTTGCGCAAAATCTATGCCGCAAGCTCGGAGAAGAACCCACCCAGTTTGAGAGGAGTGGTTTATAACCCGCACCTGGCACGCGCTTATCCAGATAACTCCCTGGCTTCGAACGTGCTTGGCTTTGTTGTGCGCGAGGGTGATGGTTATTTCGGCGTTGAGGGCTACTACGATAATCTATTGGCTGGCACACCGAAGACGGTTTTGGTCCCATTGGATCCAAATCGAGTCCGTGAGTTGCCAGATGTGCCTGATGGCACCAGCCTGGTGCTGACTCTGGACCGGGATATCCAGCGCGCGATGGAAGAATTGGTAGACGCTGCTCTGAAGGAGACTGGGGCTCAATCGGGCACAATCATTGTGGAGAACCCACGGACCGGTGAAATATTGGCGATGGCGACCACGCCGCGCCTAAACTTGAATGAGTACTGGCGCTATGATGAAATATTCAAGAAGGATACTTCTTTCAACCGGGCCGTGAGCGGCACCTATGAGCCGGGTTCAGTTTTCAAGGTGCTAACAATGGCCGCGGCCTTGGACGCGGGTGCGGTCAAGCCGGAAACAGTTTTCGTCGACACAGGTGTGATCGAAGTCGGTGGGTTGAGGATTTACAACTGGAACATGGGCGCCTGGGGACCTCAGAACATGCAAGGTTGTATGCAACACTCGTTGAATGTGTGCCTGGCCTGGGTTGCGACACAACTGGGAGCGGAGAAGTTTTACAGCTATATGCAGGCCTTTGGTTTTGGCCGCCTGACAGGTATCGACCTGGCCGATGAAGTTTCTGGCCGGTTGAAAATCCCCGGCGATGGTGATTGGTATGAGGCGGAGCTTGGGACGAATGCCTTTGGGCAAGGCGTTGCGGTAACGCCCATCCAGATGATCGCGGCTGTCTCGGCTGTGGCAAACGATGGGCGCATTGTCACGCCTCACGTAGTGCGTTCGATGGCGAGTGAAAGTTACCAGCGCGACAAGGATTTGCGCACTTCAGGCATTCCGCTAAAAGCCGAAACGGCGCACATATTGACGGAGATGCTAGCGAACGCTTTGGAAACAGAGGCATCGGATGCCCTGGTGACGGGTTATCGCGTGGCCGGTAAGACGGGCACTGCCGAAATCCCCGGCCCGTTTGGTTATACGACCAATGAAACCAATGCATCCTTCGTGGGATGGGGCCCGGTGGATGACCCTCAATTCCTGGTTTACGTTTGGCTGGAGAAGCCAGCTTCATCTCCCTGGGGCTCAGTGGTGGCAGCGCCGCTTTTCCGCCAGGTAGTCGAGAAACTGGTCGTTTTGCTCGACTTGCCGCCCGACGATGTGCGCCATTCGCTGGCATTACCGGCACAGGCAGCTCCAACAGCTAGTTCTGTGGGAAGCCAACCATGATGCGGAACAGGAAGTTCCGGCGGAACAGGAAGTTCCGGGTGTAACCGATGCTCACCCTGGCAGACGTTCTGGAAGCGTTGTGTGGCGTGCGCCCTGAATGGGCGCACATGGTCATTACAGAGGCCACGATTGATTCGCGCCAGGTGATCCCTGGCAGCCTGTTTGTGGCCCTGCCAGGAGAGCGCGTCGATGGGCATGATTACGTTGGCAATGCATTCGAGCGCGGCGCCCACGTCGCACTGGTGCAGCGCGACATGGGGGAAGCCTTTTCTGTGTTAGATCTGCGTTCAGCGCAGCCGGACCGGACCCTGGATGTCAAGGATATGCCGCTGTGCCTGTGGGTTGACGACAGCCTGGCTGCTTTACAGCGCGTTGCACGCTTCTGGCGGCGGAAGTTGAGCCTGCGAGTGATCGGCGTCACGGGCAGCGTGGGCAAATCAACCACCAAAGAACTGGTTGCAGAGGTGTTGGATCAGCGCTACCGCACCTTGAAAAACCCGGGTAATCTCAATAATGAAATTGGCCTGCCGCTTACTTTGCTGCGATTGGCCGAAGGGCACGAACGCGCCGTTCTGGAGATGGGTTTCTACGTACCGGGTGAGATCTCATTTTTATGCGACCTGGCTCTGCCGCAGGTGGGTGTGATCACCAATGTGGGTACAGTGCACGCCTCCCGGGCTGGTTCGCAGGAAGCAATTGCGCGTGGCAAAGCCGAACTGGTTCAGGCGTTGCCGCTCGCGCCAGAGGGCGTGGCTATTCTCAACTATGATGACGCCTGGGTGCGTGATATGGCGAAGGTAACTCAGGCGCGGGTGTTCTACTATGGCCTGGATCCGCAGGCAGATCTGTGGGCCGACCACGTTGAGGGCCTGGGCCTGGAGGGCATTCGTTTTCGCCTGCATTATCGCAACGAGGTTCTGCACATGCGGGTGCCCTTGATCGGCCGGCATTCCGTGCATACGGTGCTGCGCGCCGCGGCTGTCGGCCTGGTCGAAGGGTTGACCTGGCAGGAGATCGTCGATGGCCTGCGTTCTGAGTATGCCTATGCACAGTTGCGCCTGGTCGCAGTGCGCACGCACAGCGGGGCGTTGATCCTGGACGATACATACAATGCTTCGCCTGAATCGACGCTGGCGGCGCTCAACTTGTTGGATGAGTTGGATGGACGCAAAGTGGCGGTGCTGGGCGATATGTTGGAGTTAGGTCCATACGAGCGCCGCGGCCACGAAATGGTGGGCGTGCGCGTCGCCGAAGTGGCAACCGAACTGGTCACGGTGGGCGAACTGGCCCGCATCATCGCTTATTCGGCCTGCCGGGCGGGCCTGCTGCCCCAAATGGTGACCACGCTCAATGATAGCCAGGAGGCGATCGACTTCCTGAAGAGCCGCCTGGGGCCTAATGATATCGTTCTGATCAAAGGATCGCATGGCATGCGCATGGATCAGATCGTGGCAGCGCTGGAGGACTGTTCATGACACAGGCTTCTATGACGCTGGCCCTGGCCGGTTTCAGCTTTATGATCACAGTGATTTGGGGTTCGCCCTTGCTGCGCATCTTGCGCCATTTCAAGGTTGGCAAGATGATCCGCTTGGATGGCCCAGAGCGGCATTTCAGCAAGCTGGGTACCCCCACGATGGGCGGCGTGATGATCGTCCTGCCCGTGGTGTTGATCACGGTGTTGTTGAATGCTGGAAACTTGATCGGTCTGCGCGTGTTTGGGCGCTCCGTGATTGTGCCTATGGGGACAATGTTGATGTACGCCTTGCTGGGCGCAGTCGATGACTGGGAAGGGTTGCGCGGCCGGAAAAATAGCCAGGGCATGCGCGCCCGCACCAAGTTTGCCATTCAAGTTGTTATGGCGGCTGGGATTGCGTTTTTTCTGCATTACCTGTTGGACACACCCGACTTGTACCTGCCAGGCATCAAGGGCGTGATCAAATTGGGTTTTTGGTACGTGCCCATAGCCATGTTCGTGATTGTTTACAGTTCGAATGCAGTCAACCTGACAGATGGCCTGGATGGGCTGGCCGGGCTGATCTCGGCGACGGCGTTTGCTGCCTACGGCGGCGTCTGTTTGCTCCAGGGGCAGATTTTCCTGGCGCGCTTTTGCTTCACCGTGGTGGGTGCGATCTTCGGGTTCTTGTGGTTCAACGTGCATCCGGCCCAGTTGTTCATGGGCGACACGGGTTCCCTGGCCCTGGGCGCCACACTGGGTGTGGTGGCTTTGATGACCGGCCAGTGGGTGCTCTTACCGATGATCGCCATCATCCCGTTCAGTGTGGTGATGAGCGATGTCTTGCAGGTGGCTTATTTCAAGTGGACGGGCGGGCGGCGTTTGTTCAAAATGGCGCCATTGCACCACCACTTCGAGCTTTCGGGTTGGAGCGAAACGCAGGTAGTGCAGCGCTTTTGGCTGATCAGCCTGTTGTTCGCGATGATTGGGGTCGCCCTGGCGACGACATGATGTAGAGGTCTGGTAGTGAAGGATTGGAGTGGTTTGAGAGTGGTTATCGTAGGCGCAGCCCGGCAGGGGCTGGCGCTGGCGCGCTATCTGCTCCAGCACGGAGCGGTGGTCGTTCTGAACGATCGCCGCAGCGAGCAGGATCTGCAAGCCGCGCGCCAAACGCTTTCAGACCTGGCTCTGGCAGGAGCGCCCCTGGCCTGGGTCTGCGGCGGGCATCCACTTGAAATCCTGGATGGCACAGATTTGCTGTGTGTGTCGGGCGGCGTGCCTTTGAATTTGCCGCTGATCGCAGAAGCGCGCCAGCGCGGCATCCCGCTTTCCAATGACTCGCAGATATTTATGGAGGCGGTGCCCTGCAAAGTTATTGGAATTACGGGCTCGGCTGGTAAAACCACCACGACCACGCTGGTGGGCCGCATGGCCCAGGCAGCCTTGCAGGCTGGCGGATCGGAGGCCGGCTATCGCAAGGTGTGGGTGGGCGGCAATATCGGCGCGCCCTTGATCGCAGTGGTAGATGAGATGCAGCCCGATGACCTGGCAGTTATGGAACTTTCGAGCTTCCAGCTAGAGATTATGAACCTTTCCCCGCAGGTAGCGGCTGTTTTGAATGTCACTCCCAACCATCTTGACCGGCACGGTACGATGGCGGCCTACCTGGCGGCGAAGGCGCAGATCATCGCCCACCAGTCCCCTTCTGATGTGGTTGTTTTAGGACGGGATGACCCAGGGGCCTGGTCGTTGGCCAAAGAGGCGCACGGGCGCCTGATGTCATTCGGCCTGTCTGAACTGGCAGCAGATCAGGAAGGCGTTTTCTTGCGCGGCCGGGAGATCATCCTGCGCGAGGGCAAGTTCGGTTCTGCAGAATTGCAGGTACTGGTCCGGGATGCGATCGCTTTACGTGGCGAACACAATTTGTTGAACGTGATGGCTGCCTGCGCCATCGCCGCCGCGGCGGGCCTGCCTGTCGAGGCGACGCGAGCGGGCGTACAGGGCTTTGCAGGCGTAAAACACCGCCTGGAGTTTGTGCGCACCTGGCATGGGGTGGATTGGTATAACGATTCGATTGCATCGGCCCCAGAGCGAGTCATGGCTGACATTCGTTCATTCGATGAACCCCTGGTGTTGTTGGCCGGCGGGAGAGATAAGAACCTGCCCTGGGATGAACTTGCTGCCCTGGTGCGCCAGCGCGTGGATCACCTGGTCGTTTTTGGCGAGGCGGCGGAGTTGATCGTGAGCGCCCTGCACCTGACGGGTGAGGAACGTCTGACTGTCAGTCGCTGTTCTGGTTTGCAGGATGCGGTGCAGCAGGCTGCCGGGTTGGCGCAGCCGGGCGATGTTGTTCTGCTCTCGCCCGGCGGGACCAGTTTTGATGAGTTTAAGGATTTCGAGGAGCGTGGAGAATGTTTCGTACAGTGGGTGAATCAACTTCCGTGAAGCCGCTGCCGCGTAACAACCGGCGGCGCGCCAGGACGCCCCTGGAGGGCTTCCTGGGTAAATATTTTGCTCCCCAGAAAACGAGCTCACGGCCGGCTGCGAGTTCGCAGGTGGTGCAGTTGAAGATCGATGTTCCCTTGCTTCTGGTGGTGCTCACGCTGGTCGTTTTTGGAATATTGATGGTGTTCTCGGCCAGCACGGATTTTTCGCAGGTAGTACTGGAAAAGGAACCGATGTATATTTTCAACCGCCAGCTGATCTGGCTGGCGCTGGGCCTGTTCGGCGCCGTTATTGCCACGCTGATGGATTACCATAACTGGCGCCACCTGGTGGTGCTGGCCATGGGCGCCACGATTTTCTTACTGGTCGGCGTGTTGGTGGTCAGCAACGTTCGCCTGGGCGCGACGCGCTCTTTGCTGGGTGGTTCGATCCAGCCCTCTGAACTGGCGAAACTTGTCACAGTGATTTACCTGGCGGTATGGTTGTATGCCAAGCGTGAAAAGCTTAGTGATATCAATTTCGGCCTGCTGCCGCTGGCTGCCATCCTGGGTATCTTGGGTGGTTTGATCGTTTTGCAGCCCGATTTGAGCGCGGTGGTTACGGTGTTTGCCTTGGGCGGTTTCCTCTTCTTTCTGGCAGGTGGGGATATGCGCCAGATCTCCGCTTTGCTGGTCATCGCTCTGCTGGTGGGTTGGGCGGTGGTGCAGCTTAGCCCGACAGGCAGCGAGCGCTTGCGCGATTATATCGCTGGCCTGAAAGATCCAACCGAGGGATCGTACCACGTGCGCCGCTCTTTCGAGGCTTTCGTCAAAGGCGGCTGGATTGGCGTTGGAATTGGCCGGAGCGAAACCAAGTACACCGGTTTGCCCGTTCCGCCCACCGACAGCATTTTCGCGGTAGTAGGTGAGGAAACAGGCGTTTTGGGTTCGCTTGGCCTGGTGGCTCTGTATTCGTTAGTGTTATGGCGTGGCATGGTCATCGCCCGGCGGGCGCCCGACCAGCTTGGGGCGCTGCTGGCTTCTGGCTTGAGCGTGTGGATTGCGATGGAAGCTTTCATTAACATGGCAGTAATGGTAAACTTACTACCTTTTGCCGGGAATGCGCTGCCCTTCATCAGCGCTGGCGGTTCCAGCCTGGTGGTTTCACTGACTGGGATCGGCATCTTGATGAATATTTCGCGGCTTTCGTATCAGCAAAGAGAAGAACAAGGAAGGTCTTTCAATGCGGTTGTTGATTTGCGCGGGCGGGACTGGCGGCGGCGTGTATCCGGCGCTAACCGTTCTGCGGGTTATGCAAGAGTCCGTCCGAAGCAAGACCGGAGTTGAGTTTTCGGCCTTGTGGGTAGGTGGTGTTGGAGGCATGGAGGCAGATCTGGTGAAACGCGAAGGCATTCCTTTCCAGGCCATCCAGGCGGCCGGCGTACACGGTGTGGGGCTGCGCACCCTCCCGAGCAACCTGCTGCGCCTGGGGCGCGGCTATCGCCAGTCCCAGAAGATCCTGCATGACTTCCGGCCGGATGTGCTCTTCTTCACCGGCGGGTACGTTGCTGTTCCCATGGCCCTGGCCGGGCGACGCGTGCCGACGGCTTTGTATGTGCCGGACATCGAGCCGGGTTTGGCGTTGAAGACCCTGGCGCGCTTTGCCGATCGTATCGCGGTGACCGCTCCGCCATCGCAGGCTTATTTCGCTCGCCGCGCGGAACTGACCGTGACGGGATACCCGGTACGCCCTGGGTTGGGCGACTGGAGCCGGGAGGCGGCCCAGCAGGCTTTGGGCCTGTCGCCTGACCTGCCGACTTTGCTGGTCTTCGGCGGCAGCAAAGGGGCGCGCTCGCTCAACCGGGCTTTGCTGGCGGCGCTCCCTGAACTGCTGCGTGAGATGCAGGTGGTGCACTTGAGCGGCCAGCTCGATTGGCCGGAAGTGGAAAGCGCCTCCCAGGAACTCGCCCACCAGCCCGAAACCAGCGAGTTGGTGAAACGCTACCGGACTTTCCCTTACCTGCACGAGGAGATGGGCGCTGCCTTGCGCGCGGCTGACTTGGTGATCTCGCGGGCGGGCGCTTCCAGCCTGGGCGAATTCCCACTGATGGGCCTGCCGGCCATCCTGGTGCCCTATCCTTACGCCTGGCGTTACCAGAAGATCAACGCTGAATACCTGGTTCAGCATGGCGCCGCCCGCCTAATCCAGGACTCTGATTTATCCGTACAGCTTTTGCCGGTAGTGAGTGAACTGATGCGTGATCGGGACCAACTGGAGCGCATGGCGCAAGCGATGCGCTCTCTGGCACAGCCGGGTGCAGCGAATTCCATTGCACAGTTGATTCAAGGCCTGGCAGTCCAAAAAACACCAGGAAAGGATATGAGACGATGATTTCACTCGTTATCGTGTTCTACATGTTTGTGATTTTGTTTGGTTTCATCGGTGCGATGCGCGGTTGGGCCAAGGAGATTCTGGTTACGTTCAGCGTTATCCTGGCGCTGGCCTTCATCTCCGTGATCGAATTGTTGCTGCCCATGGTTGGCCCTTTCATTCAAAGCAACCCGAGCATGCAGTACTGGTTCCGCATTCTCACGGTGGTGTTGATGGCCTTTTTTGGCTACCAATCGCCCAAGTTTTCCCGGCTGTCAAAGGCGGCCGAAAGGCGTGATCGCATCCAGGATGTTATGCTGGGGATGTTTCTGGGCCTGGTCAGTGGCTGGTTTGTGATCGGTACACTATGGTATTACACGCACCAGGCTGACTACCCGATGCTGGCGAAGTATGTCGTCCCCGCCCAGGGAGATATGGCTGAGTCGATGCAGCGCATCTTGAAGTTGCTTCCGCCAGTCTGGTTGGGCAAGCAGCCGAATATCTACATTGCTGTGGTATTGGCTTTTATTTTCGTCATTATCGTATTCTTGTAATCCAGGAACGATTCTAAGATCTGTTTATGAAACACGTGCATTTCATCGGGATCGGAGGTAGCGGTTTATCGGCCATGGCCATGGTGTTGTTGGAGCGCGGCTATACGGTTAGCGGCTCGGACCGCCAGCTTTCGCCGCTGGCCCAGGCCTTGCAGCAGGCCGGGGCGCGCGTCTTTCTGGGACACCGGGCCGAAAATGTCAGCGGTGCAGACCTGGTGGTGCGTTCTTCTGCTATCCCCGATGAGAATGTTGAAGTCCAGGCTGCTCGGGCGGCCGGTGTTTCTGTGTTGAAGCGGGCCGATTTCCTCGAGCAGTTGATGGCCTCACAGCAGGTGATCGGCGTGGCGGGTACGCACGGAAAAACCACCACCACCGCCATGATCGCCTGGATGCTGAGTTCCCTGGGGTTGGATCCTTCCTACATCGTCGGCGGCGTCTCGCAGAACCTGGGCCGCAATGCCCACGCTGGCCAGGGCCAGTGGTTTGTGATCGAAGCAGATGAATATGATCGCATGTTCCTTGGCTTGCGCCCATCCCTGGCGGTTGTCACGAACATCGAGCACGATCATCCGGATTGTTATCCGACTGCCGCGGATTTCTACCAGGCTTTCCAGGAATATGCTTCTCATCTGGTGCAGGGGGGTGCGTTGGTTGCCTGTGGCGAAGACCCGGGTGCGGCCCGTTTGCTGGCCTGGGCCGCTGCACAGGGGCTACGCACACAGACTTATGGTCTGTCGGATGCGGATTGGGATTACTGTGCGAAGGATTTATCAGTGAACGCGCAAGGCGGTTTTCGGTTTGCGCTTTCCTGCCAGAACTGCCCTGCCCCCCAGCCGGTTTCGTTGGTTGTGCCCGGCGAGCACAACGTGCGCAATGCCCTGGCCGCCCTGGCCGTGGCGGACCAACTGCACCTGCCTCTGAGGCGGGCCGCCAGCGCCCTGGGTGAATTCCGTGGCGCCGGGCGGCGCTTCGAAGTGCGCGGCGAGCAGGCCGGCGTGACGGTGATCGACGATTACGCCCACCACCCGACCGAAATTCGCGCTACCCTGGCGGCGGCGCGCGCCCGCTTCCCTGGGCGCCGCTTGTGGGCCGTCTGGCAGCCGCATACGTATTCACGCACACGCACGTTGTTCGATGGCTTTGTTTCGGCCTTAAGCCAGGCCGACCAGGTTATCGTCACCGAGGTTTACGCCGCCCGCGAAGCGGCCCCGGTGGACGGCTTCTCTGGCGACTGGCTGGTGCGTGCTCTGTCCGATGCCGGCGCTCCGGCGCAGTTCGCGCCAGGCCTGGTAGAGGCCAAAGACGAATTGGTCCATAATCTGCAATCTGGTGATGTGGTCCTGGTGCTATCGGCCGGCGATGCCGACCAGATCAGCACTCAGGTGTTGCAGAGCCTGGAGGCGCAAGCTGGGCCACATCGCCGAGGAGAGAAAAATGCCTAAATCGTCCCTGTCTGGTGAAAAACGCACCTTTGAATCGGATGCGTATGGCTTATCCGACCTGCAATTGCAGGCTCGCTCAACCAGGGGCCGTGGATCTCGGCCAGAAGCTTTTACGCTGGTTGACTCGGAGGAAGCCGCGCCTGACCAAATCGGTTTTCCGTTTAAGCGCGAAGTTATTTTGCGCTTGATCGACTGGCTGAAAGAGATGTAATCTTGGTGAGTATGGACGTTCGACCCGCTGGAATTGCCGTGCTACAGGCTGCGCTTGGACCCCGCTTGCAGGCAGGGGTGCTTTTAGGGCGCTATACTGCCGCGCGCATCGGCGGCCCGGCCGAGATGCTGCTGGAGGTGCAGACCCTGGACGAATTGGTCGAGGCTGTGCGTCTGTGCTGGCGCAACCAGGTGGATTTCCTGATCCTGGGAGGCGGTTCGAACGTGCTGGTGAGCGATGCGGGGGTTCCCGGCCTGGTTTTGATCAACCGGGCGCGCCAGGTACGTTTCGATGAACGGGCCGACCCACCCATGGTGCGGGCCGAATCGGGGGCGAATTTCGGCTTGCTGGCCCGCCAGGCGGCTCAACTTGGCCTGTCAGGCCTGGAATGGGCCGCGGGTATCCCGGGCAGCGTGGGCGGCGCCGTGGTTGGCAATGCCGGTGCCCACGGCAGCGATATGGCTGGTAATCTGCGCCTGGCCGAAATCTTGCACCGTATGGATAGCGAATTCACCGAATTCGCTGCCCAGGGCGAAGAACCCCGCAGGGAGATGTGGGCAGCGGACAGGCTGGATTTCATCTACAGGGGCAGCCTGTTGAAGCGCCAGGCAGGACGGGCCGTCGTTTTGGCAGCACACTTGCAACTGGCGCACAGCACGCCGCAGGCTGTGCAGGCCAGGATCGACGAGTTCGTCGCTCATCGCCGGCGTACGCAGCCTCCTGGAGCCAGCATGGGCTCCATGTTCAAGAACCCGCCGGGCGATTACGCTGGACGTTTGATTGAAGCGGTGGGCTTGAAGGGTGCTCGTATGGGAGGCGCGGAAATCAGCAATCTGCACGCCAATTTCTTCACCAACCAGGGCCAGGCGACTGCCAGCGACGTGTATGCACTGATCCAAATGGCCCAGCAGCGCGTGCTTGAAAAATTTGGTGTGCGGCTGGAATTAGAGATTGAATTGCTAGGTGAATGGGAGTGATGGAAACCGGGAGGAAACTGCGTGTCGGCGTGATTTATGGCGGGCGCTCTGGCGAACATGAGGTCTCGCTGATGTCAGCGCGCTCCGTGCTGGCCGCCATCGACCGCAGCCGGTACGAGGTAGTCCAGATTGGCATCGCCCACGATGGGAGTTGGTGGGTAGGCGGCGATGGGCTGCTGGACGCGTTTGTCCAGGCCGGGGCGACCGGGCAGCTCGATACCCAGCAGTTGTCCCCGGCGGCGATCTTCCCCGATCCGTCTCGCCACGCCTTATATTCGCTGAATCCTGCGGATCATCCGCAGGATCATTCGTCGCATTCGTTAAATTCGTTGATCCACCTGACCGACCTGGATGTGGTTTTTCCGGTTTTACACGGCACGTATGGCGAAGATGGCACGCTGCAAGGGCTGCTGGAGATGGCTGACCTGGCGTATGTGGGCGCGGGCGTGCTGGGTTCAGCCCTTGGTATGGACAAGGGCGTTTTCAAAGATGTCATGCGCGCCCACGCTATCCCTGTGGTGGATTCGATCGTGGTGCTGCGCCGCGAGATTGAGCAGGATGTGCAGGCGGTGATCCAGCGCGCTTTGCAGGTGTCTGCGTTCCCGCTCTTCGTCAAACCGGCCAACCTGGGCTCCTCCGTGGGCATTACGCGCTGTACTTCGCCGGCAGACCTGTTGGAAGGGCTGTACGAAGCGGCGCGCTTCGATCGCCGGGTGCTGGTGGAGCGCGGCGTGAATGCGCGCGAGATCGAAATCAGTGTGTTAGGGAACGACGATCCGCAGGCTTCTGCGGCCGGGGAGATCGTTCCCAGCCGAGAGTATTATTCTTACGAAGCCAAGTATATCGATGGCGATTCGGTTTTGTTGATCCCGGCGCCCATCGACCCGCAGGTGGCCGAACGGGCGCGCCATCTGGCTGTGCGTGCCTACCGGGCAGTCGATTGCGCTGGGATGGCGCGGGTAGATTTCCTGCTGGAGAAGGAGACTCCAGGAGCCCCGCGTCCGGCCGAGCTGTACTTGAACGAAATCAACACGATCCCGGGTTTCACCCAAATCAGCATGTACTCCAAGCTGTGGGAAGCCAGCGGGTTATCCTACCCGGCTTTGATCGATCGCTTGATCGAGCTGGCGTTGGAACGCAAGGCTGATCGTGACCACACCGAACGGCGTTATCGAAGGGAAGGCTGAAGATGGCTGCACAGACAAAGCCCACCTCGCGCTCAGACGAGATCCGCCGCAGGCGAGCGAACCAGGCTGGCAAGCCGGTCAATCCGGCTCGCAAACCGGCGAATAGAGCTCGCCGCGCTGAAGACGCCCCCACCCGCACGCCGCCGCCGGTGATGGCGCGCAACGCAGCTTTTACGCTGACAGGGCCCGCTGCCCGACGCAGCAAGAAGGTGCGGCGGCGGCTGGATGTGGCTTTGAATGTCCAGGGCGCCGAGATGCGCTTGCCGGCTCTGCCGCAGATTCGCTTTGGCTGGCGGTTGGCCTCCTTCTTGCTGTTGGCCTTGCTGGCTTTTGTGGTTTACACGTATTGGAATTCGAGCATGTATCGCGTCGAAGAAGCCCAGGTGACCGGCCTGAAACGCCTGAACAGCACTGCTGTAAACGCGGTCTTGGATGTCAAGGGCAAGCAGATCTTTACGCTGGATACAGATGGTTTGCAGGGTGAACTGCTGACGGCTTTTCCGGAATTCTCAAGCGCAGCCGTCCAGGCGGAACTGCCGAACACGGTGATGGTTACGGTGACAGAGCGCATCCCGGTCCTGACCTGGAAGCAGGGCGGGCGCACCCTGCTGGTGGATGGCGATGGGATGAGCTTCCCCTTGCGAGAAGGCCTGCCCATGGGTGATTACCCGGTGATTGAGGCCTCAGGCAGCCCACCTGCGCTAGCCTTGCCGTTGCTAGAGCCAACGGAAGCCTCTCCTGCCACCGGAATCGACCAGATCCTGGATGTGCTGCCGGGCGATTTCGCCCTTTACGGATCGGCTAAGCCATTGATGACCAGCGAGATGGTTCAGTCCTTCCTGATATTGGCAGGAAAAGCCCCCGAGAAAGCCACTTTGTTCTACGATCCCGGGCGCGGCATGGGCTGGAAAGACTCGCGTGGCTGGGAAGTGTTCCTGGGACAGGCCCAGGAGATCGATCTCAAGCTGAAAGTTTACCGGGCGATCTTAGACCAGTTGAAAGAAGAGGGGCTGCGCCCGACGGAGATCAGTGTAGAGTATTTACACGCCCCTTATTTCCGCCTGGATGAATGAGGTAAGTTTTATTTTGTAAGCGGAGCCAGTGAAGCGATGGATGATCAAATTCTAGTAGGCATTGATATTGGAACGACGAAGGTATGTACGCTGGTAGGGCGCCAGGAAGCCCAGGGGCAGGTACATATCATGGGCGTGGGTATCGAACCTTCGCGTGGCCTTCGCAAGGGGGTAGTGGTCGATTTAGAAGCCGCTGCACAGGCGGTGGCGCGCTCGGTCGAAAAGGCCGAACGCACCTCCGGCGTCGAAATCCTTTCGGCGCTGGTCAGCCTGGCAGGCGCCAACGTTTCTTCGGTCAACAGTCGCGGTGTGGTGGGTGTTTCCGGTCGGGTCATCGATCACGATGACGTGGCCCGCGCCGTCGATGCCGCCCGCGCCGTGGCGATCCCGCACAATCGCGAGATCGTGCACGTGATCCAACGCGGCTTCAACGTGGACGGGCAGGACGGCATCCGCATGCCGATCGGCATGCACGGCTATCGCCTGGAGGTGGAGACGCATATCATTACGGCTGCCGCCGCCAGCGTGGACAACCTGCGCCAGTGTGTGCAAGCTGCTAACGTAGAGGTTTCGCAGTTCGTGCTCAACCCCCTGGCCTCGGCTGAAGTGGTGTTGAACGAGACTGAGCGGCAGATGGGCGTGATCGTGTGCGATGTGGGCGGTGGGACGACCGACCTGGCCATTTTCGTGGATGGCGATGTCTGGCACACGGCCGTCCTGGGGGTCGGCGGGCACCACATCACCTCGGACATCGCCCAGGTGCTGCGCCTGCCGAACTCGCAGGCCGAGGAGATCAAGCTGCAGCACGGGCACGCTGACGCCGAGGCCATCGACCCTCGCCAGGCTTTCAATATGCGCCCCTTCGGGGAGCAGGAGCCGGTCCAGGTCAGCCATCTGGAACTGGTGCAGATCATCCAGGCGCGCGTCGAGGAAATTTTCGGCCTGGTGGTGCAGGAAGTCAAGCGTTCCGGCTACGATGGGCTGCTCCCCGCGGGTATGGTGCTCACCGGGGGCGTCAGCGCCCTGCCGGGTATCCGTGAGATTGCCAGCCAGGTATTAGGTGTGCCGGTGCGCCTGGCGCAGCCGGAGAATTTATTGGGCATGGCCGATCGCTTGAACGCGCCGGCCTATTCGACCAGCGTGGGTTTGCTGCGCTGGGGAATGCTGATGGACGAGGTCACTCCTTCCGGGCGGCGACCGCCCCGTCCCAGGCCTGCTGGTGAAGGCAAGGCGTTGGATGTGGAGAATTTGAAGAGTTGGTTGAAACGGCTGCTGCCGTAGCCGGGGTGACCGTCTGGACCGGCTTCACTTGGAGCATTCGATGTATTCGGTACTTTCGTTGATGTGGATCACAGGGCCTATGTCCCTGATCGAGCGTGAGCTGCCAGGCAGAGGCGGCCCACGTGGAAGATAAACCTCAAATCCCTATATCTTATCCTTATGAGGAGGAAGCAATGCCAGCTAACACAAATTCCAACCAGGTAGAATCCTTCGCCCGCATTAAAGTGGTGGGCGTAGGCGGCGGCGGTTGTAACGCCGTCGATCGTATGATTGATGAAGGTCTGCAAGGCGTCGATTTCTTGGCGATCAACACCGATGCCCAGGCGCTGCTGCTGTCTAAGGCCAGCATGCGCGTGCGCGTCGGCGAGAAGCTGACGCGCGGCCTGGGCTCGGGTGGCGATCCCGAAGTCGGGCGCAAGGCCACCGAGGAGTCGGCGGAAGAACTGTACTCCGTGCTCAAGGGCTCGGATATGGTCTTCATCACCGCCGGCATGGGCGGCGGCACAGGCACAGGCGGCGCCGCGGTTGTGGCGCAGATCGCCAAGGAGGTCGGTGCACTGACGATTGGCGTCGTCACTCGTCCGTTCACCTTCGAAGGTTCGCGGCGCATCCAGTCTGCCGAGTCGGGCATCTCCCGCTTGAAGGAACAGGCCGACACGCTGATCGTTATCCCCAATGACCGGCTGCTACAAATCGTGGACAAGCGCGCTAACTTGCAGACCGCTTTCCGTGTGGCCGACGATGTGCTGCGCCAGGGCGTGCAGGGCATCTCTGAGCTGATCACCGTGCCCGGCCTGATCAACCTGGACTTCGCCGATGTGCGCACGATCATGTCGGAGGGTGGTGCGGCGCTGATGGCGGTCGGCCAGGCCAAGGGCGAGGACGCTGCCCGCATGGCGGCCGAGCAGGCCATTTCCAGCCAGTTGTTGGACATCACCATCGACGGGGCGCGCGGCATTCTGTTTAACGTCACCGGCGGGCCAGAATTGACCCTGTTCGACGTGAACCAGGCCGCTGCTATCATCAAGGAAACCGCTCACCCGGATGTCAACCTGATCTTTGGCGCGGTCATCGATCCCAACATGAAGGACCAGGTGCGCATCACCGTCATTGCTACGGGTTTTGAGCGCACCGGCGTGCCACGCCGGATTGTGGAAGCGCCGGTAGCGGAGGTCCGGGAGAAACAAGAAGCCTACGTCGAAGCGCCTCAGCCATCCCGGCCTGCAGCACCGAAGGAGTTCACAGCACGCACTTACAATACGGACGATCTGGACATCCCGGCCTTCCTGCGCAAGAAGAACTTGTAAGAGACCTGAACAGGTGCTGCTGGTAGGCGCTGCGATCTTGCAGCAGGATTGCCTTGCAGCAGCCACTTGACTTGCGTTGCGCGGGTATATCGTTGAAAGGACATTCCTCCTGTAGGGATTTCTGCCTGCCTGTTTGCCTGTAGGGCAGGCGCAGGCGAACTTCCCATTTCTGCCTTCGCATGGGGAGGCCTGCGGTAAGAGCGTTGAGCCTGGCGTGATATGCGCCAGGCTCAACGCGTTGCTACCTTAAAAAATCCATTAATTTAAGCATTGCGTACCCTTGTACCCTTGCAATGCTGGTACAATTGTGCTAGAATGCTGCTTACTGATCGCCACGGGTGCGGGGTGGTGGAGGATGTACCCCCATATATGGCGGTTACATTTGTTCTATGGTCCAAGTCCTATGCGTTGTCCATACTGTAAACACCACCACTCTCGAGTTGTCGATACCTCACACGATACGCGCGGCGGCGTCAGGCGGCGGCGCGAGTGTGAGCAATGCGGGCAGCGCTTCAGTACCTATGAGCGCCCCATCCTGGCCACTCCCTTGATCATCAAGCAGGATGGCACGCGCGAAGAGTTTGACCGCGATAAATTGATCCGCGGCATCCGCATCTCGTGCGCCAAGCGCCCCGTTTCGGCGGCGGATATCGAGCGCCTGGTTGGGGAGATCGAAGCCACGCTGCAAGCCATGGGGCGCGCTGAGGTTTCCTCCCGGGTGGTTGGGGACATGGTCATTGCTGGTTTGAAAGAGTTGGACCACATCGCCTATATTCGCTACGCCATCGTATACCTGGGCCTGGATGATCTGAAATCCATTCGTAGCGAGATCGACCGTTTGCTAGAAGGCTAAAAGCGAATTTCACTTGGCCCGGCGATGGAGATGCGCTGGGTATCTTTGTCTGTCCACATTTGCTGGTGAGGAGGCTGTTTAATGTTCCAAGAAAAGGATTTCACCGATACCAGGCACGGTTTGTTGCCCACACCGCCCATGCCGGCGCATTTACCCTCGATCCACCTGACCGAGAACGCCCGCCAGGTGCTGACCCGGCGCTATGTGCGTCGCGACCGGGAGGGACAGCCCGCCGAGACGGTCGAGCAAATGTTCTGGCGCGTGGCTTACCACGTGGCCAACAGCGAGGCTGCCTGGGAAGGAAATGTCCTGGAACGCGCCAGCCAGTTCTATGAACTGCTCACCACCAAGCGCTTTTTCCCCAATTCGCCGACATTCACCGGGGCGGGCACGCCCCTGGGCCAGTTGGCAGCCTGCTTCGTCCTGCCCATCAACGATGACATGGGGCGCGACCCCTCCGGTATCTTCCAAACGCTGCGCGATGCCGCCTTGATCCAGCAGACCGGCGGCGGCAACGGGTTTTCTTTCTCGCGCCTGCGCCCCAAGGGCACCCTGGTCAAATCCTCCGCCGGGCAGGCCACCGGGCCGGTCGGTTTCTTACGGGTATACGATAAGGCCTTCGGTGAAATCGCCCAGGGCGGCTCGCGCCGCGGCGCTAACATGGCTGTGCTGCGCGTCGACCACCCCGATATCGAAGAGTTCATCACCTGCAAGACCGACGAAAACGCCATCACCAATTTCAACATCTCGGTGGGCATCACCGACGCTTTCATGCAGGCAGTGCTTCAGGATGAAATCTGGGAGCTGCGCTTCCCAGACGTGGATTCGCCCGCTTACCAGGGTTTCTACGGCACGCTGGAGCAGGCCGAAGCGGCCGGTTTGCCGCTGCGAGTCCATAAGCGCCTGCCAGCGCGCCAACTGTTCGAGAAGATTGTGTACCAGGCGCACCACAACGGCGAGCCTGGGGTGCTTTTCCTGGATACGGCCAACCGTTTCAACCCGGTGCCGCATCTCTACCAGTTGGAGGCTACCAATCCGTGCTTCGCCGGGGAAACACGCATTGCTACACAATTGGGCTTGCTCAGGATTGCCGACCTGGCTGAGATGGAACAGGCAGTTTTTGTGGCCTCCGATAACCGCGCCCTGCCTGGCGATCAGGTGGGAGCGCAGACCGGGGTCGCTTTACGGCCGGCCTCGCCCGCTTATTGCACTCGCCAGAACACACCCGTTTTCAAGCTGACCACCCACATGGGCTATTCCATCACAGCTACGCCTGACCATCGCTTCCTGACTCCTGGCGGTTATGTGGCCTTGAACGATTTGCGGCCCGGAGACCAGTTGTTCTTGCAAAGTGGTGAGGGCGCCTGGAGCCGGGATACGCGCCTGCCTGAAATCGAGGCGCTGCGTGAAAAGATGAGCAGCATGGCGCTGTCTGGCGATCGTGCCAGCGGGCACCTCGTGCAGCGCAGCGATTTCCAGGAGATGTACGCCAGCCTGCCGCAGGAATGGTCGCACGGCCTGGGGGTGGTTTTAGGTCTCCTGGTTGGAGATGGCTGGCTTTCACCTAGCAGCAACAGCCCGGTGGGGATGGTTTTCTCAGATGATGAGATTTTGGATGTGGTGCATGGCTATACCAGCCAGTGGTTTGGCCCTGGGCATCTTCACGAGCGCGGCAGCATACGCCAGTTGACCTATGGAAGGGCGCCTTTCGAATTCTTCCGCAGCCTGGGTGTACAGGCGGTACGCGCGGAAGAGAAGCGCGTCCCCGCAGCGCTGTGGACGGCGCCGCGCCAGGCCGTGGTTGGCTTTTTGCAAGGTCTGTTCAGCGCCGATGGTTCGGTGCAAATCAATGAAACAAAACGGGATTGCACCGTGCGCCTGGCGAGCAGTTCACCCTCCCTGCTGCAAGATGTGCAGTTGCTCCTGGCAAATTTCGGTATCCTGGCGCGTCTCTATACGCGGCGTGCTGCTGGCAAGAAATGGATGCCGGACGGCAAAGGCGGACAGGCTGAATATGTTTACCGGCCTCAATACGAACTGGTGGTCGGCAAAGCCAATCGGGATCGTTTTGCTGAGTTGATCGGTTTTATCGATAGCATCCGGCAGCAGCGCCTGCTGGCATTCATAAAGGCTAAAAAGCGCCGCAGCAACCGCGAAGTGTACGCCGACCGTGTGCTGCGTGTCCAGCCTGCCGGCCTGGCAGATGTTTATGACCTGAGCCAGCCCCAGACCAGCAGCTTGCTGGCTGATGGGTTTGTGACCCACAACTGCGGCGAGCAATTTTTGGGACCTTACGAGAACTGCTGCCTGGGCTCGGTCAACCTGGCCCAGCACCTGGGTGTGGACGGCGGGGTGGACTGGGAGAAGCTGCGCCAGAGTGTGGAACTGGCCACGATTTTCCTGGACGATGTGGTCGACGCCAATGCTTACGTCCCGGCCGTAGAGCAGCTTTCCAAGGCTGCTCACCAGGCCCGGCGCATTGGCCTGGGTATCATGGGCCTGGGCGACCTGATGTACCACGCCGGCATCCGCTACGGCTCGCCGGAAGGGCAGGAGTTCGCTTCGCAGGTGATGGAATTTATCCGTTACCACGCCATGCTGACCAGCATCGAGCTGGCCGGTGTGCGCGGCGCTTTCCCGGCCATCGCCGGCAGCCTGTACGACCCGCAGGCCGTGCGCTGGCAGCCGCCGCAGCCGCTGGAGCCCTACCAGCAGGATTGGGGCCGCCCGCAGGTCGACTGGCAGCAGGTGGAGGCTGGCCTGCGCCAGCAGGGCATCCGCAACGCCGCCCAGACCACGGTGGCGCCCACCGGCACGATTGCCACCGTGGCGGGCTGTGAGGGCTACGGCTGCGAGCCGGTCTTCGCCCTGGCTTACATCCGCCACGTCAATGACAATGGCAAGGACTTGCAACTGACCTACGCCAGCCCTCTGTTCGAAACTGCCCTGACTCGCGCCGGGCTGGACCAGGCCACGCGCCAGGAGATCGTCGAGCACGTTATGGAGCGCGGCACCTGTCAGGAACTGGAGCAGGCGCCCGAGCCCATCCGCCAGGTTTTCGTGGTCTCGCAGGATATCCGCGCCGAAGAACACGTGCGCATGCAGGCTGCCTTGCAAGCCTTCGTGGATAACAGCCTGAGCAAGACCGTCAATTTCCCCGAGGGCGCCAGCGAAGACGAGGTAGCCACTGCCTACCAGTTGGCCTGGGAGCTGGGCTGCAAGGGCATCACCGTCTACGTGACCGGCTCCCGCACGAAAGTGGTCCTGGAGACCCAGGCCACCGCCCGCCAGAAGCAGGAAACCCCGGCGGCGCTGGTTCCGGCGGAACAGTTGCCTATCTGGCACGACAAAAAGAAACCCCGCCCGCGCAGTCTGCCGGGCTACACCATGAGCGTCAGCACGCCGCTGGGCAAGGCCTTCGTTACCATCAACGAAAACGGCGGCAACCAGCCTTTCGAAGTTTTCATCCACACCTCCAAGGCTGGCTCGGATACAGCCGCCGTCTCGGAGGCGATCGGCCGCCTGATCTCCTATGTCCTGCGCCTGGCTTCGCCGGTGGAGCCGCGCGAGCGCCTCAAAGAAATCTGGCGCCAGCTTTCCGGGATCGGCGGCGGGCGCTCGCTGGGCTTTGGCCCCAACCGCGTGCGCTCGCTGCCGGATGGCGTTTCCCAGGTGCTGGCTGAGTACCTGGAAACCACCGATCCGGAAAGGCGCCAGGCGGACCTCGAGCACGGCCAGGATGGCGGTAACGGCTACAACCTGCTGGCCGAGGCCGCCCAGCGCGCCGGGCGCGAAGAGTCCCCAGGCGAAACCTTCGGCCACAAGATCGGCGACCTGTGCCCGGAGTGCGGCCAGGCCGCGGTAGTGAACGAAGAAGGCTGCCGCAAGTGTTATTCCTGCGGCTTCAGTGAGTGTTAGGTTTCGTGGTAGATTCTTTCAGCCAGTTCGTTCTGCAATGATTTGAGGTTGAGGGAACGCTGTGGTTCGCGAAGAAGTTTTGCGGGTTTTGCGCCAACACAAGCAGGATCTGGACGCGCTGGGAGTAAAGTCCCTGGCGGTGTTCGGCTCGCTGGCGCGCGACGAAGCCCAACCCGATAGCGATATCGATATCCTGGTGGAATTCAGCGGTCCGGCGACGTTTGATGGATTCATGGAAACCAAGTTCTTCCTGGAGGACTTATTGAGCCGGTCTGTGGACCTGGTGACGCCCCAGGCCCTCCGACCGCGCCTGCGCTCCCAAATCGAGGCAGAGGCCATTCGTGTCGCCTGAGGATAACAAGCCTTTTCTGATCCGCGATCCGTTTTTATTGGCTGTATTAGCCTGTTCCCAATTCGTGGTGCTTACCCTGGGCGCCATGCTGTTCTACCCTGGCGGTGAGCTGGGCGGCGTGCCCACCCAGGGCTACCGCTTCTTCACCAATTTCTTCTCCGCCCTGGGCTACACCCGCACGCCCACTGGCCAGGCCAACACCGTATCGGCGATTCTGTTCTTCATCGCCTTGCTGCTGGCCGGCCTGGGGCTGGCGCTGTTCTTCGTAGCCTTCGCCCGGCTGTTCACGCACACGCGCCTGCTGCGCTGGCTCAGCCGGGCCGGGACGTTGTCCGGTGTGCTCTCTGGGCTGTGCTTCATCGGCGTGGCCTTTACCCCGGCGAACCTGCTGCGCCCCATCCACTTGCAGTTCGTGCTGTGGGCTTTCCGTTTTTTCCCGCTGGCAGCCGGCCTGTACACTCTGGTGATCTTCCTCGCGCCGCACTACCCCCGGCGCTACGGCTTCGTGTTCCTGGGCTTCACCTTCTTGCTGGTGCTCTACCTGCTGCTGCTCACCCAGGGCCCCGATCCCTACAACAGCCTGGAAGGGCGCATGATCCAGGCCACGGGCCAGAAATTGATCGTCTACGCCGCCATCCTCAGCGTGCTGGTGCAGGCCTGGGGCGCCCGCAAGACCCGCGTAGATCCACCGTAGGGGCGGGTCTGCCCATTCTGGCAAAACGGTCTGCCTTCCAGCCATCCTGTCTTGCCTGCGGCGCGCCTCCACCAACTCGACCCGCCCCCATGTGCACATCATTATCCCCGGCGCCGTTCACCTCGCGATATAATGCTCTGACCCTGTTTTCTGTTTCCTGTCTACCGTCTATCACCCCTGGGGAGGTAAGTTGGCGCTAACTCCTGGAGACATTCTGCACAACCGCTATCGCATCGTTGAACTGCTTGGGCAGGGCTTCGGGGCGACCTACCACGCCTGGGATGTCCAATTGAACCAGCCCTGCGCGGTGAAGGAGATCTTCGACACCTCACCGGCGGCGCAGGCGCACTTCACCCTGCGCCATCCCAACCTGCCGCGGATCTTCGATTCGTTCATGGTGGCCGGGCAGGGGCAATATTTGGTCATGGACTACATTGAGGGGGAAGACCTGGCGCACATGCTCGGGCGCACCGGGGCGCCGCTGGATGAGGCCCAGGCGCTGGTCTGGATCGGGCAGGTGTGTGCCGCCTTGAGCTACCTGCACGACCAGAGCCCGGCGGTTATCCATCGCGACCTTAAGCCGGCCAACATCCACATCACCTCGCAGGGGCAGGCCATCCTGGTGGGTTTCGGTATTGCCGGGCTTTCCGATCCCGGGCCGCGGCCAGTCACACCGGGCTACTCGCCGCCGGAGCAATATGGATCGGGAACAACGGACGCCCAGAGCGATGTGTATGCGTTAGGCGCAACCCTTTACACGCTGCTGACCTGCCGGCTGCCGCCTGCCAGCGTCGACATCGTTTCGGGGGTGGCGGCGCCGCCGGAAGCGGCCCGGCGGGTCAACCCACGCGTATCGATGGGGGTGAGCGCTGCCTTAGAGAAGGCCATGCGCATCAACCGCGCCGGTCGCTATGGCAGCATTGCGGAGTTCTGGGATGCGTTACAGATTGGGGCGGCTGGCCCTACCCAGACGCACGTAGGGAACACGCAGGGGGTGGTGGGGGATGGAAGTAAGGCAAAGCGGCGGGCGCGCCGTGGCCCGTGGATCTGGGCGGGGTTAGAATCAGGGTCGCTGGGTATGTTGATTCTATTGCTGTTCGTGGTTTTGATTTCGGCTTTGCTGGGTGAGGATAACCCGCAGGACAGTCGTCCGCTGCGCATGCCAACGCTCGCCGCGCCGGCGCAGACAGCCACGCTTGCTGCACCAACGCAAGCCCTGTTCCCTACCGCCGCGCCGGAGAGCATGGTATTGATCCTGGCAGGGGAATTCCACATGGGCAACGAAAGCGGGGAAAGCGATGAGAAGCCGGTGCACACGGTCTACCTGGATGCTTATTCCATCGATGCCTATGAGGTGACCAACGCCCGTTACGCTGGGTGCGTTGCGGCTGGAGCGTGCGACCCGCCCACATCGAGCAAGTCTTACACGCGCGGCAGCTATTATGACAATCCGGAGTACGCTGGTTATCCGGTGATCTACGTGACCTGGGAGATGGCGGATGCGTATTGTGAATGGCGCGGCGGGCGTTTGCCCGCGGCGGATTAGAAGGCAAGCTGTATCCATGGGGGGATGATGTGCCGACTTGTGTACAGGCCAATTACTGGGACGAGGATGATCACTGGGACGAAGACGATTACTGCATCGGAGATACCAGTGCGGTGGGCAGCTTCCAGCCCAACGGCTACGGATTGTACGATATGGCCGGCAACCTCTGGGAGTGGGTGCAGGACTGGTATTGGGAAACGTTTTACATTGGCTCACCGGAGCGCAATCCTCCGGGTCCAGATACCGACCGGTTGCGTGTGCTGCGCGGAGGCGCCTGGAATTATCAGTCGAGCCTCCTGCGCGTGGCGGAGCGTAACCACCTCGATCCGGCTTTCCGTGGCGCCAGCGTCGGCTTCCGCTGCCTGCTGGTCCCAGGGAAGTAAGCTGCTGGGATTCTCCTGGCTGGCTTTCTGCCAGGAGCGCAGCCAATGGATTGCGATATAATATCCCTACCGGTCGCTGCTGCGATCTCCCTGTTTCCTGTTCTACAGTTCCCTGTCTACGGATATGCCTCTAAATCCCGGAGAAATTCTGCACCACCGCTACCGCATCGCTAAGCTGCTCGGGCAGGGCGGGTTCGGGGCGGTTTACCGCGCCTGGGATACCACCCTGAACGGCCCCTGCGCCGTGAAAGAGAACTTCGACACCTCGCCCGCCGCCCAGGCGCAGTTCACCCGCGAGGCCTCGCTGCTCTTCAACCTGCGCCACCCCAACCTGCCGCGCGTCTTCGATTCGTTCACCGTGGCCGGGCAGGGGCAGTACCTGGTCATGGATTACATCGAAGGCGAAGACCTGGCGCACATGCTGCAGCGCGCCGGCGCGCCGCTGCACGCGTACCCCACAACCGCCCTATCTACCCCGCCGCGCCCCTCCCTCACATCGCTCCGCCTCCCCCCACCCGCGCACCCGTAGGGGCGGGTCTGCCCGTTCTGGCAAATTCACCTGCCTTACTACCATCCCGTCTGGCCTGCGGCGCGCCTCCATCAAATCGACCCGCCCCCGCCGCCCCTCCCGCTTTAAAAACCGCATAGATCATTTGTCCTCATTGCGAATCCCACCTGCTTGACGGCCTGCCGCCTTCGCGGTAATATTCCCGCCAGGAGTTGTGCTGTGCAATTGGAAGATTATTTCGATTTTATCGCTGCTCATGACATTCGTGTGCGCGGCACGCGCGTGGGCATCGAGACGATCTTGTGGGATTACCTGGACCTGGGCCTGTTCCCTGAGCAGATTGCAGCGCGCTACCGTACCCTCTCCCTCGAGCAGGTTTATGCCACACTCACCTACTATTGGCGCAACCTTCAGCAGGTGAACGCCTATTTGCAAGCGGTCGAGGCTGAAATCCGGCGGCAGCGCCAGGAACAGGATCGCCATCCCTCGCAAGCAGTTCAGCGGCTGCGCCAAATTGCAGAAGTGTGATCTGTGAGCAAAATCTCACAAATTCGATCCCTGGTTCGCAATGGTCTGTATTACCTAACAGAACATGCGGATGAAGAAGCGCAATCAGATGGCTTTGATATCTACGATGTAGAGAATGGTATCTTGACAGGCAGAGTCAGGAAGACCTGGCCTCGAGATGACAAGTACGAAATCATTGGTCAGGCCCTGGATGGTCGAGAGATCGGAATTGTGTTTCGGCTTACTACTACGAGTAAGGTTCGAATCATTACTGTCTATGAAGATCGACCGAAAAGGTAAAGGAGCGATGAACATGGGCTTTTGGGACGGTGAAACCTGTGAATATTGCAGCGGCCCAATCGTGGAGAAGCGCGTCACGCTGCACCGCAAGGTCAAGGGCAGCTATGCTTTGATCGAGAATGTGCCTGCGGGGGTGTGTACCCAGTGTGGCACGCGTTACTACGCTGCCAATGTGCTCAAGCTGGTTGAGGAGAGCATCCACGGGCGCCGCCAGGCAGCGCGTGAGGTGGTCGTGTCGGTTTACGCATTGTGATCCCTATGACCAAACGCATGATTCTCCTGGCCGGCAACATCGGCGCCGGCAAAACCTCTTTGACCGAGCGCCTGGGCGGGCGGCTGGGCTGGCAGACGGCCTTCGAATCCGTGGCGGATAACCCCTACCTGCCCGATTTCTACGCCGACATGCGCGCCTGGTCCTTCCACTTGCAGATCTTCTTCCTGGGGCACCGCGCCCAGCAGTACCTGGATTTAGCGGCTGCGCCGCAGTCGGCCATCCTGGATCGCAGCATCTATGAAGACGCTTATATCTTCGCCCGGGCGCTGCACCACATGGGCAACCTCAGCGAGCGCGACTACCTGGCCTACCGGCGGGTCTTCGACCTGGTGGTGGGCAAGCTGCCCCCGCCCGACCTGCTCATCTACCTGCGCGCCCCGGTGGCGGTCCTGGTGGAGCGCATCCGCCGGCGCGGGCGGGCCATCGAGGGCGGCATCTCGGACGAGTATTTGACCCTGCTCGAGTCGTTCTACGAGGATTGGATGCAGAGCTTCGACGTTTGCCCGGTGCTCACCATCCGCACCGACGACCTGGATTTCGTCCACGAATCCCGCCACCTGGACATCGTCGTCGAGCGCATCCAGGACAAGCTGACCGGGCGTGAGGAAGTCGTCTTCGGTTAGGCGCTTTGCCCCGTTTTACAAGGATTTTACAATGCGGTAGGCAGGCGTTTACGCCGCTGAGATATCCTATGCATAGGAACAAACCAAGAACGGGCCGCTGGCTCATCGCCAGCGGCCGTGACACCGAAAGGATGCATAGGAGGTAGTACCATGGTTAAGAAAATTTGGATCCCGATTGTAGCCGTTTTGATCGTTGCCCTGGCGGCGGGCGGGGTGTGGGCCACCAGCGCCGCCCTGGCGCAGGAGGAGAGCCCCACCAACCAGCAGGGCCTGTTCGGGCGCCTGCGCGCCCTGGCGGCCAACGGCAAGAGCCCGCTGGCGAAATTCATGCGGGCGCGCCCGGTGATGGGCCAGGTGACCGAGATCGACCTGGACCAGTTCACCATCATGCTGCGCGGCGGCCAGGAGCAGACCTTCCTGGTGGACGAGAACACCCGCTTCCGCTCGCGCCAGCAGGAAGAGCTGAACTTTGACGACCTGGAGGTCGGGCGCTGGGTGAGTGTGGTGGCGCCCAAGAACCAGGACGAGGCCACCGCGCGTGGCGTGATTTTGCTGCCCGAGGATTTCGACCCGGAGGCCATGGGCGGCACGCGCGGCGAGATCACCGATGTCAATCTGAGCCAGCAGACCTTCACCGTGCAGCCCCAACTGGGCCCGGCGGTCACCATCAAGGTCACGGGCGAGACTGTCTTCCGCGGCGGCGTGGAAGGGCTGGATGACCTGGAAGAAGGCATGCGCGCCATGGTCCTGACCCAGGAAGCCGCAGATGGCAGCCTGGAGGCCAGGACGGTCAGCGCCAATTACCCGGCGCAGCGCAAGCTGGGCGAGGTGACCGCCGTGGACGAGGACGCCAGCAGATTCACCCTCAAGACCCGCCAGGGCGACGAGGAAGTCACCATCACCGTCGATGAGCAGACGCGCTTCCGCAGCAAGGATGGCTCGCTGCAAAGCCTGGCCGACTTGCAGACCGGCATGACCGCCCTGGTTATGCTGCGTGAGCTGCCCGGCGACGAACTGCTGGCAGTGACGGTGGCAGCCGGCGAGCGCCAGGGGCAGCCCAGGTTCGAGAAGCGCGCTGGCGGTAAGGTGCTGGCTGTGGACAAGGACAGCTTCACTATCCAGGCGCGTGACGGGCAGGAGTACACCTTCAAGGTCACCGGGCAGACCACTTTCCGCAGCCGGGGCGTGCAGGTGCAGAGTATCGATGACCTGCAGGCCGGCATGCGCGTGCTGGTAGGCGCCAAGGAACTGGGCAACGGCGATTTCCAGGCCCAAACAGTTGTGGTTTTTCCGGCTTTGACTGAGTAAACGGCTGACAGGCTAAACGCTATCACCACAAAGAGCACGAAGCCCACAAAGCAAAAAAACTTCGTGCTCTTTGTGTCCTTTGTGGTGAAGTTGGGAATGGCTTTCCCAACTCCCGTGAAGTCGCTATTAGAGCACCCAGACTTTGAGGATGGCGTCGGCGATCAGGCCGAGCATGAAGAGCAGGCCGAACTGGCGGTTGTGATAGAAGGCGGCTGCCACGAAGTAATTCGGCCAGACCTCGGGGAAGTCGGCCGGTTTCTCGGTTGGCCTGGGCTGCTGGAAGATGGGCAGGATGCGCCGCAGGGCGCGCAAGGCCAGGAAGGTGACCAGCAGCACGGGGGTGAAGAAGCCAATCACGGTCAGGTAAGCCACGGAAACGTATTGCAAGAGCAGCAGGCCCAGCACGGCGTAGCGCGAGACCTTTTCGCCCAGCAGCACTGGCAGGGTGTAGATGCGCTTGGCGCGGTCCATCTCGAGCTTGTCGATGTGCTTGCCGAAGATCACCCCGGTCACGCCCAGGGCGTAGGGCAGGCTGGCGATGACCACGTTCCAATCCCAGGCGCCGCTGATCACGTAATAGCCGCCGCCGATCATCAGCGGTCCCCACACCACCAGCACGGCGGCCTCGCCCAGGGCGATGTATTTGAGGGGAAAGGTATAGAAAAGAACGAAGAAGGCCCCCAGGCCCATCAGCAACAGGGTCAGCCCTCCGCTCAGGTAGACCAGGGCCAGCCCGGCGGCCAAAGCCACCAGGCCAGTGAGGGCGGCGTAGGTGAGCAGTTGGCGCTTGCTCAGCAAGCCGTGCACCAGGGGCTGCGGGCCGTACTGGCTGCGGTAGTAGTTGTCCTGGTCCACGCCCTTGACGTAGTCGGTGTAATCGTTGAACAGGTTGTTGGTGGCATGCGCCATCACCAGCCCAACCGCTACCAGCAGCCAGCGCAGCCAGTCGAAGTCGCCGTGCTGGAAGGCCAGGATGCCCGCAATGGCGGCCGAAATAAAGGTCATGATCAGCACGGCGGCGCGAGTGGCGATCAGCCACCTGGAGACCAGGTCCAGGCGCTGCCACTCCTCTTTGCTGACGTGCGGGATGACTTGCAGGGCTTTGCGCCACATGGCGAAGTTCATAGAGCTGCCTCCAGGAGTGTGTATGGTTTGAGAGATTTACCAGGCCTTCAAGGCGGCGCGGTACAGGGCGCGCTCGAAGTAGTCGCCGTCCAGGGACAGGCCGTCGTAGCCTTTGCGCAGCAGGACCTGCATGAGCGGCTCGAGCTGCGAGGCGTAGTGCAGCATGCTGGCCTCCGGGTGGATGCCGGGCCAGGAGTAGCAGGTGACCACGGTTCGCCGGTTTTGCGATGGGATGGAGGCAGGAATGCTTTTATCCCAGTTAGGGTCATCCGGGTGGAAAATGTACTGGTCCAGGTTGCCCTGCGGGGTGCCCTCGACGCCGCGCACCACGGGCGGGTCGATGTCCAGGGTGTAGGGATCAACGGACAGGTCGGTGATCACGGCGTGCTCGGGTAGCCAGGCGATCCAGTCGTTGGGCACCACTGGCTTGGAGGGGTTGCGCCGGTAAGAGGCATCCACCAGGATGTCCGTCTGGCGCAAGAGCTTTTCCATCAGAACAGGATTGCCGGAGGTGCTGCGCCCGAGTGAGATGGCGATGGCGCCGTGCCCGCCGGCGCGGATGTGATCGTTGTTGCGTTCTACGTTGCCCAGCTTGGTAGCGGCATCTACCGCGTGTTTGCCCACCATGCCGGTGCCGATGACCAGCGCTTGCAGCGGGCTGCCATCGCCCTTGTCCAAGTTAGGCCAGCGCTTTTCCAGTACATCGAAGGCGACTTCCAATCCATTCCAGGCCACGGCTTTCATATCCTCCATCAGGCGGATATTGCGATCGTTGACGATGCTGTCCATCGAGATGGCTTTAGCTTTGAGTTTTTTGAGTAGCGCCACCCGTTTGGGGCGGGTGGGATAGTGCAGCATTGAGATCAGGCAGCTACCTTTGCCCAGCAGGGAGAATTCGTCCAGGCGCGGCGAGCGCAGCACGAGAACGTAATCGGCCTGGAAGGCTTCTTCACGACTGCACATGCGCACTGCCATGTTGCCGCTCTGGTAATCGTCGAAGGTGAAACCGGAGCGCGAGCCGTAGCCCTCTTCGAGCAGGATGGCAGCGCCCTGCGCCACCAGGAAATGGATGAATTCCGGCAGGAAGACGCGCTTCTCGCCGATTTCTTTCATCATGCGGGGAAAACTGATGGTGATTGATTTTGACATAAGGATTCCTTTCTGTGCAATCGTCATCCGCCATTCCAGCGGGAGAGCATGGCGCGGCCGATGGCGCGCTCGAAGTAATTGCCGCGCGGGCGGACGCCCTGGATGCCGCCTCTTTCGATCAAGGTGCGGAAGATCGGGCTGAGCTGGTGGCCGTAGACTACCATGCACTGGCGCGGGTGAATGCCGGGCCAGGAGTAGCACGAGACCACGTAACGGCGCTGCCGGGTGGAGACGCAGGCCGGGATGCTATCGTAAGCCGGGTCATCAGGCGCAAAGACGTACTGGTCCAGATTGCCCTGGGGGATGCCCTCGATGCCTTTGACGGATTTGGCATTGCCTTCGCAGTCCAGGTCGTAGGGGTCGACGGACAGGTCGAGCAGGACGGCGTGCCTGGGCATCTCGCCGATCCAATCGTTGAGGATCACCGGGCGGGTGGGATCAGGGCGCTGGGTGGCGTCTATCAGGATATCGGTTCGGGCAAGCAGTTCGCGCATGATGTCTTCGCGATAAGTGGTGTCGTAATCAATGGTGGTCACCTGCACGCCGGGCACGCGGCGCTCGTACATTTCTTTCCATAGGGCCGGATCGCCGTGGCGGATGGCGGCCTGTACTACGTGCATGCCCACTGCCCCGGCGCCGATCAGGGTAACGCGCACCGGCAGGCGCTTGGGGCTTTCGAAACCGGGCGGGGAATAGAGCGTGCGCAGGGTGCGGAAGGCGACCTCGATGCCGTTCCAAGCCACGGCGCGCAGGTTCTCCACCAACCGCCGCCCGTTGTCATCTTTAATTGAGTCGAGCGAGATGGCCTCGATGCCCAGAGCGCGCACGAGCCCGGTGCGCACCGGGCGGGTGGGGTAGTGCAGCATGCTGATCAGGCAGGTTTTGGGAGGCAAGAGGTGCAGTTCTTCCTCGCCCGGGCAGCGCAAAACGACCACGAAATCTTGCTGGTAGGCTTCCTGGTGAGAGACGAACTCCGCGGATGGCGCCAGGATGCGGTAATCGGCCTCGTTGAAGCCCATGCCGCGGCCATAGCCGTATTCCAGGAAGACTTTGGCGCCATGTCTATCTAATAGGGCAATGGCGTCAGGCAGGAAATCCCGGCGTTCGCCAGCTTCGACGCGCATGCGCGCAAAGCCGAAGGTTATGGGTTTTGAGGGTAGCGATTTTTCTGAATTTTCCATTGGTTTCTATACCCCTTTCTACTGTGGTAAAGCTCGTGGATGAGCACGGAGAATACGGAGGTGTGTTTATCCGTATTCTCCGGTGCAGCGGGAGCGTTGGCGGATTAGGTTGTACATTACCGTAAGGCGTCTGCCAGCGCCTGGCAGACCTGGTCCACCTGGGATTCGGTCATTACGCCGGAGAAGGGCAGCGCCAGGCCGCGCTGTCCCAGGTCTTCGGTGATGGGGAAGTCACCTGGCTGGTAACCGAAGCGCTCCACCATGTAGGGCTGCAAGTGAATCGGGATGAAGTAGGGCCGGGCAGGGATACGGCGCTGTTCCAGCGCCCGGGCAACGGCGTCGCGGTCGATGCCCGGCGCAAAGCGCACCACGTAAACGAACCAGCTCATGCGCGTGGTGGCGGGCGTCAATTGGGGCGCTTGCACGCCAGGGAGATTGACGACGCGCTGTGTGTACCAATCGGCGACGCGCTGGCGCTTACGCAGCAACTCGTCCAGGCGCTGCATCTGTACTCGCCCCAGGGCGGCGCTCAGCTCGTCCAGGCGGTAGTTGTAACCTAACAGAGTGTGCTGCAGCCAGGTATCGCCGGGGGCGCGGCCCTGGTTGCGCAAGGCGCGCATCATCGCCGCAGCCTGGTCATCGTTGGTGACGACCACACCGCCCTCGCCGGTGGTGATCTGTTTATTAGGATAGAAGGCGAATACGGCGTAATCGCCCAGCGTGCCGGCCTGGCGGCCATAGTATTCAGCCCCCAGGGCCTCGCAGGCGTCTTCAATCACTTTGAGACCATACAGGCGGGCAACCTGACGGATGGGCTCCATCTCGGCGGGCTGGCCGAAGACATCCACTGGCAGGATGGCCTTGAGCGGGCCGGGTTGTTCTGCACCCTTGCGCGGCAGCCAGGCGCGCCCCGTCTCCCCACCCTGGCTCAGGCTGGCGGCCGCCTGGTGCACGGATTCAGGATCGATATTGCCGGTCAGCGGGTCGACATCTACGAATACGGGGATGGCGCGCTCGAAGAGCAGGGCGTTGGCAGAGGCGACAAAGGAGAAGGGGGTCGTGATCACCAGGTCGCCGGCGCGGATACCGGCGGCGTGCACACACAGGTGCAGACCAGCCGTGCCGGAATTGACGCCGATGGCGTGCCGGCTGCCAGTTTGGGCGCATACGGCCTGCTCGAAGGCGATGATCTCGCCGCCCATGCTCAGGTTGGGGGTGCGCATCACGGTGGCGACCGCCTCCCGCTCGAGGTCGGTGATATCTGGAGAGGACATCGGGACGAGGTATGAAGTGGGCAAGTTTTGCTCCTGTGAAAGTGAGTTGAAAGTTATTCTCACCAGGCCTCAGGCTGGCCAGGTTGAACCGGCGCGCACGATGCTTTTCTCAGGCACGTCTTCTTTGACAGTGCTGCCGTTGCCAATGCGCGCCCCCGCGCCGAGGCGCACGCGCAGGTTGACAGTGGCACCCATGCCGACCAGAGCGCCGGTGCCAACCTGCACCTGCCCGGCCAGGATGGCGCCAGGGGAAATGTTGGTGTAATCTCCCAACTGGCACTCGTGCGAGACGATGGCGCCGCTGTTGACGATGCAGCCGAAGCCCAACCGCGCTTCGCTGCCAACGTAGGCCTGCGGGAAAACCTGCACGCCCGGCGAAAGTTGTGCGCTGGGCTCGATGAAGGCGCGTGGGTGCACCAGGGCCGGGCAGGCGAAACCGGCGCGAGCCAGGTTTTCGAAGACCTGGATGCGCACGCCCAGGTTGCCGATGCCGCCCACGGCGTTGACCGCCAGGCGCACACCCTGTGTGTATAATTCGGGCAGCCTGTCGGCGCCGCCCAGTACGGGCATTCCCAGGATCGTCTCACCTTGAGGAATGCCATCGTCGATCACGCCCATCAGGCGGTAGACGCCCAGGGCGCGCAGCAGGTCGATCAGGGCTTTGCCGTGACCGCCGCCGCCGTAAACCAGGATGGCGGTGGCATCGAAGGCGGCAGAGCTTGCCGGGCTTTGTTCACCGCCTGACTGCTCCAACCAGGCGCGCAGGGCGGCCTCGGTGAACAGACGATCGTGGGGCAATCCTCCTAGCTCGATGCCAAGCTGTTCTGCCAGGGCCCTGGCGGGATGGGTGATGCGCAGGCCCTCGGGCGGCGGTCCGCCTGTCTCTGGCGAGGCCGCGCTGGCAGCGGGAGCCACCTCAGCCGGCGGCGTCCAGCCGGGCGTCTCCGCCAGGTAGCAGAACAATTCGCCAGCGCGCACGCTTTGGCCGCTTTCCAGGCGCAGGCCGGTCACGTAGCCGCCGGTTTCAGCCGGCAGATCGGCGGTGGATTTGGTGGTCTCGAGGGTGCAAAGCAGGTCACCCTGGGAGACCTGCTGGCCTTCCTGTACGTACAGAGCAGCCAGCAAAGCCTCGGGCTCGTTGGGGTTGAGTAAAGGGATCGTGACTGTGGTTGGCATGCAGCCCTAAAAGTTCAAGGTTAGTTTGACGACATCGCCGTTGATGGTGACAAAATACAGGTTGCCCTGGGTATCGAAGGCCAGGTCGCGGATGCCGGCCAAATCTTTCAGGCGCGGGATGGTGGTCAGGAAGTTGCCTTCGGCATCGAACACTTCAATGCGACCGATGTCGGTGATGAAAATGCGGCCCTTGGGATCGATGGCGATGCCCTGCGGGCTGTTCAACTGGCCTGGTTCACTGCCCTGGCTGCCGAAGCGATCGACGAATTGCCCATCGGGATCGAACTTGTAAACCTGGGCGGCGTTGGCGTTGACGATATAAGTATACCCCAAACCATTGACGGCCAGGCCGCCGTAGGTGAAAGGTTTGGTTTTGTCGATCTGGGCGGCGAAGCTTTCCTTGCGCCAGATGGTCTTGCCGGACGGGTCCAGGCGGATCAAATCAATCGAGGCGGCCGAGTCGTGCAGAGCGTAGAGATCGTTGGCCAGGTTGATTGCCAGGGCGGAGTAATTCGTGCCGGGGAATTTACCTGGGATGGTGTCGATCTGGGCGCCATCGGCGGCGTTGAAGACCAGGATGTCGGCAGCGCGCACCACGTAAAGCCGTCCCTGGTAATCCACGGCGATATCTTTGATGTACAGATTGCCGACCCGGTCCGGTTCTACGCTGATCAATTGCAGGAACTTGCCAGCGGCGTCGAATTTTTGCATACGACCGGAGAGGTACTCGGCTACGTAGAGATTGCCATCCAGGTCCACGGCAATGCTGCGAGCGTCTTCGAACTGGCCTGGGCCGCTGCCTTGTCCGCCGAACTGCAAGGCGATCTCGGCTGGCGGTACAGGCGTTTGGGTGGGGATGGGCGTGGCGGTTGGAGCGCGCGTTGGCGCGCTGAAAGCAGTGGCCTGCACGGTGGTGATCTCTTGCAGTGACGAGGTTACCACGCGGTTGGCGGCAAAAATACCGAAAACTGCCAGCAGGATGGGAACCAGCGCGCCGATGATGACCAGGAAGATCACAATGGCCAGGATGGGCCCCCAGGCACGCCGGCTGGGCTGGGCCATGATCACTGGCTGGTGGGGCACCGAGAAGACGACTGGCGCGGGCGCAGCCGGCTGTTCGGGCGGTTTGTGTGGGCGAAACTCGGGCGGCACCAATACGTTGCTGCCGCAATACTGGCAGGTCACCGAGGCGGAGTCGGGCGTGGGCAGGCTGGCGCCGCAGGTAGGGCAGTGGAAAAGTTGTGGGCTGGAGGAAGCTGAGGAAGAAGCCATTTTCATCGATCCGATCTAACGACAAAGGATGCGATCCAGCGCCCGGCTTGGGGCTGGATCATAATATGTAATTCTACCTTTTTTGTGCGATTTTGTGGCAAACTTCGACAATTTCTTCCACGGAGGGCAGCACGGCGGCTTCCAGCGGGCTGCTGGAGGGGACAGGCAGGTCGCGAGCCGCCAGGCGCTGCGCAGCCAGCAGGCGCGGGCCGAGCAACTGGGCGGCCTGGGCGATCACCTCTGCGCCCCAGCCCAGGCTGAAGCTGCCTTCTTCTACGGTCAACAGGCGTTGTGTTCGCCCGGTGGAAGCCAGGATAGGGGCCAATTCGAAGGGCGCCAGTTGGGTGGGGATGACAAGCTCGATGAAGATTTCGTATTCGTAGGCCAGCTTCCGGGCTGCCTGGCGAGCCAGCTCGGCCATGTAGCCGTAGGCAGTGAGGGTCAGGGTGGCGGGAGGCGCGCCGAGGAGAGTTAGCAGATAGAAATTAGGAGCTAGAGGAGAGGAAGTGGAAGCAGGAAGCGAGGTAAAGGTGAAGTCGAGCAGAGTGGATGCGTTGTGGATGGGCAGCAGGTAAAGTAGTTTGTTTTCGATGAACAGGAGCGGGTCCTGGGTGTGCAGGATGGCGTCGAGCAGCAACTGGCCGGGATCGCCCAGGTTGGTAGGGGCCAGGACGCGCAAACCGGGCACGCCCAGGAAAAGTTTCTCCAGGGTCTGGCTGTGGGTGGGACCGTAGCCGCGCCGCCCACCCATCGGCGTGCGCACGACCAGCGGCACCTGGATGTGCTCATCCGGGGGTTTGCCGCCATTGTACATCCAGCGGAACTTGGCGGCGTGGTTGACCAACTGGTCGGCGGCCAGGGTGAGGAAGTCGCCGAACATGATCTCGACCACCGGACGCAGGCCGCGCAGGGCCATGCCGGTGGCCAGTCCGACGAAACCCGCCTCGGAGATGGGCGTGGTCAAGATGCGGCCAGGGAAGGCTTCTGAAAGGCCGCGGGTGACTTTGAAGGCGCCACCATAAGGGGATAAGATGTCTTCGCCCAGCAGGATGACGTTTTCATCCTGGGCTAGGGCCTGGTGTAGGGCGGAGGTGAGGGAGTCGAGGACAGTGGGCATGGGGAGGAGGTTAGGAGTTAGAAAAGAGAAGTTAGAGGGTGGGGAAGGGGTCGCTGAGGGCCTGCTGGAAAGCCTGGGCGATTTCGGCGTCGGTTTCGGCTTCGATGGCGGCGCGCTGAGCAGGGTCGAGGCGGGCAGCGTGGATAGCCAGGGGGTCGCGCTGTTGGCGCAGCAGGGCCAGCTCGTGTTCGGGGCGGGTGTCATCGCCTTTGGAGTGCGGGCCGAAGCGGCAGGTGTGCAGGACCAGGGCGCGCGGGGCCTGCTGGCTGCGCACTTCGGCGAGCAGGGTCTCAACCACAGGCAGGATTTCAAGCACATCGCTGCTGTCCAGTTCAGCGGCAGGGATGCCGAAGGCGCCGAAGCGAGCAGTGATCTGGCCGGCCAGGGCCAGTTCCACGGGCGTAGTCTGGGCGATGCGGTTGTTCTCAACCACGTACAGGATGGGGATGCGCCACAGGGAGGCCAGGTTGAGGCTTTCGTAAACCACGCCCTGTCCCAGGGTGCCATCTCCCAGGAAGGCGATGGCGATGGCCTGGCGGCCTTTGCGCTTTTCGGCCAGGGCCATACCGGTGGCGATGGGCAGGATGCCGCCCTGCACACCGTTGGAGTAGAAGTTGCGCCAGTGCAGGTGCTGCGAGCCGCCGCGCCCGCCGCACACACCGCTGGCTTTGCCCATCAACTCGGCGAACAGAGCGCGCAGGTCGCCGCCGTAGGCCAGGAAGTGCCCGTGGCAGCGATGGTTGCTGAAGACCACATCGCCGGACTGGATGGGGGTGAGCACGCCTACGGCGTTCGCTTCCTGGCCCAGGTAGGTGTGGGTAGTGCCGAAGAACACGCCTTTGGGAAAATTATCCAGGACGGTTTCTTCGAAGCGGCGGATGCGATAAAGGGCGCGGTAGATGGATGATGGATCAGCTGATTTAGACATATGGATCAAGAAGTATACCTAACTTGGCAGGTAGCTCGTATCACCTGTAATCAGTTCATTGAGCAAATTGAGCAAATTTTGGATTTCAAAGGGTTTGTTCAGGCAGGGGGCATCGCTTTCCTCAAGGAAGCGCTGGGTGGCTGGGCTGATCGAGTCGCCTGTGGAGAAGACCAAGCGCTTGATCAGGTGAGGATAGCGCTTTTGCACTTGCTGGTAGAACTCGATGCCGTTCATCTCAGGCATGCGGATGTCGCATAGGATCAGATCATAATCCTGATTGGACAGGTAAGCCAAACCGCGACTGGCTTTGTCTACACTGTCCACCTGGAAACCGGCCTGTTCCAGCACAGAGGTCAGAGCCTCTAATAACAGGGGTTCATCGTCAATTACCAGGATGCGCCCCTGATTTGCAGGTGTGATAGTGTGCATGATTTTAGGTGCTGCAGGGGCATGCAGTTCATAGATTGGTATTTCCACAATGAAGGTTGCACCTGCATCCGGCTCGCTCTCCGCCCAGATGTGACCACCGTGTTCGTTCACGATCCCGTAGCAGATCGACAATCCCAGGCCTGTACCGCTACCAACCGGCTTGGTGGTGAAGAAGGGGTCGAAGATGCGCGGGAGTAAATCGACGGGGATGCCCGGGCCATTATCCTGGATAAGGATACGGATGACAGGCTGCGCTTCGCCTGGAACAGTGGTGTAGATGGATGTCGCTACCTGGGTGCTGATCGAAAGCTGGCCGCGTTGGGGCAATGCTTGCATTGCCTGGAGGGCGTTGGTGATGATATTGATGAAAACTTGTTGAATCTGGTATGCGTCAGCCATAATCAGCGGCAGATCTTGCGAACGTTTGCGGATGATTTCGATATTGTGTGAGCGTAACTCGTAGCCTACCAATTCCAGGACACTATCCAACAAGGATTCGATCTGCACAGCCCGGCGCTCCGGAGGGTGCTTTCGGGCAAATTCAAGCAAACCGCGCACAATTTTCCCGGTGCGCTCCGCTTCAGAGATGATTTTATCCAGGTAATTCTTGCTGGTCTCGTCCAGGGCGCGCGCCTGCAGCAATTGAGCGAAGACGATCACACTGGTCAAGGGATTATTCAGTTCGTGGGCTACCCCGGCAACCAATTGGCCTATTGCGGCGAGCTTCTCGCTTTGCATCAGGCGCGCCTGGGTTTTCTGCAAAGTATCCAGTTGCGTCTGCAGGTCAGCATGCAGCCTGGCATTCTGGATGGCAACTGCTGCCAGCCTGCCCAATTGCGCCAGCAAGCGCTCGTCAGTTGGTGAGAAGGCATTGATTGAAGCGCTGCAGATGCTCAAAGTGCCCAGTACACTCTCGCCACTTTGTACAGGCACAACCAGCAGTGAGTGAAATTCTGGTTTTAGGCCTTCTTCCAGGTAATTTGGCTTCTGATGGATATCAGCGATGTTGATCAGTTGGTTTTGGGCGGCAACATTCTCGGCTACCTGTTGGCCTACGGCGAGGCAGGGGGCAGGCTCATCGAGCTTCCAAGGCCCAGCAGAGGCAACCGCTTCGAGCGCTGGGCTGACCCGACTACGCAGATGGATAATCGCCTGAGTGGCCTCTGGGATGATCTGACGGGCCGTCTCGACGATCAGGCGGAAAATACTACTCAGATCGTGGGTTTCGCTCAACAGCGCCTGGCTGATAGTAGCCATTGCCTGACTCTCTTCGAGCGAGCGTCGGATGGCGCCTTCGGCTGCTTTGCGTTGGCTGATATCCAGGATGCCGATCAATATACTATCGAAGCCCTTGGACTCGCCTGGGATGGCCATGGTGAGTAGCACATGTATGTGCCTGCCTGACAGAGTTCGGTTGACCGTTTCGCCCTCAAAATAAGTTTGTCCTGCGGCGATGGCGACGATCTCATCCCGGATGATCTGCTGTGTTTCCGGAACGATGATCTTTTCGAGCGATCCCAGGAGTTCATCTTTATTGGCGGCCTCGTAGAGGCTAAGGGTGGCTTCGTTGATGTCAATTACCTGGATGGTCTGCGCCATCTTAGGAACAATATCCGGGTGCTCTTCCAGATAAGCCGCAAAATCAACCACTCCCTGGGCCTTCAGGCTATCGATGGCCATCTTGATGGCAGAAAAATCTTCCTCCCAGATCGACACTGCCGCGCTTTCGAAGATATAGCGATATCTGGCCTCGCTTTCGCGCAGCGCCTCGCCAGCCTGGCGGATGCTGGCCAACATCTGGTTGAAGGATGCTGCCAGCTGCCCAACCTCATCGTTTGAGACAACCGGAATCTGAGTATCCATTTGACCTTTGCCCACGCGAATGGCTGCGTTTCGCAAATTGATCAGGGGTTGGGATATGCTACGTGATAGAGAATATGAGATGGTAAATACCAGCGCCAATACTAATAAGCCCAGGAGTGTAAACTGGAAGATCAGGTTGGAAACGATGCGTTCTTGATTTAGAACGGTTTGCCTTAGCTGATCCAGAGTCTGTTTATTGACCTCTTGATGCAGGAGCCTGGCTTGCTTGCTCTTCGAGTAGAACGATAGTAAGGTCTGATTCATCTCTCGCGAACCAGCATCCCCGGCTAATACCATTTCGATCAGGGAGAGTGTCTCAATGTGTAGTTCAGTAGTAAGGCGCGCCAGTTCATCCATCTCGGGGGTTGGTTCGGTATCGCCGTATATTTGCATAGCATCGAGCGCTGAGCGCATTTGTTCTAGATCCTGGAGGCTGCTATCCTGGAATTGAGAACCACCTACCACGATCAGACGTTCAACGTTAGCTTCCAGCGAAGCCAGTGCGATGGCGTAATCTTCCAAGCGATTCATTTGCAGGCTGCCAGGTAAAATGCGCGCCGAGAACTTCCCAACCTGGTCGAGTTGGAAATACCCTGCGACGATCATCAATAACACCAAAAACATGATGGCAGTGAGCCAAAACAGGATCCTTCTACGGATCGACCTGTTCAGAAATGATAACAGGCGCCTCAAGTCATTGCTCCGGATAAACGATTTCAGCGTTTTTGATCAACGATGGTGCGAAAGTAATATTCAGTTTTTCGGCAATTACCAGGTTGATGCCCAACACAGTTTGTTTGTTGGTAGTAACAGGGAAATCAGAGGGCTGTGCTCCGGCAATAATCTTTAGAGCAACACTTGCTGCGTATTCACCTTGCTCTTCGGGGATTTTTCCCATAGTGATCAGAACCAGGGGGGTCATATAGCCATCTACGTAGCCGGTGGGGATGCGTGAATTATCAATGATGAACGCTTGGGCAGCAGCGTCATCCCAATCCTGGATGCCCACGTAGTTGCCAGTGATCAATATATCGGCCTGTTCCTGGATGAGTAGAAATTGCTGCTTGAATTCATCGAAGGATTTGACCAGGTGTACCTGCATCCGCCCATCGAAGAAGCGCTGGTTGTAATTTTCGGTCACTTTCCATTGTGTTTCTGTTTCGCCGCTCAGATAAGCTACTTGAGTACCGCGGGTGTAATCTTTGAGGGCGCGCATCAGCGGTTCTACAGGATCGACTTCGAGCATACCGGTAATCGTGGTGGTAGGATAGCCATAAATAGATGCATCCCAGTTTACGCCGCAGAAGACAACTGGCAAGCGCATGTTCATGATATAGGGTACCACCAGGTATTTTTGGGCGTTATCATCCGACGCGATCAACACATCGGGTTCGAATTCTTGTACGCGCTCCAGGGCCAGCTGTCCGGCGGCTTGCTTGAAGCCCTCGCTGGTGTTACGTGCGGTGTCCATGTGAACAATGCGTAGTTCAACTTCACTCCCGTCAAGTATCTTACGGATGCCTCTTTCGATGCCATCGTTCCACGGGTTACCCTGGTGATAGGAATCGACCCATAGGATTTTTTTGCCGGCATAATTGGTTTCAAGCAATGCCTCTTGCCCAGTTTCCGTGGGTGGGTTACTCGCGCAACTGGCAGTCGATATCAGGATCAGGCTGCAAAATGCCAGGCAGATCCTGTGCGAGAAGCTATTTTTCGCCATTTCTCTTGCCTCCTGTTTGGGAATCGCACATCAGGCCGTCAGGGATGAGGGCGAGTTTGCGCCCATCCACCTGGCTAGGAAGCTAAAGTAAGTAATGTAGTCTACCATGATTGGGCTATTACTGATAGCAATTCGAGCAACCTTCTTCTTTTTCCAGGAGACAGGCGCGCTGAAAGCAAGAGCAGTGAATGCATCGCTCCTTTCGGAGAGCGAGTACATACATCAGGGCGTATTCCGACTACTCGCCCAGGAATGTTTTCAGCGTGGTGAGCTGGGGCAGGGATGGCTGGGCTCCGAGCCCGGTGGTAGTCAGGGCGCCGGCTGCGCAGGCAAACCGCACGGACTGTTCCAGGCTGTGCCCGGAGGATATCGCCACAGCAAATGCTCCCACAAAGGCATCGCCGGCTGCAGTGGTATCCACAGCCTGCACCGGAAACGCGGGCGTACTGAACATATGTTTATTTGTGATTGCCAGCGCTCCGTGCTCCCCCAGGGTGATGACGATGGTTTCTACGCCCAGCTCGAGCAGCTTTTTGGCAGCCGCCTCGCGCGCCTGTTGCGTTTTGATATTGATCCCGGTCAGGATCTCGGCTTCTGTCTCGTTCAGGATCAGAAAATCGATGCAGGCTAACAACGCATCTGGCAGCGGGCGCGCTGGAGCCGGGTTGAGCAGCACTTTCACGCCATGAGCGCGGGCCAGGTTGGCCGCCTGGATAACGGTTTCGAGGGGTATTTCGAGCTGCAGTACGAGGATATCTGCGGCCGCGATGGCCTCGCCAGCGGCTTCAACCAGCAGCGGCGCCAGGCGGTGATTGGCTCCCGGGCTGACCACGATCATGTTTTGCGCGCCTGCATCCAGCAGGATCATGGCCACGCCGGTTGGGGCAGTGGGATCAAGGCTGATGTGGCGCGTATCGATGCCATCTGCTTGCAATCCCTTGACTTGCAAATCTCCAAAATTGTCCTTGCCAACTCGTCCCACCATGCTCACCTGCCCACCCAGGCGCGCCGCTGCTACGGCCTGGTTTGCGCCTTTGCCTCCCGCGGCGGTTTTTAGATCGCTGCCAATGATCGTTTCACCGGTGCGGGGCAGGTGATCGGCGCGAATGATCAGGTCCATATTCAGACTGCCAGCAACGACGATTTTGCTCATGGTCGCTCCCTTCCAGTTGCTGTTGCCAAATACCACCGGATAACCCTCTTTTTCCATCACATTCTGTATGCCAAGAGCCACTCTGGGCTAGAAGGGTTAGTGATGTAGGGGATCATCAACATAACGATGATGTATAGGAACGCTATCATTTTGGCATGGGTTTTAGGGTCTGTCAATAGCACGCATCTTGATTTCAGGCGGGTATATGCACTAGAATCAGGAAAGCTGGCGAATCAGATGGTGTGAATCGCCCTGGTTTTCAGATCGCGTTTCAATATTTGGCAGGTTTCTGAGCTGCTCCTTACTAGGAGGTTCATGGATAGAATCCGGTCGAGGTGCTTGGCTGGTGATTGCTGGATGCTCAAACCGAGTTTGTGCTTATTTATCGTTGTTTCGCTACTCCTGGCGCAAACGGGAATGACGGTCAACGCTGCAGGGAATGGATCGGACTGGGTAAAAGACAAGTCGCCAGGCGAGTTGGCCAATGAGTTGATGGCAGCGGTCAATGAGTTGCGTGCTGCGCATGGCCTGAATACATTGAACGCTCATCCCATCCTGGTGCAGATTGCCCAGGTGCACGCCAATTACATGGCCTCGACAGGTGCGACCACGCACCTGAGCGCCGATGGACGGCGGCCTTTCCAGCGAGCGTTGGCGGCCGGTTACCCTGTGGCGGGCGACCTATCGCTGGGTGGGTTCTATTCAGAGAATATCCAATCAGGGCCCAACCTCACCCCACAGGAGGTCGTGGACATCTGGATGGGGGATGAACCCCACCAGAATACGATGCTCTCGGCGAATCGCTCGGATATGGGCGCCGGGGTGGCTGTCAGCGGCGGTTTCACCTATTTCGTGCTGGACACGGCACTGGCGAGCAGCGCGCCGGTGGAGAATTTACTGGCAACCATCGCCGGGCATAATAAAATCCGTCCAGGCCCGGCATAGAGATCGTGCCGTTGTTCCGGCAGGTGGTGTTTGACCTGAGCGCAGACGAAGAAATCAGGCTGCTGCTGGCGGCCTGGGAAGTTTATGTCAAGATTTTGTATCGCTAGCAGCGCTACTTCAATTCGAATTCGACAGAAACACTGGCGCTAACGGAGATCTGCCCAAGGGCCAGGCCGCCTTCGCTGGTTGGCAGCGTCCCGCCGGCGTTCTGGATAACGTTCTGGGACATGCCACCAGGGCTGCCATAGCCCCACCACGAGTTGTAAGGATACCACCACTGGTTCCAATCTTCACGGATGGAGAGCGGCTGGCCGATTTGCTGGCCCATATCCTGAGCCATGGCGGTGGCTTTTTCCTGGGCGGCCTTGAGAGCCAGGGAGCGAGCCTGGTCTCGATATTTACGAAGCTCGCTGGTGCGGAATTCGACTCCGTGAACGTAATTCACGCCCGATTCCAGTAATTGTGAGAGTAAAGCCTCGAACTTGGAAACATCTTTCAGGCGGATGGCGACGGTTTTGCGTACGAAATAACCCAGGAACTGGCTGTGAGCGTAGTCGTCATAGCGCGGCTCGATGTTGATGTAATCGGTTTGGACATATTTAGGGTCTACACCTGCATTGGCGGCAATCTCGAGCGCCTTTTTAACGATCTGGTCGTTGGCGGTCTTGGCGCTTTCAAGGTTCTTATTCCAGGTCTCGACACCCAGCGTCAGGGTGACTTCATCGGGGATGACCAGGACCTCGGCGTTGCCGGAGACAGAGATGGTGCGGGTGGTCTGCGCGGCGGGCGTGCTGGCTGCCAGGGCATAGGCAGGTGCTGGGCTGCAGCTTGCCAGTAACAGGGCGAGCAGCAGGAAAGTAGAAAAGATCGAATTTCTGTTCATGAGAAGTTCCTCCAGGGTTCGCTTATACCAGGAATAGAACGCCTACCCCGGCGATTGCCAGCAGCGTGCCGGTGATGGCGCGCCAGCCGAGCTGCTCTTTGAAGATGAAGCGGCTGATAGGCAGCAGAATAACGGGCGGGAGGGCCATGAGGGTGCTGGCCACGCCGACCTCGGCATTCTGGATAGCAAAGAGAGAGAAGGTGACTCCCAGGAAAGGGCCGGTGATGGAGCCGGCCAGGATGTAGCGCAGGGCCTGAGGCCGGCTGGCGAGCGTTTGTAGCGTTGGGCGCACCTGGCGGCGCAGCAAGGTATAGGCCCATAGGAAGATGGCAGCGGTGAACATGCGGATGAGGGTGCCGGAGAGGGCGGGGAAACCATCTGCCAGCCCGGGCCTGGCGAGCACCAGACCGGAGGCCTGGCCGGTGGCTGCCCCCAGCCCGTAGAGCAGGCCCAGCAGGTATTGGCGGCGATCAGCGGCGGGCTGGTCGACAGGCGCGGCCCGGTCGGTGACCACCCAGGCCACGCCGCTGAGGGTCAGCGCAATGCCGAAAAGTTGCACAAGGGTGAGACTCTCACCCAGGAAAAGCCAGGCGAGCAGGATGGCGATGGCGGGATGCAAAGCCATCATCAGCATGGTGAGGCGCGGGCCGATCCAAACGAAGGCCTGGTATAAGAATGCATCTCCCAGGACAAGCCCGGCCAACCCGGAGAGAGTGAACCAAAGCCAGCGCTCAGGGGCGGCCTGGAAAGGCAGGGGTACCTGGATCAACAGGTGGGCGGCTGTGACCAGCAGGACGGCAACAACCAGGCGAGTGCGGTTGAGAACCACAGAGCCAACGCGCCGGCTCGCCAGGGTGAAAAAAGTGGAAGTGGCGGCGAAAAGCAGCGAGGTAAGCAGCGCGGCAAGTTCGCCAACGTAGGGGATCATTCTTCCTGGCTGCCCATGAACTCTTCGGCGGTGGCGTGGCCGGGCTGGGAGATACCTTCCCGTTGGATGACTTTCCAGATGGTCAGGAACAGGATCTTTACATCTAGCCACAAAGACCAGTTGTCCACGTACCAGACATCCAGGCGGAATTTATCCTCCCAGGTGAGGATGTTCCGCCCGTTGATCTGGGCCCAACCGGTGATGCCAGGCAAAACGTTGTGCCGGCGAGCTTGTTCGGGGGTGTAGCGGTCGAGGTACTGCATCAGCAAGGGGCGCGGCCCAACCAGGCTCATTTCGCCGCGCAGCACATTGAACAACTCGGGCAACTCATCCAGGCTGAAGGCGCGCAGGAGTTTACCCAGGTGGGTGAGGCGCTGTTCATCAGGAAGCGGGTTGCCTTGACGGTCGCGAGCGTCCGTCATCGAGCGGAATTTATACACGGCGAAGGGCCTGCCCCGGTACCCTGGACGCATCTGGCGGAAGAGAACAGGGGAGCCCAGGAAGATGCGCACCAGGAGCGCCAGGGCCAACAGGATGGGCGAAATAAGCAGCAGGCCAACACTGGTGAGCAGCAAATCAAAAATGCGTTTGGAAAGCGGCACACCCCTGGTGCTCATGCGCTGATTATACTCCCTACCGCCTCAGTGTCTGTGTAAGCCTGGACGATGCGTTCGAGGATTTCCAGCAAGCTTTCGAGCCAATCCGAGGTCGCGGAGTAGGGCATCCACAGGGCTGTTTTTCCCACGCGCAGGCGCGGGCCGAGGTCGGGCAGGCCAGCAGGAATTTCATTATCAGGGAAGCGCAGGGCGAGCTGCCCGCTTTCTACAGTGATCGAAGCCAGGCCAGCCCTCTCGGCCAGGAGTTTTACTTTCAACTGGTAGAGCAGGTTTTGTACGGAATCGGGATGTGGCCCGAAGCGGTCCTGGAATTCATCCTGGATAGCTTGCAGTTCAGGAATGGTGCGCACATCGGCTAACCGCCGGTAGAGGCCTAGACGGGTGTTTTTATCGGAAACGTAATCGGCAGGCAGGCTGACGGGCAGGGGTAGTTCGATGTTTATGGTATTGAACTGCAAGTTGAGGGAGGGTGGCAGGGCGCTGAGCGGGAGCATCCGCCCGGCGGGCAGAGAACGCCCGGATTGGAGCCGGCGCACCGCCTCGGCTAGCAGGCTGGTGTACAGGTGGAAGCCCACGGCAGCAATGTGCCCGTGCTGGCGAGTGCCCAGGATGTCGCCAGAGCCGCGGATTTCCAGGTCGCGCATAGCGATGGAAAAGCCAGCTCCCAATTGGGTGTTTTCGGCGATGGCCTCCAGGCGCTGGCGACCGTCCAGCGTGGGGGATTTGCGGTTGTGGCGGAAGAAGTAAGCGTAGGCGCGTTGGGCGCCGCGCCCAACCCGCCCGCGCAGTTGATAGAGCTGCGCCAGGCCAAAGGTGTCGGCGCGGTCAACGATGAGCGTGTTGGCGTTGGGGATATCCAGGCCCGATTCGATAATCGATGTACTCAACAGGATATCCACTTCGCCGGCAGTGAACTGCTCCATGCGCTGAGAGAGCTCGGTTTCGGGCATCTGGCCATGGGCGACCGTGACGCGAGCTTCGGGGATGAGCTGTTGCAGGTGGGTGAGCATGGCGCCAATGGTCTGGACACGGTTGTGAACGAAGAAGACCTGCCCACCGCGCTCCAACTCTCGCAAAATCGCCTGGCGCACCAGGCGGGGTGAGTAGGGGCCCACGTGGGTAACGATGGGCAGGCGTTCTTCAGGCGGGGTATTGATCGTGGAAATGTCGCGCACGCCGCTGAGCGCCATGTACAATGTGCGTGGAATAGGTGTGGCAGTGAGGGTGAGTACATCCACCTCGGTGCGCATTTTCTTGAGGGCCTCTTTGTGGGTAACTCCGAAGCGCTGTTCTTCATCAATGATTAACAGGCCAAGTTCTTTGAAGGCGACATCGGAGGAGAGCAAGCGGTGCGTGCCGATGAGGATATCAATCTGGCTTTGTTCCAGGCGGGTGAGGATATCGCGCTGTTGCTGAGGCGTGCGAAAGCGGGAGAGCATTTCCACCTCTACCGGAAAGGCTGCCAGGCGTTGTTTGAAAGTGTTGTAGTGCTGCTGGGCGAGCACGGTGGTGGGCACCAGGATAGCGACTTGCTTGCCATCCATGACGGCTTTGAAGGCGGCGCGCAAGGCTACTTCGGTCTTGCCGTAGCCGACATCGCCGCAGATCAGACGGTCCATGGGGCGCACGGCTTCCATATCGCGCTTGACATCGGTCAGGACGCGCATCTGATCATCCGTTTCGATGTACGGGAAGCTGGCTTCGAGATCTTGCTGCCAGGGGGTATCGGGGCCGAAGGCGTATCCCTTGACGATGCCACGCGTGGCGTACAGTTCGAGCAGATCTTCGGCGACTTCCTGCACGGCTTCTTTGACGTGCGTTTTTACATTGCGCCATTCGGGACTGCCCAGGCGGCTGGGGGTGGGCTCACGGTTGTCGGGGCCTACGTAGCGTGTGAGGCGGTCGGCCTGATGGACGGGCACGAATAGTTGAGCTTGGTCGGCGTACTCTACGCACAAATATTCGCGCTCGACGCCATCTACAACACGGTTTACCAGGCCCAAGAAGCGTCCGATGCCGTGGTCAACGTGGACAACCCAATCGTCAACCTGCAGGTCAGAGTAGCCTGCTTCGGGAGCTTCAGCAAAAACGCGCGCTCTGCGGCGTGGTTCAGGCCTGCGCCAGCCGAAGATTTCACCATCCGTAAGCAGGTGCAAGGCCAGGTTAGCAGGGGTTCGGAAGTTCCAACCTTCAGATAGGCTGCCATCCACGAACACGGGTGATCCGCTTCCCAATTGGTTTGTATCCAGGTGGGCAACCTGCTCTTGCCATAGCTCGCGCAAACGGGCGGTCTGGCGGGAGACGATGAAAACTGGATCGCCCGCCTGGTGGTATTCTAGCAGGCGCTCCATGAAGGGTTTGAGACGACCAGCGAAGCGTGGGCCTGGTTCGAATCGCTCAGCGAAAGGATGCGCAGGACCATCCATTCCTGCCAGGCCGTCTGGAATCTCTCCTGAAGCGTGGCTCAAATCGAGCACGATGTGTGCGCCGCAAGAGTCAACGATTTCGCTCCAACTCAGATAGGGGTTAGGAAAATCTGGGTCAAGGGTGCCATCTCGCAGCGCGTCCTGGCGCATGGCGACGGCTTGCTCTTCGATCTCGTTGGCAGTGTCTTCCAATATCTGGTGATCATCGATGAGCACCAGAGCCTGGCGTGGCAGGTAATCGAGCAAACTGGCTGGCGGTGCGTGCAGAAACGGGATGAAGAACTCGGTATAGGGTTCACCATTGGCCAGTGGCAGGGTGTCAGGCGTGAGAATGAACTCGCGAGCAGGGGTAAGCAAAATGCGCTCAGGCTGCACAACATCGGAGGCTTTGAAGGTGCGCTGCGTGGTGGGATCGAAACAACGCATGGTTTCGATTTCATCGCCAAAAAACTCGATGCGCACCGGGTAAGATTCAGCCGGAGGCCACAGGTCGATGATGCCACCCCGGCGGGCAAACTGGCCGGAAGCAACCACGGTATTGACTGTTTCGTAGCCCAGTGAGATGCAGGTGCGCACTAACTCGTCGATTTGTATAATCTGGCTCAGGCGCAAGCTGCGAGAAGATTTGAGGAAGTCGCGGCGCGGCAGCGTGCGGGTCATTAGAGCGCGCACGGGAGCGATGATGATGGGGGCTGTAGCAGGTTGGAGCGCGCCGGGGATGTGGTAGGCGGCCAGCGTAGTGAGAGCCATCAGGCGGTCACGACGCGAAGCGTCGCCCCAGGCAGCTTTTTCGTAAAACAGCGGTGTGGGTTCGGGAAAGTACAGGCGCTGGGCGGCAGGCAGCCACAGGTTCAACTCATCGATGACGGTCAGGGCATGGTCGGTGCGATCGGTGATGAACAGGATGGGCCAGCCCAGGCGCATATGCAAAGCGGCCAGTAAGGGTAGACGGGCAGCCCGGCGCAAGCCAAGGGGTGTTTGGATAGCGTTCGCTTGCAGGCTGGCGACCAACGGATCACAGGTGGACGCAATGGTTTGAACGAGCGTTTGGAGTTCCATTTTCGTTTTTGCTATTCGATCATTCCATTGAATTGATTCATGGCCTGGTCCAATCCATGGGCAATGAAGACCAGGACAGCTTCAGCACCTTGCTCCAAGACGGTGTTCAGGACATCTGTCTCGGTGGCAGGAAAATCTTGCAGGACATAATCCGCGGCATCCATGCGGCCCGGCGGGCGACCAATGCCGAGGCGCAGGCGAGGAAAATCTTGTGTACCCAGGCGCTCGATGATCGATGCCATGCCTTTTTGACCGGCAGAACCGCCAGCGAAGCGCAGGCGCAGCGTACCCAGGGGCAGGTCGACATCATCGTATACAACCATGAAGTTTTGCAAGGGGATTTTATAGTAGCGCAGTAGAGCGCCTACAGCCTGGCCGGATAAATTCATGTACGTTTGCGGCTTGGCCAGAATGACGCGCCGGCCGAGATGCTCGGCTTTCGTGACCAACGCCCTGGATTCCAGGCGCGAAAACTTGACGCCCAGGCGGGAGGCCAATTGGTCGAGCAGCAAGAAGCCGATGTTGTGGCGGGTATGCCTGTATTGGGGCCCGGGGTTGCCAAGCCCTACGATCAAATAGGGAGAAGTAGAATTATCTGTCATAGTCTACGAACGGTGCAGCAGGGCGCGTAAAGCGCCATACAAACCGATTATGATGAACACTCCCAGGATCCCCAAAGCGCCTTGCACCACGCTGGCGAGCACATCCCGAGTTTCGAGGTGGGCCGGGTTGACTGGCAAGGGCGTGGCGGTGAAGGAGGCTGAGGCGGGTGTGCTGGTTGCTGGGGGCTGCGTGGGAGGAGATGTACTGCCAGGCACAGGTGTGGCACTGGGTAGAATCGGCGTAGGGGTATCCGTTTCGATCGGGGTATAGTTGCGCACGCGTATTCCTGGGACAGTGACAACTTGTTGGGAACCGCTAGCGAGGGTGATCACCAGGCGGAGTGTGTAAATTCCATCACTGATCAGCGTGGTATCCCACTGCGCCAGGGCGTTATTGGCAACCGGTTGGTCGCTTTGCGCCAGGATGAACCAGGTGTTCGTTGGATTGTCGAAATAGGTGAAGGATAATTCGGCAGATTGGAAACCAGGCACGTCTGAGTTGCCGAGGATGATCTGGTTGCCTTGTATTGCCTGTCCCGGCAGCGGGGATTGGATTTCAGCCGCAGGCGCGCTCTGCTGCAAGCCATTGGAGTGGCCGGTCAGGAGATGCAAGAACCAGAAGGTGAGAATCATGAGGCGTTGCATGGCAAACATTTAGTTTAACACGGAGCGGCGCAAGGGTCAATCGCGGCTGAGACACTGAATACAGATTTGCGATTTGGAATTCTCAAAGGTCGGTAAATATGGTAGACTTATTAGCATAGACGATCCTTGGAGAAAGCGAGGGAGATGCCATGACGCGCTCACGCACAGATTTGATGGTAGCTCGGTTACGCGAAATGCAGGCTGCGTCGCCGGATATTGAAGCTTCGGCGGTGGTTTCGGTAGATGGTTTGATTATGGCCTCGGCTTTACCCGCCGATGTGGAAGAAGACCGTGTTTCGGCGATGTCGGCGGCGATGCTCAGCCTGGGAGAACGGATTGCCAGTGAGTTGGGGCGTGGTAGTCTGGAGCAGGTGTATATTCGTGGCAACGGCGGCTACGTGCTTTTGACCGCGGTAGGCCAGGAAGCCGTTCTGACTGCGTTGGCGCGTGAGAGTGCCAAGCTGGGCCTGGTCTTCCTTGAGATGCGTCGCGCCGCCGAACACCTGGAAAGGGTGGTCGGCTAATGGAATTCTCGGCAGCATAAACTGGTGGGGAGGTCGCCGGTCAACGGCCCTCCCCACTTCTTTTTTAATGATGAGGATGGCAGGATGACGAAATATATCTTTTTCACAGGTGGTGTAGTCAGTTCCGTGGGCAAGGGGGTCACAGCCGCGGCGATTGGCCGTCTTTTGAAGGCCAGGGGTTTCAAAGTGGCGGTGCAAAAATTAGACCCCTATATCAACGTGGATCCTGGCACAATGAGTCCTTATCAACATGGAGAAGTTTTTGTGCTAGATGACGGGGCGGAGACCGATCTGGACCTGGGACATTACGAGCGATTTATTGATATGAGCCTGGGGCGGGTGTGCAATGTGACGACTGGTCAGGTCTATGCAGAGGTAATCAGCAAGGAGCGCCACGGTGACTATCTGGGGGGCACGATTCAGGTGATCCCGCACATTACGAATGAAATCAAGCGGCGAATTGCCCTGGTGGGGAAAACCATGGGGGCAGAAATCGTCCTGGTGGAAATCGGTGGAACGGTGGGTGATATTGAGTCCCTGCCGTTCTTGGAGGCGCTGCGGCAGATGCGCAGTGATGCAGGTAGAGAAAATACCCTGTATGTTCATGTCACCTGGTTGCCTTATATCGGCGCGACTTGCGAGCTGAAAACTAAACCGACGCAGCACTCCGTGCGCGAATTGCGCTCGATTGGCATTTCTCCAGATGTTATCGTAGCACGCTCAGATTATCCCGTCCCCGAGGATTTGTGTGACAAAATTGCTCTATTTTGCGATGTGGAAAAGCGCGCCGTGGTGCCGATGGTTACTGCGCCTGTGCGTTATGAGGTGCTTCTCACACTGGAGCGGTTGGGCGTGGCAGATTATCTGCTCGAGCGCATGGGTCTGGAGAAGCGGACTACACCAGATTGGAGCGAGTGGGAGCAACTGGTTGCCGACATGCGCCTTTCCAAGCCGCGCGTAAACGTGGCGCTGGTGGGAAAGTATGTCGAGCTACACGATGCGTATATCAGTGTGCATGAAGCTTTGGAACACGCCGCCCTGGCATTAGGGGTAGAAGTGAGTATCTCCTGGGTGCATTCATCCGATCTGGAGAAAGGGCGAGGCTGGGATCAGGTTCACCAGGCAGACGGCATCCTGGTCCCTGGGGGGTTTGGCAGCCGAGGGATCGAGGGGAAGATCCAGGCGATCCGTTACGCACGTGAGAAGCGCGTGCCATACCTGGGGTTGTGCCTGGGCATGCAATTGATGGTGGTGGAATTTGCGCGATATCTGATGGATAGTGATGAGCCAAATTCCTCTGAGTTCGAGCGGTCTACTCCCTACCCGGTGATCGATTTGATGCCTGATCAACGTTCGATTGCTGACATGGGAGGCACGATGCGACTCGGCTTATATCCTTGCCAACTCCAACCTGGCACGCGCGCAGCGCAGGCCTACCAGGTGCCCCTGGTGAACGAACGCCACCGGCATCGTTTTGAATTGAACAATGCTTACCGCGAGATGTTATTGCGAGGGGGCATGGTGTTTTCGGGATTGTCGCCAGATGGCAGACTGGTGGAGATTGCTGAACTGGCTGACCACCCCTTTATGCTGGCGACACAGTTCCATCCTGAATTTCTATCCCGGCCCAATCGCCCGCACCCGTTGTTCATGGCCTACCTGGATGCTGTCCGCCAGCGGGCAGGGATTGCTTCGGATGCCTGCAAGCCAGCCGAGTTCTCAGCCAACACCATTAACGGAAGTTAGATATTGGTAGGACGGTAGGAGTACGCTCCACGAATTTCTTCCGGGAGCATTTCAGCAATGGTAAACATCACCCGTTCGGTAATGCTGATATGTGTTTCGCCTGGCTGTGGGTAGATTGGAGCAGCCAGGGAGATTTCCACAGTCGTACGGTGGGGGAAGCGGTAAAACATATGCTGCGGGCCGTGGATGGCAACCGGAACGATGGGACTGTTGGTCTCCTGGGCCAGGCGAGCAATCCCGGTTTTGGCTGGGCGCAAGCCTTTTCCGTGGGTGCGTTTCCCCTCAGGGAACATGCCGAGCACCAGCCCATGCTGCAAGATGCGCCGGGCGTGTTGTTTGGCCCATTCGTCATGCTGCTCGCGATAGACAGGAAAGCCCCCAAGCTGGCGCAGCAGCCAGTCTAATACCGGATTGCGGAAAAGTTCAGCTTTGCCCATGTAGAAGATCGGACGCGGCAAGATGAATTGTAGTGGGAAGACATCGTAGTTAGTGAGATGGTTGGCGGCCAGAATTACTGGTCCGTGGGCTGGCAGGTTTTCGACGCCTTGGGCGTGCGTAATGACGATTAGTTTGAAGGCCTGTCTAACAGTCTCCGTAAGAATGCGCCGGGTGGTTGTCATATGAAAAAAATATTCTTTGTCATCCCGGGGATCCGGCGTGCCGGGTGAGAGTGTTTCTTTCTTATTCACTCGCTCTCTCCTGAAAATTGAACCTGTCCAACGATAAGGGGATTTATCGCTAAGAAAACAGTCCGAGTTATCGGAAATGGATTATACTTGCTGTTTGATGAAAAATGCCAGTCATTCTCAAATTAAAATCCCTTCGGGGATAAACTAAAGAAGAGGTGAAAAAATGGAAACAATTATCGAAGATATCATTGGACGGGAGATCCTCGACTCGCGGGGTAACCCCACTGTAGAGGTGGAGGTAACGCTGATGGACGGCGCCGTTGGACGGGCAGCAGTGCCCTCCGGCGCTTCTACGGGCGTGCACGAGGCGCTGGAAATGCGCGATGGCGACAAAAGCCGCTATCTGGGCAAAGGTGTCTTGCAGGCAGTAGACCATGTGAACGAAGAAATCGCTGATGCACTCATCGGTTGGGATGCCATCGAGCAGAAGGCGATCGACCAGATGTTAATCGAACTGGACGGCACGCCGAATAAATCCAACCTGGGCGCAAACGCCATCCTGGGCACCAGCCTGGCAGTGGCCAAGGCCGCGGCCGCGGCCCTGGACCTGCCGTTGTACCGCTACATCGGCGGCGTTTATGCCCATGTGCTGCCTGTTCCAATGTTGAATATCTTGAATGGTGGCGCCCACACGGGTTGGCAGTCTACCGACGCGCAGGAGTTTATGGTGATGCCTCTGGGCGCAGAGTCCTTCGCTGAAGGTTTGCGCTGGGGCGCTGAGATTTACCACGCTCTGAAAACAGTGCTCAAGGGACGCGGTTATACGGCCCTGGTGGGCGACGAGGGCGGCTACGCCCCGGCTTTGAAGGCGAACTCTGAGGCAGTCGAAGTAATCCTGGAAGCGATCCAGAAAGCGGGGTACAAGGCCGGCGAGCAGGTGGCGATTGCATTGGACCCGGCAGCTTCGGAGCTATACGAGGAAGAGACTGGCCTGTACAACCTGCGCAAGGAAGGGCGTAAGCTGACCGGCGAACAGATGGTGGGTTTCTGGAAGAACTGGGTTGACCAGTATCCGATCGTGTCGATCGAAGACGGCCTGGCGCAGGACGACTGGGAAAGCTGGAAGCTGATGGTTCAGGAGATGGGCGACCGCATCCAGATCGTCGGCGATGACCTGCTGGTGACCAACCCGACGCGCGTGCGCCGGGCGATCCAGGAAAAGGCTGCTAATGCACTGCTGGTCAAGCTCAACCAGATTGGCTCGCTGACCGAAACGATCGAAGCAGTAGAGACCTGCCACCGGGCTGGCTGGCGGGCGGTCACCTCGCACCGCTCGGGTGAGACAGAAGACTCAACGATAGCCGACCTGGTAGTGGCGTTGAACATGGGCCAGATCAAGACCGGCGCCCCGGCGCGCTCGGACCGCGTGGCTAAGTACAACCAGTTGCTGCGCATCGAGGAAGCGCTAGGCGATACGGCCGAGTATGCTGGCTGGGGCGCGCTGAAGCGCTAATCGCCGGTGTAATAAGGCGTCTTTCACGCAAGACAAAAGAGCCCTGGTCGCCAGGTTGGGCCTGGAGCCGGGGCTCTATTTTTTTTGAGAGGTGAGATTTATTCTTGCACCAGTTCGTCGGTTTCGATCTCGCTTGTGCTGTCTTCAACTGGCAGCGGGCGCAGGGCCTCATCCAGGGTGAGGTTCTCGCGGCGCATGCCGGGCTCAGGGTTGCCACAGTAGGGGCACAGGTTCCAGGGCAGATTCATCAGTTTGCCGCAGGTGTAGCAGGCTTTTTTGAGCTTGGTGTGGCAGTGCGGGCAGACCAGCCAGTTATCCCGGATGCGCCGCCCGCAACCTGGGCACAGGTTGCCCTCGTCAATCGATTGCAGCAATGCCTCTTCTTCGAGCGTATGCTGGTATTCTTCTTCGAGACTGCGGGATGGGCGCAAAATCAGGTAGATGACAATGCCGGGAAGGAATAGCACAGCCACGACCAGTACAGCCAGGATGCGGGCCAGCGGGTCGCGCGCCCGGCTGCGGATATCTCGGTAAGTCCAGATGACCAGGCTAAGCCAGAGTGCGGCGATGAAGGCCCCGCCCCAGGCGGCCAGGATGAGGAAAAAATTGCTCAAAGAGGTGGGATCAAAGCGCATAAGTCTCTCCGTCAGGGGCGATTATAGCATGGAAGGGCGCTAATCTTGCCAGTTTGATCGAGTTGTTGTATATTGAACTTACCAGGGTTGCCTGGCAAGGTTTAGCCGAAAGCGGAGGTCACGTGAAAGAACAAAATGCCACTTACCGGATCACAGACCTGGATCAGGCGGAACGGCCGCGCGAGCGGCTGGCGAAGCTTGGACCGCAGGCGCTCAGCCAGGCGGAACTGCTGGCGATTCTGCTGCGCACTGGGGTGCCAGGCGAAAATGCCGTCCAGGTTGGGCAGCGGTTGTTGCAAGCCTTTGGAGGGCTGGCAGGCCTCCACCGGGCGAACTACGATGAAGTATGTGACCAGCACGGTGTGGGGCCGGCAAAAGCAGCCCAGATCAAAGCCGCCATCGAGCTGGGACGCCGCCTGGCGGTCGAAGCGCCTGAGGAGCGCCCGGCAGTGCACAGCCCAGAGGATGCCGCGGCCCTGGTGCGTTACGAGATGAGCGCCCTTGAGCAGGAAGAATTGCGTGTGATGCTCTTGGACACGCGCAACCGGGTGTTGGATATTCAAACCCTATATCGTGGTTCTCTGAATTCTTCCCAGGTAAGGGTGGGCGAGCTGTTCAAAGCCGCCATCCGGCGTAACGCGGCTGGCGTGCTGGTGGTACATAACCACCCGAGCGGCGACCCGGCGCCCAGCCCGGATGATGTCGCTTTGACGCGGGCGATCGTGCAGGCCGGGAAGCTTCTCGATATCGAAGTGTTGGACCACCTGATTATCGGCGGCGGGCGATTCGTTTCTCTGAAAGAGCGCGGGCTGGGTTTCGGTTAGGCAGTGCTGCGCACATAGAAACGGCTGAATTCGCCCGTGGGAGGCAGCCATCGGTTTTCGATGTTCGATACGAAGGCGGCGCGCGGCCCGCGCTGCAAGGCGGCCAATAATTTTTCCAGGGAGGCGCGCGGGCCTTCGGCGACCACTTCTACGCTGCCTTCCCAGCGGTTGCGCACCCAACCTTGCAAACCCAGGTTGACAGCCGTCTCTTCAACGAAGTAGCGAAAGCCCACACCCTGGACACGGCCTTCAACGATGGCGTGCAGGCGGGCGGTTTCGGGTTCATTGGAGCTCATCATGATTCTCCCAGGATGTGAATCAGGCAACGGACTGAGTAGCCGGCCTGGAGTGCCGGCGCTGTAAGCTGAGCAGCAGTGGTCCCAGCAGGATGGCGATCAGCAAGACCAGCCAAGGAAGCAGGTTGAGCAAGGCGCTGGCCAGCACGTTTTCGGAGAGCGCATCGCGCTGCCATTGGCGCTCGAGCTGCCTCAATCCCAGGCCCAGGGCCACCTGAGCGCCGCGGTCGCAGCTCAGGCCATTGTTGTATGCCTTGATCAGAGCATTCAGGCCGGTGCTACCGTAGGTGGCGTGCAGGTATTGGACAAATGAGGCGGATTGGGCATAAGAGAGCAGTGCGTTGGATGCATCCCGGGGAAAGGTGCTGCACAGAGACTCAATCGGCAGCAGGCTATCTCGCTGTACAGCATCTTCCAGGACGATCTGGTAATCCGGGTTGGGATATAGCTCAACCAGGGAGGCCAGCCCTTCGCTCAGCCAGGTGGGGATATAACGGTAGCCGTGCTCGTTGGCCTGGTACAGGGCGATGTGCAGCAGTTCGTGGGGGATGCGCTGTTCCATCAACAGGCGCTGCTCTGGTCCGGGCGGCAGAGACACCAGGATCACTTCCAGATCGGGGTCAGCATGACCGGCGACCCAATCACTGGAAGATGGGCTAAGAGCAGCTTGCAAGCTGCCCGAGTCGGCGTAAGCATAGATATCCAGGATGGCCGGCGCGGGCAATGGCAGGATGCTTTGCAAGTTTTTCAGCCCTTCCTGGGCAGTGTCCAGGATGTTTTGGGCGAAAGAGATATCGCCAGCCAGCCAGTGGACGCGGAAGGGAGCTTCTTCCAGGGATTGCCATTCAAAACGGTTATCATCATAGTAATGAAGATACGCCGGGCTTTTATAGACGTTGCCATCTGCTAAAGTGATCTCGTAGCGATATTCTATGTTGGCGAAGGGGCGCAGGCGGTAATCGGAGATCTTATGAATGTATTCGAGCAGGTAACCACCTTCCCCCTGGGGGGTGACTTTGGCTAAGTTTACATTGGTGTGCGCATCTTGTTCAGAATGGAAGAAGATGATCGCCATTTCAGGAGCGATGTCGGATTGCAGGATGGCGTTGAAAGTAACATTTTCGTTGAATATGTGTGTTGCCGACGTTTCGCTGACCTGCGTTTGGGCGTGAACTCGGGTCGGGGTGGCAGCCAGGGCCAGGATGAGCGCCAAAGACAGAAGTATCCTGAGCGTGTGCATTTCAGGCTCCCAGGTAGGCTAATAGCGGGGTGAGCGTCAGAGGGCTGAGCAGGGTGCTGATAAATACGATGGCGGTGACCAGGGATGGTTCGGCGTCGTACTCGGTAGCCAGGACGGTGGTGAGCACGGCGGTGGGCATGCCGCTTTCCAGGACATTGGCCTGGCGCGCTGCGCCGCTCAGGCCAAAGATGGGCGATAGTAGCAGGACAATTGCTGGACCCACCACCAGGCGCATGAAACTGGCCAGGGTAATGGGCAATGCTTTACCCTTCCAATTGGCTTTGCTGAGCTGCAAGCCGAGCAGCACCAACATTGCTGGCACAGAGGCATTCCCCAGGAGAGTCGTAGTGCGCTCCAACGGTACCGGAATCTGCCAGCCAGTGCGCAGAAAGAGCAGGGCCAGCACTAAGGCATAGATTGTGGGGATTTTCAGCAGGTTTATCAAGGCCTGCCTTAAACTGGCAGAGCCGGAAGAAGCGATGATCACGCCCAGCGAATATGCTAACATGGCGTCGGCTACGAAAAACAGGCTGGCGTAGCTCAAGGCGGTTTCGCCAAAGGCAAACATCACAACGGGCAGGCCAAAGTTACCGGCGTTCATGAACATGCTGGCTATTAGGACGCCGGCCAGGGTGCGCCGGTCCAGGCGCAGCAGCTTGCCTGCCAGCCAGGTGAACGCGCCGATCAGCAAAATGGCGCACACGGCGAAGAGTATGCTGTGCAGGATATCGTCGTTGCTCAATTGGCTGTGGGTGAGCAAAGAGAAGATCAGGCAAGGGCTGAAGATATAGAAGATGACGCGTGAGAGGGCGCTGGGGGTGATGCTGGTGAGACGGGCAAGCAAATAGCCTGCCCCTGCTGCCAGGAAGATCGGCAGCAGGTTGTCCAGGAACAGATTCAGCAGTTGGTTCAACGATCGAGGTCCTCATCTCCAATTTCGTCATCATCGTCATAGAGGCTATCGAGATCATCAAGGGTGTCCAACTCATCCAACTCGCTCAACTCATCCATGTCATCATCATCTTCATACTCGACCAGATCTAAGATGGGCATCAATTGCAGACCTTCGGTAAAGGCCAGGTTGTCCAGGGCCTCGGTGAGCAGTTCGATGGTGTCTTCGTCTTCGACCTGTTCGTACATTTCTTCCAAAATCTGGCGCACACCCTCGCCGCCGATCTGGGAAAGCGACCAGATGCTGGCCAGCCGGGTGCTTTGGTCAGGGTCATCCAGCAGTTCGATCAGTAGGGGGACTGCTTTGGATATCTCCAGTTCGCCAGCGGCGCGGGCCGCTTCGCTGCGCAGCGAGGGGTGCTTGCTTTCTAGCATGGCGAGCACCTGCGGGCGCCAGCGCTCATCGCCTGAGCGTCCCATCGCAAATAAGGCGCTGGCAGTCCACTCCCGATCGGAAGAGGCGTAAGCTTTTTCAATCAGAGGGATCACTTCAGCCCGGCTGGAGTAGCCGAGTGATTCCAGGGCATAATGTTGAGTCTTGGGGGAACTGTCGTTGTGCAGGGCCTCCAGCAGGCAGTCCTCAATGGTGTGCAACAGGGGTTTGGGGATTTCTTCCAGTTCGCCTGCATAAACATATGGCCCCAGCGCCCCAGCGCAGGCGGCGCGCACTTCGGCGTCGGGATCCTTGGCCAGGAGATCGAGCAAAATGGGGATCAGGCCCTTCTCTTCATATTCCCACAAGGTGCGCACAGCCAACAGGCGCACTTTGGGGTCTGGGTCCTGCACTGCGAAACGCCCCAGGGCGACAAAATAGAGCAATATATCATTGGCGCTCAGCTCTTCGATGTCCTCCATTATCGCTTGCCTGCGCCACAAGGGGATATCGGGCCAGACCCTGGACAATTGGGCTAGATCGTCCGGTTCCAGATCTGACAGGCGGTAGTAGAAGCGAGGGTTGACGGGCCTGTCAATATCCAGCAAGGCCTGTAACAACTGTTGAAAGGGGATTGTGTTTGGGTCAGGCGCAGCCATCGTCATCCTATATCCTATCGGTTTGGTACTTATGGCAACTGGATGGGATTGATGAAATCTTGCAGGTTGATATAGAAGAGCAGAAGCAAGAGCAATACGAAGCCCACCATGTGGATCACGTTTTCGTATTCAGCAGGGATGCGGCGGCGGATGACGATCTCAGGCAGGGTGAATAGAATCCGCCCGCCGTCCAGGGCCGGGATAGGCAGCAAATTCATCACGCCCAGAGAGATCGAGATGACCATGAAGAAATACAGGGGGTTTTGGATCTCCTGGTAGATGTCATACATGCCTTTATAACCGACCAGGCGGCTTTCCTGCGGGTTGACCTGGCCCTGCAAGACGCGCAGAGGCAGCAGCAGGATGCCGCGTATATTCTCGTAAGTCATATCGGCCCCACGCTGTGCTGCTAACAGCAAGCTGATCGGGCGTGTTGGGTTTTCCAGCCCAACACCCATTGGCCCCTGTCCCTCAGGGGGTTGGCCGCGTGGGGTGAGTGTCAGGGTGAGGGCCTCCTGGCCGCGCAGCACGCTCACCTGGATCGGTTTGTCCAGGTTTTGATCGATCAGGTCGATCAGTTGGTGCATATCGCTGATCGTTTCGCTGTTGACGGTCAGGAACTGGTCGCCGGGCTGCAAGCCAGCCGCTGCGGCTGGCGATTCTTCATTGACATAGCGAACCAGGACGATCTCTGGAATTGGATCGCCCAGGGTGTAGAACAGCATGGTTGCCAGGATGACGCCAACTGCCAGGTTGGTGAGTGGGCCTGCGAGCAAGATCGGCAGGCGCACCCAGGGGCTGGCGGCAGCCAGGCCTCCGGGGACATCCGGATCGTTCTCGCCTTTGATGCGCACGAACCCGCCCAGGGGGATCCAGTTCAACGAATAGGTGGTGCCGTTATACTCAAAAAGTTTGACCAGGCGCGGAGGGAAACCAATGCCAAATTCTTCGACTTCTACTTTGAAGAAGCGCGCCGCCAGGAAATGGCCCAACTCGTGCAGGAAGATCAAAGCAGCGATACCCAGGATAAATTGTAACAGTTGCATAATCGTTCGATACCTGTCAGTGAGGTTGATTACCGGATAGACAACGCGTATATAGAGCGTTGACGCTATGGATTATATCCCGTCCTAACCGAATAGGGTAGCAGGAGACGGGCAGCGCCTGGCTTTCTAAGCTGATTCTAACGCGGAATCCCCAAAAAATAGGGCATTTGGTTTCACAAAGCGGTGATCAAACGGGCGGGGCCTCCAGGGCGGGCGGTGAGAACGCGTTGGACGCCGGGGATGTTGAGCAGTTGCGCAGTAACCTGTTTCGTATAAGGGCTGGGGCAGATGACGTGCACGTTCGGGCCGGCGTCGACGGTGAAAGCGGCGGGCAGGCCATCCTTACGCCAGGCGGGCACAGCGTGCAGGATCGCCAGGGTAGCAGGCTGCCAGTAGAGCAGCCGCGGGCTGGAGGTCATCATCACGGCGTGCATCAGGTTGCTATCCAGCTCGATCACCTCTGCCAGGGCGGCGAAGTCGCGCTCCAGGATGGCGCGCCGGCAGGCTTCCAGGCGCTCTGCTGCGCCGGCCAGGCGGGCGCGCTGCAAGGGGCTGCTGTCCGCCAGTTGGTGGCCTTCGCCCGAGCCGGTAGTTTTGTGCTCCTGGCTGACGATCGCCACGCAGTCAGTCAGGTCCCAATGGCCGGCAGGCGCGATCGAAAAGGCGTAGGAACTTTCGTCATCCTGGCCGGCCTGCCATTCCACGAAGCCGCCGGGAATTGAGCGGCAGGCCGAGCCGGAGGCGGTGCGCGCCAGGCGTGAGAGCTGGCGTTCATCGAGCTCCAATCCGGCCGCGCGGCTGGCAGCCAGGCTGAGGGCAGCAAAAGCGGAGGCCGAAGAAGCAATGCCTGCCCCGGTGGGGAAGTTGTTGTAGCTCTCCACATGGGCGAACAACGCCGGCCCGGCCAGTTTGCGCACACGATCGAGCAAGGCGCTGACGCGCGCCAGAGCCGGGCCGTGCAGCAACTGCCCGTTGAGATTGAACCAATCTTCTTGCAACCCTGGTGTGAAAGTCACCTGCGTGCGGCTGTACAACCCCTCCAGGTTCATCGAGATCGAGCCGTTGGAGGGGATGCGCAGGTTGTGGTCGCGATTGCCCCAGTATTTGATGAGCGCAATATTCGGCAAAGCAATTGCAGCAGCACTGTTCACAACCAGAGTCTACCATGTGAAATTCGGTTGTGGTCAAATTGGTGTAAAATAGAAAAGTCGTAAACGGGCCACATTCAAGAGGTAGGGGCCATGCCGCTTTCACCAGGACAAATACTTGATAATCGTTACCGGTTCGTTGAACTGCTCGGCCAGGGTGGCTTTGGGGCTGTGTTCACTCTCAGTTTGGAATAATCAAGATGAGCCAAGATCTGGTCATCGGCCTGGATTGCAGTACCAGCGCCAGTAAGGCGATTATATGGGATGGGCAGGGAAAGCTCATCGCCGAGGGCCGCTGCGGCCTGCCGCTGCTCCGCCCAAACGCTTCCTGGCACGAGCAGCCGGCCGATGCATGGTGGCAGTCCACGTGCGAGGCTTTGCGCCAGGCTGTGGCGCAGGTGAACCCAGAGCGCCTGGCTGCCATTTGCATCGCGCACCAACGCGAGACTTTTGTGACGGTGGACCAACAGGGCTATCCCTTGCGTAATGCCATTCTATGGATGGACGAGCGTTCTCGGCCTTACCTCAACCGCCTGGCTGAGCGATACGGGGCTGAAAATTTCCGGGATATCACCGGTAAGCCCTTGTCTGGCAACCTGGTGGTTGGCAAGATCGCCTGGCTGCAAGAGCATGAGCCCTATGTAATGAAGGCTGCCTGTAAGTTCATGGACGTGCAGGGTTACCTGGTGCGCCACCTCACCGGCAATTCTTACACTGGTTGGGGCAGCGCCGACCCGATGGGCCTGTTCGATATGCGCACGAACCAGTGGTCCGAAGAGCTGCTGGCTGGCATCCACTTGAGCCCGGATCACTTTGCCGAGGCTTTCCCGCCGGGAACGATCCTGGGCGCGGTGACAGCCGAAGCTGCTAAGGCCTGCCTCCTGCCGGAGGGCATTCCGGTAGTCGCCGGATTGGGCGATGGGCAATCCGCCGGACTGGGTACCAATATCACCCGGCCCGGGGAATGTTATCTCAGCCTGGGCACTTCGGTGGTGTCGGGTTCTTTTTCCGCAGAATATCTCACGGACTGGGCTTTCCGTACCATGTACGGGGGCATTCCGCACACCTATATTTTTGAAACCGTGCTCTTGGGCGGCGCTTATACGGTTCAGTGGTTCTTGGATAATTTTGCCGAAATCGACCAGCGGACCGGCGGGCAGAACATGGCAATGGAAGATGCGGTGGAAGCTGCGGCGCGCAAGGTTCCTGCTGGGGCCCAGGGTCTGCTCCTGGTGCCTTATTGGAACAGCGCCCTGAACCCCTATTGGGACGCGGCCGCAAGCGGCGCGATCATCGGTTGGCGGGGCATACACCAGCGCCAACACCTGTACCGGGCGATCCTGGAAGGGATTGCCTTCGAGCAGCGCTTGCACACGCACGGCGTCGAGCAGGCTCTCGGCCGCTCGATCGATCGCTATGTCGCAGTGGGCGGTGGCGCGCGCAGTGATCTTTGGTGCCAGATCATCGCGGATATCATCGGAAAACCTGTTTATCGCGCCCACTCGCACGAAGCAAGCGCACTTGGGGCGGGTATTTTGGCTGCCGCTGCGATCGGGATTCATCCCTCTATCCGGACAGCCGCTCAGGCCATGGTGCATATCGACCCGGTTACCTTCACTCCTGACCTGGAAAAGCACCGCTTATATAGCCAGCTTTACGAAGAGGTCTACGTGCATTTATTCCCTGCTTTGCAGACTTATATGGCTCGTTTGACGGAAATTACAGCCGGTGACGAACAAACCCATCCTTAAACTACATCTCAAGTCCTACGACTCGGGGCGCTCTACTAAGACTTCAGTAAGAGAATTCTCTACCGTACAAAATGATGTAAAAGATCAGTCATGACGTGGTATCCTCAAGGTGAACAAAGCCAAAGAGGAGACAAGCCATGACTGATCGCCATAAAGTATACACGAAAGTTGTGAAGACGCTG